>NZ_JBMKGW010000002.1:0-685747 GCF_049237125.1 Enterobacter cloacae complex sp. GYL001 | reverse complement strand
GAAGCAGCAAGCTGCTTCCTGTTACCGTTCGACTTGCATGTGTTAGGCCTGCCGCCAGCGTTCAATCTGAGCCATGATCAAACTCTTCAATTTAAGTTTGATGCTCGTGAATTAAACTTCGTAATGAATTACGTATGTTCACTCAGAGACTTGGTATTCATTTATTGTCCGAAGACATTAAGAATCCATGTCACTTTGAGTGCCCACACAGATTGTCTGATAAATTGTTAAAGAGCAGTGCCGCTTCGTTTTCGCTGCGGCGCGGGGTGTGCATATTACGCTTTCCCGCTTCAGAGTCAAGCGTTTGTTTTGCTTTTCTCTGCTGACCCGGCGGCTTGCGTGCCGTTGTTCCGTGTCAGTGGAGGCGCATTATAGGGAGTAATTCCGAACCTGCAAGGATAAAGTGAAAATTATTTACTGACCGCTCATTTTCCAGGCAAATCACATCCCAGACCTCAATTTTCGCCTGGTTTTTAAACAAAAACGAGCCGCAAGCGGCCCGTTTTTGCGTTTTGTGACTTACTGCACTGCCACAATGCGATCGTCGTTGGCTTCCAGACGAATAACTTTGCCCGGAACCAGCTCCCCAGAGAGGATTTGCTGTGCCAGCGGGTTTTCGATCTGCTGCTGGATAGCACGTTTTAACGGACGCGCACCATAAACAGGATCGTAACCATTCTCGCTCAGCAGTTTCAGCGCATCGTCGGAAATGTGGATTTCATACCCACGCTCTTCCAGACGTTTGTACAGACGCTGCAACTGGATCTGCGCAATCGACGCGATGTGTTTCTCGCCCAGCGGATGGAACACGACCACTTCATCAATACGGTTGATGAACTCCGGACGGAAGTTTTGGCTGACCACACCCAGCACAAGATCTTTCATATGGCTGTAATCCAGCTCACCGAAGCGTTCCTGAATCAAATCGGAACCCAGGTTCGAGGTCATGATCACCACCGTGTTACGGAAGTCGACCGTTCTTCCCTGCCCGTCCGTCAGACGCCCATCATCCAGCACCTGCAACAGAATGTTAAACACGTCAGGATGAGCCTTTTCCACTTCATCCAGCAGGATGACGGAATAAGGACGACGACGAACCGCTTCCGTCAGGTAACCGCCCTCTTCATAACCGACATATCCCGGAGGCGCACCGACCAGACGCGAGACGGAGTGTTTCTCCATAAACTCGGACATATCGATACGCACCATCGCGTCATCGCTGTCGAACATAAAGTTAGCCAGCGCTTTACACAGCTCAGTTTTACCGACACCGGTTGGCCCCAGGAAAAGGAACGAGCCGATTGGACGATTCGGATCGGACAGCCCCGCACGGCTACGACGAATGGCGTTAGATACCGCTTCGACCGCTTCGTTCTGTCCAATGACGCGCTGATGCAGATCCTGCTCCATACGCAGCAGTTTCTCACGTTCGCTTTCCATCATGCGAGCCACAGGAATACCCGTCCAGCGCGCCAGCACTTCGGCAATCTCGGCATCCGTCACTTTATTACGCAACAGACGCATGGTTTTGCCTTCCGACTGCGTGGCGATCTCAAGCTGTTTTTCCAGCTCAGGGATCTTGCCGTACTGTAGCTCGGACATCCGCGCCAGATCTCCTACGCGACGGGCCTGCTCAATGGCAATTTTCGCCTGCTCCAGCTCCGCCTTGATTGTCTGGGTGCCAGAGAGTGAGGCTTTCTCAGCTTTCCACTCTTCTTCCAGCTCAGAATACTGACGCTCTTTCTCGTCCAGTTCTTCGTTAAGCATATCGAGGCGTTTCTTACTCGCTTCGTCAGACTCTTTGTTCAGCGCCTGCTGTTCCAGCTTGAGCTGGATAATGCGGCGATCGAGTCGGTCCAGCTCTTCCGGTTTCGAGTCAATCTGCATACGGATGCTGGACGCCGCTTCATCGATAAGGTCGATGGCTTTATCCGGCAACTGACGGTCGGCAATGTAACGATGCGAAAGCGTCGCCGCCGCAACGATGGCCGGGTCAGTGATCTGCACGTGATGGTGCAGCTCATAACGCTCTTTCAGTCCTCGCAAAATGGCGATGGTATCTTCTACGCTTGGTTCAGCGACAAACACCTTCTGGAAGCGACGCTCCAGCGCGGCATCTTTTTCAATGTACTGACGATACTCGTCCAGCGTAGTGGCGCCGACGCAGTGAAGTTCACCACGCGCCAGCGCAGGTTTCAGCATGTTCCCGGCATCCATTGCGCCGTCAGCTTTACCCGCCCCCACCATGGTGTGCAGTTCGTCGATAAACAGGATGACGTTACCTTCCTGTTTCGCCAGATCGTTCAGCACGCCTTTCAGACGCTCTTCAAATTCACCGCGGTATTTCGCCCCGGCCACCAGCGCGCCCATATCCAGCGCCAGTACGCGACGGCCTTTCAGCCCTTCGGGCACTTCGCCATTAACGATACGCTGCGCCAGCCCTTCAACGATGGCGGTTTTACCGACGCCAGGCTCACCAATCAGCACCGGGTTGTTTTTGGTACGACGTTGCAGTACCTGGATAGTCCGACGAATTTCTTCGTCACGGCCGATTACCGGGTCAAGTTTGCCCTGCTCGGCACGTTCGGTCAGGTCGACCGTAAATTTCTTCAAAGCCTGACGTTGGTCTTCGGCTCCCTGGTCGTTCACGCTTTCACCTCCGCGCATTTTCTCAATCGCCTGGGTCACATTAGCGGTGGTTGCACCGGCGGATTTCAGCAGGTCGGTTAAGGTACCGCGTGATTCAAGCGCCGCCAGAACAAACAGCTCTGACGAAATAAAGTTGTCCCCACGTTTTTGCGCCAGCTTGTCGCAAAGGTTCAGCACGCGCACCAGATCCTGCGACGGCTGCACGTCGCCGCCGGTACCTTCTACCTGCGGTAAACGGCTCAGCGCCTGATCGATGGCGGTGCGTAACTGGCCGGCATTAATGCCAGCGGACGTTAATAAAGGACGTACCGATCCCCCTTCCTGATTCAGCAAGGCGCTCATTAAATGAAGAGGTTCGATAAATTGGTTGTCGTGCCCCAGTGCGAGGGACTGGGCATCGGCGAGAGCAAGCTGGAATTTATTAGTAAGACGATCCAGACGCATAACTCCTCCCATAACAGGTCAAATTTGCTACTGGAGATTAAATGAGGTCATCCCTCAATTATTCAAGGTTAATAACCTGAATTATGTGAAAAGAAAACGGCGCGTACCGGATCGTCTTGATTCTTTAGGTTATATCAGCCAAATGAAACTTGCCATACGACCTGTCGTCTTGTCGCGGCGATAGGAGAAAAAATCACCCTTTTCGGTGAAGGTACAGCGATCTCCGCCGAAGATTTGGGTCACGCCGACGTTATTCAGGCGCTGGCGGGCAAGCTGATAAATATCGGCCAGATATTTATCTCCGGAAGCCACAAACGCTTCGACCGCTTGCGGATCTTTTTCCATAAAGGCATCGCGCACTTCGGGCCCGACCTCAAACGTCTGCGGGCCAATCGCCGGGCCAAGCCAGGCGATGAGATTTGCAGAATCGTCATGGAAGCAGGCAACGGTCTCTTCCAGCACGCCTTCGCACAGGCCTCGCCATCCGGCGTGGGCAGCAGCCACTTCAGTTCCTGCCTTATTGCAGAACAACACCGGCAGGCAATCAGCAGTCATCACCGCGCAAACCGTTCCCGGCGTATTGCTGTACGAAGCATCGGCGCGCTTAGACGCATAGGGCTCCCCCGTCAGCTTCAGCACCGCTTTACCGTGCACCTGCTCAAGCCAGACCGGTTTTGAAGGAAGGTTTCCCGCAGCAAAGAGGCGTTTACGGTTCTCTTCAACGTGCTCCAGGTTATCGCCACAGTGCGCACCGAGGTTCAGAGACTCCCACGCGCCCTGGCTCACGCCACCGATACGGGTTGAACTACAGGCGGCCACGCCTTCAGGAAGTGGCCACGCCGGGACAATCAGTTTGGTCATAACCAGTCCACGTGATCCTTATGTTCTTCGAAATCTGCGCGCATCGCGTCGATAAGTTCCACCATATCCTGTGGGATCGGCGCATGCCATTCCATCTGAATTCCAGTAATTGGGTGATAAAGACGCAGCATCGTCGCATGCAGCGCCTGGCGATCGAATTTACGCAGCACGGAGATGAATTCATCCGATGCGCCCTTTGGTGGACGCGGACGACCGCCGTAAACCGGGTCACCCACCAGCGGATGGGTAATATGCGCCATGTGCACGCGGATCTGATGAGTACGCCCGGTTTCCAGGCGCAGACGCAGGCGCGTATGAATACGGAAATGTTCCATGATGCGGTAGTGGGTTACCGCCGGTTTACCCATCGGGTGTACGGACATATGCGTACGCTTGGTTGGGTGACGGCTGATAGGCTCTTCCACCGTGCCGCCAGAGGTCATATGACCAATCGCCACCGCTTCATACTCACGGGTAATTTCGCGCAATTGCAAAGATTCCACCAGGCGAGTCTGAGCTGGGACCGTCTTCGCCACCACCATCAGACCCGTGGTGTCTTTATCCAGACGGTGAACGATACCGGCACGCGGTACGTCGGCAATCGGCGGATAATAATGAAGGAGAGCGTTAAGTACCGTACCGTCAGGATTGCCCGCGCCCGGATGAACAACAAAGTCGCGCGGCTTGTTGATGACCAGAATATCGTCATCTTCGTAGACGATATCCAGCGGGATATCCTGCGGCTCGAAGCGGACTTCCTCTTCGATTTCAGCATTGATGGCGACAGCTTCCCCACCAAACACTTTCTCTTTTGGTTTGTCCCAGATCTTGCCGTTTACCAGCACGCGCTGGTCAAGGATCCATTCTTTTATGCGTGAACGCGAATAATCAGGGAACAATTCGGCCAAAGCCTGATCTAAGCGTTGACCGAGCTGATTTTCGGAGACTGTTGCGGTGAGTTCTACTCGTTGTGCCATAAACTGCTTCTTCGTTTAACGTTGGGTTTTACGGCTTTGCCGTTTAATATAGTGTGCTATTGTAGCTGGTCTTAATCGGGAGCAGGAACTGAGTTTCTCCCGGACAAACATTTGAGGAAAGTCAAAACGTCATGACGCGCATGAAATATCTGGTGGCAGCGGCCACGTTGAGCCTGGCTTTGGTGGGCTGCTCCGGTTCGAATGAACAGGTCCCTGACAATCCGCCGAATGAAATCTATGCGACTGCACAACAAAAGTTGCAGGACGGTAACTGGAAACAGGCGATAACGCAACTGGAAGCGTTGGATAATCGCTATCCGTTTGGCCCGTATTCGCAGCAGGTACAGTTAGATCTTATCTACGCCTACTACAAAAATGCCGATCTGCCGCTGGCTCAGGCAACGATCGATCGTTTCATGCGTCTGAACCCTACCCATCCTAACATCGATTACGTGATGTACATGCGCGGCCTGACTAACATGGCGCTGGATGACAGTGCATTGCAGGGCTTCTTCGGGGTGGATCGTTCCGACCGTGACCCGCAACATGCGCGTGATGCTTTCAATGACTTCTCCAAGCTGGTGCGTAGCTACCCGAACAGCCAGTACATTACCGATGCCACTAAGCGTCTGGTGTTCCTGAAAGATCGTCTGGCGAAATATGAGTACTCCGTTGCGGAATACTACACCCGCCGTGGCGCATGGGTTGCCGTGGTTAACCGTGTAGAAGGCATGCTGCGTGATTATCCGGATACGCAGGCCACGCGTGATGGCCTGAAGCTGATGGAGAATGCGTATCGCCAGATGCAGATGACGGCTCAGGCTGACAAAGTGGCGAAAATCATCGCCGCGAACAGCAGCAACACCTGATACCGCTACAATGCATAACGGCAGCCCGCGGGCTGCCGTTTTTTTATTCTTTCAGACTTACGCTGAAGCGGTTTAGCTTCAACACATCCATTCAACTATGACCGCAATTGTTGGCTTCGACAAGGTAAATCTCACCTCTTCCTGCCCTGCCTCACAAAAAAGATTCCCTGACAAAAACCGACAAAATAACGTGATCCAAATCACACATTTTGACATTAGGTCGGGTATGCTGGAATCACCAAGACGGAAAGACAAGAGGTAAAATTTATGACAATGAACATTACCAGTAAACAAATGGAAATTACTCCGGCAATCCGCCAGCACGTCGCAGACCGTCTCGCCAAACTGGATAAATGGCAAACACATTTGATTAATCCACATATCATCCTGTCCAAGGAGCCGCAGGGTTTCATCGCTGATGCAACTATCAATACTCCAAACGGCCATCTGGTCGCCAGCGCAAAACACGAGGATATGTACACTGCAATTAACGATTTGATCAACAAGCTGGAACGGCAGCTCAATAAAGTGCAACACAAAGGTGAAGCACGTCGCGCCGCAACCTCGGTGAAAGACGCCAGCTTCGCGGAAGAAGTTGAAGAAGAGTAATCCTCTAAAATTGAGTGTACCGACAACGCGCCTTCGGGCGCGTTTTTTATTGACAGGATCAAAACAGTGCAGGTACTTTAACCCTATCAATTTCAGGATGACCTTATGAAACAGACGCCGTTTTTCTTCGCATTCTTTTTTACCTTCCCCTGACCGGGAGGCGTTTCGTCGTGTGATAAAGAATGCGAAGACGAACAACAAGGCCTCCCACACCGGGAGGCCTTTTTTATTGATAACGATAAAATGAGACAGACAACACTATGACACCGGAAAACCCGCTCCTGGATTTACGCGTAAAAATCAGTGCACTCGACGAAAAATTACTGGCCCTGCTGGCAGAACGCCGGGCGCTCGCCGTTGAAGTGGGCAAAGCCAAGCTCGAGTCCCATCGGCCGGTGCGCGATATCGATCGCGAACGTGATTTACTGGAACGGTTGATTCAACTCGGCAAAGCGCATCATCTGGATGCGCACTACATCACCCGCCTGTTCCAGCTCATCATCGAAGACTCCGTTCTGACGCAACAAGCCCTGCTCCAGCAGCATCTGAACAAAACCAACCCGCACTCTGCTCGTATCGCTTTCCTCGGCCCGAAAGGGTCCTATTCTCACCTGGCAGCTCGCCAGTACGCAGCCCGCCATTTCGAAGAGTTTATTGAGAGCGGCTGCGCGAAATTTGCAGACATCTTCAACCAGGTCGAAACCGGCCAGGCAGATTACGCCGTAGTGCCTATTGAGAACACCAGTTCCGGCGCCATCAACGATGTTTACGATCTGCTCCAGCACACCAGCCTGTCGTTAGTCGGCGAGTTGACTATCCCTATCGATCACTGCGTGCTGGTCTCTGGCTCAACCGATCTGAGTCAGATCGAAACGGTGTACAGCCACCCGCAGCCGTTCCAGCAGTGCAGCCAGTTCCTGAACCGTTATCCGCACTGGAAAATTGAATACACCGAAAGCACCTCGGCGGCGATGGAAAAAGTGGCGCAGGCAAACTCTTCTGCCGTCGCGGCTCTCGGTAGCGAAGCGGGCGGCGCGCTGTATGGCTTACAGGTGCTGGAACGCAATCTGGCCAACCAGACGCAGAATATCACCCGTTTCGTGGTTCTGGCCCGCAAGGCCATCAACGTGTCGGACCAGGTCCCGGCGAAAACCACCCTGCTGATGGCGACCGGCCAGCAGGCGGGTGCGCTGGTTGAAGCGCTGCTGGTGCTGCGTAATCACAACCTGATCATGACGAAGCTGGAATCCCGCCCAATACATGGCAACCCGTGGGAAGAAATGTTTTATCTCGACGTTCAGGCCAACCTGGAGTCTGCGTCCATGCAGAAAGCCCTGCGCGAACTGGGCGAGATCACACGCTCCATGAAAGTGCTGGGCTGCTATCCGAGCGAAAACGTGGTCCCGGTCGATCCGGCTTAACGTTCGATAAAGCGGCTTTTCTTCATCCCTGCCACATTTACAGGCAGGGTGAAGATGGCACCGGAAAGCGGATATTTCGCCAGCTCCTCCGCCTCCATATTTTCCCGCGTGGTGGTGATAAACAGCGTTTTCATATCGTCGCCGCCAAAGCAGACCATTGTCGGGCAGCGTACCGGCAGCCGATACTCTTCCAGCTGTTCGCCTTGCGGTGAAAACCGTGCGATACGCCAGCCGTCAAACAGTGCGCTCCAGTAGCAGCCTTCCTCATCCATTGCCGCTCCATCGGGTATACCTTCTCCCTCGCTAAACCGGCGAAACTCTTCGCGCTTACCGGGTTCCCCCTGCTCATCAAGCGGCGTACGGTAGATCACACCGTTCGGCGTATCAGAAGTAAACATCCATCGTTTGTCAGGACTAAACGCTAAACCGTTATGCCCGTGAATATCGCACTGGATCACTTTCGGCGTCAGGTCGTTGTCGATACGCATCAGCATGGCGCCGTTATAATCTCCCGGCCCCCAGAAGGTGCCCGCATAAAACCGTCCCTGATGATCGGTACCGCCATCGTTAAAGCGTGCAAGCTGCGGGTTGGATGGGTTATCGCAAACTTTACGCTGTAGCAGGCCGTGCTTATCGGTCAGCCAGATGGCGTTTCGCATCGCGACGATAAATCCGCCGCGTTCACGCAGGGCAAAACACCCAACTTCTTCATGGAATGAGAGCACCGAGAGCTCTGCGGTGGGCAGATGGTACCGATGGATCTCCCCTTCCAGGATATCCGCCCAGTAGAGCGCCTTCTCTTCTGCACTCCACGTCGGGCATTCGGGCAGATGCCCGGTATAGTTCAACAGCAGCTGCGGTTCAGCCATGACAGTTCCCCAAAATGAAAAAAGCCAGCAATGCTGGCTTTCAGTATATACATCATCGCATTACTGGCGACTGTCATTTGCCTGGCGCAACAGCGTGCGGCTTTCACTCTGGAATCGCGTGGCGTAATCACCGAACCAGTGCTCCACTTTACGGAAACTGTCGATAAAGGCTTGTTTATCGCCGTGTTCCAGCAAGGTGATCGCTTCGCCAAAACGCTGATAATAGCGCTTGATCAGCGCCAGATTATTTTCAGACGACATAATGATGTCGGCGTAAAGCTGCGGATCCTGGGCAAACAGTCGCCCGACCATCGCCAGCTCCAGACGATAGATTGGCGAGGAAAGCGCCAGCAATTGTTCAAGCTGAACGTTCTCTTCCGCCAGGTGCAGCCCATAGGCGAAGGTTGCAAAGTGGCGCAGCGCCTGAATAAACGCCATGTTCTGGTCATGCTCTACCGCGCTAATGCGGTGCAAACGTGCTCCCCAGACCTGGATCTGTTCCAGGAACCACTGGTAGGCTTCCGGCTGCCGTCCGTCACAGTAAACCACTACCTGCTTCGCCAGGCTTCCGCTGTCCGGGCCAAACATCGGGTGTAACCCAAGCACGGGGCCAGTGTGCGCCGCCAGCATTGCCTGTAGCGGACCATTTTTAACGGAGGCCAGGTCCACCAGTATGCAATCTTCCGGCAGCGGAGGAAGTTTCGCGATTATTTGCTCCGTCACATGGATCGGCACGCTGACGATAACCATTCCGGCGTCTTTCATCAGCTCCGGCGCGTGCGACCAGTCCTCTTTCTCCAGAATACGCACCTGATAGCCAGAAAGCGTCAGCATTTTCTCAAACAGACGCCCCATCTGCCCGCCACCACCGACGATAACCACCGGGCGCAGCGACGGACAGAGGGTTTTGAAGCCCTTGTCGTTTTCGCTGGAATAGGACTCCCGCATCACGCGACGCAGGACGTCCTCAATCAAATCAGGTGATACGCCCAGGGCCTGCGCCTCTTTACGGCGGGAGGCGAGCATAGAGGCCTCACGCTCCGGAACGTAAATCGGCAGTCCGTATTTACTTTTAACCTCGCCGACCTCAGCAACCAGTGCCATGCGGCGCGCCAGAAGATCCAGCAACGCCTTATCCACTTCATCAATTTGATCGCGTAATGCGGTCAATTCAGCAACCATAACTACCCTCTTATGCCAGACGCGTCGCCAGCTGGCCGTTCAAATCTTTGTGGATCTCACGCAGCAGCGCATCGGTGGTTTCCCAGCTAATGCAGGCATCGGTGACCGAGACGCCGGGCTTCATCGCGCTACGCGGCTGTTCCGATGACTGATTGCCTTCATGAATATTACTTTCAATCATCAGGCCGATAATTGAACGGTTGCCATCTTTAATCTGAGCAATCACAGATTCTGCAACCGCAGGCTGGCGACGGTAATCTTTATTCGAATTACCATGACTGCAATCTACCATCAGCGCCGGACGCAGTCCCGCCTGTTCCATCTCTTTTTCACACTGCGCGACATCCGCCGGGCTGTAGTTTGGCGCTTTACCACCGCGCAGGATCACATGCCCGTCCGGGTTGCCCTGCGTTTGCAGCAGGCATACCTGGCCCGCCTGGTTGATCCCGACAAAACGATGGGGCATGGCGGCGGCGCGCATGGCGTTAATCGCCGTGGCCAGGCTGCCGTCGGTACCGTTTTTAAAACCAACCGGCATAGACAGGCCAGACGCCATCTCGCGGTGGGTTTGTGACTCGGTGGTGCGCGCCCCAATCGCAGACCAGCTAAACAGATCGCCGAGGTACTGCGGGCTGTTCGGATCCAGCGCCTCGGTTGCCAGCGGCAGCCCCATGCTGACCAGCTCTACCAGCAGGCGACGCGCAATCTTCAGGCCGGCTTCCACATCAAACGAGCCATCCATGTGCGGATCGTTGATCAACCCTTTCCAGCCAACGGTCGTACGTGGCTTCTCAAAATAGACGCGCATCACCAGATAGAGGCTATCGCTGACCTCCTCCGCTAATGCTTTAAATCGACGAGCGTACTCAATGGCGGTTTCAGGATCGTGAATAGAGCAAGGACCACATACCACCAGCAGGCGCGGATCGCGGCCAGCGATAATGTCAGAAATGGTCTGGCGCGAGTGCTCAATCTGAGCTTCCTGCGCGACGCTCAGCGGGAATTCCGCCTTCAGTTGATCCGGGGTGATTAACACCTGTTCGTCAGTGATATGTACGTTGTTCAGCGCGTCTTTTTGCATGATTGCGATCCTGTCAAACTCGTTTGCGATAGTGGTTTTCCTCGAAGAGGTGACACAACGATATCACATTAAGTAAAGATTTCAATCCAAAATACGTACACATTACTTTACATCAACCCTTTAATTGCAAAAGTCATGGCCTAAAATCGTAAAGTTAAAATTACACACGCACGCCTGTAAGTCAGGCTATGCTCACAAAAAGGAGAATAGCCATGCGTTCAATTATTTTTATGTTGTTGTCGCTGATTTTGTCGGGTTGCCAGATCAATCCTTATACTTTTCAGCCTGACTGGACCAGCCCGGACTGGTTCACGGCCGGTAAAGAAGACGCTATGAATGGTGTTCCGGTTAAAGATAACCAGGCTCTGGCCGATAGTTTTAATGACCCTCAGGTTGATCGAGCGAAATATCTTCGTGGCTACGCTAACGGACAGAAAAAAATATGCGAAGAGGGCTTTATTCACGCCTGGGGATTAGCGGGCAAATCATTTCCTGCCAGCTGCGATGCAACTGAAAATGCAGTAAAACTGCATGAATCCTGGCAACAAGGATTGGATGAAAGTATGCGTTCCAGCAGGCTTAATTGAGCCTGCCTTAATTCCTCTGAATATAGCTCACTGTAAGATTTAGCTTAGGTCAAAACAGGGATATTTCTGACATAATGACGGCTTTGATAAACAATGGTATTCTGCCGACAATTCTTAAGGACATCTATTTCCGGGGCGGTTTGGCGGATTCTGATGAGAAATGCAATCTTGATCGCTTTGCTCCGACTCCCCCTGGTGCTAATACTGTTCATTTTAGTAGCCCCTGCAACGGCAGGCTCGTTCACGGAAACGGATAAATCAGTACGTTCGATTGTTTCTGGCATTGTGAGCTACACCCGATGGCCAGCACTGTCCGGCCAGCCTAAGCTCTGTATTTATGCCTCTTCCCATTACAGACAGGCGCTCAGCAGTGAAGATGAACACAACCCGTTGCCCTATAGTCCTGTCATTGTGCATAGCGATCGGGAAGCACTCGCAGCAAGGTGTGATGCCCTCTATTTCGGGAGCGAGTCGCCGGCAAAACAACAGGAAATAATAAATCAATATCAGGGCCAGGCGTTGCTATTAATGTCAGAACAAAATCCTGAATGCGTTATTGGCAGCGCATTTTGTCTGATAATAGAGCACAACCTCGTCAGGTTTTCCGTAAATCTGGATGCGCTGGCGCGCAGTGGCGTAAGAGTCAATCCGGATGTATTAATGCTCGCACGGAATAAGAAGCATGAATAAGGAAGTCGCACCAACACCGCGTCCGACGTTTAAAAGAACGTTGCGACGAATCAGCATGATAAGCGTCATTATAACGATGACGTTTATATGGTTGCTGCTGTGTTTCGCTTCCGTGGTGACATTAAAGCAATACGCGCAAAAAAACCTCGAACTTACCGGCGCCACCATGAGCCACAGCCTTGAAGCCTCTCTGGTGTTCAACGATGCCGTGGCGGCAAATGAAACGCTGGCGACCCTCGGCAAGCAGGGGCAGTTCGCCGTGGCGGAAGTGCTTAACGCACATCATAAACGGTTTGCCTGGTGGTCATGGAACCCGGCGGATAATACCGACACGCTGGGCGCGCTGGTCAACCGGTGGTTGTTCCCTGTTCCTGTCGCACAGCCCATCATACATAACGGCAATGTGATTGGCGAAATTCGTCTGACCGCGCGAGACAGCCTGATTAGCCACTTTATCTGGCTCTCATTTGCGGTCCTCACCGGCTGCATTCTTTTTGCCTCTGCCGTC
Source organism: Enterobacter cloacae complex sp. GYL001 (assembly GCF_049237125.1). Taxonomy (NCBI): domain Bacteria; kingdom Pseudomonadati; phylum Pseudomonadota; class Gammaproteobacteria; order Enterobacterales; family Enterobacteriaceae; genus Enterobacter; species Enterobacter cloacae complex sp. GYL001. Next base: position 673,000 of record NZ_JBMKGW010000002.1, on the reverse strand, counting down.
GCATTGACCATCACTCGCTCGCTACATCATGGCATGGTTGTTGAAATGCAAAACATCACTGACGTTGTGCATGACGTTCGCACTAACCGCAACTTCTCTCGCCGGGTAACGGAAGGCCGCATTGAAGAGTTCCACCAGTTTGGTGAAGACTTCAACAGCCTGCTGGATGAAATGGAAGAGTGGCAGCTCAAGCTACAGGCGAAAAACGCTCAACTGTTGCGTACCGCCATGCACGATCCGCTCACGGGGCTTGCAAACCGCGCCGCGTTTCGCAACAACATTGCGGCATTAATGAACGACGCTTCAGCAAAAACCAATTCTGCCCTGCTCTTCCTGGACGGTGATAACTTCAAGGTTATCAATGACACCTGGGGTCATGCCGCGGGTGACTGCGTACTGATCGAAGCCGCCAAAAGGATGGTCGAGTTTGGCGAAAAACGTCATCAGTCTTACCGTCTTGGCGGCGATGAATTTGCCATGATCCTTTACGGCGTCCACACCGCACGTGAGGTCGAATTTATTTGCGCTGCGCTGTCGCAGCAATTTATCCGTCCGTTTGATCTGCATAACGGGCACACAGCATCAATGTCCCTCAGCATTGGCTTTGCTCTGGCGTGGGAAAATGCCTCCGTTGAAGCATTACTGGAGCAAGCCGATCGCAATATGTATCTGGTCAAAAACCAGCGTTCGAAAACAATATCCTGAAAGGAAGACGATATGTTAAAGCGATACTTTGCGCCGTTAATACTGGCATCACTGGTAATGTCCGGATGCCAGTCATCCCCTGAAGGAAAATTCACGCCAGAGCAAATTGCGGCCATGAAATCCTACGGCTTTAACGAACTGAATGGCGACTGGTCTCTGGGCCTGTCGGATAAGATCCTGTTTGATAAAAATGACGCCAGGCTGCGCCCGGAAAGTGAAACGCAGATCCAGACTATGGCCTCACGCCTGGCGGCAACCGATCTGAACCACGCCAGGATGGATGGCCATACGGATAACTATGGCGAAGAGAGCTACAACGAAGCGCTTTCGTTAAAACGTGCCAATGTTGTGGCGGATGCCTGGGCGAAGGGCGCGAACATCCCGCGCAGCAATCTCACTACGCGGGGCTTAGGCAAAAAATACCCTGTCAGCAGCAACCGCACTGCGCAGGGGCGCGCTGAAAACCGCCGGGTTGCGGTAGTCATCAGCACGCCTTAAGGCTATTTAACGGCTGTTCCGGCGAGCGACACGCCTGAACCTGCTCGCCAGCGCAGCCAGTCAATCACAATAAAGACCGCCAGACTGACGCCCATTACCGGCAACGCCAGCCCCAGCAGGAGGCTTATCAGGAACGTCATTCCCCTTCCCCACAGCGGCAATGCCAGCCAGCTTTGGCAGAGCGTCTGTACCGGATTCGCGGCTGACGTTGCAGGGCGACGCATCCACCACATCCGGTATCCCCAGATAATTAACACACACAGCGCAACGCCAAACGCGATGAGCAGCAGCTGATTTGCCAGACCAAACAGGATCCCCATATGGAAATCCACGCCCCAGCGGGTGAGTTTAGCCATCAGCGGGAAATCCCCGAAGCGAGTGCTGTCCAGCACCTTCAGTGAGTGGGGATCCACGGCAACGGCATCAACCTGCGTTGGCCAGCGGCGATCGATTTCCGTCACCGTCCAGGCCTGGTCGACCCTGCTTGCCGGACGGATCTCAACGTTGTTCGCATCAATCCCTGACTGGCGGGCGACCTGCAATACGTTGTCAAAAAGCGACAGTTTGACTGGCATTTCAGGCATCGTCATTTCCCCGTGATGACCACGATGTTCGGCGTGTTCATCCCTCATTTCCGGCGCACCGGAAAGGGTGGTGTTTACCTGCGGCGTCAGCCAGTTCATCTCTGCACGCAGCTTATCGACGTTGCCACCGGCCCATTGTGACCAGGTTAACCCGGTGACTGAGAACAGCAGCATTCCCGCCAGTAACGTCCAGCCTAAGATCACATGCAGGCGACGACGATTCTGGAAACGATTGTTAATACGGCGCTTCGGTCGGGTGTAGAACCACAGCGCGATCCCGCCCAGGGCAGCAACCCACATCCACGAGGCGGCTAACTCGCTATAGAGGCGCCCGATGTTGCCCAGCATCAGCGAGGTATGCAGATAATCGATAGTCTGACGCAGCGGTAAAATCCCGCTGGTGCCGTACACGGTCATATCCCCTCGAATCTCAAGGCTGGTGGGATCAATAAAAATAGCCCGATGCTCGGAGGGACCCAGCGCCGGGTCGGCAAACATCACGCGGGTCGTGTCGCCCTCTTCCAGCCCCGGACGAACAGCATGTAAACGCAGCGCTGAACCCACGACCTTTTCCGCCACGGCAATTTGTTCAGCAAGAGGCTGCGCCTCACCCACGGCCTCCGTGTGGAGTGCATGATGGTACAGCGCATGTTCAAGCTGCGGCGTGGCGACGTACAGCGTTCCGGTCAGCGCTGCGAAGAAGATAAACGGACCGACAAACAGCCCGATATAGAAATGGAGGCGACGCAGCAGGTTTCCCCATGCCGCGCGCGGAGTGCAGGTAGTCATACTTTTCCTTTTTAAGGCAAAAAGTGAGTGATTTTGTTTTAAAGGGAGAAAGCAGACCGACGCGGCGGCGCGCGGGTATCGGGGTAAAGCCAGGGGAAAAAGTGCCAGTGGCTGACCGCCTGACGAGGCGGCTTCACGCGCAGCCGCTGCAACACCACGCTGAGCAGAACGATAAGCGCCAGCATCACGCCCGGAACATGCGCTAACAGCACGCAGTAGCCGCACGCCTCCGCATGGTCAACTGGCATAGAATGCGGCATATCACCATGATGCTCGTCCATCAACATCATGCTCATGTCATGGTGCATACCCGGCATGGCGCTCATGGGATCTTTTTGCAGCGAGACGGAGATCAGCGGCGCCACGACGATCAGCAGGATCGCAAACAGCGCGGTCAATGCCGCTGCGCGTTTCCAGTTACGCTGATGCAGTACGTTATCCACTTACCCTCCACCCAAGAGGCGAACATTGTAAATGATTTATGACGGAAGGGTTAACGCGAGAGGTGCGATGGGATAAAAAAAGGGCCAGCCTTTCGGCCAGCCCTTTCTAACAGGATGTCGCTTAAGCGAATCTTAGTTCAGACGCTCTTTAATACGAGCAGACTTACCAGTACGCTCACGCAGGTAGTACAGTTTAGCTTTACGTACAGCACCACGACGTTTAACAGCAATGCTGTCAACTACCGGAGAGTGAGTCTGGAAGACACGCTCAACGCCTTCGCCGTTGGAAATTTTACGAACAGTGAATGCAGAGTGCAGACCGCGGTTACGAATAGCGATAACCACGCCCTCGAATGCCTGCAGACGTTTTTTGGAACCTTCAACAACCCATACTTTCACTTCCACGGTGTCACCTGGACGGAAGGAAGGTACGTCCTGCTTCATCTGCTCTTGTTCAAGTTGCTTAATAATGTTGCTCATAATTTAATCTCTTATCCTGGGTAAACTGATATTCGGGTGCGTATTACGCATTCCCATCATGTTCATGCTGCTGGTGCACGTGTTCAGTTTTGAACTCGGCCAGCAACTTTGCTTGCTCTTCAGTCAGAGCCAGGTTTTCCAGAAGTTCAGGTCTTCTAAGCCAGGTTCGGCCCAGCGACTGCTTCAAACGCCAGCGACGTATCTCGGCATGGTTTCCAGACAGTAATACTGCCGGGACTTCCATCCCTTCTAACACTTCAGGACGAGTATAGTGTGGACAGTCCAGCAATCCATCGGCAAACGAATCTTCTGTCGCCGAAGCTTCATGGCCCAGTACACCCGGAATGAACCGGGCAACGGAGTCAATCAGCGTCATTGCCGGTAACTCACCACCGCTGAGAACGTAATCGCCGATAGACCATTCTTCGTCAATCTCGGTTTGAATTACACGCTCATCTATCCCTTCGTAGCGACCACAGACCAGAATCAGCTTTTGATTCGTCGCCAGTTCGCTCACGCCCGCTTGATCAAGCTTGCGTCCCTGAGGTGACAGATAAATCACCTTCGCGCCTTCACCTGCCGCGGCTTTAGCTGTGTGAATGGCGTCCCGTAAGGGTTGCACCATCATCAACATCCCCGGTCCGCCGCCGTAAGGACGATCGTCCACGGTACGGTGCCGGTCGTGCGTGAAGTCACGAGGACTCCAGCTCTGGATGCTCAGCAGGCCATTCTTTACTGCCCGGCCAGTTACCCCGTAATCGGTAATCGCGCGGAACATTTCAGGAAACAGGCTAATTATGCCAATCCACATAGCGCCGTCTTTTACCGTTTATCCGGAGAATTTAAAAACCAGGATCCCAATCTACTTCAATGGTTTGAGTAGTGAGATCGACTTTCTTGATAACCTGTCCATCGAGGAACGGAACCAACCGCTCCTTGATGCCAAATGCATCTTTCAGGTTTGCCTTAATGACGAGAACGTCATTTGACCCGGTTTCCATCATGTCGATGACTTTCCCCAGGCTGTAGCCTTCAGTGGTCACTACCTGGCAACCCATAAGGTCTTTCCAGTAGTAGTCACCCTCTTCCAGCTGTGGCAACTGCGACGAATCCACGACAATTTCACAATTAGTCAGCGCATTCGCGGCATCACGATCGTCAATGCCTTTCAGCTTGATGATGATGTCCTGATTGTGGTGACGCCAGCTTTCCAGCTCGACCTCTTCCCACTTACCGCCTTTCTGGATAAACCAGGGCTGGTAATTAAAAATGCTATCAGCGTCTTCAGTGGAGGAAAACACTCTGAGCCAACCACGGATACCGTAGCAAGAACCCATTTTTCCCAATACGATCGGTTCAACAGGTGCTTTATTGCTCATCATGACCACCGTGACAGATTAAGCTGCTTTGTTTGCTGCTTTGATCAGCGTAGCAACGCGATCGGAAACAGTAGCGCCCTGGCCAACCCAGTGAGCGATACGATCCAGATCCAGACGGGTTTCTTCTTCTGCGCCAGCGGCCAGTGGGTTGAAGAAACCAACGCGCTCGATGAAGCGACCGTTGCGTGCATTACGGCTGTCAGTCACAACAACCTGGTAGAACGGACGCTTTTTAGCGCCGTGACGAGCTAAACGAATAGTTACCATAACATCCTCTTGTGTGAATAAAACAACCGGGCCCCATCGAGGAACGGAGCCCGGGTGTCATATTAAAAGCCCGAAAATTTTACTCATTTTCGGGCAAAAAGCAATCTCAAAAGCGATTAACGCCCAGGAAAACCGGGAGGCATCATGCCTTTCATGCCGCGCATCATCTTCGCCATGCCGCCTTTCTTCATTTTCTTCATCATGCGCTGCATGTCGTCGAACTGTTTCAGAAGGCGGTTAACGTCCTGCACCTGCATGCCGCAACCGGCTGCGATACGGCGTTTACGGGAACCTTTGATGATTTCTGGCTTCGCGCGCTCTTTCAGCGTCATCGAGTTGATGATGGCCTCCATACGCACCAGCACTTTGTCATCCATCTGGGATTTGACGTTGTCCGGGATCTGGCCCATGCCTGGCAGTTTGCCCATCAGGCTTGCCATGCCGCCCATGTTTTTCATCTGACGCAGCTGCTCAAGGAAGTCGGTCAGATCGAAACCGTCGCCCTTTTTCAGCTTGCTGGCGAGTTTTTCCGCCTGCGCGCGGTCAACCTTGCTTTCAATATCTTCGATCAGCGATAGCACGTCGCCCATGCCGAGGATACGGGAGGCAATACGATCCGGATGGAACGGCTCCAGCGCTTCGGTTTTCTCGCCCACGCCGAGGAACTTAATTGGCTTACCGGTGATATGACGAATAGACAGCGCCGCACCGCCGCGGGCATCGCCGTCGACTTTGGTCAGCACCACGCCGGTTAACGGCAGGGCTTCGTTAAACGCTTTCGCGGTGTTCGCCGCATCCTGACCGGTCATGGCGTCAACAACAAACAGGGTCTCTACCGGATTGATAGAGGCATGCACCTGCTTAATTTCGTCCATCATCGCTTCGTCAACGTGCAGACGACCGGCGGTATCCACCAGCAGCACGTCGTAGAATTTCAGCTTCGCTTCTTTCAGCGCCGCGTTAACGATGTCGACAGGCTTCTGCGCCACGTCGGACGGGAAGAAGTCTACGCCAACCTGCTCGGCCAACGTTTCCAGCTGTTTGATCGCCGCCGGGCGATACACGTCCGCCGACACCACCAGCACCTTTTTCTTGTGCTTTTCGCGCAGGAATTTCCCCAGCTTACCGACGCTGGTAGTTTTACCCGCACCTTGCAGACCCGCCATCAGCACGACGGCCGGCGGCTGAGCCGCCAGGTTTAGCACCTGGTTCTCTTCGCCCATCGCCGAAACCAGCTCGTTACGGACGATTTTGACGAACTCCTGACCCGGAGTCAGGCTCTTGTTCACTTCATGGCCAACCGCTTTCTCTTTCACGCGGTTGATAAAATCACGCACGACCGGCAACGCGACGTCTGCTTCCAGCAGCGCCATGCGCACTTCGCGCAGCGTTTCCTTGATGTTCTCTTCGGTGAGGCGTCCACGGCCGCTGATGTTGCGCAGCGTGCGCGACAAACGATCGGTTAAATTATCAAACATTGTCTCTCGCCTGGGGTAGAAACGTTAGGTCGCCTGGGCGACACATACACAGAATTTTGCCGGAGTATAACATGAAGGCGCCTTTGTTGTTATGCAACGGTTGGAGCAGGCGTCACGTAACGTTATACTGCTTCTCTTTCTTATTAAGACAACTGTCGACGCCTATATGCCTGTTTTCGCACTGATCGCCCTTGTTGCCTACTCTGTCAGCCTCGCGCTGATCATTCCTGGCCTGCTGCAAAAAAACAGCGGCTGGCGGCGCATGGCTATTCTTTCGGCAGTGATCGCACTGATTAGCCATGCGTTTGCGCTGGAATCACGCATCATTCCCGGCGACGGCAGCGTGCAAAATCTGAGCGTACTGAACGTCGGCTCGCTGGTCAGCCTGATGATCTGTACGGTCATGACCATTGTCGCGTCTAAAAACCGTGGCTGGCTGCTGCTGCCGATAGTCTACGCCTTTGCGCTGATCAACCTGGCGTTAGCCACGTTCATGCCCAATGAGTTTATTACTCACCTGGAAGCCACGCCGGGGATGCTGGTGCATATTGGCCTGTCGCTGTTCTCCTACGCGACGCTGATCATCGCCGCCCTTTACGCCATGCAACTCGCCTGGATTGACTACCAGCTGAAAAATAAAAAGCTGGCGTTTAACCACGAAATGCCGCCGCTGATGGTGATTGAGCGTAAGATGTTCCACATCACCCAGGTCGGTGTGGTTCTGCTGACGCTGACGCTGTGCACGGGCTTGTTTTATATGAAGAACCTGTTCAGCGTGGAGAATATCGATAAAGCGGTCCTCTCCATCATCGCGTGGTTTGTCTATATTGTCCTGTTATGGGGCCATTATCATGAAGGCTGGCGCGGTCGCCGCGTGGTCTGGTTCAACGTAGCGGGTGCGGGCATTCTCACGCTTGCCTATTTTGGTAGCCGCTTCATACAGCAATTTGCTGGCTAAGTAACAAAAGGAGTTCCCCCTGGAACACATCTCTACCACCACGCTGATCGTCATTCTGGTCATCATGGTGGTCATCTCCGCTTATTTCTCTGGCTCTGAAACCGGCATGATGACGCTGAACCGCTACCGGTTACGTCATCGCGCCAAGCAGGGTAACCGTGCCGCGCGTCGTGTCGAAAAGCTTCTGCGTAAGCCGGACCGGCTGATTAGCCTGGTGCTTATCGGTAACAACCTGGTCAATATTCTCGCTTCTGCGTTGGGCACCATCGTCGGGATGCGTCTGTACGGCAACGCAGGCGTGGCGATTGCCACAGGTGTGCTCACGTTTGTGGTGCTGGTGTTTGCGGAAGTGCTGCCCAAAACCATCGCCGCGCTTTACCCGGAAAAAGTCGCCTACCCGAGCAGCTTCCTGTTAGCACCGCTGCTTATTCTGATGATGCCGCTGGTCTGGCTGCTGAATATGGTGACACGGGTGCTGATGCGCATGGTGGGTATAAAGGCAGACGTCACCATTAGTAGCGCGCTCAGCAAAGACGAACTGCGTACCATCGTGAATGAATCCCGCTCGCAGATCTCCCGCCGCAATCAGGACATGCTCCTGTCGGTGCTGGATCTGGAAAAGGTCAGCGTTGACGACATCATGGTGCCGCGCAATGAAATCGTCGGGATTGATATCAACGACGACTGGAAGGCCATTGTCCGCCAGCTGACACACTCCCCGCACGGGCGTATCGTCCTCTATCGCGATTCCCTCGACGATGCCATCAGCATGCTGCGCGTGCGCGAGGCCTATCGTCTGATGACTGAGAAAAACGAGTTCACCAAAGAGGTAATGCTGCGCGCCGCCGACGAAATTTACTACGTGCCGGAAGGCACCCCACTCAGCACGCAGCTGGTGAAGTTCCAGCGAAACAAGAAGAAAGTCGGCCTGGTGGTGGATGAATACGGCGACATACAGGGGCTGGTGACGGTCGAAGATATTCTGGAAGAGATTGTCGGGGACTTTACCACGTCGATGTCGCCTTCCCTTGCGGAAGAGGTCACCCCGCAAAACGACGGGTCAGTGCTTATCGACGGCAGCGCCAACATTCGTGAAATCAATAAAGCGTTCAACTGGCATTTGCCGGAAGACGAAGCGCGGACGATGAACGGTATGATCCTGGAAGCGCTGGAAGAGATCCCGGCGGCAGGCACGCGCGTGCGCATTGAACAGTATGATATTGATATTCTGGACGTTCAGGACAACATGATTAAGCAGGTGAAGGTCCTGCCCGTTAAGCCTCTACGCGAAAGTATTGCCGAATAAAATGTAGGCCGGGTAAGGCGAACGCCGCCACCCGGCACTACAGGCAGCACGTTACGCTTTCGCTTTCGCCACGGTCACCATCGCAGCGCGAATAGTACGACCGTTCAGGGTATACCCTTTCTGCATCACGCCCAGCACGTTACCCGCGGCAACGTCTTCGGATTCCACCATCGCAATGGCCTGGTGAACGTTTGGATCCAGCGGTACATCCGTATCGGCAATCACTTCAACACCGAACTTACGCACCACATCCAGCATGGATTTCAGCGTCAGCTCAATGCCTTCAATCATCGCCGCGTTATCCGGGTTGGCTTTATCCGCCACTTCCAGCGCGCGATCCAGGCTGTCGATCACCGGAAGCAGTTCGTTGACGAATTTCTCCAGCGCAAATTTGTGCGCCTTTTCAACGTCCAGCTCGGTACGACGGCGCAGGTTTTCCATTTCCGCTTTGATACGCAGTACGCCATCGCGTTCGCGATTCTGCGCTTCTACCAACTGAGCTTCCAGGTTGGCAATTTTTTCATCGCGCGGGTCCACCTGCTCAGCAGACGTGTCTGGCTCTACTGCCTCAACTTCATCGTGCTGTTCCGTGATAATTTCTTCAGGGGCTTGCCCCTCAGGCGTTTTCTGTTCTTTACTACTCATGAATTTCTCCGCGTTTTTCTGCATTCATCTCGCTAACTTCGCTTATTATGGGGATCAGTTTCCTGGATTCAAGGGAACAAGGCAGATTGTCATCATTCATCAGGCACAAGGACCTCCAGAAAATGAATAATCATTTCAGGTGTATTGGGATCGTCGGCCATCCGCGTCACCCTACCGCATTGACGACACATGAAATGTTGTATCGCTGGCTGTGTGGTAAAGGCTATGAAGTGATGGTCGAGCAGCAGATCGCCCAGGAGTTGCAGCTTAAAAGCGTCAGAACCGGCACGCTGGCGGAAATTGGCCAGCAGGCGGATCTCGCCGTGGTGGTCGGTGGCGACGGCAATATGCTGGGCGCGGCGCGAACGCTGGCTCGCTATGATATTAAGGTTATTGGTATTAACCGTGGCAATCTCGGTTTCCTGACCGACCTCGACCCGGACAATGCGCAGCAGCAGCTGGCGGACGTGCTGGAAGGCCACTATATCAGTGAAAAACGGTTTTTACTGGAAGCCCAGGTGTGTCAGCAGGACTGCCAGAAGCGCATCAGCACCGCCATAAACGAGGTGGTTCTCCATCCCGGTAAAGTGGCGCACATGATCGAGTTCGAAGTCTATATCGACGAAATCTTCGCTTTCTCGCAGCGTTCTGACGGGCTGATTATTTCAACCCCGACGGGGTCAACCGCCTACTCACTTTCAGCCGGAGGCCCAATCCTGACGCCATCGCTGGATGCCATTACCCTGGTGCCGATGTTCCCGCATACGCTCTCGGCGCGTCCGCTGGTGATCAACGGCGACAGCACCATCCGCCTGCGTTTTTCCCATCGCCGTAACGACCTGGAGATCAGCTGCGACAGTCAGATTGCGCTCCCCATTCAGGAAGGTGAAGATGTCCTCATTCGCCGCTGCGATTACCATCTGAACCTGATTCACCCGAAAGATTACAGCTATTTCAACACATTAAGCTCCAAGCTCGGCTGGTCAAAAAAATTGTTCTGATTTTGCATCCAGCACTTTACTGTATATAAAACCAGTTTATACTGTATACAAACACAGTTATGGTTTTTCATACAGGAAAACAATTATGCTGGCACAACTGACCATCAGCAACTTTGCCATTGTTCGTGAGCTTGAGATCGACTTCCATAGCGGAATGACGGCGATTACCGGTGAAACCGGTGCAGGTAAATCCATTGCCATTGATGCCCTCGGCTTGTGCCTCGGCGGTCGTGCTGAGGGGGATATGGTGCGCACAGGCGCCGCCCGTGCCGATCTCTGCGCCCGCTTCTCGTTGAAAGACACACCTGCCGCCCTGCGCTGGCTGGAAGCGAACCAGCTCGAAGACGGACGTGAGTGTTTACTTCGCCGCGTCATCAGCAGCGATGGCCGCTCCCGCGGTTTTATCAATGGTACAGCGGTTCCCCTCTCCCAGCTTCGCGAGCTGGGCCAGTTGCTCATCCAGATCCATGGTCAGCATGCGCACCAGCAGTTAATCAAACCCGAACAACAGAAAGCCCTGCTTGATGGCTACGCAGGTGAGTATGCGCTTACTCAACTCATGGCGGAGCACTATCGTCAGTGGCATCAAAGCTGCCGCGAACTTGCGCAGCATCAGCAGCAAAGCCAGGAGCGTACCGCGCGCGCCGAGCTGCTGGAATATCAGTTGAAAGAGCTGAACGAATTTAACCCGCAGGCGGGTGAATTTGAGCAAATCGACGAAGAGTACAAGCGTCTGGCCAACAGCGGTCAGCTGCTCTCCACCAGCCAGACTGCCCTGAACATGCTGGCGGATGGCGAAGACGTGAATTTGCAGAGCCAGCTGTATAACGTGCGTCAGCTTGTGACCGAACTGACCGGCATGGACAATAAGCTTTCTGGCGTACTGGAAATGCTGGAAGAGGCCGCGATTCAGATTTCAGAAGCCGGGGATGAGCTGCGCCACTATTGTGAACGTCTGGATCTCGACCCGAACCGTCTGTTCGAACTTGAGCAACGCATCTCCCGTCAGATTTCACTGGCGCGTAAGCATCACGTAACCCCGGAAGAGCTGCCGAATTACTATCAGTCTCTGCTGGAGGAACAGCAGCAGCTGGACGATCAGGCCGATTCCCTTGAAACCTTGTCTCTGGCGGTCAATCTGCATCATCAGCAGGCGCTGGAAACGGCGAAACGGCTGCATGACGTGCGGCAACACTATGCGCTGGAGCTTAGCCAGCACATTACCGACAGCATGCATACGCTGGCGATGCCGCATGGGGTGTTCACCATAGATGTTCGCTTTGAAGAGAATCACCTGACGGCGGAAGGCGCAGACCGCGTAGAATTCCGCGTCACCACCAACCCGGGCCAGCCTTTGCAGGCGATTTCGAAAGTGGCTTCCGGCGGTGAACTGTCGCGTATCGCCCTGGCCATTCAGGTGATTACCGCCCGTAAAATGGAAACCCCGGCGTTGATTTTCGATGAAGTGGATGTGGGTATCAGCGGCCCGACCGCGGCCGTTGTCGGCAAACTGCTGCGTCAGTTAGGTGAATCGACGCAGGTCATGTGTGTGACTCACCTGCCGCAGGTCGCCGGTTGTGGTCATCACCACTTTATCGTCAGCAAGGAAACCGATGGCGAAATGACGGAAACGCACATGAAGCCGCTGGATAAACGCTCACGCTTGCAGGAGCTGGCACGCCTGCTCGGCGGCAGTGAAGTCACCCGCAATACGCTTGCGAATGCGAAAGAACTGCTGGCGGCATAAACTTTTTCGGGATCTCAGGGTCATACAGAACAACAAAAACGCCGCAAGACCGGTTTCAAAGTGGGGCAAGGTCTATTATCATCGGCATATTACATATGAGCCGCGTACTGCTCGGGCCCGAAAAGGAATCAAATCACTATGCGCTGTAAAACGCTGACCGCTGCCGCAGCGGTTCTTCTGATGTTGACCGCAGGCTGTTCCACTCTGGAGAAAGTGGTTTACCGTCCTGACATCAACCAGGGGAACTACCTTACCCCTAACGATGTGTCCAAAATCCGCGTGGGTATGACACAACAGCAGGTCGCTTATGCCCTGGGAACCCCGATGATGTCCGATCCGTTCGGCACAAACACCTGGTTCTATGTATTCCGCCAGCAGCCTGGTCATGAAGATGTGACCCAGCAAACCCTGACGCTGACCTTCAGCAGTGCCGGCGTGCTGACCAACATCGACAACAAGCCTGCCCTGACCAAATAATCAGGCGTCAGCAACGCAAAAAGGTGCTCATTGAGCACCTTTTTTGTATCTGAATTCTTACGCAGAATCGTAGTCCCGGTAAGCGAAGCGCCACCGGGGGAGAAAGCGTTACTTACCCGATTTCTCCGCTCGCTGACGGCGCAGCTCTTTCGGGTCAGCAATCAGCGGGCGATAAATCTCAACCCGATCGCCATCCTTCAGCGCATCAGCAAGCTTAACCGGACGGCTATAAATGCCGACTTTATTCTTCGCCAGGTCAATATCACGGCGAAGTTCAAGGATGCCGGAGGCCCGGATAGCCGCCTCAACGGTGGCGCCCTCTTCAAGCGTCACGCGCTGCAAATACTGCTTCTCCGGCAGCGCATACACCACCTCAACAGCAATCTTATGCGACACTGTAAACCTCTTTGGCGCGCGTAGTGAACGCCTGAACCATATTCGAGGCCAGCTCTTTAAAGATACGGCCAAACGCTAGTTCGATCAGCTTATTGGTAAATTCAAAATCCAGATGAAACTCAATGCGGCAGGCGTCAGCGCTCAGCGGCGTAAACTTCCACCCCCCCATCAGTTTTTTAAACGGACCATCCACCAGATGCATCAAAATACTCTGATTGCTCGTCAGGGTATTGCGCGTGGTGAACGTTTTGCTGATCCCCGCTTTGGAGACATCCACGGCCGCAGTCATCTGCGTCGGGCCGGATTCCAGCACCCGGCTACCGGTGCATCCCGGAATAAATTCCGGATAGGACTGAATGTCGTTCACTAACTGATACATTTGTTCCGCGCTGTAGGGAACAAGCGCGGTACGGCTAATCTGAGGCATAGCATTTTCCATGGTCACACAACAGACAAATAATAACATTTATCACCTGTTAAAAAAACGCTAAGCCTTATCTCGTGCTAAGATAGCGCGTTAGACCTCACAGGACGCAATGAGGTGACTTTTTAAAATCAGATTACCGACGGCTTTACGACACTTATGACGAAGAAAAAAGCACATAAACCTGGTTCGGCGACCATTGCGCTTAACAAGCGTGCTCGCCACGAGTATTTCATCGAAGAAGAATTCGAGGCCGGCCTTGCGTTGCAGGGCTGGGAAGTAAAATCGCTGCGTGCCGGGAAAGCCAATATCGGCGACAGCTACGTGATCCTGAAAGACGGTGAGGCCTTCCTGTTCGGCGCGAACTTTACGCCGCTGACCGTCGCCTCTTCACATTACGTCTGCGATCCTACCCGCACCCGTAAGCTGCTGCTGAACAAGCGCGAACTGGAATCCCTCTACGGACGCATCAACCGCGAAGGCTTCACCGTGGTGGCGCTCTCTTTGTACTGGAAAAATGCCTGGTGCAAAGTGAAAATCGGCGTGGCGAAAGGTAAGAAACAGCACGACAAACGCACTGACCTGAAAGCACGCGAGTGGCAGCTCGACAAAGCACGTATCATGAAAAACGCAGGACGTTGATTCTGCGCACTTATTGTACTATTCAATAAGTTAGCGTTTCGGGCTGGTGTCGAGGAAGTAAAATCTGGTATACTGAGTTCAACACTATTGGGGCTGATTCTGGATTCGACGGGATTTGCGAAACCCAAGGTGCATGCCGAGGGGCGGTTTGCCTCGTTAAAAGCCGCAAAAAAATAGTCGCAAACGACGAAAACTACGCTTTAGCAGCTTAATAACCTGCTAAGAGCCCTCTCTCCCTAGCTTCCGCTCTTAAGACGGGGATCAAAGAGAGGTCAAACCCAAAAGAGATCGCGTGGAAACCCTGCCTGGGGTTGAAGCGTTAAAACTAATCAGGCTAGTTCGTTAGTGGCGTGTTTGTCCGCAGCTGGCGTGCGAATGTAAAGACAAACTAAGCATGTAGTACCGAGGATGTAGAAATTTCGGACGCGGGTTCAACTCCCGCCAGCTCCACCAAATAAAACAAGGGGTTACGTGAAAGCGTAACCCCTTTTTTATGCGCAATGTCCACTTTGCGTCCAATTGAGTATTGTTTTCATTTCGTTAGGCATTACGTATCGTTGAATCACAAGGAAACCTTAATGATTGAGTATCATGAAGTTGTAAGTATTCACGAATATCTAACCAAACACTATGAATTCTCTGAAGACCCCATATCGCCTCCTGGAGTCAAAAGCGTTGAGCTACTCGAATCAGCAGTTGCAAGGCCATTTATGACCGTGAATGGCAAAGATGCATATCCGGAGGTGATGGATAAAGCTGCTGCTCTTTTTCATGGGATAATTTCTAATCACACATTTCATAACGGCAATAAGCGTGTAGCGCTTTTGGTTACAATGTGTTTCATGGATAAGGGTGGTTACTGGCTAGATAAGTGTTCTGACATAGATCTCTACGAGTTCACACGGAAAACGGCCGCGCATGAAATATGTAAAGACAGAAAAGATGAATTTAAAACAATTAAGGCCTTTCTTAAAACCAATTCACGTAAACGAAAATACGAAGAGCAGCAACTTAGCTTCCATAG
This sequence comes from Enterobacter cloacae complex sp. GYL001, assembly GCF_049237125.1. Taxonomy (NCBI): domain Bacteria; kingdom Pseudomonadati; phylum Pseudomonadota; class Gammaproteobacteria; order Enterobacterales; family Enterobacteriaceae; genus Enterobacter; species Enterobacter cloacae complex sp. GYL001. The sequence continues at coordinate 657,757 of NZ_JBMKGW010000002.1, read as the reverse complement.
CCTTTATCAGCATCTCACGAATGCCGGCTTCTCAATAGAAGATGACGGTGATTTCTACGCCATAATGAAAAATGGTAAGCGCATTACGAAGATTTTAAAAAAAGGGGCTTCTGGTAAAGAACCTTACGATCCTCCTTACATTCGTTCATTACGCCGAAAACTTCTTCTAACTCCAACAAATGGGTGGGATAGCATGAGGTTTTATCAGGTCTCCACTGGTTTAACTGAAAATATAGGTGAATTAGTAAAGTTACGTGGTAAGGTTTTAGATTGGTTAGCAAAAATTTAATAAAAAGCCCATTCATGAAAATGAATGGGTTTTTTGTTGTTTTTTATAGTTACCCTATATAATCAATAAGTTACATAGAGCTATTATTCCCTATGGCGACAAAACGGCGACAGAGATCAAAGGTTTTATTTAAAAGGACTAACAATCTATGAGTAACGCGACTACGCAAACCTTAGATGCACAGAAACTTTATGAAAATGCCATTGCTTCAATTCAGTTAGGACTTGAAGACTTCCAGCTTTCACAAAAACCCTCAGAAGAAGGTGGCAATCCCGCACGTACTCTTTCTTCAGTGCGGAATCTTTATGCAGGAATGCTTCTCCTTTTCAAATTCAGAATTGCCATATCGGTTGAGTCAGAAGATGATGCCTATCAACTTATTCACAATCCTCCAAAAAAAATCCTTCCGCATCCAGATGGTGCCGGAGGTGTCGAATGGAAGCCGGATGGAAAATTCAAGCCAACAACAATAGATGTTTCTGGAATTGCAGAGCGCTTTGAAAAATTCAATATTGCAGTGGACTGGGAAGCGATAGAAAAATTGCAGTTATGCCGGAACCAACTGGAACATCTTCATCCTCGTAATACATTTGGTGAATTAGCTGGCTTTGTCGCAGAACTATTCCCCGTCCTGAGCGATTTTATCACCAATGAACTTGATGAAGTTCCTCAAGAAACATTAGGCCATTCTTGGGAGATAATGCTTGCTCATCAGACCTTCTATAATCAAAAGGCTACTGAATGCAAAACATCCTGGGAGGAAGCTGGCATTCCCGGAGGTATGTTTGAGTTTTTAGTGGAGTGCGGATGTGGGGAATGTGGCTCTAAATTACTTAGGGCTTCCCAACGTAGCTTGGAAGATGGGTATAGTGTAGACCGTGATGAAGAAAATTTTAATTACCAATGTATATCATGTGGATATACTGACCTCATAGCTCCCATGCTACTGGAAGAATTTGATAAAAAATTCTTTTATTGGCCTCCTGATGGAGAAGAGCCAACATATGAGGAATGCTATAACTGTCGTCATGATACTTTTGTGATCGGTGAGCAAAGTTGCCGCTGGTGTGAACACACCCTCGGTTACACTGAGTGTAGCTTATGTGGCGTAGCCTTAATGCAAGATGACCAAGATAATGATGGGTTGTGCGGATATTGTAACTATAGGGTGCATAAAGATTAATGACCTTCTTCAGCGCTTATTAGCCCAAAGAAGAAACCGATTCATAAGGATTTTCAGTTTTGAAAATCCGCGCTAAACCTCCGTAATGTGCACCAGCGCAGGTTTTTTCAAAATTCACTAGGTCGCACACACGGTATACTGGATCCTCGAAAAGTCACGCAAAATTAAAAATACCCTTATTTATCTACTAGTTAGACTTCTCGCAAGATCCTTTCTTGATCCTCAAAACTGAAAAAAGCTGAAATCCTTTTCAATCTTTACAGTTTCCAATCTTCGCAAAGCCGCCAGCACTGGCGCGGTCTGGCGGTGTGTTTTGTAGAAAAATAAAACTGAAAATTTTTTATGATCCAAAAACCGCAGGCGGGTGCGGTGTAGTGCGATTTTGGTCTGCGAAAGATTTTTTTGGCCGTGCTGTGACGCGCCAGCGCCCCGCTGTGGACACGATCTGTTTTAAGGGTGGCTCTAGTGTGCGAAAAGGCTGAACGCGCCAGAGCGCCACTGACAGCGCGTAGCGATAGCCGCTTAAGAGGTAAGAAAAGAGATATCCCCGCCCGGGGATGAAGGGCATAAAAAAAACCCGCTTTCGCGGGTTATGTTCTGGTCAGGTTTACTTGCCAATCACCGGGGAGTATTTGCCGTTCAGCGTGTCCGCTTTCGTTCCGGTGTTCCGGATGGCTCCCGCGTTGGTCGGCGCTCCCGTATTACTGTGCGTGTGGCTTGCTGTTTGCTCTGCCAGCTCTTTCACCACGTCGAGCGTGTCGAGCATCAGCTGTGCCACATTGATAGTGCCAGAGCCAATCCATACCACCGGGGCAATAATCTGTTGTTGCACGGCTGCCACGCTTTTACGTATCTGGCCAATTTTCTCGATCAGGTCTTTACCCGTTGTGACTGTCTGGCTCCCGGCTATATCCGTTTCATCATTGCCGCCGATACTCGCCACGCGGTTATTCACAGCCTGGCTGTAATCCCCCGTGCACACCTGCTGAATGGCTCCGGCCAGCAATGTGGACGTACCCAGCACGGTAAGTTTATCCGTGGCCTTAACTGTTGTTTCCCGGCTGACCAGCTCCCGCTGTTCTGTATCGGCCTTAACCACGCGCGCCATAGAGGTTTCACTGATCGTCTGGTCTGTCTGCCTCACCCAGTCCCCCGCCTGGGTGACGCGCTGCGACACTTCCGCGCGCTGCTGTTGCAGCTGTTCGCCAGGCTGGATATCCGGGAGGCTGGTTCCGTCCGGCACGGTCTGCCGTACAAAAGGCTTATCCGGCCGTCCGCCAGTAAAAGCGATTTCGACCAGAGTCCCTTCAGGCGGAAACTGGAACATTCCCGAATCATTACCCGCCATGGGAACCGGCAGCGGAACGGCTGAATAAACAGGCGTGTCTTTTTCCGGGTTGCCGTCCGCGTCCAGCAGCTGCACGTCAACTGCATAGCGGGGACGGAACGGATCCGAGAAATTGCCGCTTTTCACTGCCTCAACAGGATTCATCACACGGCCAAACTTTGGCAAATGCATCCCGGATGCCAGCTCCGGATAATGGCTTTCAATCTGGCGCTGAACGGGCGTTTTTTGCAGTGGCTGACCCGTCGCACGGTTGCGGGGTGTCCAGGTGACAGCCATCGTGTCATTTTGCAGGTGGACTTTTGTCACCCTTTCCCCGTTCAGCTCCACGCCGGGGCGCAGACTTTGCACCAGGGGAAGCGTCATTGAGTTCCCCCCGGCCGCCCCCTGATTAAATTCATGCGGGATCTCAATCGGGCGACCAGCAAACAGGGCTTTTTCCGCGCCTCCAACATATACCGCGCCGTCCGGCAGCTGATACCAGATGTAATCCGTAATGCCGAAAGCCTTTCCGAGATTATCCAGCAGCTGATACCCCGTCCCGCTGTGGGTGAAATGTGGGATCGGACGGTCTGAATAATCTGCATCCGGCACGCTGAAGGTCAGGCCGCTGTGCTCTGTAAGCCAGCTGGCCACATCGCGCAGCGTGGGGTGCTGAAACGAACATGGCCAGAGGCGTTCAAATACGCCGACCAGCTCACGAACAAAGAGACGCTGAAAGCCGTTTTCCGCAGGTTGCGAGCGTTCCACGTACCCGGTAACGCGCGTTATCCTGATGCACGGCCATAACGGCGCTGACGCCGCGGGCCAGGTCATCGAAGCGTTCGGCCACTTCCTGGTAGGCGGCAACTTTGCCATCGGCATCGTCGTTTTTATCATATTGATAATTATAAACTTTATGGTCATCACCAAGGGGGCCGGGCGTATTGCAGAAGTGGGCGCTCGCTTTACCCTTGACGGTATGCCCGGTAAACAAATGGCAATCGATGCCGACCTGAACGCCGGTCTGATCGGCGAGGAGGAGGCCAAGCGCCGTCGAAAAGAGGTGACTCAGGAGGCAGATTTTTACGGCTCCATGGACGGTGCGAGCAAATTTGTTCGTGGCGATGCCATCGCAGGCCTGCTGATCATGGCAATAAACATTATCGGTGGCCTGATTATCGGCGTAATGCAGCATGATATGACCCTCAGCGCAGCGGGAGAAGCCTACACGCTGTTGACCATCGGTGACGGCCTGGTTGCGCAGATCCCTGGTCTTGTGATCTCCACCGCGGCAGGTGTCGTTGTAACGCGTGTGGTCAACGAGCAGGACGTAGGCGAGCAGATGGTCGGCCAGCTGTTTACCTCGCCTCGCGTGCTTGCCCTCTCTGCGGCCGTAATTGGTTTGCTGGGGCTAATCCCAGGCATGCCCAATCTGGTCTTTTTACTCTTTACCTCCTCACTTTTAGGCATTGCATGGTGGCTGCGGGGCCAGGAAGGTAAGGCGAAAAAAACGGGCGCCGCCCCCTCCGCCCCTACCCGAGCTGAAGCTGACGTGGCGCAGGTTAATGAAGCGACATGGTCTGACGTACAGATGGAAGATGTACTGGGGCTGGAGGTTGGCTATCGACTGATCCCTATGGTCGATCATGAACAGCAGGGCCAGCTGTTAACCCGCGTACGGGGTATTCGTAAGAAGTTCGCGCAGCAGATGGGCTTTCTGCCGCCAGCAGTTCATATTCGCGATAATCTCGACCTGCCGCCGACTCACTATCGTATTCTGCTAAAAGGGGTGACGATTGGTAAAGGCGAGGTCCAGCCCGATCGCTGGATGGCGATCGATCCAGGCTGTGCTGAGGGAGAAGTGCCCGGTACGCCCTGTAAAGAACCAACCTTTGGACTTCCCGCTCTATGGATCGATGAAGTCCATCGCGAGCTGGCGCAGACGCTGGGCTATACCGTAGTCGATCCGTGTTCCGTCGTCGCTACGCACCTGAACCACCTTATCAGCACCCACACGGACGAACTTTTCGGTCGCCAGGAGGCGCAGCAGCTGCTTGACCAGCTCACCAAACAGTCGCCGAAGCTGATAGAGGATTTGATCCCCGGGGTAATCAGCCTGACCACGCTGCACAAAGTACTGCAAAATCTGCTCTCCGAGCGCGTGCCGATCCGCGATATGCGGACCATCATCGACACGCTGGCTGAGTATGCCACTCCTCAGTCTGACGCTGACGAGCTGACGGCCCGCGTGCGCGCTCGCCTCTCCCGGGCGATTACGCAGCAGTGGTTCCCTGGCGACGACGATATCCAAATAATCGGCCTTGATATGTCACTTGAGCAGTTGCTGGTACAGGCAACCCAGAGCGGAAGCGCTATCGAGCCGGGAATTGCCGAGAATTTAATGAAACAGACCGAGCAGGCGTTGCAGCATCAGGAAGCGCTGGGTGCGCCGCCGGTTCTGCTGGTGAACCCGGCGCTGCGTTTGATGCTGTCCCGCTATCTTCGTCGCATCTTCCCTCAGCTTGCAGTGCTCTCCAGCCAGGAGATAAACACTCAGCGCAACGTGAGAATGACGTATCTCATTGGAGGTAAATCGTGATAAGAGCCGCCTTGCTTGTTCTGCTGCTTGCGCCACCGGCGTTTGCTGCGGACGGTTCATGGAGCAGCCATAGTTTTGGCGGCACGCTGTCGCGCGGCAAGCAGGTACTGAAAAGTCGTCCAGTTCAGCCCGCCGCGCCCCTTCCGAAAGGGGTTACGCCGACGCATCTGCTGTGGAAGATTACACCGGACGGCCCCACGCCGCCGGGCTTTCGCATTCGCGTCTGTAACAACCTGCGCTGTCTGATGCTCAGGGAACTGGCGGGCGAAATCCCGTTGCCAGCGGGTTTCCCGGCCGCGGGCCCCTTTCGCTTTGAGTATCAGTCGGTAGCGCGCGGCGAAATGACGCCGCCGCTGACAATACTGAAAAATGAAATCACAATAAGGTATCGCGGCAAGGGGCCATCGGCGCCTTAAGAGAGGTTCTGACAAACGGTACCGCTCTGGCGATATCCTGCCTTAAACCTCAGCACCTCATTTATCCCGCCCAGCGCCCCCTCACATGCCAGCGCCAGCGTCATCAGCATCGTCTCATCCTCCTGCGCCGATAACATCTCCATCCCTACCGGCAGCCCGATACGGCTTACGCCACAGGGCAACGTAATGGCAGGCAGGCCGCTGATGGCGGCCAGTTCCGGCGCGCAGCCTGGCGGCATCTTCGCCATACTTTCTGGTAATCGTTGTACGGTGGGATACACAAATCCGTCGATGCGCTGCACCTCCGCCACCTGGCAAAGGTTCTGCCGCAACAGGCGCTGAAAGCGACGCCCCGCCAGCCAGAGCGGGGTTTTCAGCGTGTTACTCGCCAGCATCTGACGTAGAAACGGCGCAAACTCTGGCAGGAAAGCGCCGGAGTCCACAATGCTTGTCAGTCCGGAGGGAGCGCCAGGCTGTTTGCTAAGCCAGTCGTCAATCGCCACGCGAAATTCATACAGACTGAGGCAGGTGGCCTGCCTCACCTCTTCAAGAAAGGGGAGTGAAACTTCCACCAGCGTCGCTCCGGCACGGCGCAACGTGTGCAGCGCCGACTGCCAGACCTCCAGCTGTACCTCATCCTCTCCCTGTAACGCGGTCATCACGCCAAAGCGAACGCCTTTCAGCGAACGCACAGGAAGCGCAACCGGCGGCAGGCCATGGATCACCGCATGCAGCAAGGCGGCATCCTCAACGCTATGTACCATTGGCCCAACGGTATCTTTGCTGGGCGAGAGCGGCGCCACGCCGTCCAGCTGTGAACGGCGAAAGGCAGGCCGTAGCCCCACCAGCCCGGTATAGCTACAGGGAATGCGGATAGAGCCGCCGGTATCGGTACCCAATGCGCCATCCGCCATTCCAGCCGCCACCGCCGCGGCGCATCCTCCGCTGGAACCTCCGGCGGTGAGTGTCGGGCAAAGTGGATTCGCCACATCACCCCCCAGCGAGCTACGCGAGCGCACATCGAACGCGAACTCGGACATATTGCCCCTGGCAAGAATAATCGCCCCCGCTCTGCGCAATCGCTGCACGACCCGAGCATCCGCTGTCGCGTTAAGTGAGGCCAGCGCACGGCAGCCAAGGGTGATCGGCATCGGCGCGCAGGCAATATTATCTTTGACGATCAGCGGCACGCCGTGCAGGGGGCCGATCGGCTCTCCACGCCGACGCTGCTGCTGATGCTGTTCCGCCTGAGACATGGCGTCAGGGTTAACCCCGAGGATCGCGTTGAGCGCCCGGTGCTGCTGTATGACGTCGAGACGGCGGGCAATTTCCTCCGGACAGTCGTCTGGCGGTATCAGGCGCTTCATAGTCTCAGGCTCCCCGTGCTGAAAACCGGGCAGAAGGCTGCCCGGGATACGTTTTAGTCCCGCATGCCGGTAGTAATGGCATCAATGTCCTGCGGACGCAGACGAATTTCCGCCGCCCGTCGGTGCCCCTGCATCCCCTCGGTACGGCTCTGGCGGATCGCCGGTTCTGCGATTGCCGGGATACCCTGCTCGTCAATCCACTGATGGGTACAGATTTTGACGTATGCCCCTACCCACAGACCGCCGGTATAGCGTGCCGCCGCCATCGTCGGTAACGTATGGTTGGTGCCGCAGCATTTATCGGAGAACACCACGCTGGCGTTCTGACCAATAAACAGCGAGCCATAGTTGCGGATCTTCGCTGCCGTCGCGTGCGGATCGCGGGTATGCACCTGCAAATGCTCCGTCGCCATATGGTCAGCAAACGCAATCAGCTGCGCTTCATCTTCGCAGAGCACAATTTCACCCTGCCGACGCCACGCCTCGCCCGCCGTGGCGGCCGTTGGCAGGCTGGCAAGCTGACGCTCAACCTCCGCCAGGGTACGCTCAGCGATATCCCGGTTGGTTGTCGCCAGCCCGACGCGGGTATGAATATCGTGCTCTGCCTGCGCCAGCATATCGGCGGCCAGAATGCGCGGATCGGCGCTGTCGTCGGCGATAGTAAAAATCTCGCTCGGCCCGGCGAGGGCATCAATGCCGACTCGACCAAACACCTGGCGTTTCGCTTCGTTAACGAAGGCGTTGCCTGGCCCAACGATTTTGTCCACCGACGGAATACTCTCCGTTCCCCAGGCCATAGCCGCAATGGCCTGCGCGCCGCCAACTTTGAAAATGCGGTGCGCGCCCGCCAGATGGCAAACGGCAATCATCGCCGGATGGGCGCCCGGGGGCAGACAGGCGATAATCTGTTCACAGCCCGCCACCGTCGCAGGAACAATCGACATCACGGGTGCGGAGAGAATCGGATACCGTCCGCCCGGCACGTAGCAGCCCACCGTCTGCACCGGGATGATCCGGTGACCGAGATGCACGCCAGGCAGCGTCTCTACCTCCAGCGGCAGTATGGTCGCCAGCTGCGCCTGCGCAAAACGACGCACCTGATTAATGGCAAACTCACTGTCGCGGCGCGTCTGGGCATCCATCCCCTCCAGTGCTTCGGCAATCTCCTGCTCGCTCACCTCAAACTGCGCCGGTACGACACGATCAAACTGCTGCGAAAAGGCTCTTAGCGCCGTATCGCCCTCGGTTTTCACGCGCTCGATAATGGCGCTGACCTTCTCCGTCAGGGAACGATCGGCCTGCGCATCCTGCCCCTGCGGACGCTTAATCCAGCTCACCTGATTTAACATTTACGCGTCCTCCATCTGGCCGAGTTTGATCTGCGCCAGCAGCGCCAGATGGTCATAAACCACCCACTCATCAACAATTTTTCCGTTGACGATGTGGTAGTGCGACATGCCCATCACGAACAGTCGTTCTCCGGTCGGCTTGCCGAGTTCGCCGTAACCCAGGTGATGTCCTTCGATAATCCAGCGTACGGCCACTTTGACGCCGCCTTCATCGCACGGGTTGGAACAAATATGCTGCGGCAGCCACGCGCCGTCAGGGATCATCCCCACCAGCGCCAGCGTCTGATGGGTTACCGCCGCGGTGCCGTACAGCTCTTTCATCAGCGGACCGTGCCACTGTACGTTAGGCGCATACACTTCTTTGATCTTGCCAAACATCCGGCGGTTGTAGATCTCATGCAGCCAGCGCAGGCACTGCTCCTCCGTATCGGTGTGCGCAATGGAAACATCGCACTCCATCTCCGGCGGATATTGCCCCAGCATGCGGCCGTTTTCGCCGATGTCCATCACGCGGAAGCCTTTATCGAACTGCTCCTTTGCCATATTAAATGCGATTTGATCGGTATTCAGGCCAAGCTGTTTCATCAGTGACATATTGTCGCTGACTACCCACTCCCGATAAATTTTATTCTCGTGGATCATGCAATCCGCCACGGTACGCGTCACAAACGTACGGTTCGTCGGTTTGCCTAAATGGCTGTACTGTGTATGCCGCCCGCTTCCCGTCACCAGGTGAGAGGTATAAAAACCGTCAACATCATTTCCGTTCCAGATAACCTGGGTTGCCATTCCGCGCCGTTCCGGGAAGGCAATTAAGCGTTGCAGCGTATCCTGCACCACCTGTTCGCGGTTATAGAGTGTCCCCAGCGCGTTATACAGCACGCAGTTATGGGTATAGTGAGAATAAATTAAGCCGACATCGCGCTCGTCCCATATTTTATGGGTGCAGCGAACGATATAATCGACAATATCGGTATAGCAGTCATCAAAGCCGCGTAATGATTGCACGCGCGGTCTTTTTTCCGGTACCAGATCGACAAAATCACGACGCTCCACCTGTAATACAGGTTCCTCTTTCAGCGATTTCACGCTGCTTTTTTCGGGTACGGCTGGTGCTTTATTTGTTGCTTCGGTGGAAGACATATAAACTCCTGCTCTGTTTTCAGACAATAAGAACCCGCACCCGTAAGTGAGGGTGAATTAAACACGGTTATTTTTTGCAGCCGGAATAAGGGGGCTACCGCCCCATTAATTAAATATTTGCGACCAAATCGCTAATTCATCGATCCCCAGATATTCACGGAAAATTAAACCATCACGTAATTCAAGCTGGCTGATACCGGTAATTGATATGGGTTTACGGGTCGGCGCACCAAATTTGCCGTAACCGTCATGCCAGGTTAACAACGACCAGCGCAATGAAAGTCGAATCGGCTCATTAGGATCTTTACGCACAATCAGGTGATGAAGCTGCGTTTCGCTGTCGGCAAATGAAGCGCGATAACCGGAAAGCTGTGCGCCAATTTCCTGTTCGCCGGTGCAGAGGCAGTGCCCCGGCGCGTACAGCGTCGCCGCCGGGTGATAGAGACCGGGCACCACGCCGCTGTTACCGCCCGCCCACATCGTTAAGTAGCGCTCAACGACCCCGGCCAGCGCCCCTTCCACGTCGTCGCCCTCAGGCCCACCCGCCCAGCGGGCGTCAAGCGTCTCAGCAGACACAGATTCCAGCCCAAGCTGCTGGCGCATGGTCGCCAGGTTAAAAGCAAAGTCGCGGACATCCAGCCCCAGTTGCGCCACAATCGCGGCACGATCCTGAAGCAGCCACTCCTGGCGTACGGCACCATCAACACAGATGCGATCGGCCCAGGTGCGGACCCAGACATTTTTCCCGGTCGGCGGGCCAAAAAATCCCTCCCCCTGGTGCTGAATGCGGGCTACGGTACGCTGCGCCGCATAGTACTCGTCCCCCGGGTTCTGGCTGCACAGAATATCCTCCGTCAGCACCGCTCGCTGCGGGAAGCTGTGCATCGCCTCAAGCGTCAGGCGCATAAACTGGGAAAGCTCATGCAGCTGTTTTTCGGGGGTAGTGAAAACCACCGGCGTGGCGTAAAAATCCGCCAGCTGGCCGATATCTTTCTGCTCCCACACCACGTGCGTCAGCGTCAAAATGAACTGCTGGATAGAGTCGAATTGAGGGCTGAAGCCCCGCAATCTGGTCATGTGCGCTCCTTAGACTGGAATAGCGTTAAACCATTGGTTTCGATAACGCCGCTGCGTGGGCGACGCGCCGAGTGGCGTATCACCAGCGTACCAGGCACCGTAATCTGTTCAGGCTCTATGGTTCCGCTGTCAATTTGCTTCATTAACAGTTCCACCGTGGCATCCACCATCGCGCCGACCGGCTGCGACGCCGAGGTCAACGCATAAGAGGGCCAGCCGGAAGGGCCGATGTCGTCATAGCCGACAACGGAGACCTCCTCCGGAATGCGCAAACCAAACTCATAGCGCGCCACATCCATTACCGTGACGGCCATATGATCGTTGGCGACAAAGACCGCATCCGGCGCTGGCGACGTCGAAAACAGGGTATAGGCTGCCCGGGTGGTTTGCTGAGCGTCGTAATTCCCGTGCACCACCCGGACATCGGTGATGCCATGTTCTTCCAGCGTGGAAATGAACCCGCGCTGGCGGGCGATATTGACCGGGGAATCGGCCACGCCGCCCACGTAGGCAAAACGCTTGTGCTCCCCCGCCAGCAGAAACTCGGCAATCTGCCGCGCGGCCGCTTCGTTATTACTGTTGACGCTGGAGGCCATGCCACTCTCTTCGCTGCGGTTAAACAGCACTACCGGGATCCCGGCGGCAAGGCACTCCTCGGATAACTCCAGCGACAGCGTCACCGAGGCCAGCACAATGCCATCCACCCGGTACTGCATAATCTGGTCAAAAATACGGTCTACGTTACCTTCCCGATCGCCAACGAACAGCAGCAGGTGATAGTTCAGCGTATCCAGCTTTTGCGCCAGCGCCTCCAGCACCTGCGAGTAAAAGGGGTTATCAAAGTAAGAAATGACGACACCGATAATGCGCGAACGAGCCGTGTTGAGCGAACGGGCGATCGCATTCGGGCGATAGCCCAGCTCGCGCGCTGCCTTCAGCACTTTTTCACGCGTTGCCGGTGAAATGCTGGCCCCCGGCGTGAACGTTCGCGACACCGCAGATTGCGATACCCCCGCCAGCTGAGCGACCTGTTGGGATGTGACTGCTGCAAAAGTCTTACGTTTCATTACCCCTGATTCCTTATCAACGTCCTGCCCATTTGCACGTGCTTCAAACGCCTCAGCAAGTGGGTGTTTTTTATACTTACACCACCTTTGCATGCGTATGCAACACAAAAAATTAAAATTCTCACAACAAGATCGAGATCACTTTACAAATGTGAAACCTTTTCGTAACTTCAAATCTTGAATACGTATGCAAAGAGTTTTCATACCGTCAATGGTACCGGAGAGAACAGGAGTCGCCCAAAGGATTGAACCGGTAAACGTCGTCCCTGACTGGTTATAACCCATTAATTCTTAAGAGGTTCAAAACCATGTTTCAAGCACTGTTACGCCGTCGGGAAGCCCGGCTCTTTTTCATCATCAGCATCCTGTTCTTTATCTGCATTCATAGCATTGATGCATTCCTGGCCCCCATGATGATCAACCAGGGCATTGAGCCACAGATCATGGGCATCATCATGGGCGCGTCCGGTCTGGCAACCCTTCTGATACGCTTCCCGTTAGGCATTATTTCCGACGTGGTTAAAAGCCGCAGGATCTTCATCCAGATTGGCCTGCTGCTGCCAATTATCGCCTGGCCGATTGCCTGGCTTGAACCCAACGCCATTACGCTGTATCTGGCGAAAGCGGCAGACGGTGTCACGGCGGCGACCTGGGTGCTGTACAACATCCTGTTCATGCGTTACTTCGGTCGCAACGAAGCGCCTGCCGCCGTCGCGCTGCTGGCGCTGGCAGGGCCCATCGGCGTGTTTCTCGGTAACTGTATTGGCGCGGTGCTGATTCACTATTTCGCCAATAACATCGCCTTTTTTGTCTCCTGCATCTCCGCCCTGGTGGCGTTATTCCTGACGACCCGCATTCAGGACGTGCACGACCCGGTTCAGGCCCCCACGCTTAAAGCCTGCATTACCGGCGCGCGCCAGCAACTGGCCGACCGTTCCGTCTGGCTGATTGGCATCCTGGCGACCGTCGTCATTCTGGTGCCCTTCGCCACCCGCGACACGCTGACGCCGGTCTATGCCGAGCAGCTTGGCGCCCGGGCGGGGATCCTCGCGCTGCTGGGTAATATTCACCTTCTTTTTTACGGGCTGGCCATCGCCCTGTGCAGCTCGGTGTTTTATCAGCGCCTTGGGCTGGTAAAAACCGCCGTGCTCGGCATCGTTTTACAGGTGATCTCCACTTTCGGCATTCCCTTTACCAGCAATATGTATGTGATTTACCTGTGGCAGGCGCTGGCGGGGTTCTCGTTCGGTATGGCCTTTGCCGCATTCATGTCGCTCAGCGTAGTGAATACCTCGTCTGATGAACAATCCACGCGAATGGGACTATTCCAGACCATTTATTCCTGCGGCATGTTTGTCGGGCCGGTAATGATGGGCGTAATGATGCAACATATTAACCTGTCGTCCGGTTATATATTGATTGCCGCCCTTTCCGTTGTGGCCGCTATTGCCACGCCGCTGTCCGCTCGATGGGTATATGCCCGTAAAACGCAAACCTCAGCCCAATTATTAAAAAACGGTGCGTACGCTGCCGCGCCGGATCAATAACCCTTTCTGAAGTAAACACCCTTTCCCGGCTCGCCGGGAGGACAACTGACATCTGAAAAAGGTAAGGAGAAGCGAGTGTCCTGGAAATTAAAAACCGGTAAATCTACCGAAGAGCGCCAGCAAGCCAACCAGCAAATAAGGGAAACGGTTGAACAAATACTTGCGGATATTGAAAAACGCGGAAATAAAGCCATTCGCGAATTATCCATTAAATTCGATCGTTATGACCGTCAGGACTATCGTCTGACGTCCGCGGAGATTGACCGCTGCATAAAACAGTTAAGCCGCCAGGATATTCAGGATATTGAATTTGCCCAACAGCAGGTGGCAAATTTTGCCCGCGCGCAGAAAGAATGTCTGCGGGACCTGGAAATTGAAACGCGTCCCGGGGTAATCCTCGGACATAAAAATATTCCGATTAACGCCGTAGGATGTTACGTGCCTGGCGGAAAATATCCCCTGCTCGCCTCCGCGCACATGTCGATCATCACTGCCAGCGTGGCGGGATGTTCAAGAATCATCAGCTGTGCCCCGCCGTTTAACGGTCAGCCCGCCCCGGCGATTGTCGCGGCGCAAAAAATGGCTGGCGCAACGGAAATCTATGCCCTTGGCGGCATTCAGGCGATAGGCGCCATGGCGCTGGGCACGGACTCGCTGGCACCGGTCGACATGCTGGTCGGGCCCGGTAACGCCTTCGTTGCGGAGGCCAAACGCCAGCTGTTCGGCCGGGTAGGTATCGATCTGTTTGCCGGTCCGACGGAAACGCTGGTGATTGCCGATGACACTGTTGACGCGGAAATGTGCGCCACGGACCTGCTGGGCCAGGCCGAACACGGCGTCACCACCCCTGCCATCCTGCTGACGAACTCGCTTCAACTTGCCAAAGAGACGCTCAGCGAAGTGGAACGGCTGCTGGAAAAGCTCCCTACCGCCGACATTGCCCGCCAGTCGTGGCAGGACTACGGGGAAATCATCGTCTGCGACAGCCACGAAGAGATGCTGCTGGAGGCAGATCGTATCGCTTCCGAACATGTTCAGGTGATGACCGACCGGGACGACTGGTTCCTGGCTAACCTGACCAATTACGGCGCGCTGTTCCTTGGACCGCGTACTAACGTGGCCTACGGCGATAAGGTGATCGGCACCAACCACACCCTGCCCACGCAGAAAGCCGCACGTTATACCGGCGGCCTGTGGGTGGGCAAGTTCATGAAAACCTGCACCTTCCAGAAAGTCCTCAGCGACGAAGCCACCGCCGAAATCGGCAGCTATTGTTCCCGTCTGTCGCTGCTGGAAGGGTTCGCCGGACATGCCGAGCAGGCCAATATTCGCGTGCGCCGTTATGGCCAGACGGAAGTTCCCTACGCCACACCGGCCCCGGTCAGGGAAAAGGTGTAGTCATGACGCTTTTGCAAACGCCCTCTTTCACCCTGCACGGCAAACGCGCGCTGGTGACCGGCGGGTCAAGAGGGATTGGCTTCGCCGCCGCCGTCGCCCTCGCACAGGCGGGAGCAGAGGTATGGATCGCCGCCCGGGGCCGCGAGGCGCTGGCGCATGCCACAGGTCTGGCAGCGGAACACAGTCTCGCATTTCACCCGCTGGAACTGGATATTACCGACACTCAGGAGGTGGCGCGTGTGCTGGCGACGTTGCCCACGCCCGACATTCTGGTGAACAGTGCCGGGCTGGCCCGCCACCAGCCGTTTCTTGAGGTGAAAGAGGATAATTTCGATGCGGTGATGGCGCTTAACCTGCGCGCCACCTTTTTTATCAGCCAGCATGTGGCGCGCAGAATGCGGGCGGGCGGTAAGGGGGGATCGATTATTCACATCTCATCGCAAATGGGACACGTTGGTGGCCCCGAGCGTAGCGTGTACTGTGCCTCCAAATTCGCGCTTGAAGGGTTAACCCGAACGATGGCGCTGGAGCTGGGCGATGCGGGGATCCGCGTCAATACGCTGTGCCCGACCTTCATTGAAACCGACCTGACGCGTTCGTCGCTCGCCGACCCGGCATTTCGCCGCTATGTGCTGGACAACATCAAACTGCGCCGGCCAGGCAGGCTGGAGGACATTATGGGGCCGGTAGTGTTCCTCGCCTCTGAGGCCGCCGGGCTGATAACCGGCAGCGCCCTGATGGTTGACGGCGGCTGGACGGCTACATGAGGGATGCAATGGAATATCCGCTTCTGGACAATACCGATCTGCCGCTGGTGCTGCTTGGCGGCACGCTCTGTAACGCCCGGCTCTGGCAGCCCGTCATTGAACGGCTGAACGTCTCAGCGGTGCTGTGCATCACGCTGACGGGCGCAGAGTCCGCGCCGCAGGCGTCACGGCGGTTGTTAAAGGTTCTGCCGCCGCGCTTTCTGCTGGCGGGCTTTTCGCTCGGCGCGATTGTCGCGCTGCAAATGGCCGCCGACGCGCCAGAAAGAGTGAACGGGCTGACGCTGATTTCCGTTAATCCGTTGCCCGTTGCGCCAGACACCCTTGCTTCACGCCGGGAAGCGGTACACACCGCACAGGCGCGGGGCCTGGCCGACTGGCTGGTCTCCTCGCTGTGGCAGAGCTATGTCGCCCCGTCACGTCTGTCCGATCGGATCCTGCAAGAGACTATTTGCCGAATGGCGCAAGAGTGCGGCATTGAGACCTTTGCGGAGCAAACGGAAATGGCCATTCACCGGCAGGACAACCGGGCTGCGTTTAACGCCCTCTCCTGCCCCACTTTACTTCTAAACGGCGCGCAGGACGTTATCTGCACGCCCCATCATCATCAGCTACTGGCAGCAGGCAACGCGAACGTGACCAGGCATACGGTGGAGACTGGCGGGCATTTTATTCCGCTGGAAACCCCGGATGAGATCGCGCCGCTGCTGCGTCAGTGGATAACGGAGTGCATACAGTGCGCAAAAACAGTTTAAAGACCGCATTTCTGGAAAATACCCCGATCGTTAACGGCTGGCTGGCGATCCCGTCCGGGTATAGCGCGGAAATTATGGGCCATCAGGGTTACGACGCCGTCACCGTCGATTTGCAGCACGGCATGATTGATTTTGCCAGCGCGTTGTCGATGCTACAGGCGCTATCGAGCACGCCTGCCGTGCCGCTGGTGAGGGTGGCAGATAACGATCCGGCGCAAATCATGCGCGTATTAGACGCCGGCGCGTATGGCGTAATCTGTCCGATGATCTCCAGCGCGGAACAGGCTCGCCGTTTTGTCGCTGCCTGTCGCTATCCACCGCTGGGTGTTCGCTCCTTTGGTCCGGCCAGAGGTCTACTCTACGGCGGCAGTGATTATCCACAGCACGCTAACGACGAGATCCTGACGCTGGCAATGATCGAAACCCGCGAAGGGCTGGCGGATCTTGACGCCATCCTTGATACCGAAGGACTGGACGGTGTGTTTATTGGCCCCAACGATCTCTCGCTGACGCTGACCGGCAGCGCCAGCGCCGAATCCCAACATCCCGAAATGCTTGCTGCTATTGAGCGGGTGATTCACTGCTGCCGCCAGCAGCAGAAGATTGCCGGTATTTTCTGCACTTCCGGCGCGGCCGCCGCAGCGCGTATTGCGCAGGGTTTCCAGTTTGTTACCCCAGCAAACGACGTTATGCAGCTGGGTCGCGCCTCACGTGAAGCAATTGCTCTCGCCCGCGGCAACGCCATCCCTACCACCGGTGCATCCGGTTATTAAAAGGAGAAATGATGAAAACTATCCATCTTAGCCAGAGCCAGGCACGAACACGGTTAATCGCCCCCGACGATATGGTTTCCTGCAATCTTGCCTTTATTGATTGCAAGCTGCCCGGTTCGCATCTCAAACAAAACTATTCCTTCATCGGCCCGGGTGTAACCCAGTCCAGCGAGCAGATTGTTAATATCCCCGAGCCGCACGGCTTTAACATTGGCGCGGCGGCTATGCCGAAAGGGGTAACCAATAACCTGCATCTGCATTTCACCGCAGAAGTGTTCCTCATCCATGAAGGGACATGGCGTTTTCGCTGGGGCGCCAACGGCGAGCATGAAGCTGAATTTAGCGCGCCCACCATCCTCTCAATACCGACCTGGATCTTCCGCGGTTTCACCAACGTCAGTAAAGAAGATACCTGCGGCATGGTATTTACCGTGCTCGGCGGGGACAACACGGGCGGCATCATCTGGCACCCGTCAGTGCTGGCGGCCGCCAGCGAGTACGGTATGTATCTCAGCAAGGATAATATGCTGATTGCGCAGGAGGCAGGTGAACCAATGCCCGATCCCGCCACGCTGCTGACGCCGCTGTCAGAGCAATATATTGCCGGTCTGCGTGACTACAGCGTTGAGGAGATGCGCCAGCGTGCGGTAACCGGCGATGATCGCTGCTGGTCAGCGCAGGGACTGCTGGACTCGGTGCTGCCGGGACACGGCGGCGAAATTGCGCCGGTTATCGGTTTCGGCATTTCACAGGATCGGGATTCCGCTCCCGCTATCCTGAGCCCGCACGGTTTTTCCGTCGAATGGCTGCGGCTTGCTGACGACCACATTGTCGGTCGCCATCTCTGCCCGGATATTCAGGTGATCATGGTCTTTAAAGGCCAGCTGGAGGTGACCTGGAACGAGGCGGGTAAGGAAGTCAGCATTATCGCCCCGGAACGTTCGGTGATCTCCATTCCGGCAAACAGCTGGCGCCGCTACCGCGCGGTTGATGGCAATGTGGAGTTTATTCTGACGACCCGGGGCGATCAGCGTAAGCGCCTGTACTGGGACGAAGCGATCCTGCACCAGGCGAGAGAACACAATCGCTGTCTCGATCCTGATGGCTACGTGGCGGATGCCGACATCCTGCCAGCCACGGCCCGTCGGGCCGGAGAAAAAGTAGAAAAAGTGCCAGCAGCTAACTGATTTTTACGGCAAAGTGGCGCAAAATAGGGGGGCAGGGATCGCCTGCACCATCATCAATAATGATGCACATAAAACGGATTGCATGATAAACATGGATGGAAAATCAAATGTACAGACCCATAGTCGTTATCCTCTTTATTCTTCTGACGCTCGCCGCACTGATTGAAATGGGGATTATCTCTTTCGGCTAAACCTCCCCCCTCAGAAAGGCCACATTTGCGGCCTTTTTATTTATGAAATATGTGAAGTCGACAGTTTATTTTTATGCGTAGCAGAATCCAAACCCAAACCGAAAATATATTTCATTAATGCAATTCTTTGAAATATATCATACAGCAGATGATTCACCCTAACTTAAATCATTATTAAGCAGTCATTAATATTCGCTGTAATTATAAATAAAGCCTATGTATTCAGTATTATCCCCCTCTCATTTCTTCCACTACCTAATCCCGACCGCCTGTACGCCAACGCCTCTGTGGCGCGGCCCGCATAGCCAACAAAATATATTCGCGCTATCAATTAATTTTCTCTGCAATCACAGTGCAGGGTTTACAGACACTTAATTTGCACATTCAGATATTTATAGCTATATCATTTTTACAGCAAAACAAATAATACCTGCACAAATAATAAGGTTTATAAATCACGAAAATATAAATAAATAACAGTTACTCATGTAAATAATTAGCTTCGCCCTGATGTTGCCACGTTGATTGCTGGCGGGTCTCGGTCGCTCTAAAGAAAGCAACGGTAAATACTGTTTTATTCACAGTATTTTCGCCGGGAGCGCCCTCATCCCTTCAGAAAATATGGCCACGTCTGACACGCCGTAAACAATAACTCTGCTGGAGTAATAACTGTATGAGCCAAATATCTGTTATATCGAAACTAACTGGCGTGGAAACGACCACGGAAGGGACACAGATAACACTCGATCACTCCTCAATCGTTAAACTTAACGTGGATCGCGCCGACATCTCAGGTTACTCCCGCAGCGGAAACGATCTGGTGATTACCCTCCACTCGGGCGAAGTGATTACCCTTAAGAATTTCTACGTCACCGACGCGCAGGGCGTGAGCCAGCTGGTGCTTGAGGAGAGCGACGGTGCGCTGTGGTGGATTGAAGATCCAACCGGTGCCGCCACCTATGAATCCATCGCCTCCACGGACGCCCTACTGGCGGCGTCAGGGAGTGATACCGGCGGCGCCGCAGCGTGGCCCTGGGTGCTGGGTGGCCTGGCCGTCGCAGGTGGGATTGCCATTGCGGCGGGAACCGGCGGTGGAGGTGGCGGGGATGACGATAACAACAGTCCGAATCCCGGCAATCCGGGAAATCCTTCCGAGCCAGATACCACGCCTCCTGATGCCCCCACCAATCTACAGGTCTCACCTGACGGCAAAACCGTTACCGGTACCGCTGAGCCGGGCAGCACGATTACCCTGAAAGATGCCGATGGCAACACCATCGGAACGGGCAAAGCGGGTAGCGACGGGAAATTTACGATTGATCTCGGTACGCCGCTCACCAACGGGGAACAGATCACCGCCACCGCCACCGATCCGTCCGGCAATACCAGCCAGGGCGGTCAGGTTACGGCACCGGATCTCACCGCGCCGGATGCCCCGGCCAATCTGGAGGTCTCTCCTGACGGCAAAACCGTCACCGGTACCGCTGAGCCGGGCAGCACCGTTACCCTGAAAGATGCCGATGGCAACACCATCGGAACGGGCAAAGCGGGCAGCGACGGGAAATTTACGATTGATCTCGGTACGCCGCTTACCAACGGAGAACAGATCACCGCTACCGCCACCGATCCGTCCGGCAATACCAGCCCGGGCGTTCAGGTCACGGCACCGGATTTAACCGCGCCGGATGCACCCGAGATTGTCACCGTCAATGATAACGTGGGCGCCGAAACAGGCCCGCTGAGCAACGGACAACGCACGGACGATGCCCGTCCGACGTTCAGCGGCATCAGTGAAGCCGGCACCGTCATTACCTTCTATGACAACGGGAAACCGATTGGCACCGCCACAGCCGATGCCACCGGGAAATGGAGCTTTACCCCGTCGACCAACCTGTCTGAAGGCAGCCACGCCATTACCACCACCGCGACCGATGCCGCAGGCAATACCAGCCCGGCGTCCACGGCGGTAACCTTCGTGGTCGATACCGTCGCGCCTGGCGCGCCAGCGATCGTCAGCCTCACCGATGATGTTGCGCCTGGCACCGGCACGCTCGGGAGTGGAAGCAGCACCAACGACCCACGGCCACAGCTCACCGGCACGGCGGAAGCGGGCTCGACGGTCACCATCTATGATAACGGCATTGCCATTGGCACAGCGGTTGTGGGCAGTAACGGAAGCTGGAGCTTTACGCCGTCGGTGAACCTGAGCGAAGGCAGCCACCAGCTTACCGTGCGCGCTACCGACGTCGCCGGTAACACTGGCCCGGCCTCGCCGGTCTTTACCGTCACGGTAGATGTCACCGCGCCGCAAACGCCTTCCGGATTTATCATTAACGACGACACGGGCGTACTGAAAGGGGCGATCGGTGCCGGGCAATTTACCGATGCCTCAGAGCCGCGCCTGACGGGCAGAGGCGAACCGGGCAGCACGATCACGGTTTACGATAACGGCGTTGTTATCGGCACCACCACCGTCCTGCCGAACGGTACCTGGAGCATCACGCCGACGAGTCCACTGGCAGAAGGCGCACACTCGATTACCCTGCGGGAAACCGATGCGGCAGGCAACCAGAGCGGTCTGTCTCAGCCGATCAACTTTACCGTCGATCTTACGCCGCCAGACATGCCGGTTGCGACGCTCAACTCCGCAGGCACCCAGATCACCGGTACCGCCGAGCCGGGCAGTAAAATCGTCATCACCAACAATGCCGGGCTGCAAATCGGGACCGCCACTGCCGACAGCAACGGCAACTATGTCGTCAACCTGAACCCTGCGCAGACCAACGGCGAGATTATCTCCGTGGTCGCCTCCGATGCCGCAGGCAACCAGAGTTCACCGGCGCTGGTTAACGCAGCGGATATCACTCCGCCTGCCGCACCGGGCAACCTGGTGGTGGCGGAAGACGGGGCCAGCGTCAGCGGAACCGCCGAGCCAAACAGCACGATTATCATTAAAGCGCCGGACGGTACGATCATCGGCCAGGCCACCGCCGGTCCGGACGGCACATTTACCATCCCGATTTCGCCAGCCCAGACCAACGGCGAAGCCCTTGAAGTGACGGCCACCGACGGCAGCGGTAACACCAGTCCGTCTGGCTTTGCCGACGCGCCAGACAGCACCCCACCGCTGGCGCCGGAAAACGTGGTGATCTCTGCCGACGGCACCACCGTAACCGGTACAGCCGAGCCGGGCAGTACCGTCACCATTCGTGAAAATGGCGTGAAGGTCGGGGAAGCGGTCGCCGACGATCAGGGGAATTTCAGCGTAGATCTGATCCCGCCGAAAGCCAACGGCGAAGCCCTGACCGCCGATGCCACTGATACCGCCGGAAACACCGGTCCGACCGCGCCGTTTGACGCGCCGGACATCACCGCGGCACAAACCCCGGTCATCACGGGCGTGGTGGATGATGCCCCCGGCGTCACCGGTCCTGTCAGCCAGAACGGTCTCACCAACGACAGCACGCCTACCATCAACGGAACGGGCGAGCCTGGCACCACCATCACCCTCTACAGCGGTACTACCGAAATTGGCACCGCAGTCGTGTCGGCGAACGGTCAGTGGTCCATCACGCTGGAAACCGCGCTACCGGACGGCGGGCACGTACTGACGGCGACGGCGGTTGACGCCAACAATAACCTCAGCGGGACATCGAATACCTGGAGCATCACGGTGGATACCGCCGCCCCGGGCGCGCCGGCCATTACGCAGGTCATTGATGACGTACCGGGCCGCACGGGTGCGCTCGACACCAATGAAACCACCAACGATACGCTCCCGACGCTGAACGGTACCGGTGAGCCGGGCTCCACCGTGACGATCCGCCTGGACGGACAGGATATTGGTACTGCCGTTGTTAACAGCGGTGGCGCATGGACCTTCACGCCCACCACCCCATTAGTGAACGGGCAGCATACGTTCACCGTCGTCGCGAGCGATGCGGCGGGCAACGCCAGCGCACCATCAGCCGGCTTTACCTTTACCGTCGATACGACTCCGCCACCGGCGGCCACCATTGACACCGTTTCCGATAACGTGGGGCCCGTGCAGCTTCCGCTTAACAGCGGGGACACCACCGACGACACGCTGCCGCAGTTGCAGGGAACCGCACCGGACGGCACCACCATCACGATCTATGACGGAACCACCCTGCTCGGCACGGCGGTGCTCGACGGCAGCGGCGGCTGGAGCTTCACGCCAACCACGCCGCTGACGGACGGCCCGCACTCGCTGACGGTCCACGCAACGGATGAGGCGGGTAACACCACCATTTCGCCGCCGTTTGAACTGGCGATCGACACCACCGCGCCTGCAACGCCGGATATTCCTGAGATCACCGTCAACCCGGACGGCGGCACGCCGGGGACGGCCCTGAATCCTGGGGAGACCACCCGGGATACCACGCCAACCCTGAGCGGCTCGGGCACGCCGGGCGATACCGTCAACATTTACGATGGTGCCACCAAAATTGGTGAAGCCGAGATCGATGGCGACGGTAACTGGAGCTGGACACCCACCACTCCGCTGCCTGACGGCACCTACGATCTCTCCCTGACGGTGACCAACCAGGACAGCGCCGGGAACGAAAGCGCCCCGTCCACGCCGGTGACCATTACCATTGATACCGACGCGCCTGCCCAGCCGGGAACCCCAACGGTGACAGACAGCGTAAGCCAGATCACCGGCCCCGTGCTGGATGGCGAATCCACCAACGATCCGCGTCCGGTCCTGAGCGGCACCGGTACGCCGAATGACGTCATTACCATCTATGACCAGGTGGGTACAGGCGAGCCGCAGGCCGTGGGCAGCGTTACGGTGGAGGGTAACGGTAACTGGAGCTGGCGTCCTGAGAACAACATTGGCGAAGGGACGCACGAATACACGGCGACCGCCACCGATGAAGCCGGGAACGAATCTGTGCCATCAGCCGGTATCACGATAACGGTCGATACCCTCGCCCCGGACACCCCTGTTATCAGCGACATCGCCGGCGCGCAGAACGGCGGGTCCACTAACGACACCACACCGACCCTGAGCGGAACCGGCACCACCGGCGAGACGGTGATCATCTACAACAACGGCGTGGAAGTGGATCGCGTTGAAGTCGTCAATGGCGGATGGTCCTATACCCTGCCGACGCAGACCGACGGCCCGCTGAATATCACCGTCGCCGCGGTGGACGATGCCGGTAACGTTAGCCCGGTAAGCCCGGTCTTTACGGTGGAGGTTGATACGCAGGCGCCAACCGTGCCGCAAATTGACGCCGTCTCTGACAGCCAGCTGACCAACAGCGTGCTTTACACCCGCGACGGTACGCCAACCCTCACCGGGATTGGCGAGCCGGGTTCGAGCGTCACCGTTTCTGTTGATGGTGTCGCCTCGCCGGTGGTCGTGGAGGTTCAGCCGAACGGGACATGGTCCTGGACCGCCGACCCTGCGCTTACCGAGGGGCCGCATACCTTCTCAGTGGCCGCGAGTGACGCGGCGGGGAATACCTCCGCCAGCTCCGGGGATCTCAGCGTGACGGTGGATACCCTGCCGCCTGCAACGCCAACTAATATCACCATTGCCGCGGAGGGCACCCCGCTGACCGGGACGGCAGATGACGGAACCACGGTGACGGTTCGTGACGCCAACGGCAATGTCATCGGGACCGGGGTCGCGACGGGAGGCACCTTCTCCATTGCCCTCTCCCCGGCCCAGTTGGATGCCGCGACGCTGACGCTCACCGCCACGGACCCCGCAGGCAATGCCAGCCCGTCAACCACCTTTGACGTGCCGGACTCTCCGCTCGAGCTGCCTGCGGTACCGGTGATTACGGCGATCAACGATGACGTCGATCCCGTCACGGGCGATGTGAAAGATAAAACCACCAATGACACCACGCCTACCCTTACCGGCACCGCCGATCCGGACAGCGTGATCGCCATTTATCAGGATGGATCGCTGCTTCCGGTGACCACTGTCGTTGCGGATACCAACGGCAACTGGAGCTACACGCCGCTGTTGCCGCTGACGGAAGGGCCACACACCTTTGCCGTGACCGCCACGAATACCACCACCGGCGCGACCAGCGGACAGTCGCCGATCGCGACCGTGACCGTCGACCTTACCGCCCCGACAGCGCCAGCCATCGGTGCGGTGACTGATGACGTAGGTCCGATCACCGGCCCAATCGCCGACGGGCAGAGCACCAACGACAACCGTCCTACCCTGACCGGGACAGGCACGGCCGGGGACACTATTACGGTGTACGATGACGGCGACCCGCTGGGCACCGTTGTTGTCGGTCCGACCGGCACCTGGAGCTACACGCCGCCTGCGCTGGACGACGGCAGCCACACCCTGACCGTGACCGCCACCGACCCGGCGGGCAATGAGAGCACCCCGTCGGCCGGGATCACCATTGTGGTCGACACCGTCTCCACCACGCCGGTGATTACCAGCGTGACGGATAACGCAGGCAATGCGGCAACGCCTGTCCCAAGCGGCGATCCAACCAACGACACCACGCCAACCCTGACCGGTACCGCCGAGCCGAACAGCGTCGTCGCCATTTTTGATGGCGCCACGCAGATTGGTACGGTGGCGGCAGACGGTACCGGCGCCTGGACATTTACCCCTGAAACCGCCCTCGGGGAAGGAACGCATGACTTTACGGTCAGAGCGACGGATCCGCAGGGCAACGTCAGCCAGCCGTCCGGCGTCTGGAGCATCAATATCGATCTGACGGCGCCACAGGTGCCGACGATCGATACGGTCAGCGACAACGCTCCGGGTGGCGTAACCGGCCCGCTTACCGCCGGGCAGGTCACCAATGACACCACACCAACCCTGAGCGGCACCGGCCAGGCGGGTACCACCATTCACGTTCTGAATAACGGCGTGGAGATTGGTACCACTACGGTCGACGGCAACGGTAACTGGACCTTTACGCCGGACCCGGTTCTGACGGACGGGACGTATAACCTGCGCGTCAACGCCAGCGATGATGTCGGAAACGTCTCCGCCAACTCGCCAGTGTTCGCCTTTACGGTGGATACCACCGGCCCTGCGGCCCCGGTGGTCACCACGGTGATAGACGATGTCAGCCCTGGAACGGGAATCATCGCCAGCAACGGTTCCACCAACGACACCCGTCCAACCTTCAACGGTACGGGGGAAGTGGGCGCAACGGTGCACGTTATTGTCGATGATGTGGAAATCGGCACGGCGGTCGTCAACGCCCAGGGTAACTGGACCTTCACGCCGACCACCGCGCTGGGTGAAGGGCCGCATACCATTACCTTCAACGCCACCGATGCCGCAGGCAATACCGGGGTCACCTCGCCACCGTTCAACCTGACGGTGGATACGTCGGTGCCCGACGCACCGGTCTTTACCCCTGCCACCGACAATGCCGGTCCCGTGCTGGGCCCGGTCGCCTCGGGACAAAGCACAGACGACACCACGCCAACGCTGAACGGCACCGCGGCAGCCAATGCGACCATCACCATCTATGAGAATGGTCAGCAGGTGGGCACCGCCGTGGCTGATGCCAACGGCGTATGGAGCTTCACCACCGGCACGCTGGCAAACGGCAGCCACACCTGGACCGCCACGGCAACCGATGCCGCGGGCAACGTCAGTCCTGCCTCACCAGGCTTTACGCTGGTTGTGGATACGACTGCGCCTGCCGCGCCGGTTATCACCCAGGCGATTGACGATGTTGGCACCATCACCGGGGCGATTGGCTCCGGCCAGACCACGAACGATCCTCTCCCGCGTCTGGTGGGGACCAGCGAGCCGCTGGCCACCGTGAATATCTACGAGGGCACGACGCTGGTGGGCACCGGTATTGCCGATGCTAACGGCAACTGGACCGTGGATATCACCGTGCCGCTGGGCACTGGGTCACACACCTTTACCGCAGAAGCAACGGATCAGGCGGGGAACACCGGCGCGCCGTCCGCCGACTTCAGCCTGACCATTGACACCACGCCGCCAGCGCTACCGGTGCTGACCAGCATCACCGACGACGTCGGTAATGCTGCGACGCCTGTCGCCAACGGCGGGTTAACCAACGATGCACGTCCAACGCTCACCGGTACGGCAGAAGCCGGCGCGACGGTAACCATCTATGACAATGGGGTACAGATTGGCACCGCGGTCGCCACCGGCGGCGCGTGGAGCTTTACGCCGTCCACCCCGCTGGCTGACGGGCCGCATAATCTGACCTTCTCCGCCACCGACGCCGTGGGCAACGCCAGCGCGCAGACCGGGGGTTACACCATCAATGTGGATGCCACCGCCCCTGTCGCACCGGCAATCACCTCGATTGTGGATGATGTGGGAACCGTCACCGGCCCTGTCACCGGCACCAACCCAACCAACGACACCCGTCCGACCTTAAACGGTACGGCGGAAGCCAATGCCACCGTACGTATTTACGACGGCACGACGCTGGTGGGAACCGTCACTGCCGATGCCAACGGCAACTGGACGCTGCCGCAAACCAGCACCACGCTGACCGAAGGCGCGCATAACTTCACCGCCACCGCCACCGATGCCGCGGGCAATACCAGCGCGCCATCGCCGATTATCACGATCAACGTTGACCTGACGCCGCCACCAGCCCCAACCGGGCTGGCGGTGATCACCAACGGGACGCAGGTTACCGGTACGGTGGAAGCGGGAAGTACCGTCACCATCACCAGCAGCACCGGAACCGTGCTTGGTACCGCCGTCGCGGACGGCAGCGGAAACTTCAGCGCCACCCTCACCCCTCCACAGACCGGCGGGGAGTCACTGATTGTCTTTGCTACCGATAAGGCCGGTAACGCAGGTATCACCACCTCCGTGATTG
This sequence comes from Enterobacter cloacae complex sp. GYL001, assembly GCF_049237125.1. NCBI lineage: Bacteria > Pseudomonadati > Pseudomonadota > Gammaproteobacteria > Enterobacterales > Enterobacteriaceae > Enterobacter > Enterobacter cloacae complex sp. GYL001. Next base: position 630,479 of record NZ_JBMKGW010000002.1, on the reverse strand, counting down.
CCCCGATCACCACGATCCCGAACGCGCCGGTTATCGCTAACATCGACGATAACGTCGGCACGGTGACGGGCAACCTGACCAACGGGAAAACCACCGATGACACCACGCCAACCCTGAGCGGCACGGCGCAGCCAAACGCGACTATCACCCTCTATAACAACGGGGTGCTGATGGGCACGGTCACCGCGAACGCCAGCGGCAACTGGAGCTTCACCACACCGGTGCTGAGCGAAGGGCCGCATGCCTTCACCGCCACGGCGAGCAACGGCTCGGGCACCAGCCCGATTTCCACCTCGACCACCGTCATTGTCGATCTCACTGCGCCAACGGCCCCGACCGGGACCTTCAACGCAGACGGCAGCGTACTGACCGGTAGCGCCGAAGCGGGCAGTACCGTCACCATCCGTCTGGCGGATAACTCAACGGTCACCGCCACGGCAGACAGCAACGGCTCCTGGAGCTACACCTTCCTCAATAAACAGACGGAAGGCCAGACGCTGCAAATCACCGCCACCGACGCGGCAGGCAACGTCTCGCTGCCCGGCTCAGCCCTTGCGCCGGTGGTGCCGCTCTCAGCCAGCACCAACGTTGAAGAGCTGGCGCTGACAACCACCGCAACGGTGACCAACTCGCAGTACAGCGACTATGGTTTCCTGCTGGTGGGCGCCGTAGGTAACGTGCTGACGCTGCTCGGCAACGACACCGCGCAGGTAGGTTTCACCGTCGGCAGCGGCGGCAGTGCGGATATTGCCGTGAACGCCAACGCCACGGGGGCCGTACTCTCCCTGCTCAATACCCTTGAGCTGGTGGTACAGCGCTTTGACGCCGCCAACAACACCTGGACCACCGTGGTCGACACCGGACAGCCGCAGTTCGCTGACCTGCTGACCCTCGGCGCGACGGGGGTGTCGCTGAACCTGACCGGCCTGGCGGATGGTCAGTATCGCGTCCTGAGCTACAACACTAACCTGCTGGCAACCGGCTCTTACACCAGCCTCGATGTGGCGGTGAAAGAGACCAGCGCAGGCACCGTGTCCGGCGAGACCAGCGTTGTCGGGAACGTCATCACCGACGTGGATCCAACCGCAGGCAGCGACAACGCCCCGGCGGGCACCACCGTCACCGCGGTCACCAACGCCCAGGGCACCACCACCAGCGTCACGGCTGACGGCACGGTGATTCAGGGGCAGTACGGCACGCTGACCATCAACCTGGACGGCAGCTATACCTATAACCTGACCAACACCAGCGCCGCCGTCATTGGGCGCACGGAGAACTTTACCTACACCATCACCCACAACGGCACCAGCGCCTCGGCAAATCTGGTGCTGTCGCTGGGCGAAGGCACCAGCAGCAGCGGTATCGTGGCCGTGGACGATACCGCCTCGCTGACCTTCGATACCACCGTGGAGGCGATCAACAACGGCACCTCGTCGCAGGGCGGCTTTACCCTGGTGGGGATCAACCTTGGCAATACGCTGGGGCTGAACCTGCTGGACGATCTGGCCAACCCGATCATCTACTCCGTAGAAGAAGGCACCACCCGCACCATGACCGTTCAGGCGTCCGTGGGCGGCGTGGCGCTGGCCTCGGTGTTCGACCTCTACATCTATAAGTTCAACAATGCGACGCAGACCTTCGAGCAGATGCGCGTTGAACCCGGCTGGCTGCGCGCGCCGCTGCTGGGCGGCACCTCCTCGCAGCTGACGCTGAATCTGCCCGCCGGCGAGTACCTGTTCCTGCTCAATACGGCGGCGGGGATCACCGCGCTGACGGCCTACACGCTGAACGTCTTGCAGGATCATGTCTACAGCGTGGCAAGCGTGAGCGAGAGCACCACCGGGGATGTGCTGGCGGATGATATTGCGCCAGCGGGTACCGTGGTCTCCGACGTTAACGGCGTGGCAGTGAACAGCAGCGGTCTGACGGAGATCACCGGCGAGTACGGTACGCTGCGGATCAACGCGGCCGGGGAGTACACCTACACCCTGGACAGCGGGGTCGGCGCGGACCATATCAGCACGCCGGATACCTTCGTCTACACCATCACCGCGCCTGACGGCTCGAAAGACACGGCATCGCTGAACATCACCCCAACCGCGCGCCCAATGGATGCGGTAAACGATGTCAGCACCGCGATGGACGTCACGTCGGTTCACCATACGTCAACCTATACGGATACCTCCGTCGGCACCGCCAGCTGGACTACCGCCCTGTTGGGGTCAACGCAGGGCAGCGGAAGCGGAACCTTCGTGGTGGATGCAAACACCGCGCTGCATAACGCCTCGCTGCACTTTAACGTGGCCTCGCTGCTGTCGCTGGGCGGGCTGACGGTGAACTGGTCAATCACTGACGGGACGAATGTGATTCGCAGCGGCTCCTTCAGCGGAGGCTCACTGCTGGGCGGCAGCATCGACGTTCCGCTGACCGGGCTGGATCTCAACGCCGGGACCTATACGCTGAACTTTACCGGCAGCGTACCGGGGCTGAGCGTGGGGAACATCACCATTACCCCAAGCGTAAACGGCACGACCTACTCCCTGTCGCAGTACGACGCGACGGGCACCCACACCGTTGACGGCAATATCTTCGACGGCACCGGCTCCGCAGGGGCAATGGACCAGCTGCACTCGGTTGATACCCGCGTGAGCATCACCGGCTTCGACGGCGTGACCACCACGCTGGATCCGTACACCGGCAGCACGATGTCAAACATCACGGGCCACTACGGGACGCTGGCGATTGCCGCTGACGGCAGTTACACCTATACCCTTAACCCGGGGATCTCGCTCTCTACCATTACCAGCAAGGAGGTCTTTAACTACACCCTGACCGACGCCAGCGGCACCACGGATACCGCGTCGCTGACCATTGACATGGCGCCGAAGTTTGTCAGTTCGGAGCATAACGATGTGATTAGCGGCACGGCCTACGGCGACACGCTGATTTATCAGGTGTTGAACAATACGGCGGGTAACGCTACCGCAGGTAACAGCACGGGCGACCACTGGACGAACTTCTCCCTCACGCAGGGAGACAAGATCGACATTGGCGATCTGCTGGTGGGCTGGAACGGTAGTGCGTCGACGCTGGGGAACTATGTGTCTGTTTCACAAAGCGGTAACAATACTGTGATCTCCATCGACCGTGACGGCACGGGAGCCGCCTACACTAAATCTGCGCTCGTTACGCTGGACAACGTTCAGACCACCTACGACGAGCTTGTAAACCAGCAACACATCATTACCTGATAGCACCTGCAAGAAATGACCCGGGCGCGCACAGCGCCCGGGCATAAACAAAAAAGCAGTACTTTTTTATTAGGGACAAGACATGGGAAAGAAGATGCCTTACTGGTGGCTCTCGTGCTGCCTGATATCTGTGCCCGCTATCGCGGCAAACCCTGCGGCGATGATTAATACCGGACAATTAAGCGAAACGCAGGAACTCCCCTCTTTAAATGGTCGCGTGGCGCCCGTAGCCAGCAAAGCCGCCCCCGGCACGCTACAGCTGAATGAAGCGGTTAACCGCGCCGTGACCTGGCATCCGGCCATCAGTGAAGCCGTCGGCAAACTTTATCAGCAGAGCGAAAATGTGGACGTCGCCAAATCGAAATATTATCCGCAAATTAACGCCGGCATGGATAACGGCTATAGCCACGACGGTGACGATAATGGCTTTACCCCTTCGCTGGTGCTTTCTCTTTCGCAAATGCTTTACGACTTCGGCAAAGTCGCAAGCCAGGTACGCGCGGAAAACGCGGGCGTCGCCCAGCAGCAGGCCAACGTGCTGGTGAGCATCGACACCATCGCCCACGATACCGCCATCGCCATGGTGCAGGTGCAGACCTGGCAGCAGATGGTCGAGACCGCCAAAGAACAGCTGGATGCCCTGTCCTCCATCGGCACCCTGACGAAACAACGTAATGATGAAGGCGCAACGTCACTCTCTGACGTGGTGCAGACCGACGCCCGCATCGAAGGGGCGCGTGCGCAGCTGATGCAGTATCAGGCCAGCCTCGACAGCTCGCGCGCCACGCTGATGAGCCTGCTGGGCTGGGACAGCCTGAACGCGGTCAGCAATGACTTTCCGCAGAGCCTGGCCCGCAGCTGCGACATCGCCGAGCCGGACGATCGTCTGGTGCCCTCGGTATTAGCGGCCTGGGCGCAGGCCAACGTCGCGCAGGCTAATCTCGACTATGCCAACGCGCAAATGACCCCTACCGTTTCGCTGGAGCCGGAAGTTCGTCACTACCTGAACGACCGCTACGCCGGCAACGAAACGCGGGACCGCACCCAGTACTCCGCGTGGGTAAAAGTGCAGATGCCGCTCTATCAGGGCGGCGGCCTCACCGCCCGGCGTAACGCTGCCGGACACGCGGTGGAATCCGCCCAGTCCACCATCCAGCGCACCCGTCTTGAGGTGCGGCAAAAACTGCTGGAAGCGCGCAGCCAGGTGATGAGCCTGATGAGCACGCTTCAGATCCAGGGCCGTCAGGAAGCGCTCAGCGCCCGCACCCGCGAGCTGTATCAGCAGCAGTATCTCGATCTTGGTTCCCGCCCGCTGCTCGACGTGCTCAACGCCGAGCAGGAGGTGTATCAGGCGCGCTTTACCCAACAGCAAACCGCCGGACAGCTGCATCAGCTTCAGCTCAACTGTCTGTACAACACCGGGCGCCTGCGTCACGCGTTCGATCTTGAAAACCGCACCATCCAGACCGTGGAGATCCAGCCATGAAGCAACGCGATATTCCGCAGGGTGAAAATATGACGGATGAGGCGCTGGAGCAGTGGGCGCAGGCGTTTGGCTATGTGGCGACGCGCTATCGCGTTGCCTGCTCGCCAGGCTCGCTGATCGCCGGCGCGCCGTGGCTGAAAGGCAAACCGATGGTGCCCGCGCTGACGCAGCTCGCCCGTGAAGCCGGGCTGACATTCCAGCTGCTGACGGCCGATCAGCACGCTATCAACAGCTGGCGTCTGCCGGTGGTGGTGGAGCTGAACGACGGTAAAATCGGCGTGATCGACAATTTCGACGGCGAGGATACGCTTGAGGTCAGCTTTTTCGACGACAGCACGCACACCAACCGCCTGTCGATGAGCGCGATGCTGCCTGCCATCCGCCACGTCATCGCCCTGCGTCCGCTGGCGGCGCTGAAGGACAGCCGCGTGGATGCCTATATCTCAAAATACCGCCCGGACTGGCTCTACCGGCTGGTGATGCGCGACCTTCGCCCTTACAGCTGGGTGATGCTGGCTGCACTGTTCATTAACGTGCTCTCCCTCTCGGGCATCGTCTTTTCCATGCAGGTGTATGACCGGGTGATCCCCGCCCAGTCCTATCCGACGCTCTATGTGCTGACCATCGGGGTGCTGATCGCCACGCTGTTTGGCTTTGTGCTGCGCGTGGCGCGCGGACACATTATGGATCTGCTGGGTAAACGCTCGGATCTGCGCGTCTCGGATCGGGTGTTCGGCCACGCGCTGCGGCTGCGCCACAGCGCCATTCCGCGATCCACCGGCAGCTTTATCTCCCAGCTGCGCGAGCTGGAGCAGATCCGCGAGATGGTCACCTCCTCCACCATCTCCACCATCGTCGATCTGCCGTTTTTTATCCTGTTTGTGATTGTGCTGGCGATCATCGCCCCGCAGCTGGCGTGGATCGCCCCGGTGGCGGCGGTGATCATGGTCCTGCCCGGCCTGCTGCTGCAAAAGAAGCTGGCGGAGCTGGCGAAGCAGTCGGCGCATGAATCGACCCTGCGCAACGCGGTGCTGGTGGAGAGCGTGCAGGGGCTGGAGGACATCAAGCTGATGCAGGCGGAGAACCGCTTTTTGCAGCAGTGGAACAGCTATATCCAGATCACCGCCGAATCCGGCCTGCGCACCCGCGAGCTGACGCAGAACCTGATCAACTGGGGGATGACCATTCAGAGCCTGGTGTATGCCGGGGTGATCGTGGTGGGCGCGCCGATGGTGATCGACGGCACCTTAACCACCGGTTCAGTGGTGGCCGCCTCAATGCTCGCCTCACGGATGATCGCCCCGATGGCGACGCTGTGCGGCGTGCTGGCCCGCTGGCAGCAGGTGAAGGCGGCCAAAGAGGGGCTGGACAGCATTATGCAGCTGCCGACCGAGAATCAGCGCGAAGAGACGCCGATCCGTCAGGACGTGCTGCGCGGACATTACCTGTTCGAGCAGGCGCAGTTCCGCTATCACCCGGAAGATCCGCGCATGGCGCTGCGCATTAACCGTCTGGAGATCAAAGCGGGCGAGAAAGTGGCGATCCTCGGGCGCAACGGCGCGGGCAAATCAACCCTGTTGCAGGCGATGGCGGGCGGGATGGATCTGGCGGGCGGTGAACTGCGGCTCGACAACCTCAGCCTGCCGCATCTGGACGTGGCTGACGTGCGGCGAAACGTTGGCTTTATGACCCAGAACGCCCGGCTGTTTTACGGCACCCTGCGCGAGAACATCACGCTCGGCATGCCGCGCGCCACCGATAAAGAGATCTTCGAGGTGCTGGAGATGTGCGGCGCGGCCAGCTTTGTGCAGAAGCTGCCGAAGGGGCTGGATTACCCGATTATGGAGAACGGTGTCGGGCTGTCCGGCGGGCAGCGGCAGTCCATCCTGCTGGCACGGATGCTACTGCGCGATCCGAATATCGTGCTGATGGATGAACCGACCGCTTCCCTTGATGAGCATACCGAGCGGGAATTTATTCAGCGCCTCGGAGCGTGGCTTGGCAACCGCACGCTGATTGTCGCGACCCACCGCGTGCCGGTGCTGGAGCTGGTGGAGCGCGTGGTGGTACTCAAAGATGGCATGCTGGTGATGGACGCGCCAAAAGCCCAGGCGCTGAACAACAGCCGTATGCAGCAACAGCAGCAGGCAACCGGACGGGAGTGGAAAAATGAAAATCAGTCAGCGTGACGTTGCCGCAGTAGAAGATCTGGATAACGCGCTCGACTCAGAAAGCGGTTATACCGGTGCCCGGCGCATTGTTTTCTTCTCCCTGCTGATGTTTGTGGTGCTTGGCGTCTGGGCGTGGTTCGGGGTGCTGGACGAAGTCTCAACCGGCACCGGGAAAGTGATCCCCAGTTCACGCGAGCAGGTATTGCAGTCGCTGGATGGGGGCATCCTCACCGAGCTGAACGTGCACGAAGGGGATCAGGTGCAGGCCGGACAGGTGCTGGCGCGACTGGATCCTACCCGCTCGGAATCCAACGTCGGCGAAAGCGCGGCGCGTTACCGCGCGTCGCTGGCCTCCAGCGCGCGTCTGTATGCCGAGGTGAACGATCTGCCGCTTAAATTCCCGCCGTCCCTGGCGAAATGGACCGACCTGACCGCCGCTGAAACGCGGCTCTACAACTCGCGCCGCGCCCAGCTTGAGGATACCCAGCGGGAGTTGCGCGCCGCGTTAGATCTCGCGAACAAAGAGCTGGCGATCACCCAGCGGCTGGTGAAAACCGGGGCCGCCAGCCACGTGGAAGTGCTGCGCCTGCAACGGCAGAAAAGCGACCTGGAGCTGAAGCTCACCGACGTACGTTCCCAGTATTACGTGCAGGCCCGTGAAGCGCTGTCGAAGGCCAACGCCGAGGTGGATATGGTGTCAGCGATCCTGAAAGGCCGCGAGGATTCCGTTACCCGTCTGACGGTGAAGTCTCCGGTGCGCGGGATCGTGAAAAACATCAAAGTGACAACGATTGGCGGTGTGATCCCGCCCAACGGTGAGCTGATGGAAATTGTGCCGGTGGACGACCACCTGCTGATTGAAACCCGCCTCTCGCCGCGGGATATCGCCTTTATCCACCCTAATCAGGAGGCGCTGGTGAAAATCACCGCCTACGATTACGCGATTTACGGTGGGCTACACGGGGTGGTGGAGACCATTTCGCCGGACACTATTCAGGACGAAGCGAAGCCGGAGGTGTTCTATTACCGGGTGTTTATCCGTACCAGCCAGGATTATCTGGTGAATAAGGCGGGCAGACACTTCTCGATCGTGCCAGGGATGATAGCGACGGTGGATATCAAGACCGGGGAGAAAACGGTGCTGGATTATATGATCAAACCGTTTAACCGGGCGAAGGAGGCGCTGAGGGAGCGGTAGTCAAACGCCGGGTGGCGGCTGCGCCTTACCCGGCCTACATTCTCGCAGGCCCGCGCAAGCGCAGCGCCGCCGGGCATTAATCCGCACGCAAGACGTGGAATCCGCCTCGAAGAATTAACCTTTAGTCATGCATCACACTTCCCTTCAGCCATGACCAGGGTAATATTACTCGCAGACAAAACGCACTTGCGCACAGTGCGGGAGTGCATTACTATCCACTCAGCTTCAAGGACTGGAGCTTACCAGCATTATGATTAATCATTTTCGGGATCAATGGCTTGAGGATTTTTTTCTCTACGGGAGATCGAGCAATGTTATTCCTTTGAATCTGGAAACAGCGCTTGCAAGAAAGCTCGACATCATCAATGCGGCCATGTCGCACCTGGATTTACGATCGCCACCGGGCAATATGTATGAAGCATTGAGTCCTCCGTTGAAGGGATATTCCTCTATCCGGGTAAACAGACAATACAGGCTTGTATTTCGCTGGTCAGAGGGAAAAGCAGACGATCTCTATCTCTCTCCACACAAGTACACGCAACACAAGTGAGGCATCACCTATGACACTTCAACAGGCACTCCGCAAACCCACCACGCCGGGCGAGGTGTTGCAGTATGAGTATCTTGAACCGCTCAATCTGAAAATCAACGATCTGGCAGAGATGCTAAATGTACACCGCAATACCGTAAGCGCGTTGGTCAATAACAATCGCAAACTTACTGCCGATATGGCGATCAAACTGGCAAAAGCCTTTAATACCACTATTGAATTTTGGCTGAACTTACAGCTAAACGTTGATATCTGGGAAGCGCAATCTAACTCCCGCACGCAGGAGGAGTTAAGCCGGATAAAAACCGTTGCGGAAGTCATGGCGAAGCGAAAATCCGGCAAGCCAGACGTTACCCTGCACGGGAACAGCGCATAACGGCATCTGCCATTATGCGCATCCTGTTACAGGGAAATTTTGAGGCGTCGAACCGCTTCTTTAAGCTGCTCATCCGTTGGGGTAACGAAAGACATGCGCAGCGTGGTATGGTCCGGCTCGTTGCAGTAGAAGAACTCACCCGGCACAAACACGACGCCGTTGCTCAACGTTTTTTCCAGCCATTTCGTCGTATTGATGCCGTTGTTCATTTTCGCCCACAGGAACATGCCGCCCTTTGGCTTGTGGAACGACATCACATCGCCCAGCTCCGCTTCCAGTTCCGTTGCAAAGGTCTGGTATTTCTGGCGATAGGCTTCGCGGATCATTTTAATCTGATTCGCCAGACGACCGGTTTTCAGATACTCGTACGTCATCAGCTGCGACAGCGTGCTGGTGTGCAGATCGGTGGTTTGCTTGAGGTTCACCACCGCGCGCTTCAGCCACTCCGGCACCAGCACCCAGCCCACGCGGGTGCCCGGCGCGAGGATTTTAGAGAAGGTGGAGGTGTACACCACGTTATCCTCATTGCCGATATCTTTGGCATGAGCAATCAGCGGGCGGAACGCTTCGTCGGTGTAGTTGATCTCGCTGTACGGGTCGTCTTCGATAATCACGAAGTCATAGCGCTTCGATAATTCCACCAGCTGTTTACGACGCGCTTCGGAGAGCGTCACGCCGCCCGGGTTACCAAAGGTTGGCACGATATAAACCGCTTTGATGGTTTTGGTGGCTACCAGCGCTTCAAGTTCATCCACTTTCATGCCGTCGCCGTCGGTGCCAACGGATTCAAAATTCGCCTGCGCCAGGCCAAAGACCTGCAACGCGGCGAGGTAGGTAGGCCGCTCCACGACGACCGTATCGCCCGGGTTAATTAACGCCCGCGCCAGCACGTCAAGCGATTGTTGCGAGCCGGAAGTAATGACCACGTCATCGGCTTTACAGGCGATGCCGCGACCTTCACAGATGCGTTGGATCTCTTCGCGCAGCCCCGGGACGCCTTCCGTCAGGCCATACTGGAACGCTTCGCCAAAATGCTGAGACAGCACGGCATCAGCAGCGATTTTTAAACCCTCATGATCGAACAGGTCCGGATTTGGAATACCGCCACCCAGCGAAATCACGCCTGCCATTTTGCTATGTTTTAATAATTCACGGATGGCAGAGGATTGCAGGCCCTGCGCGCTGCTGGCGAGTTTGTTTGCAGACATTCTTTACTTACCTTCTTTTTTTATATTGTGCCCAATCTTAGCAGAATATGGGCAATAAATTCCGTTAGCTTAGGCAGCGGCCGCAAATCCTGACGCCACAGTAAATGCACCGGCCTCGGTGCGGGCGTAAACGCTTCCAGAACCCGAACCAGCCTGCCGCTCGCCAGCTCTTCCGCCACCAGCACTTCCGGTTGCAGCAGGAGTCCCGCCCCGGCTCGCGCCGCCATGCGTAAGCCGTAGCCGTCATTGCATCGTAAGACGGCATCACGCTTCCAGCGCACTTCGCCTTCCACTCCCGGCAGCCGCCACTCGTTACGCGCCGTCCAGACCGTGTGCGACAGGCACAGGTGATCCACCAGATCTGCTGGCGTTTGCGGCGTACCGTGACGCGCCAGATAATCCGGCGCGGCGCAGATCACCATGTTGTAGGGACACAGGTATTTCGCCACCAGATCCTCATTACGGATCTCACCGATACGAATGGCCAGATCGACCCCTTCCTCTACCAGATCCACCATTCGGTTGGTGAGATCCAGTTCGATGCGCACTTCCGGGTAACGCTGCAAAAACGTGGCCGTCAGAGGCGCGATAACGCAGCCGCCAAACGAGGTAGGCGCCGTCACGCGCAGGGTGCCGGCAGGTGTGGCTCGCAGACGCTCAACCGCGTTTTCAGCAATCGAGACCTGCTCCAGCACGCGCCTGGCCTCTTCGAAATAAACGCGTCCGGCATCCGTCAGGCTCTGGCGACGGGTGTTGCGCTCCAGCAGCCGCGTACCGAGCTGCGATTCCAGCTGCGCAATATACTTCCCGACCATTACCGCCGACATCTCCAGCCGGGCCGCCGCGCCGGTAAAGCTGCCGCTTTCCACCACCGCGATGAACGTCTCCATGCCGCGAAGCTTATCCATATTACGAACCTCTGGTTAGCAATCTTCTAACATCAGCCCAGTTTATCTGAATTTTTATTTATTAAAGAATGAAGGCTCACAACATAAGGAGTCTGCTATGAAAATCGTCATTATTGGTGCCAGCGGTACCGTCGGTCGTGCTGTGACAGAAGAGCTAAGCCGTCGCCACGAGGTGATCCGCGTGGGTCGCACGCAGGGCGATCATCAGGTGGATATCACCTCGCAGGCGAGCGTGCAGGCGCTGTTCAAAAAGATCGGTCCGGTGGATGCGATTGTCTCCGCCAGCGGAGGGTTGCACTTCGGCCCGCTCTCAACCATGACCGACGGCGAGTTCAACCAGGGTTTGCAGGATAAGCTGCTGGGGCAGGTTCGTCTGGCGCTGACCGGCCAGCACTACCTGAACGAAGGTGGCTCGATTACGCTGATAAGCGGGATTGTGGCGCACGAGCCGATTGCCCAGGGCGTGAATGCCACCACGGTTAACGCCGCGCTGGAAGGGTTTGTGCGCGCCGCGGCCTGTGAACTGCCGCGCGGTATTCGCATTAATCTGATCAGCCCGACGGTGCTGACCGAATCCGCCGAAGCGTACGACGGCTTCTTCCCGGGTTTTGAAAGCGTTCCCGCCGCGACCGTTGCGCAGGCTTACCGCCGCAGCGTGGAAGGGGTGCAGAGCGGGCGGGTGTATAAGGTCGGTTATTGAACCTTACGGGCGGCGAGTATATGGCATTGCCGGGTGGCGGCTTCGCCTTACCCGGCCTACAAAAACCTCAAATCGTAGGCCGGGTAAGCGCAGCGCCACCCGGCACCACATTAACCCACAGAGCCCCAGACCAGATTCCCCTTATGGAACGTCGCGGTACGCGGAGAGATGCGTGCCACGGCCTCGGCAGAACAGGAGGCATCTACCAGCACAAAGCTGGCGTCATCCTGCGCTTTCGGCCACGCGCGCTCGCCTTTGTCGTTCAGCGGCAGTACGTCGCCGGTGGCGATGCCCAGCGCACGCGAAAGCGTCTGCTCATTCGGGCGAATATAGAGCTGTGCATAGAGGTTGGCTTTCTCCAGCATGTCCCCCAGACCGTACGGCGACCAGTGGTCGATCACGCTGTCGGTACCGGTCATGACAAACACGCCTTTATCACGCAGCTGCTTCAGCGGCATGTGCAGAGTGCCAATCGGCACGGTGGAGGCGATGGTCACCTGTTGTGCCGCCATGCGGCTGGCGATCTCATCCACCTCTTGCTCGTTAAGCGTCGCCAGGGCGAAGGCGTGGCTGATGGTCAGCTTCCCCTTCAGCGCCGGCGTTTTCTCCACGGTTTGTACCATATAGTTCACCGCCGCCACGCCCGCCGGGCTGGTTTCATGCAGATGGATATCCACCCCTTTGTCATAATCCAGCGCAATCTGGAACATGGTGTCGAGGGATTTCTCCATCGCGCCGTCGACGTTGGTCGGGTCCAGCCCGCCCACGTAATGCGCTCCCGCCTGCATCGCCTCGCGCATCAGCTTTTCAGAATGAGACAGCAGCAGGCCGTGCTGCGGGAAGGCAACGATTTCGCAGTCAAAGCCTGCGCCCCGGCGCGCCAGTACCGCCTGCAAATTTTCCAGGTTTTTCAGGCCGGAAACCGGCTCTATGTTGCAGTGGCTGCGGGCGATGGTGGATCCTTTCGACTGGATCAGGTCGATCAGCTTTTCGGCGCGTTCTTGCGTGTAGGGCTGTAACTCCGGCAGCAGCTTCTGCTCCAGGCGGATCATGTCCTGAATGGTGGTGCCCGCCGGACGGTTCAGGGAGCGCCACGGGCCGCCGTAGAAGGTTTTATCCAGATGGATGTGCATGTCGCGCATCGCCGGGAGCATCAGCTTTTTGCCCGCGTCGAAGTGCGGCAGGGTCGCGTCCGCGTGGCTGTTGTTGTCGCGCAGGGCGACGATTTTCCCGTCTTTGATTTCCAGCGTTTTCAGCTCGGTGCGGGTACTTGTCGCCACGCTGCCGTCGAAGTTAAACCCGGCTTCCAGCAGCACGTTGTCGAGATAGTAATGTTTTGCGGTGATGTTCATCGGTTTACCCGTCTCGCAGGTTGCCTTTGCAGAATCGGCAGCATACGCGACGGAACCCGTGGCGCCAAACAGCGCGCAGGCGGTAACCATTTTGCCGCTCTGGCTGATAAACTCGCGGCGGCTTTTATTCTCACTCATCTTATCTTCCTTCATTAATAATGTGGGTACCCGTTTCACCGCGCAGCGCCGCGGGCAGGCAGTCCGGCGAGGTAATGATCACCCGCCTGCCGCCATGGCGTAAAAATTCCAGCGAGGCGACGATTTTCGGCAACATGCTGCCCGCCGGAAAATGCCCTTCATCCATGTAGCGCGTCATCTGCGCCACGTTCACCGTGCTCAGCGCCTGTTGATTCGGCTTGCCGAAGTGGATGCACACTTTCTCCACGCCGGTGGTGATCACCAGCACGTCGGCGCGGATCTCGCGCGCCAGCAGCGCGGTGGAGAGATCTTTATCTATCACCGCGTCCACGCTCTGGTAATCGCCCTGTTCACTGCGCACCACAGGAATGCCTCCGCCGCCCGCGCCGATCACCACAAATCCTTTCTGCGTCAGCGCCTTGATGGCATCCGACTCAACGATGCGCCGCGGCTGCGGTGAAGCCACCACGCGGCGATAGCCCCGGCCTGAATCCTCAACAAAATGCCAGTCCGGGTGCGCAAGTTGCAGTTCGTCGCGCTGCGCCTCGCTGAAGAACGCGCCGATGGGTTTCGTCGGGTGCGTAAAGCCAGGATCGTTTTTATCCACCTCCACCTGGGTGACGACCGTGACCGCTTTTTGTTCCCCGCGCGCCGCCAGGCGGTTGTTGAGCGCTTGCTGGATCAGGTAGCCGATCCCGCCCTGGGTATCCGCCACGCAGTTTGCCAGCGGGGTCAGCGGCAGCCCTTCCCGCTCGTGGGCGATTTCGGCGCGGCGCAGATCCAGCCCCACCTGGGGGCCATTGCCGTGGGTGAGCACGATGTCATAGTCCGAGGCCAGCATTTCGAGCACCGACTCAGCCACCGCTTTGACCGCCTGCGCCTGATGCTCAATCGACTGGCTGGCGTTGTCTTTGATAATGCTGTTGCCGCCGATGGCGACGACCATAAGCTCTTTCATTTTGTTTCCTTTAGAAGGTGCGTTCTGGTGCCCTCATCCCGGCCCTCTCCCACAGGGAGAGGGGGATTAACAGAGGTATCCAGCACATGCTTCACCACAAACATCCCGCCCATCATCAGGTAGGCCGTGACGAACATCAGGGAACTGCCCTCGGCAAAGCCCACCACCGGCGCGTGGATCACCCCAAACAGCGCCAGCAGCGCTCCACCGGCCGCCGCGACGGCCCCACGCAGCGGTTTGTTGATAATGGCGAAGATGGCGATACAGCCCCAGAGCATGCTGGCGAGCGGCGCGCCGTTGCCGAGATGCATCAGGCCTTCGTAGTAGATCCCCTTGCTGTGCAGCACGTCGGTGCCGATTTTCGCCGCGCTGGTCCCCGCCGCGCTCATCACGCTGTTCATCATGGTCAGCGCCCAGTTGGCGATCCACGGGAACAGGCAGATGAAGATCACGGGCACCTCCACTTTCGGGGTCTCCCTCACCACCTGGTTGGCGGTGACGACGCCGATAAACACCAGAATCGGCACGATGGCGGTCATCGGTATGATGGCGAGCATAAAGGCCCCCAGCCCGAACAGCGGCACGATGAACATGGTCACGCCGGACGCCAGGGTGTAGCCGATGCTGGCGCCCATCGCTTTCCAGCCAGGATGGCCGACGTAGACCGTGACCGGGAACGGATTGCCCATCAGGCAGCCGAGCATCGAGGCCAGACCGTTCGCCAGCATTACCTTGCGGGTCGGGTATTCATCCCCCGCCGCGTGGGCGCTTTCGATGTTCTCCAGGTCAAAGATGTAGTTCGCCAGCCCCAGCGGTACGGCGGACGCCAGATACGGCAGCGCGTGCGGCAGTCCCTGCATGAAGCTGTCCACGTGCACTTCTGGCGGGTTAAAGCCGAATGATGACATGGACGCTTTAATGGCATCCGGGCTTTGCAGGCCGGAGATCCACGCAAGCAGAGTACCGGCAATTAACAGCAGCAGGCCGGTCGGGATTTTGGCAAAAATCGGCTTTTTACCGAACCAGTTAATGAAGATCAGCAGCAGGACGATAAACGACACGGTCGGCGCTTCGAACGCCTGCAACATCGGGTTCATCGCCAGCAGCAGCAGGCCAAGACCGGACAGGCACGACAGCAGCACGGTACGCGGGATCATCTTGCGGATGGTTTCCCCCAGGAAGGAACCGCCCGCGAGGATCATCGCTTCCACAAAGCACCACACCAGGCCAATCTGAATCGCGAAATCAGCATCGCCGGTTTGCTGGTAAACCGGCATTAAGACCAGGAAGGTCACGGTAAAAATCGACGGCGCGCTTGGGCCGGACGGCAGCGCGGTGACGTCCGTTCGTCCGGTGGCGCGCGCCATTTGCAGGCCAAACCACGTATAGCAAAGACTCGCCACCAGCACCGCCAGCCCGAAGGCTGGCGCGATGCGTCCATAAACAATCTCCTTCGGGATGCCGACGACAAAAATGAGCAGCCCCATCATGGTCAGCAAATTGGTCAGGTTGTTGGTCATCAACCCGAAATAAGCTGCCCAGTCACCTCTTTTCCACTCCAGTTTCATGTTTTTCATGGATGCATACCTTATAGAACGTAGCGATCGCGGAAGGTTAACAGCGCCTTTTCAAAACAGCTAAACGGCGGGTGAACAATGCCCGCCCCAATCATGCCGATCCCGGCGTCCTTGTGGGCAATGGCGGTATTAATGACCGGCAGAATGCCGCTGCCCGCGACCTTCATGATGTCGATGGCGGTCGGGATGCCCATAAACGACAGCAGCGGAATGGTGACGTTCGGGTTTTCGCCGAGGGTGATTTCGCGCATCTGGCGAGAAAAATCGATGGCTTCCTCCACCGTGCCGCCCACCAGCGCAACGATGGCCGGGGCCGTCGCCATTGCAAAGCCGCCGATGCCGTAGGTTTCGGTAATCGCGCTGTCGCCGATATCCAGCCCGGAGTCTTCCGGCTTATAGCCCGCGAACATCGGGCCGATCACCTGCTGCGCCGGGCCGGTGAACCACTGCCCCGGCAGGCCGGAAACGCGCAGGCCGAACTCGTAGCCGTTGCGCGCCATGGTGGTGACGACGGTGCTGTACTCAATGCCGTGGGCGGCATCCAGCGCGGCCTTACACATCGCCATCCACGTCGGACCGGAGAAGTAGTCGCTGCTGGCGACAAACTCGAACACTTCACGCTGCTGCGCCACCGGATAGCCCGCCTGGATCAGCCCCGGCGTCAGCGCCTGAATAAGCAGCGTGGTGCCCGCGTTGTTGCGGTTGTGGCACTCGTCGCCCATGTGCAGAGCCTGGGCCAGCATCAGGCGCAGGTCGATTTCGCCGATAATCTTCATCGCGTCGCGCAGCATCGGGCCGAGCACGTCGCGCATCCAGTTCAGGCGCGCGATCACGCTCTGGTCGTTAGCCCCCATGCGCAGGATCTTCGCCATCTGCTCGCTGAGGTTGGTGAAGGCGCGGTTGCCGTAGGTTTTGTTCTCAACGATGTGCATAAACATCGACGCGGAGGTGACGCCCGCCATCGAGCCCACGCAGTCATGCTCGTGGCAAGGCGAGAACGTAATATCTCCGGAGGCGGCGATCCTTGCCGCATCGTCCAGATCCGTCGCCAGCCCTTCAAACACCAGCGCGCCGGTAACCGCGCCTTTCATCGCCCCGCACATGTTTTCCCAGGTAACAGGCGGACCGGCGTGCAGAATGGTCGTGCGGGTCATGCCCGGCACTACGTTGATGGCCTGGTCATAGCCCACCAGCACCGGATGGGACTGAATAATCCGCTCAAGGGCAATTTTGTTCGCGGCGGCAATTTTCTCCGCCAGCGGTTTTTCCGCCAGCCGATCCAGCGCGTCCACCACCTGCATATTGCCCTGCCCCGGCGGCGTCCAGTCGAGCTGGGTCACGGGAACGTGCTGTTTTTTGAGGTCGTCGCTGAACATCGCAATCCCGACGTTAATCACGTTCAGCGGCTGGTTGAATAAGGTCGTCATTATGCTCTCTCCCCTTTGCAGACAAATTCGCGTGCCAGTAATCCGGTATTGGTGCTGCTGCTGGCCCAGATGACGCCTGCGTCAGTCAGCAGCTGGCACTGCTGCGCCAACGACTGCGGATCCTGATCGGTGCCGAGCACGTAGCCGAGAATTTCCAGCGGACGGTTGTCGGCTTTCGCGATCGCCTGTGCCTCTTTGATCGCCTCGATCATCACCCCAACCGGATCGTCATGCGCGCCAAAGCCAAGCACGAAATCCATCACGATCACCCCCACCTGCGGATCGCGCGCCTCCTGTAGCAGGCGGCTGATGCGGTTGGTCGGGTCGATCATCGGGTGTGGCTTGCCGTTGGTGAAGTCGTCGTCACCGAAATCAAGGAAGGTGTGGGCCTGGCTGACGCTGATGTCTTTCAGACGCCTGGCCGGATCCGGCTGGATGTTGCTGTAAACATCGTCAAATTTCTCCAGCGCGGCAAACATCGCTTCGTCGCACAGGGTGCCGCCGCAGAACAGGCCGCGAATGTACTTCTGTTGCGGCGTCAGGCGGGCGCGTACCTCTTCGATCAGCGGCCAGTTGAGCGGATGTAAATCCAGGTCGTCTTTTTTAATGCCGGTAAGCAGCACCGCTTTCAGGGCCGCCTCTTTGGTGCCACGAGCAAACTGCAAACCGTCTTCATCGGCTGGCGGTTCGTTGCGGCCCAGGAAGCACACAACCACAGGCTTGCGGCAGGCGCGTGCCCGGGCCAGTACTTTCTCAGCCACCGCGGGTGCAGGCGGTTTGGAGATGAGCGCTATCACCCGGGTCGCGTCGTCGGCCTCCAGCATGTCGATGGCATCGAGCATCATCAGGCCGCCGATCTTCTCGCTGAGATCGCGTCCGCCGGTGCCAATCAGCTGCGACACGCCGCCGCCGAACTCGTGAATGCGCACGCTCAGCTCCTGGCTGCCGGTGCCGGAGGCACCAACGATGCCAATCTGCCCGCGACGCACCGCGTTGGCGAAGCACAGCCCCGCGCCGTTGATAATGGCGGTGCCGCAGTCTGGCCCCATCATCAGCAGACCCTTTTCATGCGCCAGCTGCTTCAGCGCCAGCTCGTCGTCGAGCGATACGTTATCGGAGAACAGCATCACGTTAAGATCGTTTTCCAGCGCCTGGCGCGCTTCCCGTTCGGCGAAGGTGCCGTTGACGGAAATCACCGCAAGGTTGCTGTCCGGACGATGGGTTTTGGCGCTGGCAATCGTCGCGTAGCGTGCATCATGGGAGCCAGTGCGCTCTTTACGCGTGAACAGCGCTTCAATGGCGGCCAGGGTTTCCTCATTCGCCGCGTCGCCTTTAATAACGATCATCAGGTCGCCGTTTTTCGCGTCCGCTAATTCCGGCGTTAATAGCCCGAGGTTTTTTAATACCCCTTTGTTCATTTCCGTCGCCATCGCCACAAACGCCTGCTCGACGCCCGGCAATTTATTGGCTTTGGTGGAAACCGACATTAAGGAAACCGAATCGAAATACGTATTCTTTTTTATGACGATTTTGGTTGGCATTATTTTCACCTGTTTAAGATAAAAGGGGGCCGCCGTCGTGCTAAATGCACGTCGGTAACAATGCGTTTATTGATTAACGGCCAGCCAGGGGAAGGCTGACCGAATGCACTATGCGCCTGCCGCCAGCAGCAGGTCTGCGATCGCGTTGAAGCCTTTTTCCCGCGCCAGCTCGAGCGGGGTTTTGCCGTATTTATCGGTCATGTGCGGGTTCGCGCCGTGATCGAGCAGCAGCTTCACAATTTCCTGCTGCTTTGCGCCGCCGTCGTTTAATACGATGGCCTCCAGCAGCGGCGTCCAGCCGACAAAATTGGTGTGGTTGACGTTGATGTCGGTTTTTTCCAGCAGCTCACGCACGATTTCAACGTGCCCTTTTTCACTGGCAGGGGTAATGCCCACGCCGCCAAAGCGCGTCAGACGATCGAGATCCGGATTTGCCGGAAGGACAATGCGCAGAAGGGTTAAATCATTGGTCAGGCAGCCGATCAGGAAGGGGTTAAAACAGGTCTGGTCCTGTTTATCAATATCCGCCCCGGCGGCAATTAAAAACTCCACACAGGCGTAATGCTTTTTCAGGCTGGCAATAATAATGGCGGTTCTTTTCTGGCGGTTGGTCGCGTTAATATCCACGCCTTTCTCCAGGCAGGCTTTTAGCGCGTCGATATTGCCCTCTTCTGCCGCCAGCAGAAATTCTGTAACCAGTGCAGTTGCAGACATATTCAGACTCCCTATGTTTCACTTCTGATGACCTGAGAATAGCAACAGCCTGGTCATAAAAGAATCCGCTTAAAAATGATTCATCGACACGCAATTCATTGTTGAGTTAAATTCAACAGTCCGGGAGAAATGTGCGTCTGTGCAACCTTTTTCTTATGTTTTACCGCTTTTACGCGCTTCAGGCTGCATTATCCTTATGGCTGAAAAAGCCTTACACAGCGCGGCTCTACGTAAAAATCCAGAACTGTGATCGACATCAACTATGATGTAACGCCGCCGTTAAAATATGTTCAAAACTGATGGTCACCAGGAGCCATAATATGAATTCCATCTTTACCGAAGAGAATTTGCTGGCCTTCACCACCGCGGCACGTTTTGGCAGTTTTAGCAAAGCGGCTGCCGAACTGGGCGTGACCACCTCCGCCATCAGTTACACCATCAAACGCATGGAGACCGGACTGGACGTGGTGCTGTTTGTACGCAACACGCGCAGCATTGAGCTGACCGAATCCGGTTTTTATTTTTATCGTAAAGCGACCGACCTGCTGAATGACTTTCATGCCATCAAGCGCGGGATTGATACCATTTCTCAGGGCATTGAGACGCGGGTGCGCATCTGCATAAATCAGCTTTTGTATACGCCACGCCATACCGCGCGTTTGCTCCAGGTGCTGAAAAAACAGTTTCCCACCTGCCAGATCACGGTGACGACCGAGGTGTATAACGGCGTCTGGGATTCCATCATTAATAATCAGGCCAATATCGCCATTGGCGCGCCGGATACGCTGCTGGACGGCGGCGGCATTGATTACACCGAGATAGGGGCGATCCGCTGGGTATTTGCCATCGCGCCCACGCATCCGCTGGCGTTCGCCCCGGAGCCCATTTCCGAAAGTCAGCTGCGTCTGTATCCCAATATCATGGTCGAGGACACCGCGCATACCATCAACAAGAAGGTGGGCTGGCTGCTTCACGGTCAGGAGGCGATTCTGGTGCCGGACTTCAACACGAAATGCCAGTGTCAGATCCTGGGGGAAGGTATTGGCTTTTTACCGGAATATATGACGCGTGAGGCGGTGGAGGACGGGCTGCTGGTAACGCGGCGGATCAATAATCCACGTCAGGATTCGCGCATGCTGCTCGCCACGCAGCATGCGGCGACCGGTCAGGTCACGCGCTGGATCAAACAGCAGTTTGGCCCAGAAGGCGTGCTGACCCGGATCTACAGTGACTTACTGTGGCGTACCTAGCTCTTCGTCTGAACCCAAAACGCGTGGATAAGACCGGGGAAGTAGCCCAGGATAGTCAGAAGGATATTCAGAATAAACGCCCAGCCCAGCCCCTTGCCAAGCAGCACGCCCAGCGGCGGGAGAATAATCGTAAAAACAACGCGCCAAAAACCCATAAAACACTCCGTGCAAGCTAACCAATTGAAAATTATAAAAGACACTTCTCTAAGCGTAGCCAGTTTACGGTTAACTGCCATTCGTCTCTCGCGCTTTTACCTGCCTTTACCCTCTTTACACTGGCTTAAACCCCCGCCTTAAATGCTCTACTGTTCTGAAATTGACCGTAAGGAAACGCAATGTCTCTTCCTCTTATTTCGCCGCAGCAGGCAAACGCGCTGATTGCTGAAAGTGATGCCGTGGAACCGACGTACCTGATAAGGAGTATCTGAAAGATTAGGCTGTACCCCGCCCCCGGACGTGGGCTATGGTGAAGATCATGACAATGATGAGGAGGTGCTATGTTTTCTGTCGGTGATTATGTCCAACCGCGTCAGGGCGGTCCGAAACTGAAAGTGCTCGAAGTGAATGGTGAAAACATTGTGGCTGTGCAGGCCAGCAATGAGCAGGGCGAGAAATATCACCTGAAAGCGGCGGACGTGGTTCTGTACTCCGAAGAAGGTGACTTTGGCGTCTGCTAAGTCAATAAACGGGCGGAATACACCGCCCGAATAATCATCAGATCAGGAAATCGTCCAGCGATTTACCGTTTGCCAGTGCGGTTGCAATTGGCTTTGGCGTACGCCCCTGGCCGGTCCAGGTTTTTTCTTCACCGTTCGCGTCAGTAAAACGATATTTCGCCGCACGCGCTTTACGTTTTTTCGTCGGCTGACCCGCCTGCGCCAGATCACTGCCTAACAGATCGCTCGGAGAAATACCGTCAGCTTTCATCAGTTCCAGCAGAGCATTAATTTTATCCTGCTGTTCAGCGCGTTGACGCTCTAATTCAGCCTGCTCGCTGCGTTTTTCTTCAGTGACAATCCGGAATTTTTCCAGCACTTCTTCCAGAACATCCATGGATAATTCACGTGCCAGCGTCCGGAGGGTACGAATATTATTAAGATTCTGTAACGTTAAAGCCATAATAATGAAAAACCTTTCTTCGTGTGTATAACATAAATCAGGCAACAGAATAATTGATTTTTGTTCTGATATCTACCCACCCTGACGTTTTGACATTATTGTAAATGTTTTAGAATATCCCGTTAATATAACCCCGAAATATATGTCTGTTTTAATGCGTAATATACCGCCCTTCCCCAGGCCAAAAACCCCTGTTTAAAACAGTTCAAAAAACCGCCTCCACTCTCCCACACAACAGAGGTTTTACACGCGCACTGATAAACTAATCCATTGATTTATTATAATAAAATATGGACAAGGAGAGAAAATAACGAAGCGCGCAAAAAACGCACAACTTTAGAGAATTTTATGGGTAAAGCGCCAGTAAATAAAAATTAATCACTACTTGTTAGTTAAAAGCCAGAGAGATACGCTATACACTCATAACAAACCAACCTAAAGCACTAAAGGCCGCAGGTAAAACGCCACTTTTTTGTCCTGTTCGAGGAGTTCAGACATGTTCTCACCGCAGTCTCGCCTGCGCCATGCGGTAGCGGATACGTTCGCGATGGTCGTTTACTGTTCCGTCGTGAATATGCTGATTGAAATTTTCCTGTCGGGAATGTCCTTTGAGCAATCCCTCTCGTCGCGCCTGGTGGCCATTCCGGTGAATATCATGATTGCCTGGCCGTACGGCCTGTATCGCGATGCAGTGATGCGTTTAGCCCGGCGTATTAGCCCGGTGGGTTGGGTAAAAAACCTGGCGGACGTGCTGGCTTACGTAACGTTCCAGTCCCCGGTGTACGTGGTTATTTTGCTGACGGTGGGCGCAGACTGGCATCAAATCGCCGCTGCGGTAAGTTCAAATATCGTGGTATCCATGCTGATGGGTGCGGTGTACGGTTACTTTCTTGACTACTGCCGCCGCCTGTTTAAAGTCAGCCCTTATAGCCAGGCAAAAGCGTAAGGTAAGGCGACTGGCTCAGGCCAGTCGCAGAGTTATTGTACGTCGCCAAACAGCCCTTTCAGGAACCGCTCCAGCGCCATACGCGAGCTGAAACCGTGCGGAATACCATAATGTTCATGCGTCTCGCCGCCTAAATAGAGCGGAAATTGCTGATAATGATCGCAGGTTTTAATATCCGAGGCGGGCTCAGCAAATGACAGGCTTCTGTCTTTGAGTGTCGGGTGAATAATGAGAGCAGTACGCCCCATTCTTGCTTCACGGTTGACGTAAACATAATTCTCACCACGGCGATATCCGTACGCTTTTGATGTTACCTCATCCATGGTGAACCCTTCTTTTTCAAGAACGCGCGCCACCTCATCGGGTCGTAAATACATATCTTTTCCTCATTATCATTCCTGCCCGGCAACCTTACAGTATTCAGCATTAGCAGGGCTTTCAGAATATTCCATAAACTGCCCGATAAGCCGTGACTCGCTTCAGATATTACATTTCTGGACTAAACTAAACGGGAACACAAATTATGGAGGATCGTATGTTTAACAGACCGAACCGAAACGATATTAATGACGACACACAGGATATTCGTAACGATGTCAGCCAATTAGCGGACACGCTGGAAGCCGTATTGAAATCCTGGGGCTCTGACGCGAAGGACGAAGCAGATGCCGCGAAACGTAAGGCTCAGTCTCTGCTGCGTGAAACGCGGGCAAGGATGAATGGCCGCTCACGTACCACTCAGGCGGCCTGCGACATGGCCAGCTGCGCCACCACCTTCGTACGTGAAAAACCACTTTGTACGCTGGGAACGGTCGCGGCGGTCGGGATTTTTGTCGGCGCCCTGCTTAGCCTGCGTAAGTAAGCGCGCGTTCTCAGCCCCGGTCGCCTCAGGCGCCGGGGCTTTTCTTTGCCTGACAGCCTGAAAAACCCGCACAGCCCGCCCTGCCCCGCCAGGCTCATCATTGGGGCCTTATTAATCTGTATTTCCCATATCTTGTGTGGTTGAAACTTATCGCAACTACATCTAGTATTCCCTTTAGCAAGACACACACAACATGACGCGTTTACTCGCGCCGTTCTCTCATTCTAAATGGAAATACGAATCATGAGCATTATTATTTACACTCGTAACGATTGTGTTCAGTGCCACGCCACGAAACGGGCGATGGAGAGCCGCGGCGTGGCATTTGAGATGGTCAATATTGATCAGGTGCCCGACGCGGCAGACACCCTGCGGGCGCAGGGGTTTCGTCAGCTTCCGGTTGTCGTTGCCGGCGACACCAGCTGGTCTGGCTTCCGTCCGGACATGATCAACCGCCTTGCCGCTCAGGGCGTCAGTGCATGAGCACGCTGGTCTACTTTTCCAGCAGCTCGGAAAACACGCTTCGGTTTATGGAGCGTCTCGGGCTGCCCGCGATACGCATTCCGCTGAACGAGCGGGAGCGTATTCAGGTAGACGAACCCTACATTCTGGTGGTGCCCAGCTATGGCGGTGGCGGCACCGCAGGGGCTGTGCCTCGTCAGGTGATCCGCTTTCTGAACGATCCCCATAACCGGCAGCTGATTCGCGGCGTGATCGCCGCAGGCAATCGCAACTTCGGCGAGGCCTTTGCCCGCGCCGGGGATGTCATCTCTCAAAAATGCGGCGTGCCGTATCTCTATCGTTTTGAACTGATGGGGACACAGCAGGACGTAGAGAACGTGCGTAAAGGAGTGAACGAATTTTGGCAACGACAACCGCAGAACGCGTGATTCAGGCGACGCCGGATTACCACGCATTAAACGCCATGCTAAACCTCTATGACCGCGAGGGGCGCATTCAGTTTGGCAAAGATCATGAGGCGGTGGACGCCTTTTTTGCCGCTCATGTACGCCCGAACAGCGTCGTCTTTGGCAGCCAGCAGGAACGTCTCGACTGGCTGGTAAAAGAGGGTTATTACGAAGAGCGTGTCCTCACCCGCTACGACCGCGCCTTCGTGGTGGCATTGTTCGAACGGGCGCACGCCAGCGGTTTTCGCTTCCAGACGTTTCTCGGCGCGTGGAAGTATTACACCAGCTACACCCTGAAAACCTTTGACGGCAAACGCTATTTAGAAAGCTTTGAAGATCGGGTGGTGATGGTGGCGCTGACGCTGGCGCAGGGCGATGAAGCGCTAGCCGAAAGACTCACGGAGGAGATCCTCTCCGGTCGCTTCCAGCCCGCCACGCCAACGTTCCTTAACTGCGGGAAAGCCCAGCGCGGCGAGCTGGTATCCTGCTTCCTGCTGCGTATTGAAGACAATATGGAGTCGATTGGCCGTGCGGTGAATTCGGCGCTACAGCTTTCGAAACGCGGCGGCGGCGTGGCGTTTCTGCTTTCGAACCTGCGGGAAGCGGGCGCGCCGATTAAGCGCATCGAAAACCAGTCTTCCGGCGTCATCCCGGTGATGAAGATGCTGGAAGATGCCTTCTCATACGCCAACCAGCTTGGCGCACGTCAGGGCGCGGGGGCGGTTTATCTGCACGCGCACCACCCGGACATTCTACGTTTTCTGGATACCAAACGTGAAAACGCCGACGAAAAGATCCGCATCAAAACCCTGTCGCTTGGCGTGGTGATCCCGGATATCACGTTTAAGCTGGCTAAAGAGAATGCCGACATGGCGCTCTTCTCACCGTATGACGTTGAGCGGATTTACGGCAAAGCCTTTGGCGACGTGGCGATAAGCGAGCTGTACGACGAGCTGGTGGCCGACGATCGCATTCGCAAAAAAACCATCAACGCCCGCGATTTCTTCCAGACGCTGGCTGAAATTCAGTTTGAGTCCGGCTATCCGTACATCATGTACGAGGACACGGTGAACCGCGCTAACCCGATTGCCGGGCGCATCAACATGAGCAATCTGTGCTCGGAGATTTTGCAGGTCAACAGCGCGTCCAGCTACGACGAAAACCTCGACTACGCGGACGTGGGCAAGGATATCTCCTGTAACCTCGGGTCGCTGAATATTGCCCATACCATGGATTCACCCGATTTTGGCCGCACGGTAGAGACCGCCATTCGCGGGCTGACGGCGGTATCGGACATGAGCCACATCCGCAGCGTACCGTCCATTGAGGCGGGCAACGCCGCGTCGCATGCCATCGGCCTTGGGCAGATGAACCTGCACGGCTATCTGGCGCGGGAGGGCATCGCCTACGGCAGCCCGGAAGGGCTGGATTTCACCAACCTTTATTTCTACACCATCACCTGGCATGCGCTGCATACCTCGATGATGCTGGCGCGCGAACGCCACCAGCGGTTCGCAGGCTTTGAGCAGTCCCGCTACGCCAGCGGAGAGTATTTCAGCCAGTATCTGGAAGGCGACTGGCAGCCGAAAACCGAAAAAGTACGCGCGCTGTTTGCCCGCGCTGGCATCACCCTGCCGACGCGTGAGATGTGGCAACAGCTGCGTGAAGAGGTGATGCGCTACGGCATTTATAACCAGAACCTTCAGGCGGTGCCGCCAACCGGCTCCATTTCCTATATCAATCACGCCACGTCGAGCATCCACCCCATCGTGTCGAAGATTGAAATCCGTAAGGAAGGCAAAACCGGGCGTGTCTACTACCCTGCCCCGTTTATGACCAACGAGAATCTGGCGCTGTACCAGGACGCCTATGAGATTGGCCCGGAAAAGATCATTGATACCTACGCCGAGGCGACTAAACATGTGGATCAGGGGCTGTCGCTGACGCTCTTCTTCCCGGACACCGCCACCACGCGGGATATCAACAAAGCGCAGATCTACGCGTGGAAGAAAGGCATCAAAACGCTGTACTACATTCGCCTGCGCCAGCTCGCGCTGGAAGGCACCGAAATTGAAGGCTGCGTGTCCTGCGCGCTGTAAGGAGAAAGGATGAAACTGTCACGCGTAAGTGCCGTTAACTGGAACAAAATTCAGGATGATAAAGACCTGGAGGTCTGGAACCGCCTGACCAGCAACTTCTGGCTGCCGGAAAAGGTCCCGCTCTCCAACGATATTCCGGCCTGGCAAACCCTGAGCCATGCCGAGCAGCAGCTGACAATCCGCGTCTTTACCGGCCTGACGCTGCTGGACACCATTCAGAATACCGTGGGTGCGCCCGCGCTGATGAGTGATGCGCTGACCCCGCACGAAGAGGCGGTAATGTCGAACATCAGCTTTATGGAGGCGGTGCATGCCCGCTCCTACAGCTCGATTTTCTCCACCCTGTGCCAGACCAGAGACGTGGACGCGGCCTACGCCTGGAGTGAAGAGAGCGCGTCATTGCAGCGCAAGGCAGATCTGGTGCTGGAATATTACCGGGCCGACGAGCCGCTGAAGAAGAAGATCGCCAGCGTGTTCCTGGAATCTTTCCTCTTCTATTCCGGCTTCTGGCTGCCTATGTACTGGTCGAGCCGGGGCAAGCTCACCAACACCGCCGATTTGATTCGCCTCATCATCCGCGATGAAGCGGTACACGGGTATTACATCGGCTATAAGTATCAGAAAGGGCTGGAGAAAGTCAGCGCGGAAAAACGCGAGGAACTCAAAGGTTTTGCCCTCGATTTACTGATGGATCTGTATGACAACGAGCTGAGCTATACCGAAGAGCTGTACGCCGGAACGGGCTGGGAAGAGGACGTAAAAGCCTTCCTCTGCTATAACGCCAACAAGGCGCTGATGAACCTGGGCTACGAAGCGTTATTCCCACCAGAAATGGCGGAGGTGAACCCGGCGATCCTCGCGGCGCTGTCGCCCAACGCCGATGAAAACCACGACTTCTTTTCCGGGTCCGGCTCGTCGTACGTGATGGGTAAAGCGGTGGAAACGCAAGACGAGGACTGGGATTTTTAATGAATGAATTAACGTTCATTAATTAACTCTGCATTTCATTATTTCCAGCCGAATATTCCACTACGTACTACACTGTAATTTCCCCGTCATATTCGCCTGAATCACACCGATTCAGGCGAAATTTCCCGATGCAGCA
Organism: Enterobacter cloacae complex sp. GYL001; assembly: GCF_049237125.1. Lineage (NCBI taxonomy): Bacteria > Pseudomonadati > Pseudomonadota > Gammaproteobacteria > Enterobacterales > Enterobacteriaceae > Enterobacter > Enterobacter cloacae complex sp. GYL001. Next base: position 602,635 of record NZ_JBMKGW010000002.1, on the reverse strand, counting down.
GCAAAAAATTGAGAAAAATTCAAACCGCCCTCAGCCCTTTATTCATGGGAAATTCAGCCGTTTCGCTTGCGGCAAAATTCCGGCCTCAGGCCGGCCCAGGGTTGTCTCAGATTCTGAGTATGTTAGGGTAATGCCAGTTAACTATTTACCATGGTAATCATATCGACATAAACAAATAACAGGACACTCTCTATTGCATGGCAATTAAATTAGAAGTGAAAAATCTTTATAAAGTATTTGGCGAGCACCCGCAGCGTGCTTTCAAATATATTGAGAAAGGCCTTTCGAAAGAGCAAATTCTGGAAAAAACCGGGCTATCGCTTGGCGTTAAAGACGCCAGTCTGGCCATTGAAGAAGGCGAGATTTTTGTCATCATGGGATTATCCGGTTCGGGTAAATCCACTATGGTTCGCCTTCTCAATCGCCTGATTGAACCCACCCGCGGACAGGTGCTGATAGACGGCGTGGATATCGCCAGAATATCAGACGCAGATCTCCGTGAGGTGCGCAGAAAGAAAATTGCGATGGTGTTTCAGTCATTTGCACTGATGCCGCACATGACGGTACTCGATAATACCGCCTTTGGCATGGAGTTAGCCGGCACGCCCGCTCAGGAACGTCAGGAAAAAGCCCTTGATGCACTGCGTCAGGTCGGGCTGGAAAATTATGCTCATGCGTATCCGGATGAACTCTCCGGCGGTATGCGTCAGCGTGTGGGATTAGCGCGTGCATTAGCGATTAATCCGGACATTTTATTAATGGACGAAGCCTTCTCGGCGCTCGATCCCTTAATTCGCACCGAGATGCAGGATGAGCTGGTAAAATTACAGGCCAAACATCAGCGCACCATTGTTTTTATTTCTCACGATCTGGATGAAGCCATGCGTATTGGCGACCGTATCGCCATTATGCAAAATGGTGAAGTGGTGCAGGTCGGCACACCGGATGAAATTCTCAATAATCCGGCGAATGATTATGTGCGCACCTTCTTCCGCGGCGTGGATATTAGCCACGTATTCAGTGCGAAAGATATTGCCCGTCGAACACCAAACGGCATTATTCGTAAAACGCCAGGTTTTGGCCCGCGCTCCGCGCTGAAGCTGTTGCAGGACGAAGACCGTGAATACGGTTATCTGGTTGAACGCGGCAATAAATTTGTCGGCGTGGTCTCCATCGACTCTCTGAAAACCGCCCTGAGCGAAAACCAGGGAATCGATGCGGCGTTGATTGACGCTCCGCTTGCCGTGGACGCCGAAACGCCGCTCAGCGAGTTGCTCTCTCACGTGGGTCAGGCGCCGTGCGCCGTGCCGGTCGTCGGTGAAGAACAACAGTACGTTGGCATCATCTCAAAACGGATGCTGCTACAGGCTTTAGATCGCGAGGGGACAAACAATGGCTGATCAATCAAACCCATGGGGCACCACTGAAGCAGCGGACAGCGCGGCGCAATCTGCCGATGCGTGGGGGTCGACGCCTGCGCCTGCCGATGGCGGCGGCGCGGCAGACTGGCTCAACAGCGCACCAGCGCCTGCCCCAGAGCATTTCAATATTATGGATCCGTTCCACAAGACGCTGATCCCGCTGGATAGCTGGGTAACGGAGGGGATCGACTGGGTCGTTACCCACTTCCGTCCGGTGTTCCAGGGGATCCGCATCCCGGTGGATTACATCCTGAACGGCTTCCAGCAGCTGATGCTGGGCATGCCCGCGCCGGTGGCGATTATCCTGTTCTCGCTGATCGCATGGCAGTTCGGCAGCGCGGGTATGGGGATCGCCACGCTCATCTCCCTGATTGCCATCGGCGCGATTGGCGCGTGGTCTCAGGCGATGATCACCCTGGCGCTGGTGCTGACCGCCCTGCTGTTCTGCGTGGTGATCGGCCTGCCGATGGGGATCTGGCTGGCGCGCAGCCCCCGGGCCGCGAAGATTATCCGCCCGCTGCTGGATGCGATGCAGACCACGCCAGCGTTCGTTTACCTGGTGCCTATCGTGATGCTGTTCGGCATCGGTAACGTACCGGGGGTGGTCGTGACCATTATCTTCGCCCTGCCACCGATTATTCGCCTGACCATTCTGGGCATTAACCAGGTGCCTGCGGATCTGATAGAGGCATCGCGCTCGTTCGGCGCCAGCCCGCGTCAGATGCTGTTTAAGGTTCAGCTTCCGCTGGCGATGCCGACCATTATGGCAGGTGTTAACCAGACGCTGATGCTGGCGCTGTCGATGGTGGTGATCGCCTCGATGATTGCCGTTGGCGGGTTAGGTCAGATGGTACTGCGCGGCATTGGCCGTCTCGATATGGGGCTGGCGACCGTCGGCGGCGTCGGGATTGTGATCCTCGCCATCATTCTTGACCGCCTGACCCAGGCTGTCGGTCGTGATTCACGTAGTCGCGGCAACCGTCGCTGGTACACCACCGGCCCTGTCGGGTTACTCACCCGCCCATTTACAAAATAAGGAACAACGATGCGACATAACGTACTTTTTGCCACAGCGTTTGCGACCCTTGTCTCCACCAGCGCAGTTGCCGCTGACCTGCCGGGCAAAGGCATTACCGTGCAGCCGGTGCAGAGCACCATTTCGGAAGAGTCCTTCCAGACCCAGATTGTCAGCCGTGCGCTGGAGAAACTGGGCTATACGGTGAATACCGCCAGCGAAGTGGATTACAACGTGGGCTATACCTCCATTGCCTCCGGTGACGCCACCTTTACCGCCGTGAACTGGCAGCCGCTGCACGACGACATGTATGCCGCCGCAGGCGGTGACAAGAAATTCTACCGCGAAGGCACCTTTGTGACCGGCGCTGCGCAGGGATATCTGATCGACAAGAAAACCGCCGATAAATATCACATCACCAATATTGAACAGCTGAAAGATCCGAAGATCGCAAAACTGTTTGATACCAACGGTGACGGTAAAGCCGACATGATGGGCTGTTCGCCGGGCTGGGGCTGTGAAGCGGTGATTAACCACCAGAACAAAGCCTTCGATCTGGCGAAGACCGTCGACGTGAGCCACGGCAATTACTCTGCGATGATGGCCGACACCATCGCCCGCTTTAAAGAAGGCAAGCCGGTGATCTACTACACCTGGACGCCGTACTGGGTGAGCGACGTGCTGAAGCCGGGCAAAGACGTGGTGTGGTTGCAGGTGCCCTTCTCCTCCCTGCCAGGCGAGCAGAAAGATATCGACACCAAACTGCCAAACGGCATGAACTATGGCTTCCCGGTGAACACCATGCATATTGTGGCGAACAAAGCCTGGGCCGAGAAAAACCCGGCGGCGGCGAAGCTGTTCTCGGTGATGAAACTGCCGCTGGCAGACATTAACGCCCAGAACGCGATGATGCACGCGGGTAAATCATCCGAAGCTGATATCAAAGGCCACGTGGATGGCTGGATCAAAGCCCACCAGCAGCAGTTCGATGGCTGGGTGAAAGAGGCGCTTGAGGCACAGAAGTAAAACATTTTCCCTCACCCTAACCCTCTCCCAGGGGAAGAGGGAACGATGACCACCCTCTCCCCCTGGGAGAGGGTCGGGGTGAGGGGATCAAACCGCCCCCAACCTTAACCGCACAATCCACCACGTAACAATTCCCCAACATTCACCATCATTGGTTATTATGTTTCCGGAAAAATAATCACTTAACTCACGATTCCTGAAACTAATGACAAAAACAACTCAAGGGCTTAGCCCCGCACTCATCCTTTTAATGTCCGTGGCAACGGGTCTGGCCGTCGCCAGCAACTATTACGCACAACCACTGCTCGACACCATCGCACGCGCCTTCGATCTTTCAGCCAGCTCCGCCGGGTTTATTGTCACCGCCGCACAGCTCGGCTATGCGGCCGGGCTGCTGTTCCTGGTGCCATTAGGCGATATGTTTGAGCGCCGGATGCTTATCGTCTCCATGACGCTGCTGGCGGCGGGCGGGATGTTGATCACCGCCAGCAGCCAGTCGTTAACGATGATGATTATCGGCACCGCGCTGACGGGGCTGTTCTCGGTGGTGGCGCAAATTCTGGTTCCCCTCGCCGCGACGCTGGCTTCCCCGGAAAAACGCGGCAAAGTGGTCGGCACTATCATGAGCGGCCTGCTGCTGGGCATCCTGCTGGCGCGAACCGTTGCCGGGCTGCTGGCGAGCCTCGGCGGCTGGCGCACCGTTTACTGGGTGGCGAGCGTGCTGATGGTTATCATGGCGCTGGCCCTGTGGCGCGGCCTGCCAAGGGTGAAGCAGGAAAATCACCTGAACTATCCGCAGCTCCTCGCCTCCGTTTTCAGCCTCTTTACCCGGGATAAACTCCTGCGCACGCGCGCCATTCTGGGGTGTCTCACCTTCGCTAACTTCAGCATCTTATGGACGTCGATGGCGTTTCTGCTCGCCGCACCGCCGTTTAACTACTCAGAAGGCGTGATTGGCCTTTTCGGGCTGGCAGGCGCGGCTGGCGCACTGGGCGCGCGCCCGGCGGGTGGGCTGGCCGACAAAGGCAAATCTCATATGACCACCTCCGCAGGGCTGGTTTTACTCCTGCTCTCCTGGGCGGCCATCTGGTACGGACACGTCTCCGTGCTGGCGCTGATTGTCGGTATTCTGGTGCTCGACCTCACCGTGCAGGGTGTACATATCACCAACCAGACCGTGATTTACCGCGTGAAGCCGGATGCCCGTAACCGTCTGACGGCCGGGTACATGACCAGCTACTTTATCGGCGGCGCGGCGGGCTCGCTAATCTCAGCCTCCGCCTGGCAGCACGCGGGCTGGACGGGCGTATGCGCCATCGGCGCCATCGTCGCGGCGATAAATCTGCTGGTATGGTGGCGCGGCTATCACCGTCAGGAAGCAATTCACTAAGTTTTACATTGCTTTGGGCCCCCTGGGGTGTAAAGGGGGCCTGCATCTGTTAAGGTAACGGTAATCATTTATCCCAGAAATTTTACTGTGGGTGACATATTTACTACCGGCATGAATAGTTCAGACCCCTGTCCTCACATCCCCTCTTTCGCGGGTACACACCCCACGCTCTCTGTGCTCACCGGGTCACGGATTTACCCGGCGCTTTCTGATGGTGACATACGTTTGGCGGATATAACCGCACAAATAATTCATTTACATTATTTGTCACTGTCGTTACTATATCGGCTGTAATTAATGAGGTTATGCCCAAAATGGATAGTTCGTTTACGCCCATTGAACAAATGCTTAAGTTCCGCGCCAGTCGTCATGAGGACTTCCCGTATCAGGAAATCCTGCTGACCCGCCTGTGCATGCACATGCAGGGTAAGCTGCTGGAAAATCGTAACAAGATGCTGAAAGCGCAGGGGATTAACGAGACGTTGTTTATGGCGTTGATTACGCTGGAGTCTCAGGAAAATCACAGCATTCAGCCGTCGGAACTGAGCTGTGCGCTGGGGTCATCCCGTACCAATGCGACCCGTATCGCGGATGAACTGGAAAAGCGCGGCTGGATTGAACGCCGTGAAAGCGATAACGATCGCCGCTGCCTGCATCTGCAACTGACCGAGAAAGGTCACGAATTCTTGCGCGAAGTGCTGCCACCGCAGCACAACTGCCTGCACCAGCTCTGGTCTGCCCTCAGCACCGCCGAGCGCGACCAGCTTGAGCACATTACTCGCAAGCTGCTTACCCGTCTGGACCAGATGGATGAAGACGGCGTCATCCTTGAGGCGCTGCGCTAACGCGACGATCCGCTCAACATTCCAGATTGCTAAAAAGAAAAACTGACAGGCCAGCACGTGAAACTGCTGGCCTTTCTGACAACAGGTCGGCTCAGCCGATGTGAAAATAAAAAGATCGTGGAGAACAACAATGAGCGCAAATGCGGAGAACACCCTCCCGCAGCAACCGGCCAACAAAAAGGGCAAACGTAAGAGCGCCCTTATTCTGCTGACCTTGCTCTTTATTATTATTGCCGTGGCATATGGGATCTATTGGTTTTTAGTCTTGCGTCATGTTGAAGAGACAGACGATGCATACGTGGCAGGGAATCAGGTTCAAATCATGGCCCAGGTGTCAGGCAGCGTGACGAAAGTCTGGGCTGATAACACCGACTTTGTGAAAAAAGGCGATGTGCTGGTCACGCTCGACCCGACCGACGCCCAACAGGCGTTTGAAAAAGCACAGACGGCGCTGGCCTCCAGCGTTCGCCAGACCCGCCAGCTGATGATCAACAGCAAGCAGCTTCAGGCCAATATCGACGTGCAGAAAACGGCCCTGGCTCAGGCGCAGAGCGACCTCAATCGTCGTGTTCCTCTCGGCACCGCCAACCTGATTGGCCGTGAAGAGTTGCAGCACGCCCGCGATGCGGTGGCCAGCGCACAGGCGCAGCTGGACGTGGCGATCCAACAGTACAACGCTAATCAGGCGATGGTGCTGGGTACCTCTCTGGAAAACCAGCCAGCGGTGAAACAGGCGGCGACCGAAGTGCGTAACGCATGGCTTGCCCTGCAACGTACCAAAATCGTCAGCCCGATGACCGGCTACGTTTCCCGTCGTTCCGTACAGCCTGGGGCGCAGATTAGCACCACCACGCCGCTAATGGCGGTCGTTCCGGCGAACAATCTGTGGGTCGATGCGAACTTCAAAGAGACTCAGCTGGCGCATATGCGTATCGGCCAGACCGCGACCGTGGTCAGCGATATTTACGGCGATGACATCAAGTACACCGGAAAAGTGGTCGGTCTGGACATGGGGACCGGCAGCGCGTTCAGCCTGCTGCCTGCACAGAACGCCACCGGCAACTGGATCAAAGTGGTACAGCGCTTGCCTGTGCGTATCGAGCTGGATCCTAAGCAGCTGGCAGACCATCCGCTGCGAATTGGCCTTTCCACGCTGGTGACGGTCGATACCGCCAACCGCGACGGTCAGATCCTCGCAAGCCAGGTGCGCAGTACGCCAGCTTATGAAAGTAACGCCCGTGAAATTAGCCTCGATCCGGTCAATAAGCTGATCGATGACATCGTGAAGGCAAACGCCGGTTAAGCCGAAGGTGAGCGTTATGCAACAGCAAAAGCCGCAAAAACCGCTGGAGGGGGCGCAGCTGGTCATTATGACCATTGCGCTGTCGCTGGCGACATTCATGCAGGTGCTGGACTCCACCATCGCAAACGTGGCGATCCCTACGATCGCCGGGAACCTTGGCTCATCGCTGAGCCAGGGGACCTGGGTCATTACCTCGTTCGGGGTGGCGAACGCCATCTCCATTCCCATCACCGGCTGGCTGGCGAAGCGCGTCGGTGAAGTGAAGCTGTTCCTCTGGTCGACGATCCTGTTCGTGCTGGCCTCCTGGGCCTGCGGCATGTCCAGCAGCCTGACGATGCTGATTTTCTTCCGCGTCATCCAGGGGATTGTCGCCGGGCCGTTGATTCCGCTGTCGCAGAGTTTGCTGCTGAACAACTATCCGCCCGCCAAGCGCTCCATCGCGCTCGCGCTGTGGTCGATGACGGTGATCGTCGCCCCAATTTGCGGGCCAATCCTCGGCGGCTATATCAGCGATAACTATCACTGGGGCTGGATCTTCTTCATCAACGTGCCCATCGGTGCGCTGGTGGTGCTGATGACGCTACAGTCTCTGCGTGGTCGCGAAACGCGGACCGAACAGCGGCGGATCGACGGCATCGGGCTGGCACTGCTGGTTGTCGGCATCGGCAGCCTGCAAATCATGCTCGACCGCGGCAAAGAGCTGGACTGGTTTGCCTCTACGGAAATCATTGTGCTGACGGTGGTCGCCGTGGTGGCCATCAGCTTCCTGATTGTCTGGGAGCTGACGGACGATAATCCGATAGTCGACCTCTCGCTGTTTAAATCGCGAAACTTCACCATCGGCTGCCTCTGTATCAGTCTCGCCTATATGCTCTACTTCGGCGCGATTGTTCTGCTGCCGCAGCTGTTGCAGGAGGTGTACGGCTATACCGCAACCTGGGCGGGGCTGGCCTCCGCGCCGGTGGGGTTAATTCCGGTTCTGCTGTCGCCGATTATTGGCCGTTTCGCCCATAAGCTCGACATGCGCAGGCTGGTGACGTTCAGCTTCATCATGTACGCCGTGTGCTTCTACTGGCGCGCGTATACGTTTGAACCGGGAATGGACTTTGGCGCCTCCGCGTGGCCGCAGTTTATTCAGGGCTTCGCCGTAGCGTGCTTCTTTATGCCGCTGACCACCATTACGCTTTCCGGCTTACCGCCTGAGCGGATGGCGGCGGCATCGAGCCTGTCGAACTTCACCCGTACGCTGGCGGGCTCCATCGGGACTTCGATCACCACCACGCTGTGGACCAACCGGGAATCGATGCACCATGCTCAACTCACCGAAGCGGTGAACCCGTTCAACCCTAACGCTCAGCAGATGTATAGCCAGCTTGAGGGGATGGGGATGACGGAGCAGCAGGCGTCCGGCTGGCTTGCCCAGCAGATCACCAACCAGGGGCTGATTATCTCGGCAAACGAGATTTTCTGGATATCGGCGGGGATCTTCATCGTCCTGCTGGGGCTGGTGTGGTTTGCCAAACCACCGTTTGGGGCCGGTAGCGGGGGCGGTGGGGCGCACTAGCCCTGTGCACGGGTTGCCGGGTGGCGGCTACGCCTTACCCGGCCTACGATCGTAGGCCCGGTAAGCGCAGCGCCACCGGGCAACAATCGCCCCCCTTGTCCAAAACGCGACAGCGATTGTCAGTTCCGATAAAGCAGCGCGCCTGAAATCGATTCACGATAGTGAAAAGACGACAGGAGCGCACCATGCTGAACACACCCGCCGACAAATACCAGCCTTACCCCACCCTTTCGTTGCCCGACCGCCGCTGGCCGGAGCAGATTATTACCCGCGCCCCGCGCTGGCTCTCGACCGACTTACGCGACGGTAACCAGGCGCTGGCCGAGCCGATGGACAGCGCGCGCAAGCTGCAATTCTGGGATCTGCTGCTGAGCTGCGGGTTTAAAGAAATCGAAGTCGCCTTCCCGTCCGCCTCGCAGACGGACTTCAATTTTGTGCGTCAGCTGATTGAGGAGAACCGCATCCCGGATGACGTCACCATTCAGGTGTTAACGCAGGCGCGGGACGATCTTATCCGCCGCACTTTCGACTCCCTGCGCGGCGCGAAGCAGGCCACCGTTCACCTGTATAACGCCACCGCCCCGCTGTTCCGCCGTCTGGTATTCGGCATGGAGAAAGCGCAAATCGTCGAGCTGGCGACGCGCGCGACGCGCCTGATTCGTCAGCTGTGTGAAGAGAACCCTGACACCCGCTGGCAGTACGAGTACTCCCCGGAAACCTTCTGCTTTACCGAACCGGAGTTTGCGCTGGAGATTTGTGAAGCCGTGGCGGAGATCTGGCAGCCGTGCGCGGCGCGTCCGATGATCCTCAACCTCCCCGCTACCGTCGAAGTGAGCACGCCGAACGTCTATGCCGACCAGATCGAGTATTTCTGCCGCCACTTCAGCCGCCGCAGTGACGTCTGTATCAGCGTGCACCCGCATAACGATCGCGGTACCGGCGTCGCCAGCGCAGAGCTGGCCGTCATGGCCGGGGCTGACCGCGTGGAGGGCTGCCTGTTTGGTAACGGTGAGCGCACGGGCAACGTCTGCCTGGTGACGCTGGCGATGAACCTCTACAGCCAGGGCATTAGCCCGAATCTGGATTTCAGTGATATGAATCGGGTGGTTGAAACGGTAGAAACCTGCAACCAGCTGCCCGTCCATCCGCGCCATCCGTGGGCGGGTCGTCTGGCTTACACCGCCTTCTCCGGCTCGCACCAGGATGCCATCAAGAAAGGTTTCGATGCCCGTAAGCCTGGCGAACGCTGGGAGATGCCCTATCTGCCCGTCGACCCGCAGGATATTGGCTGTACCTATGAAGCGGTGATCCGCGTGAACAGCCAGTCAGGAAAAAGCGGAAGCGCCTGGCTTATTGAGCAAAACCACGGCCTGAAATTGCCTCGCGCCCTGCAACAGGATTTTAGCCAGCACGTGCAGCAGGAAACGGATAACCATGGAAAAGAGATGACGCAGAATGCGCTCTGGCAGCTGTTCCGCGCCCGCTACGGCCTGGTGGCGAGCCCGCCATTAGCGCTGCAATCGTACCGCAGCGACAGCCAGCAGGACGGCCAGCTGCGGCTGACGGCAAGCGTCGCCACGCAAGGGGGCACCCGCCAGCTGGAAGGCCAGGGAAACGGTTTGCTCTCCGCCGCCGCTCACGGCTTAAGCCGCTGGATCAACGCACCGTTTGTGATCAAGGATTATCACGAACATACGTTAGGCGAACGCAGCGACAGCCGCTCGGTGGCCTATATCCGCTGCCTGTTCCAGGATGGGACCAGCCGCTGGGGCGTGGGCATCGACAGCGACGTGGCACGCGCGTCGATTCAGGCGCTTTTTAACGCGGTCAGTCGTTCCTGAAGTAATCGCTGGGTGAGAGACCCATTACCCGGCGAAACATTGCCGTAAAGGCGCTGTGGCTGCCATACCCCAGATCCAGCGCCACGCGTAATACCGGCTGGCCCTGCGCCAGCCGCACTAAGGCTTCCAGCAGTCGCGCCCTTCTCACCCACTCGCCGTAGCTCAGGCCTGTCTGCTGCTGAAAATGGCGGTTCAGCGTGCGTTCGCTCATCCCCACAATACCTGCGGCCTGGGCGCTGCTCCAGCTTTCTCCCGGGGCCATTCGAATCTGCTGGCAGAGGTGGCGCAGCGCTTCGCTTTCCGGCTCGGGCAGGTGAAACGGCAGTACCGGCATGAGGCGAATTTCATCGAGGATCAGTTCATAAACACGTTCATCGCGGCTTCCGGGTGCGTAAGATTCAGGAAGCGTAAGGGAGGTCAGGATCAGCTCGCGCAGCAGGGGCGAGATCTGCACGATCTGGCAGGTCGCCGGAAGATCGGCGCGCGCCAGCGGGTCGATAAACAGCGTGCGGGCAGCAACGTTGCCGGTGATGCGCAAGGCGTGCTGCGTACCCGCAGGTAGCCAGACGCCGCGACCGGGCGGCACCACCCAGCAGCCGGATGCGGTATCGACCCGCACGACGCCGGTGAGGCTGTGCAGGAGCTGCGCGCAGTCGTGCTGATGCCACGGCTCGCTGTCGCCATGAGCATAATCATGCGAAAACGGCACAAGCGGGCGATGGGTAAAGGAGAAGGTGGTGGTTGTCGTCATCAGAATTGTAGGCCCGGTCAGCGAAGCGCCACCGGGCATCCACAGGCACGATACTAAATGTGCAGTTCCTGAAGTTTTTCTTTTGGCAGGGCCAGCTCGTCATTGCTGTTTACACGAACATCACGTTCGATGATATGACGGGCAATCTCCTGAGCTTCTTCCAGAGAGTGCATCTGGTAAGTGCCGCACTGGTAAACGTTCAGCTCAGGGATCTGGTTCTGCTCTTTCACCTTCAGTACGTCTTCCATCGCCGCTTTCCACGCATCCGCGACGCGTTTCTCATCAGGCTGACCAATCAGGCTCATGTAGAAACCGGTGCGGCAGCCCATCGGAGAGATATCGATGATCTCCACGCCGTTGCCGTTCAGGTGGTCGCGCATGAATCCGGCGAACAGGTGTTCCAGCGTGTGAATGCCTTTCTCTGGCATCACTTCTTTATTGGGCACGCAGAAGCGCAGGTCGAAAACGGTGATCGTGTCGCCGTGCGGCGTGTTCATGGTCTTCGCCACGCGGACTGCTGGTGCTTCCATACGGGTATGGTCGACAGTAAAGCTATCTAATAACGGCATACGTCACCTCCGATAGTGATTTTTTTAAAATAAACTGAACTCTTCTACAGAATGCGCGTCTGAGTATATGAAAGACGCGCATTTGTTATCATCATCCCTGAATTCAGAGATGTATATTTTGGCCACAGCGATGTGGCCTTTTTCTTTTTGGTTCAGGCCTGCTTCGCCAGAAACGCCTCAAACGACTTCGTATCCGCCGCTTCGACCTCTTTCTGACGCACAACGGACGCATCACGCTCTGTCACAAAATCCGCTTCGCTCAGGATCTCTAACGGCTCCTGCATCAGCATCTCACGGTACTCCGCTGAGAGTGAACGCCCTGTGCCACCAATTCCCTGCTCAATCATAGAACGCAGAATACGTGCTGAGAATGTCAGTTCCGGGTTATCAAAGCTTTCAACCAGTTCGTCGCAGACCTTCTGGTAAGCTTCGCCGCCGTACACGCTGTCCAGCGTCTGGGCTACGCGCTTCAGGTCATGGAACAGATCCTTCCCTACCTTAGACAGTGGGAACTGAGCCGTTTCACAGCCAATACCTAACGTCAGACCCGGCTTGCGCCCTTCCAGAATCACGCGATTCCAGTTGGCACGGGTACACAGCAGTTCGTCGGAACTCATTTCCGGCGCATCCGCCAGTACGCACCAGACCATAAACAGGTCAAGGAAGCGAACCTGCTGTTCGTCAACGCCAATCGGTGAGAACGGGTTGATATCCAGCGAGCGCACTTCAATGTATTCGATCCCGCCGCGCTGTAGCGCATCCGACGGTGTTTCACCGCTGCGCGTCACGCGCTTCGGACGAATCGGCGCATACAGTTCATTTTCAATCTGCAACACGTTGGTGTTAATTTGCAGGCGCTTACCGTCTTTTTCGAGGCCGATTTTTTCGTACTCTTCCGACGGGGTTTTTATCGCCCGCTTCAAGCCTGCCACATATTCGTGCAGATCGTTAAACGTAATTCCGAGATTGCTTTGCGATTTATTGGTATAGCCAAGGTCGCTCAGGCGCAGGGAGGTCGCATACGGCAGGTAATACATGCCACATTCGGTCTTCTCGAACGGCAGCGTGGTCGGTTTCCCTTGCAGGAACGAAGAACAGACGGCCGGTGAAGCGCCGAACAGATACGGAATAACCCAGCCAAAACGGTAGTAGTTGCGGATCAGGCGGAAATAGCCCGCGGAGATCGCTTCTTTATCCGTTTCACCGCACTTCGCCTGCCAGAACGCCATCGGCAGAGAGAAATTGTAGTGCACGCCAGAGATCGTCTGCATCAGTGCGCCGTAGCGATTTTTCAGTCCTTCGCGATACAGCGTTTTCAGCCGACCAATATTCGAGGTGCCGTACTGCGCCAGCTCGATATCCTGCCCCTGCTCGATATAGCACGGCATGCTGAGAGGCCACATACGCTCGTCGCCGAGGTTGCGGGCGGTGAAGCGATGCACGTCGCGCATGATCGTCAGCATATGATCAATATCACCGTCTACTGGCGTGATGAACTCCAGCAGCGCTTCGGCGAAATCGGTTGTGATCCATTTATGTGTCAGCGCCGAGCCTAACGCCTTCGGGTGTCCCGTAGTCGCTAAGCTACCATCCGCATTTACGCGCAGCGTTTCGCGCTCAAGCCCACGCTGAATACCCTTCAGTGCCTGAGGGTGATTTTCCAGCCAGGCCAGCGCCTGTGATACGTCCGGGATCAATTTGACCTCCCGCCTGTCAAAAAATTGTCACTCAGCATAATTGTAATGGTTGACGATTGAAGGTCGCGAATTCATTCCACCAATTAGTGCCACCACGTCATACCCTGTAGTGTTACCCATGCCAGTAAAACATAGCGTAACGCCTTGCCAAGGCACAAAAAAAAGAGCACCGGTCCCCAGGAAATGCGCATCCATCCCGCCAGCAGACACAGTAAATCGCCTATTACAGGCATCCAGCTTAATAACAGCGTGGCAGCGCCATAGCGTTTTAGCCAGCCCACTGCCTTTTCCTGCCAGCGAGATTTTTCGCGTAGCGGAAAGAAACGTCCAAGAATAACGTTAGTCAGCCCTCCAAGGCTATTACCCATTGTTGCTATTAAGACCAGCAACCAGGGCTGACTTACGCCGGACAACAGCATCGCCACCAGCACCACTTCCGAATTCCCCGGTAAGAGGGTGGAGCTTAAAAAACTGCTGGCGAATAATGAAGCGAGTGACAGCGCGTCACTCACAGTAAGCGAACGTCCACCGCCGCCATTCCGGCATCACGCGCGGCCTGAATGCCAAAATCAGCATCTTCAAACACCACGCATTTTGCAGGTGGAACACCCATTAATTCTGCACAGAGCAGGAAGGTATCCGGTGCGGGTTTGTGATGTTTAACATGATCGGCGGCAACGACGGCAGAAAAATAGTGGCGCAGGCCAAGGTGGTTGAGTAGCGCTTCAGCAATCGCGCTCTCGCTGCCCGTACCGACAGACATAGGACGACGCCCGTGCCACTCCTTGACGACGTCAATGAGTGGTAAAGGCTGCACGGTGTCTAACAGTATGGCTTTTACCGCGTCGGTTTTTTCACGCGCGAGCTGATGCGGGTCGAGATCGGCCTGATTCAGCTCAATCACGGCCTGTGCGATACGCCAGGTGGGCGATCCATTGAGGGCAATCATCGCCTGTAAATCGAAACGCATACCGTAACGGCCCAGGACTTCGGTCCAGGCCTGACGATGCGTGGGTTCGGTATCCAGGAGGGTGCCGTCCATGTCGAAGATCAAACCGTCATACTGTGCGTACATCGTGCTCTCGCTAAACGATTAACAAAGCATTACTTTATCGTAAAAGGGGATTTTTGTCGCTGATTGCGAAGTGATAACAATGAGAGTGATTAAGAACTAAACATCGAAGGGGATCACAAGAAGAGATGGTGCATCCGGGAGGATTCGAACCTCCGACCGCTCGGTTCGTAGCCGAGTACTCTATCCAGCTGAGCTACGGATGCATCGGGGAAATGCTTTTATAAACAGTAAATGGTGCATCCGGGAGGATTCGAACCTCCGACCGCTCGGTTCGTAGCCGAGTACTCTATCCAGCTGAGCTACGGATGCATCGGGATTTACTACTGTACTGCTCGATCTTCATATCACTTCGAAAGCAATATGAAGTAATAGATGGTGCATCCGGGAGGATTCGAACCTCCGACCGCTCGGTTCGTAGCCGAGTACTCTATCCAGCTGAGCTACGGATGCATCGGGATTTACTACTGTACTGCTCGATATTCATATCACTTCGAAAGCAATATGAAGTAATAGATGGTGCATCCGGGAGGATTCGAACCTCCGACCGCTCGGTTCGTAGCCGAGTACTCTATCCAGCTGAGCTACGGATGCAAAATGGCGGTGAGGCGGGGATTCGAACCCCGGATGCAGCTTTTGACCGCATACTCCCTTAGCAGGGGAGCGCCTTCAGCCTCTCGGCCACCTCACCACACAACGCCTCTTTCGAGTGCTTCGAGCAACTCGTTAAGAGCTTCTCGTCGCTGCGTGGCGCATATATTACTTTCTGGGACTTATAAGTCAAACAATTTTCCACATGCTTTTTTCGTTTGCACAATTCGCACCCAATTCGCATGTAAAAGCCGCAAAGAGAGTGTTTTATAAGCGGATTTTGCAGGCATCTTCACAGAATTGTGTTGAGAGAAGCGCGTCTTTTGGATGAGATAAGATTATGAGAGTGGTCAAAAACGAAGCGTTTGAAATAGAACGGTAACTTTATGCAGGAAAAATAGCAGGAGGGTTGCGTCTCGCCCGACAGCGAGACGCGACAATATCAGTAACTGGACTGCTGGGATTTTTCAGCCTGGATACGCTGGTAGATCTCTTCACGGTGGACAGATACTTCTTTAGGAGCGTTAACACCAATACGTACCTGGTTACCCTTTACCCCTAAAACTGTCACGGTGACCTCATCCCCAATCATGAGGGTCTCACCAACTCGACGAGTCAGAATCAGCATTCTTTGCTCCTTGAAAGATTAAAAGAGTCGGGTCTCTTGTATCCCGGCATTATCCATCATATAACGCCAAAAAGTAAGCGATGACAAACACGTAAAGTGTAAGCAGTCACGGCATCACATTCTGTTAAACGTAAGTTTAGCCGATATACACAAACTCAACCTGACTTTATCGTTATCGATAGCGCAGTGAGCAAGACGCCATAACGTTACCGCTATGGCGTCTGCTTGTGCTTTGTAGTTATTACAGTTTCGCGCTTACCCAGCTTTCAACGCTGGCTAATGCCGCGGGAAGTGCCGCCGCATCCGTACCACCGGCTTGCGCCATGTCCGGACGACCGCCACCTTTGCCACCCACCTGCTGGGCGACCATGCCAATCAGTTCCCCTGCTTTAACACGATCCGTCACATCCTTAGAGACGCCCGCAATCAGAGAAACCTTACCCTCTGCGACCGTTGCCAGCACGATAACCGTCGAACCAAGCTGGTTCTTCAGATCGTCGACCATGGTACGCAGCATCTTAGGCTCAACGCCCGCCAGATCGCTGACCAGCAGTTTGACGCCCTTAATGTCTACCGCTTTGCTGGAGAGGTTTGCGCTCTCCTGCGCCGCAGCCTGTTCTTTCAGCTGCTGGAGTTCTTTTTCCAGCTGACGGGTACGATCCAGCGCGACACGCACTTTTTCGCCCAGGTTTTGACTATCGCCTTTCAGCAGCTGCGCGATCTCGTGCAGCTGGTCGCTCTGCGCATGCAGGCTGGCAATTGCGCCTTCCCCGGTCACCGCCTCAATACGACGCACGCCTGCCGCCGTCCCCGACTCGGAAACGATGCGGAACAAGCCGATGTCACCGGTGCGGGATGCGTGAGTACCGCCACACAGTTCGGTAGAGAAGTCGCCCATGCTCAGCACGCGAACGCGGTCGTCATATTTCTCGCCAAACAGCGCCATCGCACCTTTCTTCTTCGCTGCCTCGAGATCCATGATGTGGGTTTCGATTGGCAGGTTACGACGGATCTGGGCATTCACCAGGTCTTCCACCGCACGAATTTCAGACGGCTTCATCGCTTCAAAATGCGAGAAGTCGAAACGCAGCACTTTGTCATTAACCAGAGAACCTTTCTGTGCAACGTGCGTACCCAGCACTTCGCGCAGGGCTGCGTGCATCAGGTGGGTTGCCGAGTGGTTCAGACGAATGCGCGCGCGGCGAGCTTCGTCAACGTTGGCCTGAACGCCCTCGCCCACTTTCAGAGAGCCGGAAACCAGTTTGCCCTGGTGACCAATTGCCTGACCGTATTTCTGGGTATCGCTTACGCTGAAGCTGAAGCCATTGCCTTTCAGTTCGCCTTTATCGCCAACCTGGCCGCCCGATTCCGCATAGAACGGCGTTTTATCCAGGATAACAACCGCTTCCTGGCCCGCGCTAATGCTGTCTACGGCTTTACCGTCAACAAACAGCGCGGTTACGTTGCTGGTCAGGGCCAGCTCTTCGTAGCCTTTAAATTCAGACGCGCTATCAACGCGGATCATCGCGTTGTAGTCCGCGCCAAAACCGCTGGATTCACGCGCACGACGACGCTGCTCTTCCATTGCGGCTTCAAAGCCTGCTTCGTCAACTTTGATGTTGCGCTCGCGGCAAACGTCCGCGGTCAGGTCAACCGGGAAGCCGTAGGTGTCGTACAGGCGGAAAGCGGTTTCGCCATCCAGCGTGTCGCCCTTGAGTTTCGCCAGCTCGTCGTCCAGCAGCGCCAGACCGCGCTCCAGCGTACGGGCAAACTGCTCTTCTTCGGTTTTCAGAACCTGTTCAACCTGCGCCTGCTGGCGTTTCAGCTCGTCACCGGCAGAGCCCATCACGCCAATCAGTGGCCCAACGAGTTTATAGAAGAAGGTGTCCTTCGCGCCCAGCATGTTGCCATGGCGGATCGCACGACGAATGATACGACGCAGCACATAGCCACGGTTTTCATTCGACGGGATAACGCCGTCAGCAATCAGGAACGCACAGGAACGAATATGGTCTGCGATAACGCGCAGTGATTTGTTGCTCAGATCGGTTGCGCCCGTTACCTCAGCAACGGCTTTGATCAGGGTGCTGAACAGGTCAATCTCATAGTTGGAGTTAACGTGTTGCAGAACGGCCGCGATACGCTCAAGGCCCATACCGGTATCTACGGACGGTTTTGGCAGCGGCTCCATGGTGCCGTCGGCCTGACGGTTGAACTGCATGAAGACGATGTTCCAGATCTCAATGTAGCGATCGCCATCTTCTTCCGCGCTTCCCGGAGGGCCACCCCAGATGTGGTCGCCATGATCGTAGAAGATCTCGGTGCACGGACCGCAAGGGCCGGTGTCGCCCATCTGCCAGAAGTTATCAGACGCGTAAGGCGCGCCTTTGTTGTCACCGATACGGATGATACGTTCGCGCGGGATACCCACTTCTTTTTCCCAGATGTCGAACGCTTCGTCATCGGTCTCATACACGGTCACCCACAGACGCTCTTTCGGCAGATTGAACCAGTTTTCACCGGTCAGCAGTTCCCACGCGTATTGAATGGCATCGTGTTTGAAATAGTCGCCGAAGCTGAAGTTACCCAGCATTTCGAAGAAGGTGTGGTGGCGCGCGGTGTAACCGACGTTTTCCAGATCGTTGTGTTTACCGCCCGCACGCACGCAACGCTGTGAGGTTGTGGCGCGGGAATAATTACGCTTGTCGAGACCAAGGAACACATCCTTGAACTGGTTCATCCCGGCGTTGGTAAACAGCAGAGTCGGGTCATTGTTCGGTACCAGGGAGCTGCTGGCAACAACCTGGTGTCCCTTACTATGGAAAAAATCGAGAAACGCCTGACGGATCTCAGCGGTGCTCTTGCTCATAATTATCCTGAAATCAAGCTAACGAAATGTCGCAGCAGATCTGTATCTGTAAACAGTTGGACGGACCAGCTACTGGAAAAAGTGGGAATAAGATAAGTTTTCTTTAGTGGGAAGTAAAATCCCGCATGCGTTCAATCGGTAAAATTACGCCAGATATCCTGAATATCTTCCATCAGGAAGCCGCGGTAGAGCAAAAAGCGCTGGATTTTAACTTTTTCTGAAAATTCACGCGGCAGCGGCTCACCGTACTTTCGTACCGCCTGCTCACGCGCCAGTTCGCACCAGTCAATTTCACTTTCGCGCATGGCTTTTTCAATCGATTCACGGGCTACGCCTTTCTGGTTCAGCTCCTGGCGGATACGCGCTGGCCCATAGCCTTTACGACCACGGCTGGCAAGAAAGCGAGCGGCAAAACGGCCGTCATCCAGATAGTGATGCTCGTAGCACCAGGCAACCACGCGGTCATAATCTTCCGCGCTGGCATCAATGTCTTCCGGACCGTTTTTGCTCATGACGGGCGCTGACAGTTTCCGCCGCAGCTCCTGTTCGCTATGGTCACGCACGGCAAGAATACGCACGGCCCGATCCAGCAAGCGTGAGTAGGCTGGTCGGCGTGATGTCGGTTCACTCATAAAAAACCTGTCGATTCAGAAATGCAAAAAGGGCCGCATCAGCAGCCCTTCATTTTTATCCGAGAGGATTAAAAGTCTTCGTTGGTTTCTTCAGCATCCGCGCCGTCGACCACGAAATCAGGTTTAGAGTCCTGGTTGTTCAGCAGGAGTTCACGCACCTTCTTCTCAATCTCTTTCGCCGCCGCCGGGTTCTCTTTCAGCCAGGAGATAGCATTCGCTTTACCCTGACCAATCTTGTCACCGTTGTAGCTGTACCATGCGCCCGCTTTTTCAATCAGCTTCTCTTTCACGCCCAGGTCAACCAGCTCGCCGAGGAAGTTGATACCTTCGCCGTAGAGGATCTGGAACTCAGCCTGTTTGAACGGTGCTGCGATTTTGTTCTTCACAACCTTCACGCGGGTTTCGCTACCGACTACGTTATCCCCTTCTTTCACCGCACCGATACGGCGGATATCCAGACGGACAGAAGCGTAGAATTTCAGAGCGTTACCGCCGGTGGTGGTTTCCGGGTTACCGAACATTACACCAATTTTCATACGGATCTGGTTGATGAAGATCAGCAGCGTATTGGACTGCTTCAGGTTACCCGCCAGCTTACGCATCGCCTGGCTCATCATACGTGCCGCGAGGCCCATGTGAGAGTCACCGATTTCACCTTCAATTTCCGCTTTTGGCGTCAGCGCCGCAACGGAGTCGACGATGATCACGTCAACCGCGCCTGAGCGCGCCAGCGCGTCACAAATTTCCAGTGCCTGCTCGCCGGTGTCCGGCTGGGAGCACAGCAGGTTGTCGATATCAACGCCCAGTTTACGGGCATAGACCGGGTCCAGCGCGTGCTCGGCATCGATAAACGCACAGGTTTTACCTTCGCGCTGTGCCGCCGCAACAACCTGCAACGTCAGGGTAGTTTTACCCGAGGATTCCGGACCGTAGATTTCTACGATACGGCCCATCGGCAAACCGCCAGCGCCCAGTGCGATATCAAGAGAAAGCGAACCAGTGGAGATAGTTTCCACATCCATGGAACGGTCTTCACCCAGGCGCATGATGGAGCCTTTACCGAATTGCTTTTCGATCTGGCCCAGTGCTGCCGCCAACGCTTTCTGTTTGTTTTCGTCGATAGCCATTATTACTCCTGTCATGCCGGGAGAAGCAACTGCGCTTCACCATGGACTTCTGTTCTGTTGAGGCAATTATACTGTATAGTCATACAGTATCAAGTATTTTGTAGAAATTGTTGCCAGAGCGTTTTTAACGCGTATTCCGTTGCCTGACGACGCACGCTTTCGCGGTCGCCGCTGAAGCATTCCCGGCGGGTAATCCCTTCACCTTTTGAGGTGGCAAAGCCAAACCAGACGGTGCCGACAGGCTTCACGTCGCTGCCGCCGTCCGGCCCCGCGATACCGCTGATGGAGATAGCGTAATCTGCGCGCGCCTCTTTCAGCGCGCCAATCGCCATCTCGATCACCACCGGCTCGCTGACCGCGCCATGCTGCTCAAGCGTGGCTTCACGCACGCCGATCATCTGCGCTTTCGCCTCGTTACTGTAGGTCACAAAGCCGCGTTCAAACCAGGCGGAACTGCCAGCAATATCGGTAATTGCTTTCGCCACCCAGCCGCCGGTGCAGGATTCTGCGGTCGTGAGAGTCGCGCCGCGCTGTTTCAGCGCCAGCCCCACCACTTCGCTTAGCTGCATCAATTCATGGTCAGTCATTCTCGCTCCAGGCCTTAGAAAAACATGCAGCACAAGATAGCACTTTCTCATCAAATATGGGGATGCGCGTCGGGTTTTACGAGGGGGCTTCAGAAAAAAGCCGATGCGGACGCATCGGCCAGAGAGACGCTTATTTCATGCTGTTAGCGAGGGTGTCCACATTGTGGCGAAACGCCTTGACGTAGGTGTCCGCCACGCCGCCCTTCGCAGACAGCGCTTCCGGGTAAAGTTCACCACCCGGCTGGGCGCCCGTGGCGGTCGCAATCTGCTTCACCAGGCGTGGGTCAAGCTGGTTTTCCATAAACCAGGTTTTCACGCCGTCAGCTTTAATCTGATTGATGATCTCCGCTACCTGCGCCGCGCTGGCTTCACTCTCAGACGACAGCCCCTGCGGCGCCATAAACGTCACGCCGTAGGCGCGGCTGAAATAGCCGAAGGCGTCGTGGCTGGTCAGCACTTTGCGCTTCGCCTGTGGGATGTCGCTGAAACGCTTTTTAGCCCAACCGTCCAGCTGAGAGAGCTGCGCAATATAGGGTTTACCGGTAGATTCAAGCGCCGCCGTATCTTCAGGATCGGCCTTCACCAGCCCTGAGAGAATATTTTGCGCATACAGCGCGCCGTTCGCCGCGCTGTTCCACGCGTGCGGATCGGTCACGGTTTTACCGTCCTCTTCCAGCGTGTGCGTTTTCACGCCGTCCGAAGCAACCACCAGTTGGCCTTTGAATCCGGAGGCTTTCACCAGACGGTCGAGCCAGCCCTCCAGCCCCAGCCCATTGACCACCACCACGTCAGCTTTACTCAGCGCCGCGCTGTCTTTGGGCGAGGGTTCGAAAGTATGGGGATCACCGTCCGGCCCCACCAGCGTCGTCACCTTCACACGATCGCCGCCAACCTGCTGCGTGATGTCTCCCAGGATGGAAAAGCTGGTCACCACATTAAGCGTTTTCGCCATTACGCCGTGCGTCATCATGCCGAGCGCGAGCGCCACGGCTAATCCTGTACGTTTCATCGTTTCCCCTTGCGTTAAAAAAGCGCCCGCAGGCTATCCGCCAGCCTGCTGCGCGTGCCAAATAAAACTGAAATAAAGAACAATGCGCTGGCGGTCAGCACAATGGAGGGCCCGGCGGGCAGACTCACTGCCCAGGAAAGGCTTAAGCCCAGCCACGCGCAAAAAATACCGCTGATACCCGCCATCAAAAGTAACCCTGGCAATGTGCGCACCCAGCAGCGTGCCGCCACGGCGGGTAACATCATCAGCCCGACGGCCATCAGCGTGCCGAGCACCTGAAAACCGGCTACCAGGTTGAGCACCAGCAGCGCCAGAAACAGACCGTGTAACATCCCGGGCAGCCAGCGCGCGTTCACCTGCAACCACGCGGTATCAAACGCTTCGCTGACCAGCCCCCGATAAAAAATCGCCAGCGTGAGGAGCGTGAACATGCAAACGCCCGTCACGAACAGGGCTGACGCGCTATCCACGGCGAGAATGGAGCCAAACAGAAGATGAAGCAGATCGACATTTGAACCGCGCAGCGACACCAGCGTGACGCCCAGCGCCAGCGAGCCCAGGTAAAACCCCGCGAAGCTGGCATCCTCTTTAAGCGGCGTGCGGCGGCTGACCAGCCCGGCCACCAGCGCAACGGCGATCCCGGCAATAAACCCGCCGACAGTCATTGCCAGCAGCGACATTCCGCTGAGCAGATAGCCCACCGCGACACCCGGCAAAATGGCGTGAGAAAGGGCGTCCCCCATCAGGCTCATCCGACGCAGCTGAAGAAATACGCCCAGCGCAGTGGTGCTGACGGAGAGCGCCAGGCAAACCACCAGCGCGCGCCGCATAAAGCCGTACTCAATAAACGGCTGGAAGAAGAGATGCCAGATCATGCCACCCTCACCCGCTCGGTTTTCCAGTGCGGCGTATCAGCATCCAGCCGCAGCGTTTGTGGGAAGTGGCGCGAGACGCGTTCGCTGTCGTGCAGTACCGCCAGCAGGGTCTGCCCCTGCATATACATCTCCAGCATCAGATCCATCAGCACGTTGCAGGTCGCTTCATCGACGCCGGTGAAAGGCTCATCCAGCATTACCAGCGGCGCCTGCTGCACCAAAACGCGGGCAAACAGCATGCGCTGAAACTGGCCGCCGGAAAGTTCATCTATGGTAGAGAACGCCATGGACTCCAGCCCCACGCGCTCCAGCGCGCCGGCAATGCGCATGCGGGTATCCCGACGAAAACCGGCAAACAGTGAGATTGCTGGCCAGCAGCCCATACTCACCACGTCCTGCACGGTCAGAGGAAATTGCGCCTCCAGCGCGTGACGCTGCGCCAGCCAGCCCACCACCGGACGTCTCCCCTGCCAGCGAAACGTACCGCTGACGGGCGGAATAAAGCCGGCGAGCGTTTTCAGCAGCGTGGATTTGCCGCAGCCGTTGGCCCCGACGATAGCGGTCATGCTCCCGCGTTCAATCACGCCGGACAGCGCGCGCGTAACGGGCTGGCGATCGTAACCCGCCACCAGGTCGTTCATCACGATCATGGCAACGCCACCGCCCAGCGCACGGCCAGGCCGAGAAACAGAATGAGCACCAGCGCCAGCAGCAGCCGAACCGGGGATGAGAGAGAAAACAGGGACATGGAAATCTCAATTCAAAAATAATGTTATAACATAACAATAATGAAAGACGATTAAGATGTAAACGGTGGGAGTGAAATGGGAGTGTGGCGAAATGTTACTGCAAAATTCCCCTCTCCCGTGGGAGAGGGTCAGGGTGAGGGCATCAGGCCGCACCGTGCATGCAGCCATGCCGGGTGGCGGCGTTGCCTTACCCGGCCTACCCGTCGGGGTAACTTACTGACTAAACGGTGACGCTGCCGGCACACGCGCCTGAGACACCGCCAGCCCCAGCTGCCACACCGCCATCGCATAGTGCGTGCTGTGGTTGTAGCGGGTAATGGTGTAGAAGTTCGGCAGCCCGAACCAGTACTGATAACCGGTTCCGACATCCAGGCGCAGCAGGCTCACCTGGTCAACATTGCCCAGCGGCTGCGACGGCGTTAAGCCTGCCGCTGCCAGCTGCGCCACGCTGTATTTGGTTTTAAATCCGTTTTCCAGACCAAACGCCTCGCCGTTCGCCTGCACCGCCACCTGGCCGCCCGGCGTCCAGCCATGCGCTTTGAAGTAGTTGGCCACGCTGCCAATGGCGTCTTCGGGATCCCACAGGTTGATGTGACCATCCCCGTTAAAATCTACCGCGTACTGCTTATAGGAGGACGGCATAAACTGGCCGTAGCCCATTGCCCCGGCGAACGACCCTTTCAGATCGAGCGGATCGTCCTGTTCGTCTCGCGCCATCAGCAGGAAGGTTTCCAGCTCGGAAGAGAAATACTCGGCGCGGCGCGGGTAGTTGAAGGAGAGCGTCGCCAGCGCATCAAGGATGCGGGTTTTACCCATAATGCGTCCCCAGCGGGTCTCGACCCCAATAATACCGACGATGATCTCCGGCGGCACGCCATAGACCTGCCACGCACGGTTCAGGGCGTCTTCATACTGATTCCAGAACACCACGCCATTCTGCACGTTGTCCGGGGTAATAAACTGTTTGCGATAGCGCAGCCACGCGCCGTTTGGCCCGGTCGGCACCTGGGCTGTCGGCGCCTGCCTGTCCATCAGGCGCAGCACATAGTCCAGACGCTTCGCCTGAGACAAAATGGCATGCAGCTGCTGGCGGTCAAAACCGTGCTTGCTCACCATTTTATCGATGAACTGTTCGGCCGCAGGGTTATTCGCGAAGTCGCCGCCCATCTGCATCATATTGTGCTGCGGCTCCAGCAGGAATCCTCCGGAAGGCGCGCCCGCCGTTGGCTGAGCGGCTTCGGTCTTGGGTTTGCTACTACAGGCGGACAGGAGAATAAGCGCAGGCAACAGCGCTGCATAACGACGCTTGAACATGTGGCATCCATTTAACGAGTTCGGTAAGAACCCAGTATGGTAAAGCATCCCCAACTCCTCAAGGAAGCGGTACACACCTCCCCGACGCAAATCCGCGCTTTTTTCCACCAAAAATTATTCACCTCACCAATAAACTTTCAAAATAATACATTTTTCTTTCATTGTGAGATCTGATTAACACTTTAAAACCTTTCAAAGTGATTATTATTAGCCGCAGATAGACAAAAACAAACGCCCTACAGGAGAGAAGAATGATAGAAACCATCACCCACGGCGCCGAGTGGTTCATCGGGCTGTTTCAGAAAGGCGGCGAGGTATTCACCGGCATGGTGACCGGGATCCTGCCCCTGCTGATCAGCCTGCTGGTGATCATGAACGCCCTGATTAACTTTATCGGCCAGCAGCGTATTGAACGCTTCGCCCAGCGCTGTGCCGGCAATCCGCTGTCCCGCTACCTGATCCTGCCCTTCATCGGCACCTTTGTGTTCTGCAACCCGATGACCTTAAGCCTCGGCCGCTTTATGCCAGAGAAGTACAAGCCGAGTTATTACGCCGCCGCCTCCTACAGCTGCCATTCAATGAACGGCCTGTTCCCGCACATTAACCCCGGCGAGCTGTTTGCTTACCTCGGGATTGCCAGCGGTCTCACTACGCTGGGACTGCCGCTCGGCCCGCTGGCGGTGAGCTATCTGCTGGTCGGCCTGGTGACCAACTTCTTCCGCGGCTGGGTAACGGACCTCACTACCGCCATTTTTGAGAAAAAAATGGGCATTCAGCTTGATGAGAAAGTCCAGCTTTCGGGAGCCACAGTATGAACCGGATCCGCATAGAGAAAGGCACGGGCGGCTGGGGCGGCCCGCTGGAGTTCGACGCCACCGAAGGCAAAAAGATCGTCTACATCACCGCGGGCACGCGCCCGGCGATCGTCGACACGCTGCGCGAGCTGACCGGCTGGGAAGCAGTCGACGGCTTCAAAGAGGGCGAGCCGCCGGAAGCGGAAATCGGCGTGGCGGTAATCGACTGCGGCGGCACCCTGCGCTGCGGCATCTACCCGAAGCGCCGCATTCCGACGGTGAATATTCACTCCACGGGCAAATCAGGCCCGCTGGCGCAGTACATCCTTGAGGACATTTATGTCTCGGGCGTGAAGGAGGACAACATCACGCTGGTAAATGGCACACCCGCGCCGCAAAAAGCAGCCCCGCGCGACTACGACACCAGCAAAAAAATCACCGAGCAGAGCGACGGCCTGCTGGCGAAGGTCGGGATGGGGATGGGGTCCGCCGTGGCGGTTCTGTTTCAGTCCGGGCGCGACACCATCGACACGGTGCTGAAAACCATTCTGCCGTTTATGGCGTTCGTCTCGGCGCTGATCGGCATCATCATGGCCTCCGGCCTCGGCGACTGGATTGCCCACGGCCTCGCCCCGCTCGCCAGCCACCCGCTCGGCCTGGTGACGCTGGCGCTGATCTGCTCCTTCCCGCTGCTGTCGCCGTTTCTCGGCCCGGGCGCGGTGATTGCCCAGGTCATCGGCGTGCTGATTGGCGTGCAGATTGGTCTGGGGAATATTCCCCCGCACCTCGCCCTGCCCGCCCTGTTTGCCATTAACGCTCAGGCGGCGTGCGACTTCATCCCCGTCGGGCTGTCGCTGGCGGAAGCGCGCCAGGAGACCGTGCGCGTGGGCGTCCCCTCCGTGCTGGTGAGCCGCTTCCTGACGGGCGCGCCAACGGTGCTAATTGCCTGGTTTGTCTCCGGCTTTATTTATCAATAAGAGGTTCCTGCCATGACCGTGATTTACCAGACCACCATTACCCGCATCGGCCAGAGCGCGGCCGATGCGCTGAGCGACCAGATGCTGATCACCTTCCGCGAAGGCGCCCCGGCAGATATCGAAGAGTTTTGCTTTATCCACTGCCACGGCGAGTTAAACGGCGAGCTGAAGGCCGGTGGCCAGCTGGAGCTGGGCAAGGCGCGCTATGCCGTAACCGCCGTCGGTGACGTCGCCGAGCAAAACCTGCGCGAGCTGGGGCACATCACCTTGCGTTTCGACGGCCAGCCGCGGGCGGAGTATCCCGGCACGGTTCACGTTGAGGGGCCGGTTCCGCAGGCTGTCACCCCAGGCTGCACGTTAAAATTTATTTCGTAATAAAGGAGAGACACATGAGTCAGGTTGCCGTTGTCATTGGTGGGGGACAAACCTTAGGCGAGTTCCTCTGCCATGGGCTTGCCGCAGAGGGCTACCGCGTGGCGGTCGTGGATATTCAGAGTGAGAAAGCCGCCCGCGTAGCGGACGCCATCAACACCGAATTTGGCGAAGGGATGGCGTATGGATTTGGCGCCGACGCCACCAGCGAGCAGAGCGTGATGGCGCTGGCCCGCGGCGTGGATGAGATTTTTGGTCGCACCGATCTGCTGGTCTACAGCGCAGGGATTGCGAAAGCGGCCTTTATCAGCGATTTCGAACTGGGGGATTTTGACCGCTCGTTGCAGGTGAATCTGGTGGGCTATTTCCTCTGCGCCCGCGAATTTTCCCGCCTGATGATCCGCGACGGTATTCAGGGTCGCATCATTCAGATCAACTCAAAATCGGGGAAAGTGGGCAGCAAGCACAACTCCGGCTACAGCGCGGCGAAGTTTGGCGGCGTCGGGCTGACGCAGTCTCTGGCGCTGGATCTGGCCGAATACGGCATAACCGTGCACGCGCTGATGCTGGGCAACCTGCTGAAATCGCCGATGTTCCAGTCCCTGCTGCCGCAGTATGCCGCCAAACTTGGCATCAAAGCAGAGGACGTCGAACAGTACTACATCGACAAAGTGCCGCTGAAGCGCGGGTGCGATTATCAGGACGTGCTGAACATGCTGCTGTTTTACGCCAGCCCGAAAGCCTCGTACTGCACCGGGCAGTCGATTAACGTCACCGGTGGGCAGGTGATGTTCTGAGTTCATTCCCCGGTGGCGCTGCGCTTACCTGGGCTACAATCCCCGTAGGCCGGGTAAGGCGCAGCCGCCACCCGGCAGTTAAGGAGCCGATATGGTCACCGCACTCATCACCGTCGCCGCCCTCGCCTGGCTTTGCCAGATGGCGTTTGGCGGCTGGCAAATCCATCAGTTTAACCGCGCCTTTGATGCCCTGTGCCAGAAAGGCCGCGTGGGCGTCGGGCGTTCCGGCGGCCGCTTTAAACCGCGGGTTGTCGTCGCTGTTGCGCTGGATGAAAACAATATGGTTTGCGATTCCCTCATCATGCGCGGCGTAACGGTGTTTGCCCGTCCGACCAAAATTCAGGCGATCGACGGCATTTCGCTGCATGAATTACAACCTGATGTGATCTTCCCCCATGATTCACTCTGTCAGAATGCACTATCATTAGCGCTTAATCTGAAACATGGATAATTTCGTTGTGAAAGTTATAAACTTGCGGAATTATCATTTCGCAACGTAAGGAACGAAGCGCCTATGAAACCACGTCAGCGGCAGGCGGCCATACTTGAGCATCTGCAAAAGCAGGGAAAGTGCTCGGTAGAGGATCTGGCCCACTACTTTGACACCACCGGCACGACAATACGCAAGGACCTGGTGTTGCTGGAAAACTCCGGCGCCGTCATTCGTACCTACGGCGGCGTGGTGCTCAATAAAGACGAAGCCGACCCGCCTATCGACCACAAAACGCTGATCAATACCCACCAGAAAGCGCTGATTGCCGAAGCCGCCATCAAATTTATCCAGGACGGCGATTCCATCATCCTCGACGCAGGCAGTACCGTCCTACAGATGATCCCGCTGCTCAGCCGCTTTAATAACATCACGGTGATGACCAACAGCCTGCACATCGTCAATGCCCTGTCAGAGTTCGACAGCGAGCAGACCATCCTGATGCCCGGTGGCACCTTCCGTAAAAAATCCGCGTCGTTTCACGGGCAGCTGGCGGAGAATGCCTTCGACCACTTCAGCTTCGATAAGCTGTTTATGGGCACGGACGGCATCGACCTCAACGCGGGCGTGACCACCTTCAACGAGGTGTTCAGCGTCAGCAAAGCGATGTGCAACGCCACGCGGGAAGTGATTTTGATGGCGGACTCGTCGAAGTTTGGCCGTAAAAGCCCCAACATTGTCTGTAGCCTTGAAAGCGTCGATAAGCTGATTACCGACGCAGGTATCGATCCGGCATTTAAAAAAGCGCTGGAAGCGAAGGGCATCGACGTGATCGTAACCGGAGAGAAAAATGAGTGATTTTCTGTTAAACGCAGGCCGTCAGACCCTGCTGCTGGAGCTACAGGAAGCCAGCCGCCTGCCGGAGCGTCTGGGTGAAGATTTTGTTCGTGCAGCCAACACCATTATCCACTGCGAGGGCAAAGTGATCGTGGCGGGTATCGGTAAATCCGGTCATATCGGCAAGAAGATTGCCGCGACGCTTGCCAGCACCGGCACCCCGGCGTTCTTCGTGCATCCTGCCGAAGCGCTGCACGGCGATCTGGGGATGATCGAAAGCCGCGACGTGATGCTGTTTATCTCCTACTCCGGTTCAGCCAAAGAGCTGGATCTCATCATCCCTCGCCTGCAAGAAAAATCGGTGGCCCTGTTAGCGATGACCGGCAAATCCCGTTCGCCGCTGGCGCTGGCCGCGAAAGCAACGCTGGATATTTCCGTTGAGCGCGAAGCCTGTCCGATGCACCTGGCACCGACCTCCAGCACCGTCAACACGCTGATGATGGGCGACGCCCTGGCGATGGCGGTGATGCAGGCGCGCGGTTTTAATGAGGAAGATTTCGCCCGCTCCCATCCTGCGGGCGCGCTTGGGGCTCGTCTGCTCAACAAAGTTCACCACCTGATGCGCACGGACGATGCCATTCCTCAGGTCAAACTCGACACCAGCGTGATGGACGCCATGCTGGAGCTGAGCCGCACCGGGCTGGGGCTGGTTGCGGTATGCGACAATGACCGCCAGGTGAAGGGCGTCTTCACCGACGGCGACCTGCGCCGCTGGCTGGTGGGCGGCGGCAAGCTGGAGGCGCGGGTATCCGAAGCAATGACCCAGGGCGGGCTGACGCTGAATGCCGACAGCCGCGCGATTGAAGCCAAAGAGGTGCTGATGAAGCGCAAAATCACCGCCGCGCCGGTGGTGGACGAGCACGGCAGGCTGTGCGGCGCGATCAACCTGCAAGACTTCTACCAGGCGGGGATTATTTAACCCTTCAGCCCCAGACGTTTCGCCAGCCTGTGAAGGTTGGCGACGTCCATCTCCAGCGCCCGCGCGCACGCCGCCCAGCTGCGGTTATTCTGCTCCAGCGCGCGGGCGATCATCTGACGCTGGAACGCATCCGTCGCCTCGCGCAGGTTTTCGTTCACGCTCTCAGGTATCACCGGCTTCACGGGCGGCATCGTTTCCTCATGCAGCGCGAAATGGCGCGCATGAATAACCACTTCATCCCCCGAACGCGTTGCCCGCGCCAGCACCACCGCGCGGTGGATCGCATGTTCCAGCTCACGCACGTTACCCGGCCAGCCGTAGCTCAGCAGGTGCGTCCTCGCGCCGGGACTTAGCACCACGCGGGAAAGCCCCATTTTGAGCCGACACTGTTCGCAGAAAAAGCCCGCCAGCAGAACCACATCCTCGCCCCGCTCGCGCAGCGGCGGCACCGTGAGCGGGAACACGCTCAGACGGTGGAACAGATCGGCGCGGAAATTCCCCGCCAGCACCTCTTCGCGCAGATCGCGGTTCGTCGCCGCCAGCACGCGCACATCCACGCGTAAGCTGCGATCGTCTCCCACGCGTTGAATATCGCCATACTGCAACACCCGCAGCAGTTTGGCCTGAAGCGAAAGGGAGAGTTCGCCAATTTCATCGAGGAACAGCGTGCCGTTATCAGCCATTTCGAACTTGCCGCTGCGGTTGCTGATCGCCCCGGTAAAGGCCCCTTTGACGTGTCCGAACAGCTCGCTTTCCGCCACGCTTTCCGGCAACGCCGCGCAGTTGAGATAGACCAGCGGATTCACCGCACGGGGCGAGGCTTCGTGGATCGCTTTTGCCACCAGCTCTTTACCGGTGCCGGTCTCCCCGAAGATCAGCACGTTCAAATCAGACGCGGCGACAATCTCAATCTCTTTTTTGAGCTGCCCCATGCCCGGCGAAAGGCCGATCATTTCGGTGTGCGCCACCTGCTCAAACACCGTCGGGCTACCCGGAAGAATATTCTGGCTCTCCAGCTGTTCTATCAGCAGGGCGTTGTTCAGCGCCCCGGCCGCCAGCGCGGCAATCAGCCGTAGCTCTTCGTCGCTGAAGGTATCGAACTGATCAGGCGACATGCCGTCGAGGGTTAACGCGCCAATCAGGTTCTGCCCGGCAAACAGAGGCAGGCCGATACAGGCGTGCACCTTCAGGCTCTCCTGTCCGGGGATCAGGCCGTCGTAAGGATCGGGCAGATCGCTGTCTGCCGGGAAACGCACCACGTCACCCGCGCGGGCGATGGTTTCCAGACGCGGGTGGCCCTCCAGGGTAAAGCGCCGCCCGAGTACGTCCTTCGCCAGACCGTCGATAGCCAGCGGAATAAACTGCCGCCCTTCGTAACGCAGCAGCGCCGACGCATCGCAATCCAGCACGTGGCGCAACGTGGAGATCAGCCGCTGAAAGCGGTCCTGATGACCAATACCGGTTTGCAGTTCTATGGCGATCTTCGCCAGCACATCTACGGAAAAGCTCATCTCTGCCTCACTGTCATTTTGACAATACATAGTGTCATATTGACAATTTTTAAGATAGTCAAAATGACTACCCACTAAGGAGCATCGAAACGAAAACACACTATTTTCAACAAGTTAAAAAGTTGGCACGCAACTTGATATATGACAGTCATCTTATTTGAAAACGCCGTATTAAGTTGAGGTTGCTATGTCTATTCTGGTTAAAAATAACATTCATTGGGTGGGTCAACGTGACTGGGAAGTACGTGATTTTCACGGGACGGAATACAAAACGCTGCGCGGCAGCAGCTACAACAGCTATCTCATTCGTGAAGGTAAAAACGTCCTGATCGATACCGTCGATCACAAATTCAGCCGCGAGTTCGTGCAGAACCTGCGCAGCGAAATCGATCTGAATGAGATCGACTACATTATCATCAACCACGCGGAAGAGGATCATGCCGGGGCGCTGACCGAGCTGATGTCCCACATTCCGGATACCCCGATCTACTGCACCACCAACGCCATTGACTCCATCAACGGCCACCACCACCATCCGGAGTGGAACTTCCACACCGTGAAAACCGGCGACACGCTGGATATCGGCAATGGCAAACAGCTGATCTTCGTGGAAACCCCAATGCTGCACTGGCCGGACAGCATGATGACCTACATGACCGGTGACGCGGTGCTGTTCAGTAACGACGCCTTCGGCCAGCACTACTGTGACGAACGTCTGTTCAACGACGAAGTGGATCAGACCGAGCTGTTCGAACAGTGCCAGCGCTACTACGCCAACATCCTGACCCCGTTCAGCCGTCTGGTCACGCCAAAAATCACCGAGATCCTCGGCTTCAACCTGCCGGTGGATATGATTGCCACCTCCCACGGCGTGGTATGGCGTGAAAATCCAACCCAGATTGTCGAACTGTACCTGAAGTGGGCGGCGGACTATCAGGAAGATCGCATCACCATCTTCTACGACACCATGTCCAACAACACCCGCATGATGGCGGACGCCATTGCCCAGGGCATCAACGAAGTTGACCCGAACGTGGCGGTGAAAATCTTCAACGTGGCGCGCAGCGATAAGAATGAGGTATTGACCAACGTCTTCCGCTCCAAAGGCGTGCTGGTGGGTACCTCCACCATGAATAACGTGATGATGCCGAAAATTGCCGGACTGGTAGAAGAGATGACCGGCCTGCGCTTTCGTAACAAACGCGCCAGCGCCTTTGGTTCACACGGCTGGAGCGGCGGCGCGGTAGACCGTCTCTCCACCCGTTTACAGGATGCCGGTTTTGAGATGTCCCTGAGCCTGAAGGCGAAATGGCGTCCGGATCTCGACGCGCTGGAAATCTGTCGTCAGCACGGTCGCGACATTGCCCGCCAGTGGGCGCTTGCGCCGCTGCCGGAAACCGCACCCGCTGCGGCAGTTACGCCGAAAGCTGTAGCAGAAGCCGCTCCTGCCGCTGCCGACCTCGGCCCTTGCATGCAGTGCAGCGTCTGCCAGTGGATTTACGATCCTGAGCTGGGCGAGCCGTTGCAGGATGTCGCGCCGGGTACGCCGTGGAGCGAGGTGCCGGACAACTTCCTCTGCCCGGAATGTTCCCTCGGGAAAGACGTCTTTGATGAACTGGCAACGGAGGCAAAATGAGCCACGGCATCGTCATTATCGGCTCGGGCTTTGCCGCCCGCCAGCTGGTGAAAAATATCCGCAAACAGGATGCTAACGTGCCGTTGACGGTGATCGCCGCCGACAGCATGGATGAGTACAACAAGCCTGATTTAAGCCACGTTATTAGCCAGAATCAGCGCGCCGACGATCTCACCCGCCAGACGGCGGGGGAGTTTGCAGAACAGTTTAACCTGCGTCTGTTTCCGTACACCTGGGTCACCGATATCGACGCCGACGCCCACGTGGTGAACGCGAAAGATAAAACCTGGCAGTACGACAAACTGGTGCTGGCGACGGGGGCATCGGCGTTTGTGCCGCCGGTTGAGGGCCGCGAGCTGATGGTCACGCTCAACAGCCAGCAGGAGTATCAGGCCAGCGAGACCCTGTTACGCGACGCCACGCGGGTGATAATTGTCGGCGGCGGACTGATTGGCACCGAGCTGGCGATGGACTTCTGCCGGGCGGGAAAATCCGTCACCCTGGTTGACCACGCGGCCAGCATTCTGTCAGCGCTGATGCCAGCAGAAGTAAGCAGTCGCTTACAGCATCGTCTGACCGACATGGGCGTGCATCTGCTGCTGAAATCGCAGTTACAGAGCCTAAGCAAAACCGAAACCGGCATTTGTGCGACGCTCGACCGCAACCGCAGCGTGGAAGTGGATGTGGTTATTGCAGCGACGGGGTTGCGCCCGGAAACCGCGCTGGCGCACCGCGCGGGCGCAGAGATCAATCGCGGCGTGAAGGTGGACAGCTACCTGCAAACCACCCAGCCGGACATTTATGCCCTGGGCGACTGCGCGGAAATTAACGGCCAGGTGCTGCCGTTCCTGCAACCGATTCAGTTAAGCGCCATGTTCCTGGCGAAAAACCTGCTCGGCGGCAACGCCCCGGTGAAATTACCCGCCATGCTGGTGAAGGTAAAAACGCCGGAACTACCGCTGCATCTCGCAGGTGAAACGCAGCGTCAGGATCTGGACTGGGAGATTGTCCTTTCGCCTCAGGGCATGGTGGCGCGCGGCACCGATACCGACGGTCAGATGCGCGCCTTTGTCGTCAGCGAAGACAGAATGAAGGAGGCCTTCGCGCTGCTGAAATCGCTACCAGCTTAACCCTCGTCATGCCGGGTGGCGCTCCGCTTACCCGGCCTACAGTACTGCCACGCTTACTTAACCTTTGGATTTTGTTGTCCACCGCCCCGATGTCCCGGGGCTTTTTTATCGCTACACTTTCAGCGTCAGGAGCGCACCACCAGCGCGTCATAACCGCGCCAGCGATAGTTCGCCATCGAGATCAGCCAGCAGGCGACAAACAGCCCGACCACCACAAATCCGGCATCGCCCAGGTTATCGTTCACCGCGCCAATCAGATCCCACACGCCGCCGCTGAGGGCGAACTTGTCCATCAGCAGACCCAGCGCTTCCAGGCCGCCGATAAACAGCGCCACCACCACCGAAGTGCCGGTGATGGTCATGTTGTAGTAGAGCTTGCGCTGCGGCTTGTTAAACGCCCAGCCGTAGGCACCCACCATCAGCAGGTTATCGAGCGTATCCACCAGCGCCATGCCGCTGGCGAAGAGCGCCGGGAAGATCATGATCGACCACACCGACATCCCGCTGGAGGCGCTGGCGGCGGAGATCCCCAGCACGCCGATTTCGGTGGCGGTGTCGAACCCCAGGCCGAACAGGAAACCGACCAGGTACATCTGCCAGCTTTTATTGACGAGGCGGAAGGTTTTGCCGAACAGCCAGTTCATGACGCCGCCCTGTGCAGGCAGCGTGATGTCGCCCTGCACGGGATTGCCGTGTTTCAGCGCCTGAAAACTGCGCCAGACGCCGCGCAGGATCACCATATTCACCAGCGCCATCGCCAGCAGGAAGGTGGCGGAGACGGCGGTGCCAATCAGGCTGCCGGTTTCGTGGAACCATGCCATGTTTTTCTGAAACGCCGTGGCGGTAGCGGCGATAGCAATGGAGGCCAGCACCACGATGGTGGAGTGTCCGAGGGAAAACCATGCGCCCACGCCGGACGGGCGCTTGCCCTGCTGCATCATCTTACGCGTCACGGTATCAATCGCGGCGATATGGTCGGCATCCACCGCATGACGCAGTCCGTAACACCAGGCCAGCAGGCTGGCCGCCATCAGCGCCGTACTGCCGCTAAAGGTGTGCCACGCCAGCCCCCAGGCCAGCAGGTTAGCCATCCCGAGAGCCAGCAGCAGGCACGCTGCACGAGGTTCATTGCGTAAAAGTCGTAACATTTTAAATCCCTTGTGAACATGATCGGGCGGCAGCAACCACCGCCTGCCCGAAGGAGATCGCTCCGTCGCCTGCGGGCAGGCGCGAAGGAAAAAGAAGCGTGAAATCAGAAAGGTAATGACGAAGGCGCGCGCGCAGCAGGCGGTTGTGAAGGACGCCTCCGCTGAAACACACCGTCGTGAGCGACCGTCGGCGGGCATGCGTTGCCGCCAGTTCGCTCAGCCCTTTTGCCAGCGCATCGTGAAAAGCCCAGGCACGCTCGCCGGGTTCCGCCCGCCAGGTAAGCCACTGTTGCCAGAACAGCGCAAGGTTATCCGTCTGGAGCGTCACCGGATGATCAACCCCTGCGCAGCGTTCGGCCAGCGCCTCCAGCCGGCACGCGGCTTCGCCCTCATAGCGTTGCGTTTCAATGCCCAGCGCACAGGCCACGGCGTCGAACAGACGACCACAGGAGGAGGCCCGCGGCGCATTGATACCGCGCGACACAGCCGTTGCCAGCAGCGGCCAGTTTTGACGCTGTACCACCTCAGTTTCCGGGTACTGCTGCCAGTCAGGTACGAACGCCAGACAGTGGGCGAGCAAATTGCGCCACGGCTGTTTTGCCGCCAGATCGCCCCCCGGCAGCGCAACGGCTGGCAGACCGCCCAGCCGTTCGCAGTCGCGATAGTTCACCCGCAGGCACTCGCCGCCCCACAGCGCGCCGTTCTCGCCCATGCCGATCCCGTCCAGGGTCAGGGCAATAACATCCCCGCCGTCGAGCGGCCAGCCGTTCTCCGCCAGACACGCTGCCGCATGCGCATGATGATGCAGCACGGTCTCAACGGGCAGCGCCTGCGCCCGGGCCCACTGTCGGGCGTGATAACCCGGATGGGCATCGCACACCACGCGCTCAGGCTGAAAGGCGTAGATGTCCTGCATCGTCGAGAGCGCACTGCGCCACTGCGCCTCTACCCCCTCGTCGCTCAGATCGCCAAAATGCTGGCTCAGCACCGCCTGGTTGCCACGCACCAGGCAGAAGGTGTTTTTCATCTCCGCGCCGGTGCATAACATGGGCGGGATGTCGCGGAATCCGGCGGGCAATGTGATGGCATCCGGTACAAAACCCCGCGCGCGACGCAGCATCGTGCCCTCCCGGTCCATCACTGAATCATCCATCCGTTGCAGGATGTCGCGGTTGTGCAGCAGGAAGCCATCAGCGATGTCACTGAGTTCTTCCAGCGCCTGCTGGTTGCTTATGGCGGGTGGATGGCCGCTGAGGTTGCCGGAGGTCATCACCAGCGGGCGCTGGCAGTCCAGCATCAGCAAATGCTGGAGCGGGTTCGCAGGCAGCATCACGCCGACCGTATCCAGCCCCGGCGCAATCACCTCAGGAAACGCAGGAAGGCAGGATTTTGGCGTCAGCACAATCGGCGCAGCGGGTGAACGTAACAGCGTCTGGATGGCCTCCGGCAGATCGTCCGCATGCGGGATCATCACCGCCAGCGGCCTGGTCGGGCGCTGCTTGCGTGCCCGTAATTTCCGAACCGCCTGCGGGTTAAGCGCGTCGCAGACCAGGTGAAAACCGCCCAGCCCTTTGACCGCCACAATCCCGCCGACTTTCAGCATCGCCACCGCCGCGCTTAACGCCGATTCGCGGGTGGCAGCACCCTCCCCAGCTCGCCACTCCAGCTGCGGTCCGCAATCCGGGCAGGCCACCGGCTGGGCGTGAAAACGCCGGTCAGCCGGGTTGCGGTACTCCGTTTCACAGGGCACACAGAGCGGGAATGGCGCCATTGACGTGGCCGGGCGGTCATAGGGCATGGCGCGGATAATGGTAAACCGCGGCCCACAGTGGGTGCAGTTGATAAACGGGTAGCGGTAGCGACGTTCGCGGGGATCGCGCATCTCCGCCAGGCATGCGGGACAGGTGGCGGCATCCGGGACGATTTGCGTGTCCATCGCCCCACTCTCGCTGTGGCGGATGACAAACTCGTCCGGCAGCGTCGTCCAGCTGAACGGCTGCGTTTCAATGCGATCGATGCGCGCCAGCGGTGGGCAGTCCTGGCGCAGTCTCGCGGTAAAGTCACCCCCACTGCCCGCGAGACGCACCAGGACACCCTCTCCGTCGTTGCAGACGTCGCCTGCCAGCCCCAGCTGGTGCGCAAGCTGCCAGACGAAGGGACGAAATCCTACCCCCTGCACCTTGCCGCGCACCCGAAGCTGTACGCCATTAACGCGCATTGCAGCTTAAAACAGCAGCGATGACGAGGTGTCGAACGCCGCGCGGCGGCGTTTTTCGGCACTCATCTGTTCGAGCTTGTCGCGATCGACGCAGACCAGCGCATGCGTCGGACAGGCTTCCATACACGCCGGACCGGCGTCGCGGTGGTAGCAGAGGTCACATTTATTGGCTTCGGCTTTCTCCGCGCGTACGCTCAGCCCGATACCGCTGTTGCGCACCACCGGGCGAACCACCACCTCCATCGCGCCATACGGACACGCCACCACACAGGTTTTGCACCCGATGCAGCGCTCCTGCATCACATGCACGAAGCCTTTCTCGCGCTTAATCGCCCCGTTCGGACAGACGTTGGCGCACGGCGCATCTTCGCACTGGCGACAGATAGCGGCGGTAGAAATATTCACGCCTTTAATGACGTGGATGCGCGGCAGGAAGGTATCAGGGGTGAGAGAGGCGCAATCCTGCTCTGCCTGATGGGACACCACGCACGCCACTTCACAGGTACGGCAACCAATGCATTTGCTGGCATCGGCCATAATAAAACGGTTCATCTGCTTCTCCGGCATTACTGTTATGCGCGAAGCTATTCATAAACCGTGCCAATATTTAATGCATTGATTTTATAGGGAAATTTAAAAGAGAGGGATCTGTCATCGTCATTAGTGACGATGACTGATGTCGACGTCAGCGATGCGGGCCGTCAATGACGGAGTCGCGCAGGATAAGCTCGCCGGAGAAGGTTTGCTGAGGCTTAAACTCACCGCCGTCGAGCATGAAAATCATACGGCTGATGGTCTCCTGAATCATCTCCGTTACCGGAATACGCACGCTGGAGAGGGACGGCACGATATAGGGCGCGATTGCCACGTCGTCAAAGCCGATGACGGACACTGCGCCCGGCGTGGCGACGCCGCTCTCGTGCAGCTGCCTGATGGCGCCAATCGCCATGTCGTCGTTACTCGCCACCAGCGCGGTAAACGTTTCGCCGCGGGTGAGCAACTGAGAGACCGCCGCCGCGCCGCTGGCCGGGTTCCACTTCCCTTCGGCGATCAGCGCGTCGCGAACTGCAATCCCGTGCTGCGCCAGCGCGTCCTTGTAGCCGGAAAGACGCTCCACCCCGGTGGGGGAATCCAGCGAACCGGTGATAAACGCAATCTCCCGGTGGCCTTTCTCAATCAGCTGCGATACCGCGTCCTGACACGACGCTTTATGATCGGACCAGACGCTGTGACTGCTGTTTTTCCGCAAACGGCGGTTGAGCACCATGATCGGCTGCTCGCATTTCTCAATGATCTCGTCCAGCGCTTCCACGCTCAGAAAACGCGGATAGATGATTACCGCGTCGCAGCGCATGTCGAGCAGGTACTGGATCGCCTCGCGCTCCTCTTCGGCGCTGTGCTTGCCGTCCGCCAGGATCAGCTGACGCCCCTTCTCTTCCGTCATCCGCGCGGCGTTAAACAGCAGCTCGCTAAAGTAGACCCCATGGTACAGGGTGTTCGTCACTACCAGCCCCAGAGTCTGGGTGCGTTTGGTCGCCAGGTTTCGCGCCAGCAGATTGGGGCGATACCCGCTCTCTTCGATGGCCTGAAAAACCCGGTCTTTCGTCTCCTGGCTGACGTAACCGTTCCCCGACAGTACCCGGGAGACCGTCGCTTTTGATACGCCTGCCCGCTTCGCCACTTCCAGCATCGTGGTCATATTATTATTCCGTCTGAACCTGATGGGCGCAGTGTACTGCACCGCAGAAAAATTGTCGCAGCGGCGTTATCACGCTTTTTACGGCCA
This sequence comes from Enterobacter cloacae complex sp. GYL001, assembly GCF_049237125.1. Taxonomy (NCBI): domain Bacteria; kingdom Pseudomonadati; phylum Pseudomonadota; class Gammaproteobacteria; order Enterobacterales; family Enterobacteriaceae; genus Enterobacter; species Enterobacter cloacae complex sp. GYL001. The sequence goes on along the minus strand of NZ_JBMKGW010000002.1, from coordinate 563,145 downwards.
CGAGTGATCGTCATCACGAAACGAAAAAATGCATAAAAAGTGATCTTGTTTCATTAAAAGAAACTCATGATGATTGTGTGAAACCGGTTTCCTACACTTCTCACAACGATAACAGGATCACATCCGATGGCAAAAAATTACGCTGCGCTGGCGACCGACGTCGTTAGCGCGCTGGGCGGCAAAGAGAACATCGTCGCCGTCACCCACTGTATGACGCGACTGCGCTTCGTCCTGAAAGACGAAAGCCTCACCGACGCCGCACGCCTGAAAAGCATCAGCGGCGTGCTCGGCGTGGTGCGCAACGACAACCAGTGTCAGGTGATCATCGGCAACACCGTGTCCCAGGCATACCGTGAAGTGGTGAGCCTGCTGCCCGCTAACCTGCAACCTGCCGTAGCGGAAGGTCCACAGAAGCTCACGCTGCGCCGGATTGGCGCCGGGATCCTCGACGCGCTGATCGGCACCATGTCTCCGCTGATCCCGGCGATCATCGGCGGGTCGATGGTCAAGCTGCTGGCGATGATCCTTGAGATGACCGGCGTGCTGGGCAAAGGCGACCCGACGCTGACGATCCTGACCGTTATCGGCGATGGCGCGTTCTTCTTCCTGCCGCTGATGGTGGCGGCGTCCGCGGCGGTGAAGTTCAAAACCAACATGTCGCTGGCAATCGCCATCGCGGGCGTTCTGGTTCACCCGAGCTTTATCGAGCTGATGGCGAAAGCCGCGCAGGGCGAGCACGTTGAGTTCGCCTTCATTCCGGTGACGGCGGTGAAATACACCTACACGGTGATCCCCGCCCTGGTGATGACCTGGTGCCTGTCATACATCGAACGCTGGGTGGATCGCATTACCCCGGCGGTGACCAAAAACTTCCTCAAGCCGATGCTGATCGTGCTGATTGCCGCCCCGCTCGCCATCGTACTGATTGGCCCGCTCGGGATCTGGATCGGCAGCGCCATCTCCGCGCTGGTCTACACCATTCACGGCTATCTGGGCTGGCTCTCCGTTGCCATTATGGGCGCGCTGTGGCCGCTGCTGGTGATGACCGGGATGCACCGCGTGTTTACGCCGACCATCATCCAGACCATTGCCGAAACGGGCAAAGAAGGGATGGTGATGCCGTCGGAGATCGGCGCCAACCTGTCGCTCGGCGGTTCGTCGCTGGCGGTGGCGTGGAAAACCAAAAATCCGGAGCTGCGCCAGACGGCGCTGGCCGCGGCGGCCTCCGCCATCATGGCGGGGATCTCTGAACCGGCCCTGTACGGCGTAGCGGTACGCCTGAAGCGTCCGCTGATTGCGAGCCTGATCAGCGGCTTTATCTGCGGCGCGGTGGCAGGCATGGCAGGCCTTGCCAGCCATTCGATGGCGGCGCCGGGGCTGTTTACCAGCGTGCAGTTCTTCGACCCGGCCAACCCGATGACCATCGTCTGGGTGTTTGGCGTGATGGGTCTGGCGGTAGTGCTGTCGTTTGTGCTAACCCTGCTGTTAGGGTTTGAGGATATCCCGGTAGAAGACGAAGCCGAAAAAGCACGCGCCCTGCAAACCGCACCGGTACAGAACAAAGCAGCAGAAGCATAAACTGAAAGCGAGGTAAGAATGTCTGTTTTTCCACAAGGATTTTTATGGGGCGGCGCGCTTGCCGCCAACCAGAGTGAAGGGGCTTACCGTGATGGCGGCAAAGGACTGACGACGGTCGACATGATCCCCCACGGCGCAAACCGTCTGGCGGTAAAAGTCGGCAAGGAAAAACGGTTTTCGTTGCGGGACGACGAATTCTACCCGAGCCACGAGGCGATTGATTTTTACCATCGCTACAAAGAAGACATCGCCCTGATGGCGGAGATGGGCTTTACGGTGTTCCGCACCTCGATTGCCTGGAGCCGCCTCTACCCGAACGGCGACGAACCGCTGCCGAATCAGGAAGGCATTGCCTTCTACCGCGCGGTGTTCGAGGAGTGTAAAAAGTACAACATCGAGCCGCTGGTGACGCTCTGCCACTTCGACGTGCCGATGCACCTGGTGACGGAGTACGGCTCCTGGCGCAACCGTAAGATGGTGGATTTCTTCACCCGCTACGCCCGCACCTGCTTCGAGGCGTTTAACGGGCTGGTGAAATACTGGCTGACCTTCAACGAAATCAACATCATGCTGCACAGCCCGTTCTCCGGCGCGGGGCTGGTATTTGAAGAAGGTGAAAACGAGGACCAGGTGAAGTACCAGGCCGCGCACCACGAGCTGGTGGCGAGCGCGCTGGCGACCAAAATTGCCCACGAGGTGAACCCGGAAAACCAGGTCGGTTGTATGCTGGCGGGCGGCAATTTTTACCCCTGGTCCTGCAAGCCGGAAGACGTGTGGATGGCGCTGGAAAAAGACCGCGAGAACCTGTTCTTTATCGACGTGCAGGCGCGCGGCAGCTATCCGGCTTACTCTGCCCGCGTGTTCCGCGAGAAAGGCGTGGTGATTGTGAAAGACCCGGGCGACGATGAACTGCTGAAAAACACCGTCGACTTTGTCTCGTTCAGCTATTACGCCTCGCGCTGCGCGTCGGCGGACATGAACGCGGGAAACACCAGCGCGGCGAACATCGTGAAGTCCCTGCGCAACCCGCATATTCAGGTGAGCGAATGGGGCTGGGGCATTGACCCGCTCGGCCTGCGCATCACCATGAACATGATGTACGACCGCTACCAGAAGCCGCTGTTCCTGGTGGAAAACGGCCTTGGAGCGAAGGACGTCATTGATGAAAACGGCGAGATCAACGACGACTACCGAATCAGCTACCTGCGCGAGCATATTCGCGCGATGGCTGATGCGATTGAGGACGGCGTACCGCTGCTGGGCTACACCACCTGGGGCTGCATTGACCTTGTCTCGGCCTCAACGGGGGAAATGAGCAAGCGCTACGGGTTTGTGTACGTCGACCGGGACGACGCCGGGAACGGCACGCTGGACCGCAAGCGCAAGAAATCATTCTGGTGGTATAAGAAGGTGATTGCGAGTAACGGGGGGGATCTGGAGTAGCCTGTTGCCCTCACCCCAGCCCTCTCCCACAGGGAGAGGGGGATGGGTTTGGTAGGCCGGGTAAGGCGAAGCCGCCACCCGGCACTGCTCAGAGCTGAGAAAATCCCCCATCCCCAACCCACCCGGCAAGCCGTGAATAGACCACGTCCACCGCCTCTTTCACCGGCTGCGTCATCGGGTAATAGAACCCGACAATGTCCGGCTGAATCCCCAGAAACAGCACCTCACCCACGTCGTCTTTAATCTGATCGACCAGGTAGTTCAGCGGCATATTGTGCGTCGTCATCATAAACATTTCGGCGATGTCGTCCGGGTCAATCAGGCGGATCTCACCGGGGTTGAGCCCCATATCGGTGGCATCAACGATTAACAGCCTGTCCGGGCGCAGCTCGCGAATGGCCACCACGTCGTTTTCCGGCGCGCTGCCGCCGTCAATCACCACCCAGCTGCCCGGCGGGTTTGCGGCGCACAGTTCCGCCAGCAGCGGACCCGCGCCGTCGTCGCCCATCATGCTGTTGCCGACACACAGTAAAACGTCAGTCACGTAATCTCCTCACCATCAGGTAGATGGCGCTCTCCTGATGAATATCGTGCAGCATGCTAAGCAGCGTTTTGCTCCACGCCTGCTGCTCGGGGGTTTGCCTGCTCAGCGCCTCGTCAAAGGCGTTGGCGAACATCGCAATGTGGTTGGCGTCGATCACGATCTCGCCGTACTTCGGCACGCCTTCCATTTTGCGCCGCGCCGTGCTGCCCTCCTCCAGCGTGGCGATCCACGCCAGGTAATCGGCCCACGGGCAGCTCAGCGCCGCCTCCAGGCAGTCGATCACCCCGAGGTGATGCCCAATCGCCAGGCTGTAATAGACCACCTGCTGCGCCGCAGCCGGCGTGGCATCGTTCTCATCAATAAACTTACGGCTCAGCTGGCTGAACACCACCGTTTCACTCATCGGATACGCGCCTCATCCACGATGCTGTTCAGGTTCGCCACGATCTCATTGAGTCGCGGATCGTTTTCCGCCTCCAGCCAGCGCGCCACCTGATGGTCGCCCTGGCTCAGCAGGCGCAGATAATCGTCGGCAATCTGGCGTCCGTAGCGGTAGCCCGCCAGCCTGCGCGCCGTGCGGTCGATCTTCACCCGCAGCGGCTGCACCATATCCGGGTGCAGGATAGTGGCTGGCTGGTTGTCCAGCTCGCCCGGCTCGCGGGCGTGGATTTTCTGCTCCAGCAGGCCGAGCGCCATGGCAAAACCGTACAGCGTCGCGGCGGGCGTCGGCGGGCAGCCCGGAATGTAGACGTCCACCGGCACGATTTTGTCGGTGCCGCCCCAGACGCAGTACAGGTCGTGGAAGATGCCGCCGCTGTTGCCGCAGGCACCGTACGAGATGCAGATTTTCGGGTCCGGCGCGGACTGCCAGGCGCGCAGCGCGGGGGATCGCATGGCGCGGGTGACGGCCCCGGTAAACAGCAGAATGTCCGCATGGCGCGGAGACGGCACCACTTTGATGCCGAAGCGCTCGGCGTCAAACAGCGGTGACAGCGTGGCGAAGATCTCAATCTCGCAGCCGTTGCAGCCGCCGCAGTCCACGCGGTAGACGTAGGCCGAGCGTTTGATTTTTTTCAGCAGCGACGCCTTCATGCTGGCGATGGATTCGTCCACCGTCATCGGCACCGGAATGCCGTTAGCGTCGCGCGGGCCGAGTAAGTTTTCCATCAGCTGGCCTCTCTCATATGGCGGGTTAAATCGATGCGGTCAGACGGCAGCAGGCATTTCTGACGCTTGCACTCCGGGCAGGTTTCGAAGTTTTCGCGGTGATGCTCCGCGCGGACGTCGCCGTTGTGCTTCAGCAGCGCGATGGCGTAGTCGATCTCTTTTTGCACGGCGAACGGACGCTTGCAGACGCGGCAGTTGCACAGCGCAAAGCGCGACTGCTGGAGGAAGTCCTCTTTTTTCCACACCGCCAGCTCGTACTCCTGAGACAGGCGAATGGCCACCGTCGGGCAGACCTCCTCGCAGCGGCCGCAGAAGATGCAGCGCCCGAGGTTAAACTGCCAGGCCAGCTCGCCGGTTTTCAGGTCCGTTTCCACCGTTAAGGCATTCGACGGGCAGGCGTTGACGCAGGCCGCGCAGCCGATGCACTGCTGCGGGTTGTGCTCCGGCTTGCCGCGAAAGTTTTTATCCACCGGGATCGGCTCCAGCGGATAACTGCTGGTCTGCGCGCCGGTTTTGATCACTTTTTTGGTGAAGGTAAACATGGCGAATCCTTATTTCAGCGGCGAGTTCTTACGCTCGATGCTGTAGCGCTCAAGCTCTTTGTACGGCACCACCTGGCTTTTCTTCTTGCGCACGTCCACGACGGTCATGCGGTCGGTGCAGGAGTAGCACGGGTCGAGGCTGCCGATGATCAGCGGCGCGTCAGAGACCGTATTGCCGCGCAGCATGTAGCGCAGGGTTGGCCAGTTGGCGTAGGTCGCCGCGCGGCAGCGCCAGCGGTAGAGCTTCTGGTTGTCGCCGGTCATGCTCCAGTGGATGTCGTCCCCGCGCGGCGCTTCGGCAAAGCCGAGGGCAAAGCGGTTTGGAATGTAGGTGAAGCCTTCCACCATCAGCGGGCCGCCCGGCAGATTATCGAGGCCGTAGTCGATCATGTTCAGCGCGGTGAATACCTCGTTGATGCGCACCTTCAGACGGGAGATGACGTCGCAGCCCTGCTCGCTGTGCACGGTCATCGGCAGCAGGCCGTAACCGACGAACGGGTGATCGGCGCGGGTATCGCGGGCGTGGCCGCTGGCGCGCACCATCGGACCAACGTTACTGAAGTCGCGGGCGATTTCCGGGTCAAGACGGCCGATGCCCACGGTGCGCTGCTCGATGTTTGGCGTGCTGAGCAGCATGTCCACCAGCTCCTGCACGTCCCGCCGCATCTGCTGCGCCAGCTGGCGGGTCTGGATCATGTCGTCTTTCAGCAGGTCGCGGCGGATCCCGCCGATCAGGTTCAGGCCGTAGGTTTTACGCGCCCCGGTAAGGATCTCCGCCATCTTCATCGACGCCTCGCGCACGCGGAAGAACTGCATAAACCCGGAGTCAAAGCCGACGAAGTGGCAGGCCAGGCCGAGGTTGAGCAGGTGCGAGTGCAGGCGCTCCACCTCCAGCAGAATGGCGCGGATCATCTGCGCGCGTTCCGGCACCACGATCCCCATGCCGTTTTCCACCGAGGTGGTGTAGGCGGTGCTGTGGGCAAAGCCGCAGATGCCGCACACGCGGTCAGAGAGGAACGTGACTTCGTTGTAGCCCATGCGGGTCTCCGCCAGCTTCTCCATGCCGCGGTGGACGTAGAACAGGCGGTAGTCGGCGTCGATAATGTTCTCGCCGTCGACGAACAGGCGGAAGTGGCCCGGTTCGTCGGAGGTAACGTGCAGCGGGCCAATCGGCACCACGTTATTCTTCTTGCTGCCCAGCTCGTTGATGAACTCGTAGGTTTCGCTGTCGGTGGTCGGGGCCGGGCGCTGGCGGTAGTCCATGCTGTCCTTGCGCAGCGGATAGAGTTCATCCGGCCAGTCGTCCGGCAGCACCAGGCGGCGCTCGTCAGGCAGGCCAACCGGCACCAGACCATACATGTCGCGCACTTCGCGCTCGCCCCAGACGGCGGCAGGCACGCGCGGCGTGACGGAGGGGTATTCCGGCTTGTTCGGGTCGACTTCGACGCGCACGGTGAGCCAGCACTTCTCCCCCTGCTCCATCGACATCACGTAGTACACCGCATAGTTGCCACACAGCTGACGCTCGTCGTTGCCGAACAGCACTGACAGCCAGCCGCCCTGCTGGTAATAGAGAAACTCCACCACTTCCGGCAGATAGTTCACCTTAATGGTGACGGTGATCTGGTCTTTGGTTTGCCAGGACTCCTCCAGCACCACGCCCGGGAAAGCCTGATGCAACGCGGCGAGATACTGCTGACCTTTCTTTTCTTCAGACATAAACACTCTCTTTAATCACGCCACCAGCAAGGAGACGAACGCTAAAAATGCAAAACCAAAACCGGCCCAGGTGATGCGTGACGTTTCAACAAAACGCAGGCGCGCCATGCTGTTTTCAAACAGGGCAATCACCAGCACGCCGATAAGCAGCTTGAGCACAGCCACCACCACGGCCAGCAGCAGGCCGCCCGCAGAGAAGTGCGTCATCTGCCCCCACGGGAAGAAAACGCCGACGAACATCTGCAACACCACCAGCTGCTTGAGGCTGATGCCCCACTTCAGCACCGCAAAGCCGTAGCCGCTGTATTCGGTGAGCGGCCCCTCCTGTAATTCCTGCTCCGCTTCCGCGAGATCGAACGGCAACTTGCCCATCTCGATAAAGGTGGCGAACGCGCAGGCGCAGAGCGCCAGCACCAGCGGGAGAGAACGTGAAACCGGCCAGTGGTAAACGGTGTCGGTGATAAAACTGATATGGGTCGAGCCTGCAACCTGCGCGGCGACCCACAGCCCCAGCAGCAGAATTGGCTCAACCAGCACGCCGAGCATCGCCTCGCGGCTGGCGCCGATACCCGTAAACGGGCTGCCGGTATCCAGACCCGCAATCGCAAAGAAGAAACGCGCGATGGCGAAGAGGTAGATCAGCGTAATCAGATCGCCCAGCACCGGCAGCGGCGAGCCCACCGTCACCACCGGCAGCGCGGTGGCGATGGTCAGCATCACGCCCACCATCACAAACGGCGTCAGGCGGAACACCCAGCCTGCGGCGTCCGGCGCGACGCTCTGACGGGAAAGCAGTTTGAAGAGATCGCGGTACTCCTGGAGCACGCCAGGTCCGCGACGGTTGTGCAGCCGGGCGCGCGCCACGCGCGTGATGCCCGACAGCAGCGGCGCGGCGGCGAACAGCACCAGCGCCTGAAGAATTGCCAGTAACAGACTCATGTCAGGCTCCTCGTGAAATGACAATCACCACCAGCACCGCCAGTTCGATCAGCGCCAGGCGGCGGAACAGCACGGGCACGGCGGCACCCTGCCAGCCCGGCACCCAGCCCACCGGGTTCAGCCAGTGGCGCAGCTTCAGCACGGCGGCGAAGTTCTCCTTCACCGGCATAGCGAAACCGTGGGCGGTGATGACCATCGACTGCTCATGTTCGTAGCCGCAGGCCCACGCCGCGCCGCGCGAGCGGGAGGCGAGACGGTCGCGTCTGAAGAACAGCATCAGCACGAACGGCAGGAGCGGCGCGGCAATCAGCAGCAGCGCCATCATCGGCTGGGAAACGACGGTATGCGCCGTGACCAGCGGCAGCGGAATGGCGTGGCCCAGCTGCGGCAGCAACCACGGCGCGGCAACCCCGCCCGCGATGCAGCACAGCGCCAGTGCGACCACGCTGGTGGCCATCAGTACCGGGGCGCAACAGGCGTTTTCCGCTTCGCGGGTGCGCGGCGCGCCCAGGAAGGTGACGCCGTAAACCTTCGCCATACACATCACCGCCAGCGCGCCGGTGATCGCCAGGCCCACCGCCAGCAGCGGGCCGAGTAAACGCCCGATAAACGCCTCGCTCTGGCCGAGGGCGAAGAAGGACTGATAAATCACCCACTCGCCGGCAAAGCCGTTCAGCGGCGGCAGCGCAGCCATCGCCATCAGCCCGACCAGCATCGCCAGCGAAATGACGGGCATTTTTTTGCCAATCCCGCCGAGCTTTTCAATATCGCGGTGCCCGGTGCGGAACCAGACGCTGCCCGCACCGAGGAACAGGGTGCTTTTAAACAGACTGTGGTTGATAAGGTGATACAGACCGCCAATAAACCCGGCGGCAATCAGCGCCGGCTGGTTGAGCGCCAGCCCGGTGACGCCCGCGCCCATGCCGAGCAGGATAATCCCGATGTTCTCCAGGGTGTGGTACGCCAGCAGACGCTGGATGTTGTGCTCCATCAGCGCGTACAGCCCGCCGACGAACGCGGTGATCATCCCCGCAATCAGCAGCGCCACGCCCCACCACAGCGGCGGCTGACCGCCCGACAGGGTTATCGTCAGGATGCCGAACAGACCGACCTTCATCACCACGGTGGAGAACAGCGCAGCGGCCGGGGCTGAGGCATTGGCATGCGCCTGCGGCACCCAGCCGTGCAGCGGGATAATCCCGGCCAGCAGGCCAAAACCGACTACGCCCAACAGCCAGACGTCGTTGCCCAGCGGCTGACCGTTAAGCGCGGCAAAATCCAGCGTGCCGAAACGCTGCCACACCAGCCAGCAGGCCAGCGCCAGCAGCAGCGTACCGAGACGTCCGAGCGCAAACCACAGCTTTCCGGAGGCGCTGCATCCGGTCAGGAACACGCCGCACAGGGCCATGATTTCTGCCATCACCACCAGCGCGCCGAGGTTGCTGGCGATAACGGTACAGACCGCGGCGGCCATCAACAGGTTAACCAGCAGGCCGTTGGCTTTGCTGTGCTGATGTCGGTGCCAGTCGATATTAAACAGGCTGATAAACAGTCCGCACAGGCCAAAGGTTATCAGCCAGATGGCGTTCAGCGGCGTAAGCTCAACGGCGTGGTGAATCAGCGGGATGAGGGTGTCGACGGACTGGCCGTCGATCAGGACAACCCCGCCCGCCGCCAGCGTCATCAGGCTGCCGACCGCCCCGCCGATACCGGCGATCACCCCGCTCAGCGTTTTATGGAAGGAGAGAAGCAGCGCCAGGACAGCGGCGGCGGCAAACCAGGCCACACCGCTGGTCATCATAACTATCGCGTTCATTTCGCCCCCTCGTTAAGCGCCCGCAGCAGCGAAAGATCGCCGACGTCGGTATTGATGGTCAGCTCGCGCTTGCGTTTGCTGGTGCGAGCGATGTCGCGGATGTTGACCAGGACCAGCGCCCGGGTCGGGCAGGTCCGCACGCAGGCCGGACCCTGCTCATCGAAGCTGCACAGATCGCACTTCACCGCAACGGCGCGAATGCCCGGCACCCAGTCCAGCAGCGTACTCACGCGTGCCGGAGCCGGTGGCGCAGGCGGCGCTTTCGCAGTATTAGCATTCGCCGGAATATGCAGCGGACGGCTGCCTGAAAACTCAATGGCGCCGAACGGACAGGCGATGCCGCACAGCTTGCAGCTCACGCACAGGCTTTCGTTCAGCTGTACCGCGCCGTCAACGCGGGTGATGGCATTGACAGGACAGACGCCCGCGCACGGAGCGTCTTCACAGTGGTGACAGAGCTGCGGGGCAGACTCTTTCTCATTACGCATGACGCGCAGGCGCGGCATGGACTGTAGCCCGTGCAGGCGGTGCGTTTCCGAGCACGCCGCCTCACAGGTCCGACAGCCAATACAGACCGTCGAGTCAGCAATTACAAAACGGTTCACCGGGTCATCCTCTGGTGATAGTCATTTTTGACGAAAAAAACTGTCTTATCGACACTTCTCGACACTCGCTTTTCAGGCCACGTTCGCGGAGGATTTTCCGTCGATCAGCTGTTTCAGGTTGACTGGCCGATCGTGCTCAACGGCGGCGTAGAGGCCGTTATAAACCGGCGCGATTTTCTCCAGATAGTGCTCCAGCACCTGCTGGCGATCGCGGTTGCTGACATGACCGTCCACCATGCCGTCCGCCATCAGCTGCGCCCGGGCGATGCAGTGCCTGTCGCCCTCTTTCGTCTCGACGTAGTACTCAATCGTGTGGCTGTTGAAGGTCTCCGCCAGGGTGACGTAAATCGTAAAGTGACCGAACAGGACAAAACGCATATCCCCCTGCGCCGCACAGCTCATGGCGTGATGCAGATGGGCCTTCGACAGCGTAATCCCCTGGATCAGTGAATTGCAGTACAGGTGCCATTGCTCCTGGAGCTGCTGATGACGTTGCGCGATGTAATCCGCTTTTTCGCTAATTTCCCAAATAGTCATAAAAGGTATCCGGTTAATGGAGTTAGCGGCTGTTAAGCAGATTTCGTGCCAGTTTTTAATTTATTGATTTAAATGGATTTTAAAGAGAAGCGCACTGTCATCGCCGCGGTGTCGACGTGTCATTTCGACAGCGTTGACATCGTCACGCCATAACGCAAATCAAGCTGGCACCGTTATTGCATTGAAGGGGCAATTCATTAAGGAGGCGTCATGCACGAAATTACCCTCTGCCAGCGGGCACTGGAACTTATCGAACAGCAGGCAGTGCAAAACCACGCGAAACGCGTCACCGGCGTCTGGCTGAAGGTCGGGGCGTTTTCCTGCGTCGAGACCAGCGCCCTCACCTTCTGTTTTGAGCTGGTATGCCGCGGCACGCTGGCGGAAGGCTGCGAGCTGCATATTGAAGAGCAGCAGGCAGAGTGCTGGTGCGAGCAGTGTCAGGAGTACGTCACGCTGCTGTCATCGAAGGTGCAGCGCTGTCCGCAGTGCCAGAGCAGCGGGCTGCGCATCGTGGCGGATGACGGTATGCAGATCCAACGCCTCGAAATCGAGAAGGAGTAATGTATGTGTAGTACCTGCGGTTGCGCTGAAGGCAACCTGTATATAGAAGGGGATGAACACCGTCCCCACTCCGCGTTTCGCTCCGCGCCCTTTTCCCCTGCCCCGCGTCCCGCGGCGGCACTGACCGGCATCACCTTTGCCCCGCAGCGTTCCGACGCGGGCGACCTCCATTACGGCCATGGCGAAGCGGGTACGCACGCGCCGGGCATCAGCCAGCGCCAGATGCTGGAGGTGGAGATCAACGTGCTGGACAAGAATAACCAGCTCGCCGCCCGCAATCGCGCCCGCTTTGCCGCGCGCGAACAGCTGGTGCTGAACCTGGTCTCCAGCCCCGGCTCCGGTAAAACCACGCTGCTGACCGAAACCCTTAAACGTCTGAACGAACACGTCTCCTGCGCCGTAATCGAAGGCGACCAGCAAACGGTAAACGACGCCGCGCGCATCCGCGAAACCGGTACGCCTGCGATTCAGGTCAACACCGGGAAAGGGTGCCACCTGGACGCGCAGATGATTGCCGACGCCGCCCCGCGCCTGCCGCTGGCGGATAACGGTATCCTGTTTATTGAAAACGTCGGCAACCTGGTCTGCCCGGCAAGCTTCGACCTCGGCGAGCGGCATAAAGTGGCGGTGCTCTCCGTGACCGAAGGAGAAGACAAGCCGCTGAAATATCCGCATATGTTTGCCGCCGCCTCCCTCATGCTGCTGAACAAGGTCGACCTGCTGCCGTACCTGAATTTCGACGTGGATAAGTGCCTGGCTTACGCCCGGGAAGTGAACCCGGACATTGAGATCCTGCTGCTTTCCGCCACGCGCGGCGACGGGATGGACGCCTGGCTGAACTGGCTGGAGAACGAACGATGTGCATAGGCGTCCCCGGACAAATTCATTCCCTCGACGGCAATCAGGCCAAAGTGGAGGTCTGCGGCATCCTGCGCGATGTCGACCTGACGCTGGTAGGCAGCCACGATGAGACCGGCGCAACGCGTCTCGGCCAGTGGGTGCTGGTTCACGTGGGTTTTGCCATGAGCGTGATTAATGAGGAAGAAGCCCGCGACACGCTGGATGCGCTACAGAATATGTTTGACGTCGAGCCGGACGTGGGCGCCCTGCTGTATGGCGAGGAGCGATAACACATGCGTTACGTTGATGAATATCGCGCGCCGGAGCAGGTGTTGCAGCTTATCGATCGCCTGAAAACCCGCGCCTCGCTGCTGGACTACACGAAAGAAAAACCGCTGCGGATCATGGAGGTGTGCGGCGGACACACCCACGCCATCTTTAAATTTGGCCTCGACCAGCTGCTGCCGGAGAACATCGAGTTTATCCACGGCCCCGGCTGCCCGGTGTGCGTGCTGCCGATGGGGCGCATCGACAGCTGTATCGACATCGCCAGCCGCCCCGGTGTGATTTTTTGCACCTTTGGCGACGCCATGCGTGTTCCGGGAAAAAATGGCTCGCTGCTCCAGGCGAAGGCGCGCGGCGCGGACGTGCGGATCGTCTACTCACCGATGGATGCCCTGACGCTGGCGATGGCTAATCCTGAGCGTAAGGTCGTCTTTTTCGGGCTGGGTTTTGAAACCACCATGCCCGCCACCGCCATTACCCTCCAGCAGGCGAAAGCCCGCAACGTCACTAACTTTTACTTTTTCTGCCAGCACATCACGCTTATTCCCACGCTGCGCAGCCTGCTTGAAGCGCCGGATAACGGTATCGACGCGTTTCTGGCGCCGGGCCACGTCAGCATGGTGATCGGCACAGAAGCCTACGGTTTTATCGCTGAACAGTACAATCGTCCGTTAGTGGTGGCTGGTTTCGAGCCACTTGATCTACTGCAAGGCGTGACCATGCTGGTTGAGCAGAAAATAGCGGCCCTGAGTGCGGTGGAAAATCAGTATCGTCGCGTGGTGCCCGATGCAGGTAACAGACGGGCACAGCAGGCCATAGCCGACGTGTTTAGCGTCGAAGGCGACAGCGAGTGGCGCGGACTGGGGCTGATTGCCGAATCCGGCGTACACCTGACGCCCGCGTATCGCGCCTTCGACGCCGAAGCGCATTTCCGCCCGCAGCCGCAGCAGGTGTGCGACGATCCCCGCGCCCGCTGTGGCGACGTACTCACCGGCAAATGCAAACCTCATCACTGCCCGTTATTTGGCAACGCCTGTAACCCGCAAACCGCGTTTGGCGCGCTGATGGTCTCTTCCGAAGGGGCATGCGCCGCGTGGTATCACTATCGCAACCAGGAGTGTGAAGCATGAACACGGTGGAAATGGCGCACGGAAGCGGTGGACAGGCGATGCAGCAGCTGATTAACCGGCTGTTTATGGAAGCCTTTAATAACCCCTGGCTCGCCGAGCAGGAAGATCAGGCGCGTATTGACCTCGCGGCCCTGACCGCCCACGGTGACAGGCTGGCGTTCTCTACCGACAGCTACGTGATTGACCCGCTGTTCTTCCCGGGAGGCGATATCGGCAAGCTCGCCGTCTGCGGCACGGCAAACGACGTCGCCGTCAGCGGCGCGATCCCCCGCTACCTCTCCTGCGGGTTTATCCTCGAAGAAGGGTTACCAATGGAGACGCTCACGGCGGTGGTCAACAGCATGGCGCACACCGCCCGCGAGGCGGGGATCGCCATCGTCACCGGGGATACCAAGGTGGTGCAGCGCGGCGCGGCGGATAAGCTCTTCATCAACACAGCCGGGATGGGCGCGATCCCTGCCGACATTCACTGGGGCGCGCAGCAGCTTTGCGCAGGCGACGTGCTGATTGTCAGCGGCACGCTGGGCTGCCACGGGGCAACCATCCTGAACCTGCGCGAAGGCCTGGGGCTGGATGGCGAGCTGCGCAGTGACTGCGCGGTACTCACGCCGCTGATCCAGACGCTGCGCGACATGCCGGGCGTAAAAGCCCTGCGCGACGCCACGCGGGGCGGCGTGAATGCCGTCGTGCACGAGTTCGCGGCAAGCTGCGGCTGCGGGATTGAGCTGACCGAGCGCGGCCTGCCCGTTAAGCCCGCCGTGCGCGGGCTGTGCGAGCTACTAGGTCTAAACCCGCTTAACTTTGCCAATGAGGGCAAGCTGGTGATCGGCGTGGAACGCGCGGCGGCGGAAGCCGTACTTGCACAGCTGCGCACGCATCCTTTAGGGAAAGACGCGGCCATCATCGGCGACGTGGTTGAGCGCAAAGGGGTGCGCCTGACCGGGCTTTACGGCGTGAAGCGCACGCTGGATCTGCCGCACGCTGAACCGTTACCCCGAATTTGCTAGACCGCGCCAAAAGCGGTCAGCGCTGAATTTCTCTTTTTGCCAGTTTCTATTGGAAAGCAACAATGCCGTATACACCGATGAGCGATCTTGGACAGCAGGGCCTGTTTGACATCACGCGCACACTTTTACAACAGCCCGATCTCGGCGCGCTGAGCGATGCCCTGACGCGGCTGGTCAGGCAATCAGCGCTGGCGGACAGCGCCGCCATTGTGCTCTGGCATAGCGCAACCCACCGCGCGAGCTATTTCTCAACGCGTGATAACGGCAAAATCTTCGAATATGAAGATGAAACGTTTCTGGCCCACGGCCCGGTGCGGCGTATCCTCTCCCGCCCGGAAGCGCTGCACTGCAATTTTGACCAGTTTCGCCAGGCCTGGCCGAAGCTGGCAGAGAGCAATCTTTACCACCCATTCGGCCACTACAGCATGCTGCCGCTGGCGGTGGAAGGGCAAATTTTTGGCGGCTGCGAGTTTATCCGCGATACCGACCAGCCCTGGAGCGAGGCGGAGTACGAACGCCTGCACACCTTTACCCAGATTGTGGCCGTTGTCGCGGAGCAGATCCAAAGCCGCGTCACCAATAATGTGGACTACGACCTGCTGAGCCGCGAGCGCGATAACTTCCGCATTCTGGTTGCCATCACCAACGCCGTGCTCTCCCGCCTGGACATGGATGAGTTGGTCAGCGAAGTGTCAAAAGAGATCCATCACTATTTTAAAATCGATGCCATCAGCATTGCGCTACGCGGCAACCGGAAAGGCAAGCTCAACATCTACTCCACCCACTACCTTGATGAAGCCAACCCGGCGCACGAGCAGAGCGAAGTGGACGAAGCGGGAACGCTGTCCGAGCGGGTATTTAAAAGCAAAGAGATCCTGCTGCTCAATCTCAATGAACAGGATCCGGTAGCCCCCTACGAGCGGATGTTGTTCAACACCTGGGGCAACAAGATCCAGACCCTGTGCCTGCTGCCGCTGATGTCCGGCAACACCATGCTCGGCGTGCTTAAACTGGCGCAGTGCGATGAAGCCGTATTTACCACCGCTAACCTGAAGCTGCTGCGCCAGATCGCCGAGCGTATCTCCATTGCGCTGGATAACGCCCTCGCCTATCAGGAGATCCATCGCCTGAAGGAGCGGCTGGTGGACGAAAACCTGGCGCTGACCGAGCAGCTCAACAACGTGGACAGCGAGTTTGGCGAAATCATCGGGCGCAGCGATGCCATGTACAGCGTCCTTAAGCAGGTGGAAATGGTGGCGCAGAGCGACAGCACGGTGCTGATCCTCGGTGAAACCGGTACCGGGAAAGAGCTGATTGCCCGGGCGATCCACAACCTGAGCAACCGCAATAGCCGCCGGATGGTGAAGATGAACTGCGCGGCGATGCCTGCGGGCTTACTGGAAAGCGACCTGTTCGGCCACGAGCGCGGCGCCTTTACCGGCGCCAGCAGCCAGCGGCTGGGCCGTTTTGAACTGGCGGATAAAAGCTCGTTGTTCCTCGACGAAGTGGGCGATATGCCGCTGGAGCTTCAGCCCAAGCTGCTGCGCGTTTTGCAGGAGCAGGAGTTCGAGCGCCTCGGCAGCAACAAGCTGATCCAGACCGACGTGCGTCTTATTGCCGCCACCAATCGCGATCTAAAAAAAATGGTCGCCGACCGCGAGTTTCGCAGCGATCTTTACTATCGCCTGAACGTCTTCCCGATCTGCCTGCCGCCGCTGCGCGAGCGCCCGGAAGATATTCCACTGCTGGTGAAAGCCTTTACCGCGAAGATTGCCCGCCGGATGGGGCGAAATATCGACAGTATTCCTGCCGAAACGCTACGCACACTCTCGGCGATGGAGTGGCCGGGGAACGTGCGCGAGCTGGAAAACGTCATTGAACGCGCGGTCCTGCTGACCCGCGGGAACGTGCTCCAGCTCTCCCTGCCAGAGGTTACTCCTTCTGAAACGACCGTGACCGCAACCGAGCTTGCGAAAGAGGGAGAAGATGAATATCAGCTCATTATGCGAGTGCTGAAGGAGACCAACGGCGTGGTAGCCGGACCGAAAGGTGCGGCGCAACGGCTGGGGCTGAAGCGTACCACCCTGCTCTCGCGCATGAAGCGTCTGGGAATCGATAAAGAGAGTCTGAATTAACCCGTCATTCCGGCGACGTCGCCCTGCGCGTAATTTGTCGCCCACTGCGGCGCGGAGCCGGTTATTTTTTGGGCCGATACTTTTCGGGTAATTCCGGAACCGGACGGCGATCGTCGATCAGATGACGGATGGTCAGAATCGGATGGCGCCATAACATACGTGGCCCTGCCCAGCGCATCACCTGCTTCATCTCTTCCCGTCGGGCGGGCTGATAACAGTGCACAGGGCACTGTTTGCAGGCAGGTTTTTCCTCACCAAACACGCATTTATCCAGCCGCTTATCGGCATAAGCCTTGAGCGCTGAATAGTGCCCCTCTTCTTTTATGGCGTGCGGACACCTGTTTTCGTACAGGGCGATCATTCTGGCGATCGTCTTTTTTTCTCGTGAAATACGTTTACCGGACATAACGTCGTCCTCAACAATAAAGTGCATTTATAATACCCTTTTATCCGCACATTTTCAGTCATTGCATTCCATTTTCTGAAGCGCCCTTCCAGAATTACCCCGCCCCCCGCTGCGTTTTACTGGTATTTTATACAGGCATAAATAACCACCTTTGACCGCATTCACCGGAGAGCTTATGCAAGAGATCGCGATCGCCAAACCCTATCGTCACTTGAAAGTGGGTTACTTCAGAAAACGTCATGAAGACCGTAAAACGAAAATTCCAAAACGCTACAGCGTACACGCAGCGCTGAGCCTGAAAGGCGACTGGCTTGAGCAAGCGGGATTTACCACCAACTCGCAGGTTCGGGTGGGCGTCGAGCACGGGAAAATCATCATTGAATTAATGGTGGAAGATGCCTCGTAAAGTCGTGACTTTTTTCTGCGCCGCACCTTTTTTTCATGCGACAATAGAAGGAACAATCGGCCATTGAGCCGCTCAAAGCGTAATATTTTCAAAGAAATGGATATCATAACTCCATGAGCACAATCGACAATTTCGACGCGCATACGCCAATGATGCAGCAGTACCTGAAGCTGAAGGCACAGCATCCGGAAATTTTGCTGTTTTACCGTATGGGCGATTTTTACGAGCTTTTTTATGACGATGCGAAACGTGCGTCTCAGCTGCTCGACATTTCCCTGACGAAACGTGGCGCGTCAGCAGGCGAGCCCATCCCGATGGCAGGTATCCCGCATCACGCGGTTGAAAACTATCTGGCGAAGCTGGTGAACCAGGGTGAGTCTGTCGCTATCTGCGAACAAATTGGCGACCCGGCCACGTCGAAAGGCCCCGTTGAGCGCAAAGTCGTACGCATCGTGACGCCGGGAACCATCAGTGATGAGGCCCTGCTTCAGGAGCGCCAG
Organism: Enterobacter cloacae complex sp. GYL001; assembly: GCF_049237125.1. Taxonomy (NCBI): domain Bacteria; kingdom Pseudomonadati; phylum Pseudomonadota; class Gammaproteobacteria; order Enterobacterales; family Enterobacteriaceae; genus Enterobacter; species Enterobacter cloacae complex sp. GYL001. The sequence continues at coordinate 544,985 of NZ_JBMKGW010000002.1, read as the reverse complement.
GATAACCTGCTGGCGGCGATCTGGCAGGACGGTAAAGGGTTTGGCTACGCCACGCTGGATATCAGCTCCGGTCGTTTTCGCCTGAGTGAACCGGCTGACCGTGAAACCATGGCGGCTGAACTACAGCGCACCAATCCGGCAGAACTGCTTTATGCAGAGGATTTCGCCGAGACGGCGCTGATTGAAGGTCGCCGCGGCCTGCGTCGTCGTCCACTGTGGGAGTTCGAAATTGATACCGCGCGCCAGCAGCTGAACCTGCAATTTGGCACGCGAGATTTGATTGGCTTTGGCGTAGAAAACGCCCCGCGCGGGCTGTGTGCCGCAGGCTGCCTGTTGCAGTACGTTAAGGATACGCAGCGTACCGCCCTGCCCCATATCCGTTCCATTACCATGGAGCGTCAGCAGGACAGCATCATCATGGATGCCGCCACGCGCCGCAACCTGGAGATCACTCAGAACCTCGCTGGCGGCATGGAAAATACGCTGGCGTCGGTTCTCGACAGCACGGTTACCCCCATGGGCAGCCGTATGCTCAAACGCTGGCTGCATATGCCGATCCGCAATACCGACACGCTGATCGGCCGCCAGCAAACCATTGCCGCATTGCAGGATCGTTACACCGACTTGCAGCCGGTGCTGCGTCAGGTGGGTGATCTTGAGCGTATCCTGGCGCGCCTGGCACTGCGCACCGCGCGTCCACGCGATCTTGCCCGTATGCGTCACGCGTTCCAGCAGTTGCCGGAACTGCGTGCTCAGCTGGGAGAGATCGACAGCGCGCCAGTGCAGAAGCTGCGCGAAACCATGGGCGAATTTACCGAGCTTCGCGAACTGCTGGAACGCGCCATCATTGATGCGCCGCCTGTTCTGGTGCGGGATGGCGGGGTTATTGCTCCAGGTTATAACGAAGAGCTGGACGAATGGCGTGCGCTGGCCGATGGCGCGACGGATTATCTGGATAAGCTGGAAATCCGCGAGCGTGAACGTCTGGGGCTCGACACCCTGAAAGTCGGCTACAACGCGGTACACGGTTACTATATCCAGATCAGCCGTGGGCAGAGTCACCTGGCGCCGATTCACTACGTTCGCCGCCAGACGCTGAAAAATGCCGAGCGCTACATTATTCCCGAGCTGAAAGAGTACGAAGACAAAGTGCTCACGTCGAAAGGTAAAGCGCTGGCGCTGGAGAAACAGCTGTATGACGAGCTGTTTGACATCCTGATGCCGCACCTGGCTGACCTGCAACTGAGCGCCGCTGCGCTGGCCGAGCTGGATGTCCTGGTAAACCTGGCCGAGCGCGCCGATACGCTGAACTACACCTGTCCGACCTTTACTGACAAACCCGGCATTCGCATTACCGAAGGCCGCCACCCGGTGGTTGAGCAGGTGCTGAACGAGCCGTTTATTGCCAACCCGTTGAACCTGTCACCGCAGCGAAGAATGCTGATCATTACCGGTCCCAACATGGGCGGTAAAAGTACCTATATGCGCCAGACAGCCCTTATCGCGCTGCTCGCCTACATCGGCAGCTACGTTCCGGCGCAGAAGGTTGAGATTGGCCCTATCGACCGTATCTTCACCCGTGTGGGTGCTGCGGACGATCTGGCGAGCGGTCGCTCTACCTTTATGGTCGAGATGACCGAAACCGCCAACATTCTGCATAACGCGACAGAGAACAGTCTGGTGTTGATGGACGAAGTAGGACGCGGTACCTCCACCTATGACGGCCTGTCCCTGGCCTGGGCGTGCGCGGAAAGTCTGGCAAATAAAATCAAGGCGCTGACGCTGTTCGCAACGCACTATTTCGAACTGACACAGCTGCCAGAGAAAATGGAAGGCGTGGCTAACGTCCACCTTGATGCGCTTGAGCACGGCGACACCATCGCCTTTATGCACACGGTGCAGGACGGCGCGGCAAGCAAGAGTTATGGCCTGGCCGTCGCGGCGCTGGCGGGCGTGCCAAAAGAGGTGATCAAGCGCGCGCGTCAGAAACTGCGTGAACTGGAAAGTTTGTCACCGAATGCGGCGGCGACGCAGATAGATGGTACGCAGATGTCACTGCTGGCGGTCCCGGAAGAGACCTCTCCGGCCGTGGAAGCGCTGGAAAATCTCGACCCGGATTCCCTGACGCCGCGACAGGCGCTGGAGTGGATTTATCGGTTGAAGAGTCTGGTTTAGTTCTCTGCGGTCTTTTTTGCCGGGTGGCGGCTTCGCCTTACCCGGCCTACAAAACCCGTAGGCCCGGTAAGCGTAGCGCCACCGGGCAAAGGACCGCACAATATTATCGCCCGGTAAGCGCAGCCGCCACCGGGCTTTTTTTACAGCAGCGGCGGGATCGTCGGCACCTGCGGCGCCTCATCAATATCCTTCTGCGTCATGTGGAACGCTTCCGGGTAATGCTCGCGGCTGGTACGGCGCAGCGGTTCGGTATCGCGCCAGGTATACAGACAGTGCTGACACTGGTATACCGTCCAGACACCTTTCACCGGTGATGTTGCCATCACTTCAATATGTTCATCGGCACAACGTGGACAAATCATTTTTTCCTCCTTATTGACGTGCCGCCAGCATCGCGGTCAGTTTTTCGGCCCAGGCTTTGGTTTCAGGGAGATCCTGTACCGGCTGGCTGTAGTGACCACGGTTGTCCGGGGCAACAGGGGTGGTGGCATCAATGATCAGCTTGTCAGTGATCCCCGCCGGGCTGGAGCCGGGGTCAAGCTCGAGCACAGACATATTCGGTAGCTGCACCAGATCGCCTGCCGGATTGACCTTCGATGACAGCGCCCACATCACCTGCGGCAGGTTAAACGGATCGACATCTTCATCCACCATAATCACCATCTTCACGTAACCCAGACCGTGTGGCGTAGTCATGGCGCGGAGCCCGACCGCACGGGCAAAACCGCCGTAACGCTTTTTAGTGGAGATAATCGCCAGCAGACCGTGGGTGTACATGGCGTTTACCGCCTGCACTTCCGGGAATTCAGCCTTCAGCTGCTGATAGAGCGGTACGCAGGTGGCGGGCCCCATCAGATAATCAATCTCGGTCCACGGCATGCCCAGGTAGAGAGATTCGAAAATCGGTTTAGTGCGGTAAGAAACTTTGTCGATACGCACAACCGTCATGTTGCGCCCGCCGGAGTAGTGACCGGTAAACTCACCGAAGGGCCCTTCAATTTCACGTTTCCGGCCTTCAATCACCCCTTCCAGGATCACTTCCGACCCCCACGGCACATCGAAACCGGTCAGCGGAGCCGTCGCAATCGGATACGGGCTTTCACGTAGCGCACCGGCCATCTCATACTCGGACTGATCGTATTTCAGCGGCGTGGCGCCCATCAGGGTGATGATCGGATCGTTACCCAGCGTAATGGCAATTGGCAGGTCTTCGCCGCGCTCTTCTGCCTTATGCAGATGCAACGCAATATCGTGCATCGGCACCGGTTGCAGGCCGAGCTTACGCTTGCCCTTCACTTCCATACGATAGATCCCGACGTTCTGCTTGCCGAAGTGATCGGGGTCGAGCGGATCGCGGGAGACAACGCATGCTTTATCGAGATAAAAGCCCCCGTCACCGTCGTTCAGGCGGAACAGCGGCAGAATGTCGAACAGGTTAATGTCTTCCCCGTCCACCGTGTTCTGCGCCCAGGCCGGGTTTGCACGACGCTCTGGCGCGACGGGGAATTTGTCCCAGCGACGAATAAACTCGTCGATCTGTTTTTTCACCGGGGTATTCGCTGGCAGCCCCATCGAAATAGCGTGGTTTTGCCACGAGCCGATAGTGTTCATCACCACACGGGCATCGGTGAAACCGCGAATATTATCGAACCACAGCGCAGGCGCGCCATCGCCAATGCGCCCGGTAGCGTTGGCGGCCGCCGCTAAATCCGGCTCAGCGTTTACCTCTTCCTCAATTTTCAGCAGCTGCCCTTGCTCATCGAGCGCCTGCAAGAAGCTTCTCAAATCATCAAATGCCATCTTTATTCTCCTGTGAAAAATGTTTCGCTGCCTGCAAACCTTCCCAGCGTCGGGCTTTTTTATGCTCCAGACCGAACTGGTCGAGAACGCGGGTCACGATATGCTGGGTAATGTCATCGGCGGTTTGCGGGTGGTTGTAGTACGCAGGCATAGGCGGCACCATCGCCACGCCCATGCGGGAAAGGGCAAGCATGTTCTCGAGATGGATGGTGCTGAGCGGCGTCTCACGGGGAACCAGCACCAGCTTGCGTCCCTCTTTCAGCACCACGTCTGCCGCACGCCCTACCAGCCCTTCGGCGTAGCCCGCGCGGATACCCGCAAGCGTTTTCATGCTGCACGGGATGACGATCATGCCGTCGGTGCGAAACGAGCCGGAGGAGATGGTGGCAGCCTGATCGGCCGGGCTATGGACGACATCCGCCAGGGCAGCAACGTCATGCGCAGTGAAGGGCGTTTCCAGCTCAATCGTGGTTTTTGCCCACTTCGACATCACCAGATGCGTTTCCACCTCCGGCATTTCCCGCAGCGCCTGCAACAACGCCACGCCTAATGGCGCACCCGTTGCGCCCGTCATTCCCACAATCAATCTCATTCAGCACCTCAATTAGTTTTGTTCGTATACGAACATATTAATTAAACTACGCCTTGATCCTGCTGCTGACAAGATCGTTCGTATACGATCACACTAATCGCTAAAAAACTCTCGCGTTAAAATTCAGCCCGAGAGCGGCTATCATAGAGGGAGTATTTTTCCGTCGGAGTGTCCATGGAGTTAAGACAAGAAGCTTTCCACCTGCTACGTCAGCTTTTTCAACAGCATACCGCCCAGTGGCAGCACGCATTGCCCGAACTGACAAAGCCACAGTATGCGGTGATGCGGTCAATTGCTGAAAATCCTGGCATTGAGCAGGTTGCCCTGACTGAAGTCGCTGTGAGCACCAAAGCGACGCTGGCAGAAATGCTGAGCCGCATGGAAGCACGCGGCCTGGTCAGGCGCGAGCACGATCCGGCGGACAAGCGCCGTCGGTTTGTCTTTCTGACGGCCGAAGGTGAGGCCCTGCTTGAGAGCAGTAAACCGATTGGAAATGAGGTGGATGAGGCGTTTTTAGGGCGCCTTAACGGCGCGGAACGAGAGCAATTTTCAGCGCTCATTAAAAAGATGATGCAGGATTAAGTAACCCTGACGCGCATAAAATCAATAAATGTTCGCACTTTCGCGGGCACATGCCGGGCATCAGGATAAACGGCATAGATGCCCTGCTGAGCGAACGTGTACGCCGGTAACAGCGAGACCAGTTCCCCTGCATCCAGTGCGTTTCGCACCAGCCACTCCGGCAGCAGCGCCACTCCACATCCCGCGAGGGCAAAAGCCATCAGCGCCTGGGCGCTGTCTGCATACAGGCGCGGCGCTTTCTTGATCTCAAAGGAAACCGGCTGCCCATCAACGCCTCTCACCTGCCAGCGCAGCGGCGAGGTTAAACGCTCGTGAATGATCCAGTCCGCTTCCGCCAGCTGCTCCAGCGAGTTAACCGGATGGTTTGCCAGCCAGCCTGGCGTTGCCACGGGCAGGATGGTGAAGGAGGTCATCAACGCGGCGTGGTAGCGCGAATCTGCAAGCGTGCCGAGCCGGATAGCGACATCGAAGCGCTCGGCGATAAGATCGGCATGCAAAGAGGACGAGACATGCCGCACGCGAAGGTCCGGGTGCAGCTGGCTAAATTCAGCCAGCAAAGGCACCACCACCTGCGAGCCATATTCGGGCGTGGTGGTGATCCGCAGTTCTCCCGTCAGCCCGGCGTGGTTGGCGCGAACATCATCCTGCAATCGCTCTGCATCCCGTAACAGCATCACGCTTCGTTGATGAAAGAGCTTCCCCGCCTCGGTCAGCGTCAGGCGTCGGGTGGTTCGCAGCAACAGGGTGACGCCCAGCTCCTCTTCAAGCTGACGAATATGAAAGCTGACCACCGCTTTTGTCAGCCCCATCGCCTCCGCTGCGGCGGTGAAACTGCCGGTGTCCGCTACGGCGATAAACATCGCCGTACGCTGTAAATTAAGCATCGCTTGCCTGGTTAACTGTCAAAATAATGTTGACAGTATATCGTGCTTTGTCGCGTTTATCCGTAACGCGCGGGCCGATACGATACGCCACCTCACCGGAGGAACTTCCATGACGTATCGCAGCAAAATCGCCGTCGTCTTTCTGCTCGGCTTTTTCCTTGATTTGATAAACATGTTTATTGCCAGTATCGCCTTTCCGGCGATGGCTCGTGCTTTCAATACCACACCTTCCGCGCTTGCCTGGGTAAGTAACGGATACATTGCCGGGCTGACGCTAGTCATCCCTTTCAGCAGTATCCTGACGCGCCGCGTCGGGCCGAAGCGCGTTATCCTGCTCTCACTGCTTCTCTTTAGCGCGGCCTCCGTTGCGGCGGGTCTCTCCTCTTCGCTGGAAAGTCTGATTGCCTGGCGAGTCGTACAGGGCGCCGGAGGGGGTTTACTGATCCCGGTTGGTCAGGCGCTGACCTGGCAACAGTTTAAGCCTCATGAGCGGGCCAGACTCTCCTCGGCGGTGATGCTCGTCGCACTGCTTGCCCCCGCGTGCTCACCGGCTGTGGGCGGTATGCTGGTTCAGACATTCAGCTGGCGCTGGATATTTTTTGCCACCCTGCCCGTCGCCATTGTCACCTTTGCTTTGGCCTGCGCGTGGCTTAAAACAGAACCGTCGCCGATAAACACCACCAGGACAGTAAACCTGTCTTTGCTGACGGATCCGCTGTTGCGCTTATCCATGCTTATCTATGTGTGCGTACCCGGCATTTTTATCGGCGTGAACGTAACGGGCATGTATTACCTCCAGAGCGAGGCCAATATGACACCCGCCGCAACGGGCATGCTTATGCTGCCGTGGTCTGTGGCTTCGTTTTTGGCTATCACCGCGACAGGACGCTATTTCAACCGTATCGGCCCCCGGCCGCTGGTGGTCATCGGTTGCCTGTTGCAGGCGACGGGCATTCTGCTTTTAGTTAACGTCGGCCCGGCAATGCTGCTACCTGCCGTTGCGTTTGCGCTGATGGGCGCAGGGGGAAGCCTTTGCAGCAGTACGGCTCAGAGCAGCGCGTTTTTGACGATGCGACCGGAAGATATGCCCGATGCCAGCGCGCTATGGAATCTGAATCGTCAGTTGAGCTTTTTTGCGGGCGCTCTGCTGCTGGCGCAGGCGCTGAGCTGCATGCAGGATTATCTCGCGCCGCTGGCCGCCTGGCACGGGATGTTTGTTTTTGCCGCAGTCATCACCCTACTGCCCGTACTGTACGTCTACCGTCTTAACAACACGCAGTTACTTGCGCAACTGCAACAGGAGCAACCATGACCCATTTCGAACAAGAGATCCTCGACATTCACGTCGCCCTTGAAAACTGGTTAGGTGCAGGCGAAGGCGATCGGGACGCCCTGCTCGCCCGTTTCCGTCCGGATTTTCTGATGGTTCCACCGAGTGGCAACCCTTTAGATCATCACGCGCTTGCCCAATTTTTATATGCGCAGCGGGGAACCCGACCGGGGCTCAGGATCGACATTGATGCGTTAACAACGCTTCAGACATGGGACAACGGCGCAGTGCTCCATTACCGGGAGACGCAAACCCGGCCAGGCCAGCCCGTCAACGTGCGCTGGTCAACCGCAGTGCTTAATCAGGAAGGGGATAACATCACCTGGCGTTTGCTGCACGAAACGGCGCAGCCGTAAGGCATAAAAAAGGCCCGTCTCACGACGGGCCTTTTCTGACGAATGGTTGCTTACTCGCGGAACAGCGCTTCGATATTCAGACCTTGCCCTTGCAGGATTTCACGCAGGCGGCGTAGTCCTTCAACCTGAATCTGACGAACACGTTCACGGGTCAGGCCAATCTCACGACCGACGTCTTCCAGTGTCGCAGCTTCATACCCCAGTAAACCGAAACGACGTGCCAGCACTTCACGCTGTTTGGCGTTCAGTTCGAACAACCATTTGACGATGCTCTGTTTCATGTCATCGTCCTGCGTGGTGTCTTCCGGGCCGTTGTCTTTTTCATCGGCCAGGATGTCCAGCAGCGCTTTTTCGGAGTCGCCACCCAGCGGGGTGTCAACCGAGGTAATGCGCTCGTTGAGACGCAGCATACGGCTTACGTCATCAACCGGTTTGTCGAGTTGCTCTGCAATCTCTTCCGCACTTGGCTCGTGGTCCAGTTTATGGGACAACTCGCGCGCGGTACGCAGATAAACATTCAACTCTTTGACGATGTGGATCGGCAGTCGAATCGTACGGGTCTGGTTCATAATAGCCCGTTCGATGGTCTGACGAATCCACCAGGTCGCGTAGGTTGAGAAACGGAACCCGCGTTCCGGGTCAAACTTCTCAACTGCGCGGATGAGACCTAAGTTGCCCTCTTCAATCAGATCCAGCAGAGCCAGACCACGATTGCCGTAACGGCGGGCAATTTTCACGACCAGTCGCAGGTTACTTTCGATCATGCGACGACGCGAGGCAACATCACCACGCAAAGCACGACGTGCGAAATAGACTTCTTCTTCGGCCGTTAGCAGTGGGGAGTAACCAATCTCCCCAAGGTAAAGCTGAGTCGCGTCCAGCACACGCTGTGTGGCACCCTGCGATAACAGCTCTTCTTCAGCCAAATCGTTATCACTGGGTTCCTCTTCTACTAAGGCTTTTTCGTCAAAAGCCTCTGCTCCGTTCTCATCAAATTCCGCGTCTTCATTTAAATCATGAACTTTCAGCGTATTCTGACTCATAAGGTGGCTCCTACCCGTGATCCCTGGACGAGACACCCTGGCTGGCATGTCCCATCAATTTATCGCTGCGGTAAATATTGCAGCGGGTTTACGGATTTCCCCTTGTAACGAATTTCAAAATGCAAGCGTGTAGAACTGGTTCCGGTGCTACCCATGGTAGCGATTTTTTGCCCCGCCTTAACTTCTTGTTGTTCCCGGACCAGCATAGTGTCGTTATGGGCGTAGGCACTCAGGTAATCATCATTATGTTTGATGATAATAAGATTACCGTAACCGCGCAGTGCGTTACCGGCATAGACAACGCGCCCGTCTGCGGTCGCGATGATTGCCTGTCCTTTACTGCCTGCGATATCGATCCCTTTGTTGCCCCCCTCAGAGGTAGCGAAGTTCTCGATAATCTTGCCGTCAGTTGGCCAGCGCCAGGTGGTGATTGACGAGCTGGCATTCTGACTGCTTGCAGTCGGTACAGTAGAGCTAACCACAGGTGCCGTAGTCGGTGCTGTGACAACAGTCGCAGTACCTTTATTATTCGGCAACATTTTGTTAGCACTCTGATCACCTGAATCCTCAGAATACGTAATTACAGGTTGTGAAGCAACCACCGTGGTGGATTTTTGTGCAGGCTTAACGCTGTTATTTTGAGCCGTCACATCTGCCGCTGAAACCGTGTTGCCAGGCGTCAGTGGGGTACCCGTTGCATTGCCTACCTGGAGCGTTTGCCCGACTTCCAGACCATACGGGGCCTGGACGTTGTTTCGCTGTGCCAGATCGCGGAAATCGTTCCCGGTGATCCAGGCAATATAGAACAGCGTATCGCCGCGCTTCACGGTATAGATGCTGCCGCCGGTATAGCTACCTTTCGGAATGTTCCCATACTTACGGTTATACACTATGCGGCCATTTTCGGTCTGAACAGGCTGATCCACTGGCTGAATCTGCGAAGGCTGCGTAACTGGACGCTGAACCGGCTGGATCTGCGGAGTTTGCTGCGCCGTGGACGTACCCATTTTAGGCGGAGGGGTAATCAACATTCCGCTGGACGTGTTACCCGAGCCGCTGGTTCCATTGACGGAACTGACGGGCGCAGGTGCATTGTCAGAACTTGTACAGCCTGCCAGCCAGAGCGAAACCAGTGATAATGCCGCAACACGGCTGATGGTGAATTTTGGGCTTCCCGCGCTCATTTATCCCCCAGGAATGTGTTAACTACCAGTGACTTAAAAATAACCGTGATGGCACGAACCTATCGCGCCACACCATACGCTGAATTTGCCTCAATAACCCTGGAAAAATCCGAGTCTCAGGCCAGCTCGCCCTTAACCAGGGGCACAAAGCGCACGGCTTCCACGGTATCGATAATAAACTCGCCGCCGCGTCGACGAACGCGCTTTAAAAGCTGCTGCTCATCGCCGACGGGCAAAACTAGAATGCCGCCCTCGTCCAGCTGCGAGAGAAGTGCAGCGGGAATTTCAGGTGGCGCGGCCGTGACTATTATGGCGTCAAACGGGGCGCGAGCCTGCCAACCCTGCCATCCATCGCCGTGGCGTGTCGATACATTATGTAAATCAAGCTGTTTCAGGCGACGGCGCGCCTGCCACTGCAAGCCTTTAATCCGTTCCACGGAACAGACATGGTGCACAAGGTGGGCCAGGATCGCGGTCTGATACCCTGAACCGGTGCCAATTTCCAGCACCCGGGAGTCTGGCGTTAACTCCAGAAGCTCCGTCATACGCGCCACCATGTAAGGCTGCGAAATCGTCTGGCCTTGCCCGATGGGCAGCGCCACGTTTTCCCACGCTTTGTGTTCAAACGCCTCATCTACAAACTTCTCACGGGGAACCTGGGCAAGCGCATCCAGCACCTGCTCGTTGGCGATCCCCTGTGCGCGTAATTGTTCCAGAAGAGTTTGTACACGTTTACTTACCATTGCGCGTTCACTCCGACCCGATCTAACCAGTCCGACACCACATCATGCGCGCTATAAGCGGTTAAATCTACGTGCAACGGCGTAACGGAAACGTAACCCTCATCCACCGCAGCGAAGTCGGTGTCTGGCCCGGCATCGCATTTATCTCCCGGCGGGCCGATCCAGTACAGGGTATTGCCGCGCGGATCCTGCTGGGGAATAACCTGATCGGCCGGATGGCGACTGCCGCAGCGCGTCACGCGGATCCCTTTAATCTCGTCCAGCGGGAGATCCGGCACGTTAATATTGAGGATACGTCCGGTACGCAGCGGCTCGCGGCCAAGCGCACGGAGAATAGAGCAGGTTACCGCGGCGGCAGTGTCATAGTGGGTGTGGCCGTTTAACGAGACCGCCAGCGCCGGGAACCCCAGGTGACGCCCCTCCATCGCCGCGGCCACGGTGCCGGAGTAAATCACATCATCGCCAAGATTCGGCCCGGCATTGATGCCGGAGACCACAACATCCGGCCGCGGGCGCATCAGCGCATTTACGCCCAGAAACACGCAATCGGTCGGCGTCCCCATCTGGACGGCAATATCGCCATTCTCAAAGGTAAAGGTGCGAAGTGAAGACTCCAGCGTCAATGAGTTAGACGCGCCACTGCGGTTACGATCGGGAGCCACGACCTGCACATCCGCAAATTCGCGGAGGTGTTTCGCCAGCGTCTGAATACCTGGCGCATGGATCCCGTCATCGTTACTCAGCAATATTCGCATAATCACCCGACGTGTTGATAAGTTCCCTGACAACACTGGTGGCAAAGCTACCTGCCGGCAGCCAGAAGCGTAACTCGACGGTTACGTCATCCCACCAGTTCCAGCTCAGCTGTTGCGGGTAGAGGAGCATCGCACGGCGCGCCGCCTCGACTTTTTCCCGCACCAGCAATGATTGTAATTCTGGCGCATCCGCCACCGCTGACTGCTCAGCGGCCAGCGCCTCGCCCTGGGTTCCCCAGTCGCCTGAGCCCGGCAAGGCGGCGGTAATCATCAGCGATTTAGCGTCCACGCGCGACTGGGCATCGGCCATCTCATCGGCCGTTGCCACAAACCAGCTTCCGCGTCCCGCTAATTGTAGCGCATCGCCGACAACAACTTGATTCGCGTCCGGTTTTTTCAGCCGTTCGCTCACAATCTGATTAAACAACGCACTGCGGGCTGCCGACAACCAAAAACTGCGTTTATTCCTGTCGCGCACCGGCGCGCTGCTTTGCGCCCAGCGCAGCGCGCCCAGCAGGTTGCTGCCACCAATGCCAAAGCGCTGTGCGCCAAAATAGTTTGGCACGCCGCGTTCGGTAATGGCCTTAAGGCGTTTTTCAACGTCATCGCGGTCGGTCACTTCACGCAGCACCAGCGTGAAATCGTTGCCTTTCAACGCTCCCGGACGCAATTTGCGTTTGTGGCGGGCATACTCCAGTACCTTACAGCCCTCAAGCTCAAATTTGCTTAAATCGGGCATGGCATTGCCGGGCACGCGGGCGCAAAGCCACTGTTCGGTCACGGCATGCTTATCCTTTTGACCGGCAAAGCTCACCTCGCGGGCGTGAATGTTGAGGAATTTTGCCAGCGCGTCCGCCACGAAGCGGGTGTTGCAGCCGTTTTTCAGAATGCGCACCAGGATGTGCTCGCCTTCGCCGTCCGGCTCAAAACCCAGATCTTCCACTACCACGAAATCTTCAGGGTTGGCTTTCAGCAGACCCTTGCCCTGCGGTTTGCCGTGCAGATACGTCAGGTTGTCGAAATCCGTCATTTGACCGCCTTCACCAGCAGCGCCACGGCTTCACAGGCAATGCCTTCGCCACGACCGGTAAAGCCCAGCTTCTCCGTGGTGGTCGCTTTGACGTTGACGTCGTCCATATGGCAGCCCAGATCTTCAGCGATAAACACGCGCATCTGAGGGATGTGCGGCAGCATCTTCGGTGCCTGAGCAATGATCGTCACATCAACGTTGCCGAGGGTGTAGCCTTTGGCCTGAATACGACGCCAGGCTTCGCGCAGCAGTTCGCGGCTGTCTGCGCCTTTAAAAGCAGGATCGGTGTCCGGGAACAGTTTACCAATGTCGCCCAACGCGGCGGCACCCAGCAGCGCGTCGGTCAGCGCATGCAGCGCCACGTCGCCATCAGAATGCGCCAGCAAACCTTTTTCGTATGGAATGCGCACGCCGCCAATGATAATTGGGCCAACGCCGCCAAAGGCGTGTACATCAAAACCGTGTCCAATACGCATTATGCCTTCTCCTGAGGGGTCGTACGGGTAAGATAAAATTCCGCGAGCTGTAAGTCTTCCGGGCGCGTCACTTTTATATTATCAGCGCGCCCTTCAACAAGCGTTGGGTGGAAACCGCAATACTCCAGCGCCGAGGCTTCGTCCGTAATGGTCGCACCTTCTTTAAGCGCACGCGTTAAGCAGTCGTGGAGTAATTGGAGGGGAAAAAATTGTGGCGTCAGCGCGTGCCAGAGATCGACGCGCTCGACGGTGTGGGCAATCGCCGGTTTACCCGGTTCGGCACGCTTCATGGTGTCACGCACCGGGGCGGCCAGAATGCCGCCCACGTTACTGGTTTCACTCAGGGCCAGCAGACGTGACAGATCGTCGTGATGCAGACAGGGACGCGCGGCATCGTGCACCAGCACCCACTGCGCGTTCCCGGCAGCCTGAATGCCCGCCAGAACAGAGTCGGCCCGCTCGGCGCCGCCGTCAACAACGGTAATCTGAGGATGATTTGCCAGCGGGAGCTGTGCAAAACGCGCATCGCCGGGGCTGATGGCAATAACCACGCGTTTCACCCGGGCATGCGACAGCAGCGCTGCCACGGCGTGCTCGAGGATCGTTTTATCGCCAATTGAGAGGTACTGCTTAGGACATTCTGTCTGCATGCGCCGGCCAAAACCTGCGGCCGGCACCACGGCACAGACGTCCGAAAAAGTTGCTGCCATGTCGTAATCCTGGGCCTGATTATCGATTGTTTTGTGCGGAGCCCTGATTGCGTTTAGACGCATCCGGAACCAGGCGATAAAACGTTTCGCCCGGCTTAGTCATACTGAGTTCATTGCGTGCGCGTTCCTCAATCGCCTCCTGGCCGCCATTGAGGTCATCAATTTCAGCAAAAAGTTGATCGTTACGCGCTTTAAGTTTGGCGTTTGTAGCCTGCTGTGCCGCGACGTCATCGCTCACCCGGCTGTAGTCGTGCAGTCCGTTTTTGCCGAACCACAGCGAATATTGCAGCCAGACCAGCAAAGCCAGCAACAGCAGCGTTAGTTTACCCATCCTGCCCCCTGAAAAAACGGCATCATCATCCCATAACTTTCCGCTGGACTCTACTGCGGGGTTTTAATTATGCCGTAAGTTAGCCCATCAGCCATAAAAACAGCAGGCCAAAGATGACCACAACGGTGGCGATAGTGATGAGCGTACTATACAGGAGCTTGCCGTTGAAAAGGGAGTGCAGCGCCACGCCCACAACCACCGCAACGGGCATCAGCGCCAGAAAGAAAGGCCAGGTATAGAGGAAGAAAAAGAGGGTGTTACCACCGTAGATCAAAAACGGGATACCCAGCGCCAGTAGCCACGATACGAAGCCGACTATCGCCCCAGGGAAGGACCAGGTCGTCTCGTCGTCGGTCGTTAACGGTTCCGACCCGGTGGTAATCATGTAGTTTTCACTGTTGCGCATAGCTAATCCTGTGACCGTGACTCATCGCTCGGGAAGACAGCTCCCGAACGATACCGTCTCAGGATCTGATAATATCGTCCCGTCTGAGCAGGTCTAATAATTGGCTTACTAAATTTGTTACCAATTGTTGGCCTTCCAGATGAATCTCAGGGGATTCAGGCGCTTCGTAAACCGAGTCAATGCCGGTGAAGTTTCGCAGCTCTCCCGCGCGGGCTTTTTTGTACAGCCCTTTTGGATCGCGCGCTTCGCAGATTGCCAGCGGGGTATCCACAAACACTTCAATAAAGCGATTCTGCCCCACGCGCTCACGCACCATCTGACGTTCGGCGCGGTGCGGTGAGATAAACGCCGTTAGCACCACCAGCCCGGCATCCGCCATCAGGCTGGCGACTTCCCCTACCCGACGAATGTTCTCTTTACGGTCTTCATCGCTGAACCCTAAATCGCTGCACAGGCCGTGACGCACGTTGTCGCCGTCCAGCAGGTAGGTGCTCACCCCCTGCTGATGCAGCGCCTCTTCCAGTGCGCCTGCCACCGTGGATTTACCGGAGCCAGACAGCCCGGTAAACCACAGCACAACCCCACGGTGACCGTGGAGCTGTTCGCGCTGGGCGACGGTGACCGGATGAGGATGCCAGACGACGTTCTCATCATGGGCGGCCATCACTTGCCTCCCAGCAGATCGCGTGCGCCCCAGTGCGGGAAGTGCTTACGCACCAGCGCGTTCAGTTCCAGCTCGAAGGCGCTGAACTCAGACGTCACGCTCGCCTGTGCGTCAGGCTCGCGGACCATGCCGGCACCGACGGTGACGTTGGTCAGGCGGTCAATGAAGATCAGCCCGCCCGTCACCGGATTCTGCTGATACGGATCCAGCACCAGCGGCTCGTCGAAGGTCATATCCACCAGACCGATGCCGTTCAGCGGCAGCTCGCTCACGTCACGGTGGGTCAGGTTGTTGATGTCCACCTGGAACTGAATGCCGTCCACGCGGGCGCGGGTTTTCTTGCCGGCGATTTTAATGTCATAGCTCTGGCCTGCGGTCAGCGGCTGTTCGGCCATCCACACTACATCCACGGATGCGCCCTGCACCGCCGCCAGCGTTTCCTGCGCGTCGACCAGCAGGTCGCCGCGGCTGATATCAATTTCGTCTTTCAGTACCAGGGTTACCGCTTCACCTGCCCCGGCTTCGTCCAGATCGCCATCAAAGGTGACGATACGGGCGATGGTCGATTCCACGCCGGATGGCAGCACCTTGACGCGCTGACCCACCTTCACGGAGCCTGAAGCGAGAGTACCGGAGAAGCCGCGGAAATCGAGGTTCGGACGGTTCACGTACTGCACCGGGAAGCGCATCGGCTGGGTATCGACCACGCGCTGAATTTCAACGGTTTCCAGCACTTCCAGCAGCGTCGGGCCGCTGTACCACGGCATGTTCGCGCTCTGAGAGGCGACGTTATCCCCTTCCAGCGCCGACAGCGGCACAAAGCGAATATCGAGGTTGCCCGGCAGCTGTTCAGCAAAGGTCAGGTAGCTCTGGCGGATCTCGTCGAAACGCGCTTCGCTGTAGCCCACCAGATCCATTTTGTTCACCGCCACCACCAGATGCTTGATCCCCAGCAGCGTAGAGATAAAGCTGTGACGACGAGTCTGATCCAGCACACCTTTACGGGCGTCGATCAGCAGGATCGCCAGGTCACAGGTGGACGCGCCGGTCGCCATGTTACGGGTGTACTGCTCGTGCCCCGGGGTGTCGGCGATAATAAATTTGCGCTTTTCGGTAGAGAAGTAGCGATAGGCGACATCAATGGTAATGCCCTGCTCGCGCTCCGCCTGCAAGCCGTCCACCAGCAGCGCCAGGTCGAGTTTTTCGCCCTGGGTGCCGTGGCGTTTACTGTCGTTGTGCAGGGAAGAGAGCTGATCTTCGTAGATCTGGCGCGTGTCGTGCAGCAGACGACCAATCAGGGTACTTTTCCCGTCATCCACGCTGCCGCAGGTCAGGAAACGCAGCAGGCTTTTGTACTGTTGGGCGTGCAGATAAGCTTCTACGCCGCCTTCATCGGCAATTTGTTGGGCAATAGTCGTATTCATGGCGGCTCCTTAGAAATAACCCTGACGTTTCTTCAGCTCCATGGAGCCTGCCTGGTCGCGGTCAATCACGCGGCCCTGTCGCTCACTGGTGGTCGACACCAGCATCTCCTCGATGATCTCGGGCAGCGTCTGCGCACTGGATTCCACCGCGCCGGTCAACGGCCAGCAGCCGAGAGTACGGAAACGGACCATCTGTTTTTTGATCACTTCGCCCGGCTGTAAATCAATGCGATCGTCGTCGATCATCATCAGCATGCCGTCGCGCTCCAGCACCGGGCGCTCGGCCGCCAGATACAGCGGAACGATCTCAATATTTTCCAGATAGATGTACTGCCAGATATCCAGCTCGGTCCAGTTGGAGAGCGGGAAGACGCGAATGCTTTCGCCCTTGTTGATCTGGCCGTTGTAGTTGTGCCACAGCTCCGGACGCTGGTTTTTCGGGTCCCAGCGGTGGAAGCGGTCGCGGAAAGAGTAGATACGCTCTTTGGCGCGGGATTTCTCTTCGTCACGTCGCGCGCCGCCGAAGGCCGCATCAAAACCGTATTTATTCAGCGCCTGCTTCAGCCCTTCGGTTTTCATGATGTCGGTATGCTTGGCGCTGCCGTGCACGAACGGGTTGATGCCCATCGCCACCCCTTCCGGGTTTTTGTGCACCAGCAGCTCGCAGCCGTAGGCTTTGGCGGTACGGTCACGAAACTCGTACATCTCGCGGAATTTCCAGCCGGTATCCACGTGTAACAGCGGGAACGGCAGCGTACCCGGATAAAACGCTTTACGCGCCAGGTGCAGCATGACGCTGGAATCTTTACCGATGGAGTACATCATCACCGGGTTAGAAAACTCGGCGGCCACTTCGCGGATAATGTGGATACTTTCCGCTTCGAGCTGCCGCAGGTGAGTAAGTCGTTTTTGGTCCATAACCGTTCCTTAAGCCAAATTTATAACAGAAGCGCCAAAGCCTTCTGTGTCGGTTGTGTGTTGGAACCAGGCGAGCGTGCTGTGCAGCTGCACCACTTCTCCCACCACGATCAGGGCGGGCATTGGGGCGTCTTTCGCCAGGGTTGCAAGGTCTTGTAAGGTGCCGATGGCGACATGCTGATCGACGCGTGTCCCGCGGGAGATCACCGCTACCGGCGTCGTCGCATCGCGACCGTGCTGAATAAGCTGTTCGCTGATGTCAGCCGCTTTCATCGTGCCCATATAAATCGCCAGCGTTTGTCGGCTCTGGGCGAGATGCGACCAGTCAAACGGCGTGCTGTCGGCTTTATAGTGCCCGGTCACAAAGGTCACGCTCTGGGCGTAATCGCGATGGGTCAGCGGAATACCGGCGTAGGCCGTGACGGCAGACGCCGCCGTAATGCCGGGAACCACCTGGAACGGGACGCCCGCTTCGGCTGCCGCCTGCAACTCCTCGCCACCACGACCGAAGATAAACGGGTCGCCCCCTTTCAGGCGCACCACGGTCTTGCCCGCTTTCGCGGCGGCAATCAGCATCTGGTTGGTGTCGTGCTGGGGCACGGAGTGCTCGCCGGCACGTTTGCCGACGCAAATTTGCTCCGCGTCACGGCGGATCAGCTCGCGAATACCGTCGGTGACCAGGTGGTCATAGAACACGACATCCGCATCCTGAAGAACCTGGAGGCCACGCAGCGTGAGCAGCCCGGCATCGCCCGGCCCGGCGCCCACCAGAATGATCTCTCCGCCCGTACTGCCGGGGTTATCCAGTTCGTCTTCGAGAATTTGTTGCGCCGCCGTCTCGTTACCGGCCTGCATCAGGCTGGCAAAGCGGCCGCGAAACACACGCTCCCAGAAGCGACGGCGTTCCGTCACGCTGGTCAGACGCGTTTTCAAATGGTTGCGCCAGTAGCTGGCCTTCTCCGCCATGCGTCCGAGGCTGGTCGGCAGCAGCGCTTCGATTTTTTCTCTCAGCACGCGCGCCAGCACCGGGGCGGTGCCGCCGGAGGAGATCGCCACCAGCAGCGGCGAGCGGTCGACAATCGACGGGAAGATAAATGAACATAACGGCTGGTCGTCTACCACGTTCACCAGACGGTGACGGGCCTGAGCTGCGTCGGAAATGCGGCGGTTGAGCGCCCGATCTTCGGTTGCCGCAATCACCAGCACCACGCTGTCGATCTGAGACTCTTCAAAATCCGCCTCTGCAACGATCTGCACCTGCGCCCCGGCGCGTTGCAGGAAGGCGATTTTGCGATCGGCAATTTCACCCGTCCCGACAACCAGTACCGGTCGGTCTTTTAAGGCAGCAAAAAGGGGGAGATAGTCCACAGGCAACAACTCACTAACAACCACGAATAAAGGGACTATAGGGGGCGGCTTAGATCGAATGAAATTACGAATTGGAATGAGTAGTTACTCAATGGAATAACGCCGTGGAAAAGCAAATATCAAAAAGTGCTTAACACGCGAAATTTCGGGCATTTAGGAGCAATTCAAATTGTGTCTACCCGATCACAGTTTCATACTATGCGGGTTAAAATTTTGCTCTGTTTTTAAGGACTCACTATGTTTTCCGCAATGCGCCACCGATTCGTTGCCCTGGCGCTCGGCGTTTGCTTTATCCTTCCGGCTCAGGCAAAAAATCAATCTTACGGTGAAATAGCCAGTATGCAGGCGCGGCATATTGCGACGGTCTTTCCGGGCCGTATGACCGGAACCCCAGCCGAGATGCTCTCGGCAGACTATATCCGTCAGCAATTTGCGGATATGGGCTATGAGAGCGACATTCGCGCTTTCCATAGCCGCTACATCTATACCACACGCAATAAAACGCAGAACTGGCATAACGTAACCGGCAGCACGGTCATTGCGGCGCACGAAGGAAAGGCGGCTGAGCAGATTATTATTATGGCGCACCTTGATACCTACACGCCGTTGAGCGACGCCGATGTCGATAATAACCTCGGCGGGCTGACGCTTCAGGGGCTGGATGACAATGCGGCGGGTCTGGGCGTGATGCTTGAGCTGGCCGAACGCCTGAAGAATATTCCGACGAAATACAGCATTCGCTTTGTTGCGACCAGCGGCGAAGAAGAAGGAAAACTCGGCGCTGAGAATCTCCTTAAGCGCATGAGCGCTGAGGAGAAGAAGAATACGTTGCTGGTGATTAACCTCGATAATCTGATCGTGGGGGATAAGCTCTATTTTAATAGCGGACAGAGCACGCCGAGCAGCGTACGTAAACTCACCCGCGACCGCGCGCTGGCGCTTGCCCGCACGCATGGCGTCTATGCCGCGACAAATCCGGGCGGTAACCCGCAGTATCCTAAAGGCACAGGCTGCTGTAATGACGGTGAAGTGTTTGATAAGGCGGGCATTCCGGTGCTTTACGTCGAGGCGACGAACTGGGCGCTGGGCAAAAAAGATGGCTATCAGCAGCGCAGCAAATCGAAAGCCTTTCCGGACGGCACCAGCTGGCATGATGTGCGGCTGGATAATCAGCAGCACATTGATAAAGCGCTGCCGCAGCGGATTGAGCACCGCAGCCGGGATGTCGTGAAGGTGATGCTGCCGCTGGTGAAGGAGCTGGCGAAAGCGGGGAAAGCCTGAGGCAATTAAGCCCGGCGGCGCTGCGCTTACCGGGCCTACAACGGCACGAAACGTAGGCCCGGTAAGGCGTAGCCGCCACCGGGCGAAACGACATTACCCTTCGTGCAGCCCGCACTCGCGCTTCAGCCCAAAGAATCGCGTCTCTTCTTCCGCCATTCCCGGTTCCCATTTACGCGTGGTGTGGGTGTCGCCTACCGACAGGTAGCCTTGATCCCACAGCGGATGGTACTTCAGCCCGTGCTTTTGCAGATACTGGTACACCGTGCGGTTATCCCAGTCGATGATCGGCAGCACTTTGAACACGCCGCGCTGCACCGCCAGCACCGGCAGCGTTGCCCGGCTCCCGGACTGCTCGCGGCGCAGGCCCGCGAACCAGGTCTGAGCGTTCAGCTCTTTCAGCGCCCGGTTCATCGGCTCGACCTTGTTGATCTCATTGTATTTCTCAATGCCCTCAACGCCCTGTTCCCACAGCTTGCCGTAGCGCGCCTCCTGCCAGGCCGCGCTTTCCGTCGCGCGGTAAACTTTGAGGTTCAGCTTGAGCTTGTCCGTCAGCTCGTCAATAAACTGGTAGGTCTCCGGGAACAGATAGCCGGTATCGGTGAGGATCACCGGAATGTCCGGGCGGAGCCGATTCACCAGGTGCAGGCTGACCGCCGCCTGGATGCCAAAGCTTGACGACAGCACATAGTCACCCGGCAGGTTTTCCAGCGCCCACGCCACGCGCCCTTCGGCGTCGAGTTTTTCCAGCTGGGCGTTGGTTTCTGCCAGGGCCAGAATGCGTTCGACTTTTGGCAGGTCATTAAGGGCGTTTAGATCGAGTACGGACATAAGAACCTCGTTTGCCTGTTTTGCCGGGCGGCACTGCGTTTGCCCGGCCTACAAAACCCGTAGGCCCGGTAAGCGAAGCGCCACCGGGCAAAGGATGCGTTACTCCCAGAAATCCCTGGCGGGATCGAGCACCGGGCGAATGATGCCCGCACGCACCGTAAAGTCGCCGAAGCCTTCACCCGCTTCGCGCTCTTTCGCCCAGCGCCCGACAAGCTCGTCGATGGAATCAAGAATTTCCGGTTCCGTAATATTTTCACGGTACATACGCGGAATGCGCGTCCCCATACGGTTGCCGCCAAGGTGCACGTTGTAACGACCCGGCGCTTTGCCCACCAGACCCAGCTCGGCCAGCATCGCGCGACCGCAGCCGTTCGGGCAGCCGGTGACGCGCATAACAATATGCTCGTCCGGAATACCGTGTTTTTCCAGAATCGCTTCCACTTTATCAGTGAAGGACGGCAGGAAACGTTCCGCTTCGGCCATCGCCAGCGGGCAGGTCGGGAACGACACGCAGGCCATCGAGTTTTCACGCTGCGGTTTAACCGCATTCATCAACCCATGATCGCGCGCCAGCTTCTCGATCTTCGCCTTCTGGCTTTCCGGCACGCCGGCAATAATCAGGTTCTGGTTGGCGGTAATGCGGAACTCGCCTTTATGGATCTTAGCAATTTCCAGCAGACCGGTTTTCAGCGGGCGGCCCGGATAATCCAGAATACGACCGTTTTCAATAAACAGCGTCAGGTGCCATTTATTATCGATACCTTTCACCCAGCCAATGCGATCGCCGCGACCGGTGAATTCGTAAGGGCGGATCGGCTCAAACTTGATCCCCGCGCGACGCTCCACTTCTTCTTTGAACGTCTCGACGCCTACACGCTCCAGGGTGTATTTGGTTTTCGCGTTTTTACGGTCGGTACGGTTGCCCCAGTCGCGCTGGGTAGTAACCACCGCCTCAGCCACGGCCAGCGTGTGCTCCAGCGGCAGGAAGCCGAACTCGCTCGCGGTGCGGGCGTAGGTTTTCTTGTTCCCATGCTCGATGGACAAACCGCCGCCCACCAGCAGGTTAAAGCCGACCAGCTTGCCATTTTCGGCAATCGCCACGAAGTTCATGTCGTTGGCGTGCAGGTCGATATCGTTCTGCGGCGGGATAACCACCGTGGTCTTGAATTTGCGCGGCAGGTAGGTCTGACCGAGGATCGGCTCTTCGTCCGTGGTCGCGACTTTCTCCTGATCGAGCCAGATCTCCGCATAGGCACGCGTGCGTGGCAGCAGGTGCTCGGAGATCTTCTTCGCCCACTCGTACGCTTCGGCGTGCAGCTCGGACTCATACGGGTTCGAGGTGCAAAGCACGTTACGGTTCATGTCGTTGGCGGTCGCCAGCGCGTCCAGCCCCACGGAGTGCAGCATCTGGTGCACCGGCTTGACGTTTTTCTTCAGAATGCCGTGGAACTGGAAGGTCTGACGGTTAGTCAGACGGATGCTGCCGTAAATCGTGTTTTCACCGGCAAACTTGTCGATCGCCTGCCACTGTTTGGTGGTGATGATGCCACCCGGCAGGCGGCAGCGCAGCAGCATCGCATGACGCGGCTCCAGCTTCTGTTCGGCACGTTCGGCGCGGATATCGCGGTCGTCCTGCTGGTACATACCGTGGAAACGGATCAGCAGGAAGTTGTCGCCTTTGAAACCGCCGGTCAGGCCGTCATTTAAATCTTCGGCAATGGTACCGCGCAGGTAGTTGCTCTCTACCTTCATGCGCTCGGCATCAGACAGTTTGCCTTCGACCACCAGTGGGCCAGGATGTTTTTCGCTCATTAGTAGACATCTCGCTGATAACGGCGCTCTACGCGCAGCTCACTTAAAAATTCATCCGCCGTTTCGGCATCCATACCGCCGAATTCGGCAATCACTTCCAGCAGTGCCTGCTCAACGTCTTTCGCCATGCGATTGGCGTCGCCGCAGACATAAATGTGGGCGCCGTCATTGATCCAGCGCCACAGCTCTGCGCCCTGTTCGCGCAGTTTGTCTTGTACGTATACTTTTTCTTTCTGATCGCGGGACCAGGCCAGATCGATGCGGGTCAGCACGCCCTCTTTGACGTAGCGCTGCCATTCAACCTGGTAGAGGAAATCTTCAGTAAAATGCGGGTTGCCGAAGAACAGCCAGTTTTTACCCGGCGCCTCGTCCGCTGCACGCTGCTGCATAAAGGCGCGGAACGGTGCGATGCCGGTGCCCGGGCCAATCATGATCACCGGCGTTTCCGGGTTCGCCGGCAGGCGGAAGTTGTCGTTGTGTTCGATAAAGACGCGCACCTCGCCCTCTTCTTCCACGCGGTCGGCCAGGAAGCCCGACGCCCCGCCCGCCCGCGCGCGGCCTTCGATGTCGTAACGCACCACGCCAACGGTGATGTGGACTTCGTTTTCCACTTCCGCCTGTGAAGAGGCGATGGAGTAAAGACGCGGCGTCAGCGGACGCAGCAGGCCGATCAGCGCGTCGGCATCCAGCTGTGCCGGGGAGAAACGCACCATATCGACAATCGGCGTCGTCGCGGCGTAATGCTGTAACTTCACTTTGTCCCCCACCAGCGGCAGAAGGGACTCGCTGCGCGTTAAGGTGGCGTAGTTTTCAACGATATTGGCGGTGTTCACCGTCAGCTCGAAATGCCACTGAAGCGCCTCAGAGAGCGGTAAGGTTTTACCTTCCACCTGGACCGGCTCCGTGCCTTTCAGCCACAGCAGCTCGACCAGCTCTTTCACCAGCGCCGGATCGTTCTGATACCAGACGCCCAGCGCATCGCCAGGCTGATAACGCAGGCCGGAGTCACCGAGATCGATTTCGATATGGCGCACGTCTTTTTCCGAATCACGGCCCGTGATTTTCTGGTTTACCGACAGGCTCGCCGTCAGCGGCGCCTCTTTCGTGTAAGGGCTGGTGTGGATTTCGTTGACGGTGCCCGCTGCGGTAACGGCGGCCTGCGCTGGCGTCTCTTTCGGGACGCGGGCCTTCAGCACCTCAACGATGCGCGTCCGCCATTCGGCGGCGGCGGCCTGGTATTCGACATCAGCGTCTACGCGATCCAGCAGGCGCTCTGCACCCAGCTCCGCCAGCTTGCTGTCGAAGTCTTTACCGGACTGGCAGAAAAATTCATAGGACGTATCACCGAGGCCGAAGACGGCAAAGGCGGTGCCCTCCAGCCTGGGCGCTTTTTTCGAGAACAGGAACTTATGCAGCGCGACGGCTTCTTCCGCAGGCTCACCTTCCCCCTGCGTTGACGCCACCACCACCAGCAGTTTTTCTGACGCGATCTGTTTGAATTTATAATCCCCGGCGTTGACCAGGTTGACGTTCAACTTCGCGGCGAGCAGGTCATCACGCAGCGCTTCGGCCACACGACGGGCATTACCCGTTTGCGAAGCGGAGATAAGCGTGATGGCAGGAATTTCAACGGCCGTTGGCGGGACGCCAGCCACAGCACCCGGCTGCTGATTGAGCATTCCCCAGAAATAGCCGGAGACCCAGGCGAGCTGGGTGGGTGAAAAATCGGAAGTCGCGGCCTGTAGGCGCGCCAGTTGCTCCGGGTTAAGGGGAAGCAAATTTGAAGGTGGGGCCTGTGTTGTCATGCGTCGTTATGTTCCAGTAGCAAAGCGGACTTTAAGCGAATAAATCCAAACTGAAGATAAGGTTAACGGCGGGGATAATAACAATTAAAGAAGGGATGGAAATAATAAATAACCAAATGGACTAACCTGTTTTAGTTATCGTTCTTAACGATAAAAGCGATTAAATAACTATTTGAAATAAAACAATAAAGGCCGATAAACACCATGAATACGAGGCGGTGACCATTCAGAGCCGTTTTAGTTAATGATAAAAATTGTGCTTTCCGGTACTATGCGGCGGTTTTTTCCGCATTCCTGAGAGCTATGATGTCCACCACACTGTTTAAAGATTTCACCTTCGAAGCCGCACACCACCTTCCACACGTTCCTGCCGGGCACAAATGTGGCCGCCTGCATGGACACTCGTTTATGGTGCGTCTTGAAATCACCGGTGAAGTCGATCCCCATACGGGCTGGATCATGGACTTTGCCGAACTGAAGGCTGCGTTTAAGCCGACCTACGATCGTCTCGATCACTACTATCTGAATGATATTCCGGGCCTTGAAAACCCGACCAGCGAAGTGCTGGCGAAATGGATTTGGGATCAGATGAAACCGCTGGTCCCGCTGCTGAGCGCAGTGATGATCAAAGAGACCTGCACGGCAGGCTGCGTCTACCGCGGGGAGTGAATCTCCTCCGTTGCGGCCTCACGAGGCACGAGCGGCGTAAACTCGTAGAGCACCAGCGCATTACTCTCCAGTGATTCACTCAGTTGCCAGCCGTCATAAAGGCGTTCATCGCGTACGGAAAGCGTTGGACGCGCTTTATGCGCTATCCAGCGCCACATCTCTTCATCAGGGCCGCTTTCGCTGCCAACCCCTTCAAGTAACGGATAGAGCGCGCCGTTGTGCTGATCAAACAGATGACATTTAATTCGCCATTTACCGCGCATTCCCTTCAGGTGTAAATGATACTGCTGGCGAAAACGCTGGATGAATGCTTCTTCACTGGAAAGGAGCGGATTAAAAACCACCACATTACGCAGCAACAGCTGATAACCATTGCGATGGCGCGTAAGCAGGACACGCTTATCATTGACCAGCACCTCGCCCCGCAGACGTTGCCAGAGCCAGAGTACCCAATAAACCGGACGCGGCAGACCATGGTTATACTGTAGCGCCAGGCTTGAGGTATCGATGGTGTTGTTCGCACGAGCTTCTCCCTGAAGGCCCGAATTGAGCCAGAATCCCGCCAGCCAGACCTGCTCCGAAAGCCCGAGCAGGTTCTGCATCAGCAGCGCCCCACGAAAAAACCAGCCGTTTGTCGCCCGCGTGTTGCCGGTGAGGGTATTCCAGGAGAGAAGCCAGACGGGAAGCGAACATTTACGCAGGCGAAGGGCGGCGAGGATCTGGCGGACCTTCAGTATCGGATAATTTTCCGTTGGGGAGAGAGGGGTTGCCTCCAGCTGCGCGGGATCGAGAAGCTCATTGGCATCGGCCGAACAGGCAAGAAAATCGGCCTGCATCAGGATGGCTGAACTGAACAGGGTATCGTCGCTTACGCCCGCGCTGACGGGGGCAAATCGGTGCCATAAACCAAACTTTGCCTGCGGAAGATAAGTTCGTATTGCCTTTTGCTGGGCCAGCCAGACCTGCTCCCGGGTCTCCTCACTCGCCTGTGTTGACCAGTGCATGACGAAGTGCCAGCCCGCGGTGATCTCTGGCGAAAAATGATTAACCGACTGTTGTAAAAAACGGGTAAGAAGATCGCGACGGGTCGTTACGCCGGTGTGCAGTAGCACCGTCCAATGCTTTTTTGCCAGCCAGGTGAAGAGCTGATGCAGATTGTACCAGCAGGCGTAGCCCGCCATCTGGGGGTCATCCCACCCGGTGGCAAACAGACGACTGCTGAGAAAAGGTTCGGCGATATCAATCCCCTCAATGGGAATGGCCTCATTTATCGCCTCCAGATTTTGTCGAACGTCCTCACGCAGCAAATCGTCGAGCTCACGCAGGGTAATGACCACCCGCATACGGCGCAGCGAGGCAGAAAGAGGATTAAGCTGCTCAAGATCCAGGCTCTGCTCCTGCTGCGGATGAACGATGAGCGGCGAGGCTCCCCAACCGCGCGCCACCGGTTCATTGAGCAGGCTAAACAGCTTGTCCACGGCGACCGGATAGCGCTGCTCACGCCTGTCCGTCCGAATACGTGCCGCCTCCGGGTGCTGGCGCCGGGCCTTACGAAACTCACCCGGAGACATATTGTGAACACGCCTGAACCGATCGCTCATCATACGCGTGCTGGCGAAACCCTGCTCAAGCGCAATCTGATGCAGCGGTCGGTTCGTCAGCCGGAGAGCGTCGGCCGCCTTTTCCAGCCGCAGGTGGGTGATGTACTGCATGAAACTGATCCCCACCTCCTTGCGAAAGAGACGAGAGAGCCAGGCTTCAGAGACATATTCACTCGCGGCGATTTCCGCAAGCGTAATACGGCGGGAATAACTGGCATTGATCCGCTCTATCACCCGGGCGATGCGTTTGCTGTGCGCTGAGGAAAGTTCCCGGGACAGCATACGAGCGGGCTGTTGAAAGCGGCTGGTCAGCAACAGCAATATCTCGCTCAGCCAGCGGTACGCCTCCAGCCGGTAGCGGTGCGGGTCGTTGATGAGGGTGACCACAAGAAGCTGGCGCAGCAGATCGCGAAGCGCATCGCATTGGGGCCAGACGCCTCCGGCTTCTGCCGGTACAGCATAATCATGGGCAAAAAAATCATTGCAGAGCTGGACGACCCAGCGCCCGGAAAGGGTTACGCGCAGGGTGACATTTGCCGTTTCGCTCGTGAACTGCCAGCGCCGATGACGGTTGATGATAGCAAGGGTATTGGCCTCCAGGATGTCATGTCCCACTTCGGTGTTCAGCTCTGCCCGCCCTTCCAGCACCCAGAGCAACGTTAGCGTATCGCCTTCATCCTCCACGCAGTGGCGAATGTCCTGAATCTCTATCCAAAACTCATCTCCCCATTGCGCCATCTTACCCCTCACCAAAGACAAAAAATGACCTGATCTTTTTTGTCATAACTGAATTGTATGAAAAACAATCAAAATAAAGCCGTCGCTTTACAACAAAAAAATGCATTTTCAGGCGGGACGATCGTCATAGACTCGAAATTATCATCGTTTGGCAGAAAAAGGATAACAAAAATGACACATCCAATTATCGAAGCTCTGCGTGGCAACGAAGCCCGGTTCACTGAATTACGTCACTATTTTCATCAGCATCCTGAAATTGGTTTTGAGGAGCACAACACGAGCGATCGCGTTGCAGCTCTGCTTCAGGAATGGGGATATGAGGTTCATCGCGGCCTGGCGAAAACCGGTGTGGTCGGCACACTGAAGGTGGGTAACGGGCATAAACGCCTGGGCCTGCGCGCCGATATGGATGCGCTGCCAATGCAGGAAAACAACGGCAAGGCGTGGAGCAGTACCGTTGAGGGTAAATTCCACGGCTGCGGTCATGACGGCCACACCACAACGCTCCTGTATGCAGCGGAGTACCTGGCACGCACCCGTAATTTTAACGGCACGCTGCACCTTATTTTTCAGCCCGCGGAAGAACTTCTGTATGGCGGACGCGTTATGGTAGAGGACGGTTTGTTTGACCTGTTCCCCTGCGACCACATCTTTGGTCTGCACAATATGCCGTCACAGCCCCTCGGAAAAATTGGTCTGCGCGATGGCGCCATGATGGCCTCTTCCGACACCCTTCATATTGAGGTTAACGGCGTGGGTGGTCACGGCGCGGTGCCAGAACATACCGTTGACGCCACCCTGGTTGCCTGTCATATCACTATCGCGTTGCAGTCCATTGTTTCGCGCAACATTACCCCCTTCCAGCCAGCCGTCGTTACCGTAGGCAGCATTCAGGCCGGGCACGCCCCTAACATTATCAACGACAAAGTGTTGATGAAACTTACCGTACGCACGCTGGATGAACGCGTGCGGCAAACCGTGCTACAGCGTATCCATGATATCGCCGTTGCACAGGCGGAAAGTTTCAATGCGACGGCCACCATTCGACACATTAACGGCAGCCCGGTGCTGAAAAACAATCCGCAAGCCAACGAGATGGTGCGCAGCGTCGCCACCGATCTGTTCGGTCAGGATGCCGTCGCGGAGGTCAATGCGTTTATGGGCAGCGAGGACTTTGCTTTCATGCTCGAGAAAAATCCCAATGGATGCTATTTCACGCTTGGCGCCGGGGATGAGCCTGACCGCTGCATGGTACATAACCCGGGCTACGACTTTAACGACAACATTCTCCTCACCGGCGCGGCGCTGTGGGCCGCACTGACCGAACACTATCTGCGCTGATTCGCACCTTCCCGGGAGGGCTGCACTATGAGTACCGTTTCCCTGACAGGCGCATCCGCCTACGCCGGTAACGATCGGCTGCTGGCGGGTATCGTCATGAGCGTTCTGACATTCTGGCTGTTTGCCCAGTCGGTTATCAACGTGGTTCCGGCCATGCAGAATAGCCTCGATATTGCCCTCGAAACCCTTACGCTGGCCGTCAGCCTGAGCGCGTTGTTCAGCGGCTGTTTTGTCGTCGCCTGCGGTGGGTTTGCCGATAAGTTTGGGCGCATGCGCCTGACCATGATTGGCCTGATCCTGAGCATGATCGGGAGTGGTCTGCTGTTCATTTCATGGGAGCCCGTCCTGTTTCTGTTGGGACGAGCGATACAGGGGCTATCAGCGGCCTGCATTATGCCCGCCACGCTGGCGCTGATTAAAACCTGGTATGAAGGTAAAGCACGCCAGCGCGCAATCAGTTTCTGGGTTATCGGTTCATGGGGCGGGAGTGGCCTGAGCTCGTTTGTGGGAGGCGCCATCGCCACCACGCTGGGCTGGCGCTGGATTTTTATTCTGTCGATGGTGGTGGCTCTGGTCGCGCTATTGCTTATCCGCGCCACGCCGGAAAGCCGCAGCCCTGATGCGTGTCGACACAAACTGGATATCAGCGGCCTGGTGAGTTTTGTCCTTATGCTGGTGCTGTTCAATCTGTTTATCAGCAAAGGACACAGCTGGGGCTGGAGCAGCAGTTTATCGCTTCTTGTACTGTGTGGAGCCGTGATTGCACTGATGTGCTTTATCGTTACCGGGCGGCGGAAAGGCGATGCGGCGCTGATCGATTTCGCCCTGTTTAAAAACCGGGCCTATAGCGCCTCGGTATTCTCAAATTTCCTGCTCAACGGCTGCATTGGCACCATGATGATCGCCAGCATCTGGTTGCAGCAAGGCCATCATCTGTCACCGCTACAGACAGGCATGATGACGCTGGGGTATCTGGTTACCGTACTGGCGATGATCCGGGTGGGTGAAAAACTGCTTCAGCGCTATGGCGCCAGGCTGCCGATGATGACCGGCCCGCTGCTGACCGCAACAGGTATTTCGCTGATTTCATGCACCTTCTTAAGCAAAGAGGTCTACATTGTTACCGTTTTTCTGAGCAATATTTTATTCGGGCTGGGGCTCGGATGTTACGCCACGCCCTCAACGGACACGGCGGTAATGAATGCCCCTGAAAACAAAGTGGGGGTGGCTTCTGGGATCTATAAGATGGGCAGTTCCCTGGGCGGCGCAATGGGTATCGCGGTCACCGCATCGCTGTACGCGCTATGGCTGCCGATGGGAACGGCCAGTGCCGCGCAGTATGCCTTGCTTTTCAACAGTGCGATTTGCCTTGGGTCGGCAGTCGTGACCTGGGCTTTACTGCCAACAACAAAAGCCCCGCGTTAAGCGGGGCCACAAAAGTATCAGGCAATGTTCAGATATTTGTGCGTCTGCATCGACAGCCGCCAGTTGCGGGCGATACAGGTTTCAATGCACAGACGGGTCGCATCGTCTTTCTGGCTGATAGGCTGTAGCGCGATCACGCGCTGCTTTTCGTCCGTCAGCGTCGCCAGCAGTTCATCCAGCGCTTCGATGTCACGCACGCGCCCCACCGGATGTTTGATCTCATCAGCACGCTCAAGCGCCTGCGACAGTACGTCATACCCGCCGCGCATATTCACTTTTGGTGAAACCGTAACCCACGTTGAATGGGAGCAGCGCACTTCATGGGTGCCGCTGGTTTCGATCTGACAGCTATAGCCGTTCTTCTCGAGCAGTTCGGTGAGCGGCATCAGATCGTGAATGCAGGGTTCCCCGCCGGTGATCACCACATGCCGCGCCGTCCAGCCCTGACGACTAATAATGGCAAGCAGATCTTCCGCGCTGCCCGCGCCCCATTTATCGCTCTCTTTGGTTTTCGCCAGAATGCTGAACAGCGACACTTCCCGATCTGCGAGCTTATCCCACGTATGTTTGGTATCACACCAGGCGCAGCCAACCGGGCATCCCTGTAAACGAATAAAGATAGCGGGAACGCCGGTAAAGTAACCCTCGCCTTGCAGGGTCTGGAACATCTCGTTAATCGGGTACTGCATAGTCAACTCTGTTAAGGGGATAAACGATAAGTATCGCAGATCCCCGTCAGATGATCATGCTCCATCGGTGCTTTGCGCGCCAATTGCCGCCATAAACCGTTCCGTAATTTGCTGTGGTCGGGTGATCGCCCCGCCGACGACAACCGTGTGCGCCCCCAGCGTCAGACACCTGGCCGCGCGTTCAGGCGTATCCACGTTACCTTCAGCAATCACGGGGATCGTGACGGCAGACAGCACCTCTTTCAAAAACGCGCAGTCATTTTCCGGTAGCGAATGGCCCGCAGTCTCCGCCGTATAACCGTAAAGGGTGGTTCCGACGCAATCAAACCCCAGCGCCTGCGCGGTCACGGCCTCCTGCACGGTGGCAATATCCGCCATCAGCAGCAGCGAAGGGTAACGGGTGCGGATCTGCGCGATCAGCATGTCCAGCGATCCGCCACCGGGCCGTTTCCGGGCGGTCGCATCCAGCGCAACGATCTCCGGGCCGACCGCCATCAACTCATCCACTTCTTTGAGCGTTGCGGTGATGAACACCTCGCTGTCCGGATAGTCTCGTTTGATGATGCCGATTACCGGCAGTGAGACCAGCCCTTTGATAGCCTCAATATCCACCACGCTATTGGCGCGGATCGCAGCGGCACCGCCCTGGGCCGCCGCCAGCGCCATTCGCGACATAATAAACGGGCTGTGCAGCGGTTCGTTTTCCAGCGCCTGGCAGGAGACGACCAGTTTTCCTTTCAGGTTATCCAGTACAGTTTTCATTACGATAAGATCTCTTCTACTTCGTTTTTGATAATGGTGACGTGCGGTCCATAGATGACCTGGACACCGTTGCCGCGGACGATTACGCCGCGGGCGCCGGTCGCTTTCAGTGCAGATTCATTGACTTTGCTACCGTCTTTCACCGTGACGCGAAGGCGCGTGGCGCAGCAGTCAACGTCATCCAGATTGTCTTTTCCTCCCAGCCCGGCGATCACCGCCGCGGCGCGCTCGCTTTGCGGCAGGGTAGCCTCGTCAGCCAACGCCTCCTTTTCACGGCCCGGCGTGGCAAAATCAAAACGTTTGATCAGATAGCGGAAGGTACAGTAGTAAAGGAAGAACCACGGTACGCCCACCAGCGGGACGAACATCCAGTTAGTTTTCGCTTCCCCCTGCAAAATGCCGAACAGCACGAAATCAATAAACCCGCCGGAGAATGTTTGTCCGATGGTGATGTGCAGCATGTGCGCGAGCATGAACGCCAGCCCGTCAAACAGCGCATGAATGACGTACAGCACCGGGGCAATAAACAGGAATGAGAACTCTATGGGCTCGGTAATTCCCGTCAGGAATGAGGTTAACGCCGCAGAGAGCAGCAGCCCGGCAACCCGCTTTTTGTTCTCCGGCCTGGCCGTGTGGTACATCGCAAGGCAGGCGCCGAGCAGACCAAACATCATGGTAATAAAGCGCCCGGACATGAAGCGCGACGTGCCCTCATAGAAATGCTGCGTGTTCGGGTCGGCGAGCTGGGCGAAGAAGATCCGCTGCGTGCCCTCAACCAGGTGACCGTTAACAATTTCACTGCCGCCAAGCGCGGTGGTCCAGAACGGAAGATAGAAGATGTGGTGCAAACCAAACGGGCCAAGCATGCGCAGGATGAAGCCGTACAGCAACGTCCCCAGATAGCCGGTGGCATCCACCAGCCCGCCGAGGCCAAAGATCAGCTTCTGAAAATTCGGCCAGACCACGGTCATCAGCGCGCCGACGAGTATCGCCGCCAGTGAGCTGATAATGGGAACGAAGCGTGAGCCGCCAAAAAAGCCCAGGAATTGCGGAAGCGCGATTTTATTAAACCGATGATGCAGTGCGCAGGTCACCAGCCCAATAACTACCCCGCCAAACACGCCCGTTTCAAGCGTCTGAATACCCAGCGTCATGCCCTGCCCTACGGCGCCCGGGTTCTCATGCGCCAGTTTTCCGGTCAGGATCAGCAGCGCATTGATAGTGGCATTCATCACCAGATAAGCGAGTAACGCCGCCAGCCCTGCCGTGCCTTTATCATTTTTTGCCAGCCCAACGGCGACCCCAACAGCAAACAGTACCGACAGGTTTGCAAACACAATCGAGCCTGCGCTGCTCATGATGGTAAAGATGGCCTGTAGCCAGCCAACGTCTAAAAATGGATACGCGGTAAGCGTATTCGGATTCGATAGCGCCCCGCCGATCCCCAGCAACAGACCTGCTGCGGGCAGTATGGCGATGGGTAACATAAAGGATTTGCCGAAGCGCTGCGCTTTTTCAAACCATCCGCCGGAAGACGCTCCGCTGAACATTTGCATCATTTTTTTATCCCCCCTGGTTATTGATGAAAATTTTTACCATATATATTTTTAATTGTGAAAATTACCACCAAAAACCAGGGCACCGATCATACTTTTTCGAAATGACTGGCATCTCTCCCCCGCTTTCCGCCACACTAGTTGGCAGAGAAACGCATTAAGGATCTAGCATGTCGGACCATGAAAACCTGCTGCTGAAGCTACGCCAGGAGGCTTCCGGGTACAGCCCAACGCAACAAAAACTGGGGGAGTTTGTCCTCAACGATCCTGCCAGGGTGCTCTACCTGACGATCACCGAGCTGGCGCGTGAAAGCGGCACCAGCGAGGCCAGCGTCACACGCCTTTGCCGCACGCTGGGCTGTAAGGGATATAACGAATTTAAAATGGCGCTTGCGCTGGATATTCAGCAGGGTTTGCCGGAGCGTCAGGCAGGAGATGCAATAGATAACGTGGTGGATGAGTCTGTCCAGGCGCTGCAAGATACCGCAAAACTCCTCGACCGGGCCCAGCTTGAACAGGCGACACTGGCCCTGCATCAGGCGCAGTCAGTGCAAATTTACGGAGTGGCGGCCAGCGCGATTCTGGGGGAGTATTTGCATTACAAGCTGCTGCGACTCGGCAAACCTGCACAGCTGTTTAGCGATATGCATCGCGCCGCCATGAATGCGACGACGCTCTCGAAAGAGACGCTGGTGGTGGCCATCTCAAGTTCCGGCTCTACACGGGATCTGCTTCACGTGGTGAAACTCGCCCGCAAGAGGGGCGTTAAGGTACTGGCACTCAGCAATACGCCTCGCAGCCCGCTGGCCTCCCTGAGCGATTTACAGCTGGTTGCAGCCAAACCCGAGGGACCGCTGAGCGCGGGTGCGCTCAACGCCAAGGTTGGTGTGATGCTACTGGTTGAACTGCTAACCACTTCCCTTATTGCAGTAGACAGCCATTACGGTGACGTTAGCCAGCAAACGGCAAGCGCCACGTTGCCGCTTCTGCTATAGAAAACAAAAAACCCGCCGAAGCGGGTTTTTTCATAAGAACGAAGGTTCAGGCTTATGCCTGGCCTTTGATCTCTTTACGACCGTTGTAAGGTGCTTTTTCGCCCAGCGCTTCTTCGATACGAATCAGCTGGTTGTATTTAGCAACACGGTCAGAACGGCTCATAGAACCGGTTTTGATCTGGCCAGCAGCGGTACCAACAGCCAGGTCAGCGATGGTAGCGTCTTCAGTTTCGCCAGAACGGTGAGAGATAACCGCGGTGTAGCCAGCGTCTTTCGCCATTTTGATCGCAGCCAGCGTTTCGGTCAGAGAACCGATCTGGTTGAATTTGATCAGGATGGAGTTAACGATGCCTTTCTCGATGCCTTCTTTCAGGATCTTGGTGTTGGTTACGAACAGATCGTCACCAACCAGCTGGATTTTGTCGCCCAGTACTTTGGTCTGGTATGCGAAACCATCCCAGTCAGACTCGTCCAGACCGTCTTCGATAGAAACGATTGGGTACTGTTTGGTCAGGTCTTCCAGGAAGTGGGTGAACTCTTCAGAGGTGAACGCTTTGTTGCCTTCGCCGGCCAGAACGTATTTACCGTCTTTGTAGAATTCAGATGCTGCGCAGTCCATCGCCAGGGTGATGTCTTTGCCCAGCTCGTAGCCTGCTGCTTTAACTGCTTCAGCGATAACAGCCAGTGCTTCTGCGTTAGAACCCAGGTTTGGCGCGTAGCCGCCTTCGTCACCAACAGCCGTGTTCATGCCTTTAGCTTTCAGAACTTTAGCCAGGTTGTGGAACACTTCAGAACCCATACGTACCGCTTCTTTCAGGGTTTTCGCGCCAACTGGCTGAATCATGAATTCCTGAATATCAACGTTGTTGTCTGCGTGCTCACCACCGTTGATGATGTTCATCATTGGTACAGGCATGGAGTATTTGCCTGGGGTGCCGTTCAGTTCAGCGATGTGCTCGAACAGTGGCATGCCTTTAGCTGCCGCTGCCGCTTTGGCGTTCGCCAGGGAAACGGCCAGGATTGCGTTCGCACCGAAGTTAGATTTGTTTTCAGTACCGTCCAGATCGATCATGATCTTGTCGATGCCAGCCTGATCTTTAGCATCTTTGCCAACGATAGCCTGAGCAATAGGACCGTTAACAGCGCCAACCGCTTTCAGTACGCCTTTGCCCATGAAACGGGATTTGTCGCCATCACGCAGTTCCAGCGCTTCGCGGGAACCTGTAGAAGCACCTGATGGAGCCGCTGCCATACCGACGAAACCACCTTCCAGATGAACTTCAGCTTCAACGGTCGGGTTACCACGGGAGTCGATGATTTCACGACCGATGACTTTAACGATTTTGGACATTAGATTTTCCTCAGTACAAGTTAAACTAAAACTCCAGACAAACAACGCGTACCAAAGGTACGCGTTGCCGTTCTAACTTTTTTTACTTCGCCTGACGCTTCTGGTACTCGCTGGCGGCTTTCACGAAGCCTGCAAACAGCGGATGCCCGTCACGCGGCGTAGAAGTAAATTCCGGGTGGAATTGGCAGGCCACGAACCACGGATGGTTAGGCACTTCGATGATCTCGACTAACTGATCATCCCCGGAACGGCCCGCAACACGCAGACCCGCAGCTTCAATTTGTTTCAACAACATGTTGTTGACTTCATAGCGGTGACGATGGCGCTCGGTGATGACCGGCTCGCCGTACAGCTTGCGTACCACGCTATCGTCGGACAGCTGGCAGGCCTGTGCGCCAAGACGCATGGTGCCACCCAGATCGCTCTTCTCGGTACGGACTTCGACGTTACCGTCTTCGTCGCGCCATTCCGTAATCAGCGCCACAACAGGGTACTTACAGTCTGGCACAAATTCCGTAGAGTTCGCGTTTTCCATTCCCGCTACGTTGCGCGCAAATTCAATCAGCGCAACCTGCATACCCAGGCAGATACCGAGGTATGGAATATTGTTTTCACGCGCATAGCGTGCAGTGGCGATCTTGCCTTCAACACCACGGTAGCCGAAGCCGCCAGGGATGAGGATAGCATCCAGATCTTTAAGAATTTCAACGCCGCGCGTCTCCACATCCTGTGAATCAATCAGCTTGATGTTCACAGAGACGCGATTCTTCAGACCACCGTGTTTCAGCGCTTCGATAACTGACTTATAGGCATCTGGCAGTTCGATGTACTTGCCGACCATACCGATAGTCACTTCGCCGCCCGGATTGGCTTCTTCGTAAATCACCTGCTCCCATTCAGACAGGTTAGCTTCCGGACAGTTCAAGCTGAATCGTTTACAAATATAATCGTCCAGACCCTGTGATTTCAACAGGCCCGGGATTTTATAAATGGAATCGACATCTTTCATTGAAATAACGGCTTTTTCAGGCACGTTACAGAACAATGCAATTTTCGCGCGTTCGTTTGCCGGAATCGCGCGATCGGAACGGCAAACCAGGATGTCAGGCTGAATACCGATGGAGAGCAGCTCTTTAACAGAGTGCTGAGTCGGTTTGGTTTTCACTTCACCTGCCGCCGCCATGTAAGGCACCAGCGTCAGGTGCATGAACAGCGCGTGCTCACGACCAATATCTACCGCCAGCTGACGAATCGCTTCGAGGAACGGCAGGGATTCGATATCCCCTACGGTACCGCCGATTTCAACCAGCACAACGTCATGCCCTTCG
Organism: Enterobacter cloacae complex sp. GYL001; assembly: GCF_049237125.1. Lineage (NCBI taxonomy): Bacteria > Pseudomonadati > Pseudomonadota > Gammaproteobacteria > Enterobacterales > Enterobacteriaceae > Enterobacter > Enterobacter cloacae complex sp. GYL001. Next base: position 508,033 of record NZ_JBMKGW010000002.1, on the reverse strand, counting down.
CCACCGGCAAGGACACGCTCTTTAATGGCGTTAGTGATGTGTGGGATGACCTGCACGGTCGCGCCCAGGTAGTCACCACGGCGCTCTTTACGCAGAACGTCAGAGTAGATACGGCCAGTCGTAAAGTTGTTACGACGGGTCATTTTGGTACGGATGAAACGCTCGTAGTGGCCAAGATCCAGATCGGTTTCAGCGCCGTCTTCAGTAACGAACACTTCCCCGTGTTGGGTTGGGCTCATGGTGCCAGGATCGACGTTGATGTACGGATCCAGTTTCATCATGGTCACATTGAGGCCACGGGCTTCAAGAATGGCTGCGAGGGAGGCTGCGGCAATGCCTTTACCCAGAGAGGATACGACCCCGCCGGTCACAAAAATATAGTTCGTTGTCATGCTGAACCTGAGAAGTTAGGGTGAAACGATGGAATAACCAGGACGGGAAAGTAGTATACCCGAACACGACGAGCGCCACAAACTTTCATTCTCCGTCTCCACTCCAGGCCATGACAAACATAAGGAGTGAGAAAATAGCCCCTTTTGGGTAAATGTTTTTGACGCAAATCAAGCGCTTGTCATTTAAAAAATCACACAAATTGCGCTTGATCGCAAAATCTCGTTAGAGATCATGTTCCTGGCGTTTTACTTCATGCCAGACTTCTTCCATCGCGTCGAGGTCAATCCCGCTCATTTCCAGACCGCGCGAGGCCACAATCCGCTCAACTTCGCGAAAGCGTCGCTCGAATTTAATGTTCGCTTTTTGCAGGGCGGTTTCCGCTTTTACACCGAGGTGGCGCGAAAGGTTGACGGTCGCAAACAGCAGATCGCCCATCTCCTCTTCCAGCTTTGCTTCATCCACAACGGCCTGCTGCGCTTCATGCATCACTTCGTCGATCTCTTCGTGCACTTTTTCCAGCACCGGGCCGAGAGAGTTCCAGTCAAACCCTACCGCCGAGCAGCGCTTTTGAATTTTGTGCGCGCGCATCAGCGCGGGAAGGTTCAGGGGAATGTCGTCCAGCGCCGAGTGCTGGGATTTTTCAGCGCGTTCGGCGCTTTTTATCTGCTCCCAGCGCGCCAGCACTTCCGCACTGTTGCCTGCGGAGGCATCGCCAAAAATATGCGGATGACGACGCTCCAGCTTGTCGCTGATAGCGGCGCAGATATCGTCAAAGTTAAAGCGCCCCTCTTCCTGCGCCATCTGCGCGTAGAACACAACCTGGAACAGCAGGTCGCCCAGCTCACCGCGCAGGTCGTCGAAATCTTCGCGCGAAATCGCGTCCAGCACTTCGTAGGTCTCTTCCAGCGTGTAAGGCGCAATGGTGGCGAAAGTCTGCTCTTTATCCCACGGGCAGCCGTTTTCCGGGTCGCGCAGGCGTTTCATGATGCCAAGCAGGCGGTCGATTTGAGTCATAACAGATTCCATTAAATGCCTGAGCCGGGTGGCGGCGTTGCCTTACCCGGCCTACAGAAGAGGATGTTTAGCCGCCGTGCAGACGACGCGCGTCAATCACATCCGGCACCTGATTCAGTTTGCCGAGTACGCGGCCCAGCACCTGAAGGTTATAGATTTCGATAGTCATATCGATGGTGGCAAGCTGCTCGCGGGTATCGCTGCGGCTGGCAACGCCCAGCACGTTGACCTTCTCGTTGGCGAGAATGGTGGTGATGTCGCGCAGCAGGCCGCTGCGGTCGTTGGCAGTGACGCGCACCACCAGCGAGTAACCCGCCGAGTAGCTCTCCCCCCAGACGGCTTCCACGATACGTTCCGGCGCATGCGATTGCAGCTCTGCAAGCTGATCGCAGTCGGAGCGGTGAATCGAGATCCCACGCCCCTGGGTGATAAAGCCGACAATATCGTCTCCCGGGATCGGCTGGCAGCAGCGGGCAATATGGTGCATGAGGTTACCCACCCCTTCAACCACCACGCGGCCATTGTCCTTGCTGCGCTGCTGCGGAGCGTAGGTTTTCTGCTGGAGCTGTTTCAGCGCCGCCGCATCCTGCTCCGCTGCGCTTGGCTTGTTGAACTGCGCTTGCAGGAAGTTCACCATCTGGTTCAGGCGGATATCGCCGCCACCAATCGCCGCTAACAGTTCGTCGAGCTCGTTGAAGTTGTAGCGTGGCAGCAGGAACTTCTCCGCCTCTTTCAGGCTTATCCCGATATGTTCCAGCTCGTCGTCCAGGATCTGACGACCGGCAAGGATGTTCTTGTCACGATCCTGCTTGCGGAACCAGGCGTGGATTTTAGAGCGCCCACGGCTGGTGGTAACGTAACCGAGGTTCGGATTCAGCCAGTCGCGGCTTGGGTTTGGCTGCTTCTGGGTGATGATTTCAATCTGATCGCCCATCTGGAGCTGGTAGGTAAACGGTACGATACGTCCGCCGATCTTCGCCCCGATGCAACGGTGCCCCACATCGCTGTGGATGTGGTAGGCGAAATCGAGCGGCGTGGAGCCTGCCGGCAAATCAACAACATCCCCTTTCGGGGTAAAGACGTAGACGCGATCGTCGAAGACCTGACTGCGCACTTCGTCGAGCATTTCGCCGGAGTCGGCCATCTCTTCCTGCCACGCAATCAGCTTACGCAGCCAGGCGATACGGTCCTCGTGACCGGAGCGACCGCCGCCGGAGGTACCCTCTTTGTATTTCCAGTGCGCCGCCACGCCCAGCTCGGCGTCTTCGTGCATCTGTTTGGTACGGATCTGAATTTCCACCGTTTTGCCGCCAGGGCCGAGCACCACGGTATGAATAGACTGATAGCCGTTTGGTTTGGGATTGGCGACGTAGTCATCGAACTCATCCGGCAGATGGCGGAAGTGAGTATGCACTATCCCCAGCGCGGCATAGCAGTCCTGGAGACGCTCTGCCACGATACGTACGGCGCGCACGTCAAACAGCTCGTCAAAGGCGAGATGTTTCTTCTGCATTTTGCGCCAGATGCTGTAGATGTGCTTTGGACGCCCGTAGACCTCGGCGCGCACATTCTCCTCTTTCATCGACTGGCGCAGCCCGCTGACAAATTCCTCGATATAGTGCTCGCGGTCAATGCGGCGTTCGTGCAGCAATTTTGCAATGCGTTTGTATTCCGCCGGATGCAGATAGCGGAAGCAGTAATCTTCCAGCTCCCACTTCAGTTGCCCGATACCGAGACGGTTCGCCAGCGGCGCATAGATATTCGTACACTCTTTAGCGGCCAGGACGCGCTCGTCTTCCGGCGCATCCTTCACTTCACGCAGATGGGCAACCCGTTCGGCCAGCTTGATCACCACGCAGCGGAAATCATCTACCATCGCCAGCAGCATGCGACGGACGTTATCCACCTGCTCGGAAGAGACAGAGTCCGTTTGCGCGGCTTTAAGCTGACGAATGGCTGCCATGTCACGCACGCCGTGGATAAGCGCCACGACGGACTGGCCGACGCTTTCACGCAGGACGTCTTCCGTCACCACGTCGGCGTCCGCCAGGGGGAACAGCAGTGCGGCCTGTAGCGTTTCGATATCCATGTTCAGCATGGAGAGAATTTCAACCATCTCCACGCCGCGCCACAACAGCAGTTCAGCGTCCGGATGCCCCTGCGTTGTGCGTAAACAATAGGCCCAGGTTTCGGTTAAGCGTTCACACGACTGCTGGCTGGAAATCCCCAGACTTGCGATCCATTTTTGAGGGTCAAACTCACCAGCTTTATTTAAATGTGCACTTCTTACCGCAACCATCGTCCTCTCCTTTAGGGACAAGGGCCTGTCGAAGTCGACAAGCCAAACTCATTAGATGTGCTCGAACAACACCATCGATTCCAGATGACCAGTGTGCGGGAACATGTCCAGCATTGCCAGACGTCGAATCTGGTAACCCCCGCTCAATAATGCTTCGCTGTCACGGGCAAGCGTCGCCGGGTTACAGGAAACATAGACCACGCGTTCAGGCGCGAGTTTAATTATATGCTGCATCACGCCCGGCGCACCTGCGCGCGCCGGGTCGAGCAGGATCTTATCAAAGCCCTGCTTAGCCCACGGTTGCTGAGTAACATCATCCTCAAGATTTTGATGAAAGAATGTCACATTTTGCAAGCCGTTCTGTTGGGCGTTTTCCTGGCCTTTCACCACCAGCGCCTCAACGCCTTCCACCCCGACCACGCTTGCTGCTTTGCGGGCCAGCGGCAGGGTAAAGTTCCCCATACCGCAGAACAGATCGAGCACCCGGTCAGTGGGCTGTACGTCCAGCCACGCCAGCGCGTTCGCCACCATCTGCTGGTTCACGCCGTCGTTAACCTGGATAAAATCCCGCGGGCTGAACGTTAAGCGTAGCCCGTCTGACGCATACCAGGGCGCTTCTCCGCTGACCTGCTCAAGTATCTCGCTTTGCGGCGCGAGGAAAAGCGCAAGCTCATGAGAATGCGAAAAGCGTTCCAGTTTTTCGCGATCCGCCTTTGACAGCGGCGCGGTGTGGCGCAGTACCATCAGCGGGCCACTGTTGGCCAGCACCAGTTCGACATGGCCCAGCGAACGCACGCCATCCAGCGATGCAAGACAGTGGTGCACGTCCGGGAGCAACGCCTCAAGATGGGGCACCAAAACAGGGCACTGCGTGACAGAGACGATATCGCTGGAGCCGGCTTTGCGAAAACCCATCTCCAGCCGCTCGGTTTTGGACTGGTAGCTGAGGCTCAGGCGAGCGCGGCGACGGTAGCCCCAGGGCCGATCGGCAATGATGTCATTCACGTCGTGTCCGACCAGGCGGGCCAGCGCGCTGCTTTTACTTTTTTGCTGTAATTCTGTGCTGGCATGCTGTTGCTGGCAGCCACCGCAGACGCCAAAATGGGGGCAGCGAGGCATCACGCGCTCCGGGCTATCATTAAGACGGCGCTTGACCTGACCGCGCGCATACTGACGTTTTTCTTCCGTCAGCGTAATATCTGCGCGTTCTCCTGGCAGCAAACCTGCGATAAACAGTGTCTTACCCTTGTGACGCGCCACCCCCTGTCCAAAAGGATCGAGGTCCGTGGCTTCAACAGTTATGATCTGACGCGTCGTCACGCGTCGTTTTGCAGAGTAGAATTGCGCCATCGCCGAGATTGTTCTCAAATAAACATAATTAGCCTGATTGTCCCATAACGGAACTCCATGACCAACTACAGCCTGCGCGCGCGCATGATGATTTTGATCCTCGCTCCTACCGTTCTCATCGGTTTGCTGCTGAGCATTTTCTTTGTGGTGCATCGCTATAACGATTTGCAGAGACAACTTGAAGATGCCGGGGCCAGCATTATCGAACCGCTGGCCGTCTCCAGCGAGTACGGTATGAACCTGCAAAACCGTGAATCCATTGGTCAGTTAATCAGCGTGCTGCACCGCCGTCATTCAGAGATTGTGCGCGCCATTTCCGTTTACGATGAGCATAACCGTCTGTTCGTCACCTCGAATTTCCATCTGGATCCCACGTCGCTGAAAATCCCGGATGGTACCCCCTTCCCGCGTCACCTTACGGTGTTGCGGCGCGGCGATATCATGATCCTGCGCACGCCGATTATCTCCGAAAGCTATTCACCCGATGAATCCGCCCAGTCCGATGCGAAGTCCAGCAATAATATGCTGGGATATGTGGCGCTGGAGCTGGATCTTAAGTCGGTACGGCTCCAGCAGTACAAAGAAATATTCATCTCCGGCGTGATGATGCTGTTCTGTATCGGCATCGCGCTGATCTTCGGCTGGCGACTGATGCGCGACGTCACGGGGCCTATCCGCAACATGGTGAATACCGTTGACCGGATCCGCCGGGGTCAGCTCGACAGCCGCGTGGAAGGCTTTATGCTCGGCGAGCTGGATATGCTGAAAAATGGCATCAACTCAATGGCGATGTCGCTGGCGGCTTATCACGAAGAGATGCAGCACAACGTTGACCAGGCCACCTCTGACCTGCGCGAAACGCTGGAGCAGATGGAGATCCAGAACGTGGAGCTGGATCTGGCGAAAAAACGTGCGCAGGAGGCGGCACGTATTAAGTCTGAGTTCCTGGCGAACATGTCGCACGAGCTGCGCACGCCGCTGAACGGGGTGATTGGCTTCACCCGTCTGACGCTCAAAAGCGAGCTGAACCCGACCCAGCGTGACCATCTGCATACCATTGAACGCTCAGCCAACAACCTGCTGACCATTATTAACGACGTACTGGACTTCTCGAAGCTGGAAGCGGGCAAGCTGATTCTGGAGAGTATTCCCTTCCCGCTGCGCAGCACGCTGGATGACGTGGTCACGCTTCTTGCCCACTCATCGCATGATAAGGGTCTGGAACTGACGCTCAATATTAAAAATGATGTGCCGGATAACGTCATTGGCGACCCGCTGCGCCTGCAACAGGTCATTACCAATCTGGTGGGCAACGCGATTAAGTTCACCGAGAGCGGCAACATCGACATTCTGGTCGAAAAAAGGGCGCTCAGTAATAACAAAGTCCAGATTGAAGTGCAGATCCGGGATACCGGCATCGGTATTCCCGAGCGCGATCAGACGCGTCTGTTCCAGGCTTTCCGCCAGGCCGATGCGAGCATTTCCCGTCGTCACGGCGGAACGGGCCTGGGGCTGGTGATCACCCAAAAGCTGGTGAAAGAGATGGGAGGCGATATCTCCTTCCACAGCCAGCCTAACCGGGGCTCAACCTTCTGGTTCCATATCAACCTTGATCTTAACCCGAACGTGCAGACCGACGGCCCGGTCACCGGCTGCCTGAAAGGGATGCGTCTGGCCTATGTGGAACCGAACGCCGCGGCGGCGCAGTGTACGCTGGATGTATTAAGCAGCACGCCGCTGGAGGTCATCTACAGCCCGACCTTCTCCGCGCTGGCTAACGATCATTACGATATCCTGTTGTTGGGGATTCCGGTGACGTTTACCGGAGAACTGACCATGCAGCAGGAACGCCTGGCGAAGGCGGCCTCAATGACGGACTACCTGCTGCTGGCGCTGCCGTGCCACGCCCAAATCAACGCCGAAGAGCTGAAAAACGACGGAGCGGCGGCGTGTCTGCTGAAACCCCTCACCGCCACACGGCTGTTACCTGCGCTGACCGAATATTGCCGTCTGACGCATCAGTCCCTGCCGCTGGAAAACGACGAACATAAGCTGCCGATGACGGTGATGGCCGTGGACGATAACCCGGCGAACCTGAAGCTGATTGGCGTGCTGCTTGAGGATCAGGTTCAGCATGTTGAGCTGTGTACCAGCGGCGCCGAAGCCGTGGAACAAGCCAAACAGATGCAGTTCGACCTGATCCTGATGGATATTCAGATGCCGGGCATGGATGGCATCCGCGCCTGCGAGTTGATTCGCCAGCTTCCGCACCAGCAGCAGACGCCGGTGATTGCCGTGACGGCGCACGCGATGGCGGGGCAAAAGGAGAAACTGCTGGGTGCGGGCATGAACGATTATCTGGCGAAACCGATCGACGAAGAGAAGCTGCACAGCCTGCTGCTGCGCTACAAGCCGGGGCACATTGGCGGGACATACACCATTACAGCTGAATCGCCGGAGATCAGCGTTAACCAGAATGCCACGTTTGACTGGCAACTGGCGCTGCGCCAGGCGGCGGGCAAACCCGATCTGGCCCGCGATATGCTGCAAATGCTGGTGGACTTCCTGCCTGAGATCCGTAACAAGGTTGAAGAACAGCTGGTGGGTGAAAACCCCGAAGGACTGCTGGAAGCCATTCATAAACTGCATGGCAGCTGCGGCTACAGCGGCGTACCGCGGTTGAAAAATCTCTGCCAGTTGCTTGAACAGCAGCTCCGCGCGGGTACGCCAGAATCCGATCTCGAACCGGAGTTCCTGGAGCTGCTGGACGAGATGGACAACGTGACGCGGGAAGCAATGAAGGTGTTGGGGAGCTAAGACCAAAGCCCGGTGGCGCTTCGCTTACCGGGCCTACAGGAGCACGAACGTTAACGCGACATCCCCTGCCCCATCTTTATCACCGCCGCAATATTCCTTGCGGCCATCTGTACATTCTGTTGCGCATTTTCCAGCGCATCCTCCAGCGAGCAGATGGTGTAGATCACGCTGAATACGGCATCCAGTCCATGCTCATGCACCACGCCAACATCCGCCGTCAGGCTGCCGGCAATGCCGATAACCGGCTTGTTATAGCGTTTCGCGACTCTCGCCACGCCAACGGGCACTTTGCCGTGGATCGTCTGGCTGTCGATACGCCCTTCGCCCGTGATCACCAGATCGGCGTCCGCGACCTGTTCATCAAGATGCAGGGCATCGGTGACAATCTCAATCCCCTGACGGAGCTGTGCGCCGCAAAATGCATACAGCGCCGCCCCCATTCCGCCAGCCGCACCGCCGCCCGCCAGGTTTAAGACGTCAATATCCAGATCCCGGGCGATAATTTTTGCGTAATGCGCCAGCGCGTTGTCCAGCGTCCTGACCATCTCCGGCGTCGCCCCTTTCTGCGGACCAAATACCGCAGAAGCGCCAGCTTCGCCGATCAGGGGGTTGGTCACATCGCAGGCCACTTCAATTCGACAGTCTGCCAGCCGCTTATCCAGCCCGCTAAGATCGATATGCGCAAGGCTTGCCAGTTCGCCGCCGCCCGGCCCTACGGGCTGCGCTTTCGCATCCAGCAGTTTTACGCCCAGCGCCTGCACCATGCCTGCGCCACCGTCATTGGTCGCGCTGCCTCCAATGCCAATAATGATATGCTTAACGCCCGCATCCAGCGCATGACGGATCAGTTCCCCGGTTCCCCAGGAGGTGGTGATTAACGGGTTACGCTTTGCCGGAGCAACAAGCTCCAGACCGCTCGCTGCCGCCATCTCGATAAAGGCGCTTTTCCCGTCTCCGGATAACCCGAAAAACCCTTCCACGCGTTCACCCAAAGGCCCGGTAATGGGAACATGGACAAGACGCCCATGCGTGGCTGCCACCATCGCTTCCACCGTCCCTTCGCCACCATCGGCAACCGGTAATTTGACATAGTCCGCTGACGGGAAAATGTCGCGAAAACCGACCTCTATCGCTGTCGCCACCTCCAGCGCGCTCAAGCTTTCCTTATACGAGTCCGGAGCGATAACAATTTTCATAAGCCATCCTTACGCATGTTAGTTACGTTAAGCATACACCACGTAAGGGACCACCCATGGGAGCGGTCCCAATGTGCTTATCGTACCATGCACGGACGTTTATTGTCGAATGTCCACTCTGGGATCAGGTATTGCATCGCCAGCGCGTCATCACGCGCACCCAGGCCGTGTTTCTGGTACAGCTCATGTGCTTTCATGACCTGGTCCATATCCAGCTCTACGCCCAGACCCGGCGTAGCAGGAACCTGTACCATACCGCCTTTGATTTCAAACGGCTGTTTGGTCAGGCGCTGGTTGCCCTCCTGCCAGATCCAGTGGGTGTCGATGGCGGTAATGTTGCCCGGCGCGGCAGCCGCCACGTGGGTGAACATCGCCAGCGAGATGTCGAAGTGGTTGTTGGAGTGCGAGCCCCAGGTCAGGCCGAACTCATGGCACATCTGCGCCACGCGAACCGAGCCCTGCATCGTCCAGAAGTGCGGGTCTGCCAGCGGAATGTCCACCGATTGCAGCGAGAGCGTGTGCCCCATCTGACGCCAGTCGGTCGCGATCATGTTGGTGGCGGTTGGCAGCCCGGTGGCGCGACGGAACTCCGCCATCACTTCACGTCCGGAGAACCCCTGCTCTGCACCGCACGGATCTTCCGCATAGGCCAGCACGCCTTTAAGCTGCTTACCGATTTTTATCGCCTCATCAAGCGACCAGGCACCGTTCGGATCCAGCGTGACGCGCGCCTGCGGGAAGCGCTTCGCCAGCGCGGCGATCGCCTCTGCTTCTTCTTCACCCGCCAGTACACCGCCTTTCAGCTTGAAGTCATTAAAGCCATATTTTTCATACGCGGCTTCCGCCAGGCGCACTACCGCGTCCGGGGTCATCGCTTCATCGTGACGCACACGATACCAGTCGCATTTTTCGTCCGGCTGGCTCTGGTACGGCAGCGGGGTGAGTTTGCGGTTGCCGATAAAGAACAGGTAGCCGAGCATTTCCACTTCGCTGCGCTGTTGGCCGTCGCCCAGCAGGGAGGCGACATTGACGCCAAGATGCTGGCCCAGCAGATCCAGCATCGCGGCTTCAATGCCCGTGACCACATGGATAGTGGTGCGCAGATCAAACGTTTGCACACCACGGCCACCCGCATCACGATCGGCAAAGGTCGTACGCACGCGAGTCAGCACATTTTTGTACTCGCCCAGCGTTTTACCCACCACCAGCGGAATGGCGTCCTCCAGCGTTTTACGGATCTTCTCCCCGCCCGGGATTTCACCGACACCGGTATGCCCTGAGTTGTCCTTGATCACCACAATATTACGGGTGAAGAACGGCGCATGGGCGCCGCTCAGGTTCATCAGCATGCTGTCATGTCCCGCGACAGGAATGATCTGCATGGAGGTGACTACAGGGGTAGAAAATGTGCTCATCGTTCGATCCTTTTATCAGTGACGTCCAAATACAGGGCGCTTACGGTCAAATGTCCAGCCGGGGATAAGGTACTGCATCGGGCCTGCGTCGTTGCGCGCGCCGCCCGGCAGTTTTTTATACGCTTCATGCGCCTTGTGGATCTGATCCCAGTCAAGCTCCACGCCCAGCCCCGGCGCATCCGGTACGGCAATGGTGCCGTTTTTGATTTCAAGTGGATTTTTGGTCAGGCGCGCTTCGCCTTCCTGCCAGATCCAGTGCGTATCGATGGCGGTCGGGTTGCCCGGCGCCGCCGCGCCAACGTGGGTAAACATCGCCAGCGAAATGTCGAAATGGTTATTGGAGTGGCAGCCCCAGGTGAGCCCCCAGTCATCGCACAGCTGCGCCACGCGCACCGCGCCGGAAAGGGTCCAGAAGTGCGGGTCCGCCAGCGGTATGTCCACCGCATTCAGCATCACCGCATGGCCCATTTCACGCCAGTTGGTGGCGATCATGTTGGTCGCAACCGGCAGCCCGGTAGCGCGGCGGAATTCGGCCATCACCTCGCGGCCAGAAAATCCCTGCTCGGCGCCGCACGGATCTTCCGCGTAGGTCAGCACGTCGCCCAGCCCTTTGCACAGCGCGATAGCTTCATCCAGCTGCCAGGCGCCGTTCGGATCGACGGTGATGCGTGCCTCCGGGAAGCGTTTTTTCAACGCGCGCACGCTGTCAATCTCCTGCTCGCCGGGCAGAACGCCGCCTTTCAGCTTGAAGTCTTTGAAGCCGTAGCGATCCTGCGCCGCCTCTGCAAGGCGTACCACCGCCTCGCCAGAGAGCGCCTCCTGATGACGCAGGTGATACCACTCGTGGCTGCCCGGCGAGCGTTCCAGATACGGCAGATCGGTTTTCGTCCGGTCGCCAACGTAGAACAGATAGCCCAGCACCGTTACCGCATTACGCTGTTTGCCTGGCCCCAGCAGTTCGCAGACCGGCACGTTCAGCGCCTTGCCCAGTAAATCGAGGAGAGCCGCCTCCAGCGCCGCCACCGCGTTAACGCGCAGTTCAAACGTCCAGGCGCCTTTGCCGAAGGTATCAAAATCCGCCGACTGGTTGCCCTTATGCACCCGCTGAACCACCTTGTTCAGGCGGGCGACCTCCTGCCCAACCACCTGCGGGATGGCGTCGACCAGCGTCTGGTAAATCACCTCTCCGCCAGGCGCTTCCCCGACGCCGGTATTCCCTGCGCTGTCGGTCAGCACCACAATGTTGCGGGTGAACCAGGCGTTATGCGCGCCACCAATGTTGAGCAGCATGCTGTCCTGCCCCGCCACCGGAATGACCTTCATCTCCGTCACGATCGGGCTTGATTGCGTTGTCATCATCCGCGCTCCCCAACAGGTTTCAGTTCGATTCGTTTGATGTCACCCACCAGCACCAGATAACTGAGTACCGCCACCAGCGCATGGACGCCTACATAAATCAGCGCGCCGTTGAAGGAGCCAGTGGTGCCGACGATGTAACCGATAGCGATTGGGGTGACAATGCCGGAAATGTTGCCAAACATGTTGAACAGACCGCCGCTCAGGCCGCTGATCTCTTTCGGCGCGGTATCTGCCATCACCGCCCAGCCCAGTGCGCCAATGCCTTTACCGAAGAAGGCCATCGCCATAAAGCCGATAATCATCCACTCCGCGCTGACGTAGTTACAGAACACCATGGTCATGGAGAGCAGCATGCCGAGTACGATTGGCGTTTTACGCGCAATATTCAGCGAACCGGTACGACGCATCAGCCAGTCGGAGATGACCCCGCCAAGCACCCCGCCCACGAAGCCGCAGATGGCCGGCACGGAGGCGACAAACCCCGCCTTCAGAATCGACATCCCGCGTGCCTGCACCAGGTAAACCGGGAACCAGGTGATAAAGAAGTAGGTTAAGGCGTTAATGCAGTACTGGCCGAGATAGATACCGATCATCATTCGTGAGCCGACGAGCTGTTTGATCTGCCCCCATTTCTGGCTGAACGGAACTTTAGCTTTCTGGGTTTTCTGATCCATGTTGATCAGCGCCCCACCTTCAGCAATGTAGTCCAGCTCTTTCTTGTTCACGCCCGGATGCTGGTTTGGTTCGTGGATCACTTTCAGCCAGATGAAGCTGATGACGATCCCCAGCCCGCCCATGAAGAAGAAGACGTGCGACCAGCCCACTTCGTGCGTCAGCCAGCCCATGATTGGCGCGAAAATAACCGTCGCAAAGTATTGCGCCGAGTTAAAGATGGCTACCGCCGTTCCCCTCTCCTGCGCCGGGAACCAGGCGGCCACAATACGGCTGTTGCCAGGGAATGATGGCGCTTCCGCTAAGCCCACCAGGAAGCGGAGGGTAAAGAGCGCAATGATAATGCCGAAGCCGCTGAAGATATCCACGAAGCCCTGTAACAGGGTAAACATCGACCAGATGAAAATGGACCAGAAATAGACCCGTTTTGAACCAAAGCGGTCCAGCAGCCAGCCGCCAGGGATTTGGCCGATTACGTAGGCCCATGAAAATGCGGAGAAAACATAACCCATACCTACCGGATCAAGTCCGATGTCCTTTGCCATCTCAGAGCCGGCAATGGATAACGTGGCACGGTCGCCGTAGTTGAAAGAGGTGACGATAAACAGCATCACCACTATCCAGTAGCGGGCGTTGGTGCGCTTCTCAGCGCTGCTCGCCGCGTGGCTTAATGTACTCATTGTTGCACTCCTGAAACATAGCTTTCGCCTGGTTCATTCTGTACAGCACCTGTAGGGTAATCAGAATGAGAGATTTGTGTTTGGTTTTGGTACGGCCAGAAGCCGTTTTATAGTGACGGGAAAAGTATATGAAGGAGTGCCTCTTCACCTCACCGTGCAAAAACACAGTATTGAAGGGCGTGAGGGAGGTTGTTTAGGGCATAAGCCCAGAGGAGTGGAAGGTGGTTCACGGAAATGGCGTTTGGGGCGGGGTGTAATGCCGGGTGGCGGCTACGCCTGACCCGGCCTGGCGTTTGTATAGTACAGGGTTAGTTCAGGAGCGTTGCCCAGTGTTCAACCCAGGGATTTGACTCGCTTTCTGGCTCAGGGTGTTCACCCGCATCAATCAGCAACATCTCTCCGACGCGCTGAGCGCTCTGTTCCTGCAACAGCGCGTCGAACTGTTTACCGCCGCCGCAGAAATTAGCGTAAGAGCTATCGCCGAGGGCGATGATGCCATAGTGAACATCTGGCTGATAGCCGAGCTGGTCTTTAATGCCCTGGAAAAGCGGGACGATGCTGTCCGGCAGATCGCCCTGCCCGGTGGTGGAGGTCACCACCAGGATGTATTTATCTTTATACTTTTCCCATTCCGCCAGCTCCGGATCTTCATAGACCGTTGCTTTATGGCCCTGGTTTACAAGGATTGCTTCCGCTTCCTCCGCCACCAGCAGCGAGTTGCCGTACATCGTGCCGACAAAAATGCCTACTTCAGCCATGCTTTGCTCCCGTAATTATTGCGCTTGCTGTTCATCCTGAACGTTGCCTGCGGCAAACTCAACCCTTTCATTTTCGGCGAGTTGTCCCAGCCAGCCAAACTGTGACAACGCCTGCATCCAGACCTCGTCCAGCCCCGCGCGAATAGTCAGCGGTTCGCCGGTAAACGGGTGCGTCAGGCGTAGCTCGCTGGCGTGCAGCATCAGCCGGTTACAGCCAAAGTGCTCGGCCGCGCTGCGGTTCTGGCGCAGATCGCCGTGCTTGCTGTCGCCGATAATTGGGTGGCGCAGATGTGCAAGATGGCGGCGAAGCTGGTGCTTGCGCCCGGTTTTGGGCAAAAGCTCAACCAGACTGTATCGCGTGGTCGGAAATTTGCTGGTCGCCACCGGCAGTTCTGTGGCCGCCATACCGCGATAGTCGGTCACCGCAGGCTGCGGGCCTTTATCTTCGCGGGCAAATTTATCGGCAATTTTATCCAGTTCCTCCACCAGCGGATAATCAAGCGTGGCGGAATCCGTCAGCCAGCCACGCACGATGGCGTGGTAGCGCTTTTGCATCTGGTGCTGCTCAAACTGCTGCGAAAGCAGTCGACCCGCCTCACTGGAAAGCCCCATCAGCAGAACGCCAGAGGTTGGCCGATCCAGACGATGAGCAGTAAAGACGTGCTGACCGATCTGATCGCGCACGGTTTGCATGACCACGACTTTCTCATCGCGATCGAGCCAGCTACGGTGCACCAGCCAGCCGGACGGTTTATTCACCGCCACTAACCACTCATCCTGATAAAGGATCTCAAGCGTCATGCATCGTCACCGGCGAAAAGCGCATCGAGCTTTTCCAGCTCCACCAGCATCATGGCACGCGCCGGGTGGGTCGCTTCCAGCGCCATTTCGTAATAGGGAGAGACGGCAAAAGACGCGGGCAACGCGTGACCACCTTCCAGTAGCGCGTGCATACGCGGAATTAAGACCCACTGGAGCCACTCGAACGGGGCCAGCGTATCCAGACAAAACGGTTGGGTGCTGGCGAACGCGTCTGGCTGCGGCGCGTTATCCTGCCACAGCTGATGGTGGCGCATAAGGGCTTCGATGGCGTGCAACTGCGCACGAACGTTGTCATGATGCGACATATATACCTCAACTGAAAAACGGAATGGCGCGAAGCATAGCATTGCGGACGACAGAAATAAAAAAAGGGAGCACTGTAAAAACAGTGCTCCCGGTTCGTTTCGCAGCATTCCAGCTACAATACGTGCTCCCTGCTCATCCGTGACAACTTTTCCTGATGCCCGAAGGCCTGGTCATCCATTTACCTTTTGCTTCCTGCTCACATCGTCCTGATGTGTAGGTTTCATCCTGAAACGTCCTGGCCATCCTGACCCACCGACCATACTGACCGGCTCTCGTTCTCCTTCCTGGAGGTGTCCCTTACGCATCCTGCGTGATCCACTTTGCTTCATCCTGAAGCCTTCCTGCGGCGTCATCCTGACGTGTCCCTGGTAAGAAACGCCATCATCCTGATGTTCGTTTCTCGTGTCGGCATCCTGTCGACACAGATAGAATCCGCTATTCTGCTTCGTCTTACAACCCACCTTGTAAGCAATGTAAGCCAGGCGAAACGGGGGATTTCCTTTCAGAAAAACACTAACCTGTTGAAAGAAAAGTTAATATTAATCTGAAATTCCTAAGGCAACGCTAACTGTTTCGGCGATGTCTCACAGAGCGTGTAAGAGATCTCTCACACGTCCAGTAGCATCATGGATTACAGAAGCGGCTTAATTTGGGTAAGAAAATCCGCAAGTGAAGGCGCGAGAACGTCGCGATTGCGGGTGCCGAGCGTCTCTTTGATGACCTCGCCAGACAGGTTGCAGACAGAAATGACGTCCAGTTCACTGTCGAGCGTCGCAATAAAAAGAGTCGGAGAGAGCTTAAGGCGTTTTTGCGTGACCAGGTGACCAATGAGGTTTTCCTGAACGCGTTGCAGATCGTCTTCGCTCCAGGTTTGCAGCAGCGTCAACGGCTGTCCTGCAAAACATGCAGTCATATCCCCGGCAAACTGCGTGGTATAAAATGCATGAAGCGCAGGTTGTATCACAATGTCTATCGCGCGTTCAACCGCATTTACATTCTGCTCGCCCGTGAACGGTTTCGGTTGCCAGATAACGTAATCATCCTGCGAAGCGATAATGCACGGTGACGGCACGCCATATAAGTCAGTACTTTGCGGCCACGTCCCCCGCTTTTCATGCCAGGCATCGCAATAGCGGGACGTGAAGGACGTCAGGGCATTTGCAGTTTCGATATCCACCGATTTCTCTCTTCTTGTAAGACAGGATAAACTCAGCCCATAAGTGTACCTGTAAAGTGGCTATGAAACATGTCTTACGAAAATCATCAGGCGTTAACGGGCTTAACGCTGGGTAAATCGACCGATTACCGCGACACCTACGATGCAAGCCTGTTGCAGGGCGTGCCGCGCAGTCTGAACCGCGATCCGCTCGGGCTGCACGCTGACGCGCTGCCGTTTGTCGGCGGCGACATCTGGACGCTGTACGAACTCTCCTGGCTGAATGCGCGCGGTCTGCCGCAGGTGGCCGTGGGCCACGTCGAGCTGGATTATGCCAGCGTAAACCTGGTCGAATCCAAGAGCTTTAAGCTCTATCTCAACAGCTTTAACCAGACCAAATTCAACAGCTGGGACGAGGTGCAACAGACGCTTGAACGTGATTTAAGCGCGTGCGCGCAGGGGAACGTAACCGTCTCGTTATACCGTCTGCATGAGCTGGAAGGACAGCCTGTCGCCCATTTCCACGGCACCTGCATCGACGATCAGGACATTGAGGTGGAAAGCTATGAATTTAGCACCGACTACCTGGAAAACGCGGCGGGCGGAAAAGTGGTCAACGAGACGCTGGTCAGCCATCTGCTGAAATCCAACTGCCTTATCACCCATCAGCCGGACTGGGGCTCGGTACAGATCCAGTACCGCGGCCCGCAGATTGACCGTGAAAAGCTGCTGCGTTACCTGGTGTCATTCCGTCATCACAACGAATTCCACGAGCAGTGCGTGGAGCGCATCTTCAACGACATCCAGCGTTTCTGCCAGCCCGAAAAGCTGAGCGTTTACGCCCGCTACACCCGTCGCGGCGGTCTGGATATCAATCCGTGGCGCACCAATACCGATTTTGTGCCTGCCACCGGACGGCTGGTGCGCCAGTAAGATAAATATTTTCACAATATGCGGGCGGTATTCCGCCCGAAGTGTTGTGAAACGTCATAAGCCAGGGCTATTGTAATCAACAGGGAAAGACGATAATCGTCCCATAAGGAGCTCACTTGATTACACATATTAGCCCGCTTGGCTCTATGGATATGTTGTCGCAGCTGGAAGTGGACATGCTTAAACGCACCGCCAGTAGCGACCTTTATCAACTGTTTCGTAACTGTTCACTTGCCGTACTGAACTCCGGAAGCCTGACCGACAACAGTAAAGAGCTGCTGTCCCGCTTCGAAAGTTTTGATATCAACGTGCTGCGCCGCGAGCGCGGGGTGAAGCTGGAAGTGATCAACCCGCCGGAAGACGCTTTTGTCGACGGGCGTATTATTCGCTCACTTCAGGCCAACCTGTTTGCCGTGCTGCGCGACATCCTGTTTGTTAACGGACAAATCAGCAACGCCGGTCGTTTCCAGCATCTTGACCTGGAAAGTTCCGTTCATATCACCAACCTGGTCTTCTCTATTCTGCGTAACGCCCGTGCCCTGCACGTGGGTGAAGCGCCGAACATGGTCGTCTGCTGGGGTGGTCACTCCATTAACGAAACCGAATACCTGTATGCCCGCCGCGTTGGGACGCAGCTCGGCCTGCGCGAACTGAATATCTGTACCGGTTGCGGTCCTGGTGCGATGGAAGCGCCGATGAAAGGCGCGGCAGTAGGACACGCGCAGCAACGCTATAAAGAAGGCCGTTTTATCGGCATGACCGAGCCGTCGATCATCGCCGCTGAGCCGCCTAACCCGCTGGTTAACGAACTGATTATTATGCCGGATATCGAAAAACGTCTTGAGGCGTTTGTCCGTATCGCGCACGGCATCATCATCTTCCCGGGCGGCGTAGGTACGGCGGAAGAGCTGCTTTATCTGCTCGGGATCCTGATGAACCCGGCCAACAAAGATCAGGTTCTGCCGCTGATCCTGACCGGCCCGAAAGAGAGCGCCGACTATTTCCGCGTGCTGGACGAGTTTATCGTGCATACGCTGGGCGAAGACGCGCGCCGTCACTACCGCATTATTATTGACGATGCCGCAGAAGTGGCCCGTCAGATGAAAAAAGCGATGCCGCTGGTGAAAGAGAATCGTCGTGATACCGGGGATGCCTACAGCTTTAACTGGTCCATCCGTATCGCACCGGATCTTCAGATCCCCTTCGAGCCGTCGCATGAGAACATGGCGAACCTTAAACTCTATCCGGATCAGCCGGTGGAAGTGCTGGCTGCCGACCTGCGTCGCGCCTTCTCTGGCATCGTGGCGGGGAACGTGAAAGAGGTGGGAATACGCGCAATTGAAGAGTTTGGCCCGTATAAGATCCACGGTGACCCGGAGATGATGCGCCGCATGGATGACATGTTGCAGGGCTTTGTCGCTCAGCACCGCATGAAGCTTCCGGGCTCTGCCTATATTCCGTGTTACGAAATCATCAAGTAAAGCGACATTTCTCTCCTCTCAAGCCGGATCGTCATCCGGCTTTTTTATTCGTGATGCAATTCATAGCGATCTTCAATGTTATTAACAAATCTGACGCCTGCGCAAACGATTACCTCGTTTTTGAAACCGTAAATAATCAGCCTTAATCGAAATTACCCGCCAGAAAATCCTAAAATCCCATTTCTTTACAGCGAAAGACACCTATATCGCGGGTCGACCTTTTCGAAAACATGTCGTTAATGGTAGCCTTCGCGCCCGTAAATTCTCTTTGATGTTTTTTTAACAGATAAATGGTCTAAAGATACCCACATCACAAGTGGATTATTGCATTTGGGATCGCGATCACTGATAGATTCATAACTAGAATGTATCTTTCCGCCCGCCAATAGTTACGGGCAAAAATTATTAAAAAACCGTCACTGAACGAATTTCATATTACCGTCAGGCACTTTTTCATCGGATTTGACTAAAAACCTGACAATTTGCTTCCTCCAGGAGATACAGATGGAAACCACTCAAACCAGCACCGTTGCTTCGATTGAATCCCGAAGCGCCTGGCGCAAAACGGATACCATGTGGATGCTTGGCCTGTACGGCACAGCAATCGGCGCTGGTGTACTGTTCCTTCCTATCAACGCAGGTGTCGGCGGTATGATCCCGCTGATCATCATGGCTCTCATCGCCTTCCCGATGACCTTCTTTGCACACCGCGGCCTGACCCGCTTCGTGCTGTCCGGTAAAAACCCGGGCGAAGACATCACTGAAGTCGTTGAAGAACACTTCGGCGTCGGCGCAGGTAAGCTGATTACACTGCTCTACTTCTTCGCGATTTACCCGATTCTGCTGGTGTACAGCGTTGCTATCACCAACACCGTTGAAAGCTTTATGATGCACCAGCTTCAGATGACCCCGCCGCCGCGTGCGATTCTGTCCCTGATCCTGATCGTCGGTATGATGACCATCGTGCGCTTCGGCGAGCAGATGATTGTGAAAGCGATGAGCGTGCTGGTGTTCCCGTTTGTTGCGGCCCTGATGGTGCTGGCTCTGTACCTGATCCCACAGTGGAACGGCGCTGCGCTGGAAACCCTGTCTCTGAGCAGCGCATCCACGACCGGCAACGGTCTGCTGCTGACCCTGTGGCTGGCGATCCCGGTGATGGTGTTCTCCTTCAACCACTCGCCAATCATCTCTTCCTTCGCAGTAGCGAAGCGTGAAGAGTACGGCAATGGCGCTGAGAAGAAGTGCTCCAGCATCCTGGCTCGCGCGCACATCATGATGGTACTGACCGTCATGTTCTTCGTGTTCAGCTGCGTGCTGAGCCTCTCCCCGGCGGATCTGGCGGCGGCGAAAGAGCAGAACATCTCTATTCTGTCTTACCTGGCAAACCACTTTAACGCACCGCTGATTGCGTGGATGGCGCCGATCATCGCAATTATCGCCATCACCAAATCCTTCCTGGGCCACTACCTGGGCGCACGTGAAGGCTTCAACGGCATGGTGATTAAATCTCTGCGCGGTAAAGGCAAGACCATTGAAATCAACCGACTGAACAAAATCACTGCGCTGTTCATGCTGGTGACCACCTGGGCGGTAGCCACCCTGAACCCAAGCATTCTGGGCATGATTGAAACCCTTGGCGGCCCGATTATCGCGATGATCCTGTTCCTGATGCCGATGTACGCGATTCAGAAAGTGCCTGCGATGCGTAAATACAGCGGCCATATCAGCAACGTGTTCGTTGTTGTGATGGGCCTGATTGCCATCTCCGCTATTTTCTACTCGCTGTTCAGCTAATACCTCCTGCGCCGTCTGCGGACGGCGCACTTCTCCCCTCTGACTGAAGCAATGGACGCATCATGATTAGCGTATTCGATATCTTCAAAATCGGTATTGGTCCTTCCAGCTCTCACACCGTCGGACCAATGAAAGCCGGTAAACAATTCACGGATGACTTGATTGCACGCGGCATTTTGCACGACATCACCCGCGTGGTTGTCGATGTATATGGTTCCCTTTCCCTGACCGGTAAAGGCCACCATACCGATATTGCCATTATCATGGGGCTGGCGGGTAATCTGCCGGATACCGTTGATATTGATGCAATACCTGGCTTTATCCAGGACGTGAACACCCACGGTCGTTTGCTGCTGGCGAACGGCGAGCATGAGGTTGAATTCCCGGTTGATCACTGCATGAATTTCCATGCGGATAACCTGTCGCTGCACGAAAACGGCATGCGCATTACCGCGCTGGCCGGTGACAAAGCGGTTTACAGCCAGACGTATTACTCCATCGGCGGCGGGTTTATCGTCGACGAGGACCATTTTGGTCAAAGCACTAATTCTGCCGTTGACGTGCCGTACCCGTACAAAAACGCGGCCGACTTACAGCGTCACTGCCAGAAGACAGGGCTTTCTCTCTCCGGCCTGATGATGAAAAACGAGCTGGCCCTGCACAGCAAAGAGGAGCTGGAACAGCACTTCGCTAACGTCTGGGAAGTGATGCGCAGCGGCATTGAGCGCGGGATCACCACCGAAGGCGTGCTGCCGGGTAAACTGCGTGTTCCGCGTCGTGCGGCTGCGCTGCGCCGCATGCTGGTCAGCACCGACAAAACCACCACCGACCCGATGGCCGTCGTCGACTGGATCAACATGTTCGCGCTGGCGGTGAACGAAGAGAACGCCGCGGGTGGCCGCGTCGTCACCGCGCCAACCAACGGGGCGTGCGGCATTGTTCCGGCAGTCCTGGCGTATTACGACAAGTTTATCCGCGAAGTGAACGCAAACTCACTCGCGCGCTACCTGCTTGTCGCCAGTGCGATTGGCTCACTGTACAAGATGAACGCCTCAATTTCCGGCGCGGAAGTGGGCTGTCAGGGTGAAGTGGGCGTAGCCTGCTCTATGGCGGCGGCGGGTCTGGCCGAATTGCTGGGCGCAAGCCCTGCGCAGGTTTGTATTGCGGCGGAAATCGGCATGGAACATAACCTGGGGCTGACCTGCGATCCGGTCGGCGGACAGGTCCAGGTGCCATGCATCGAGCGTAACGCCATCGCCTCGGTGAAAGCGGTGAACGCGGCCCGTATGGCGCTGCGTCGTACCAGCGAACCGCGCGTCTGCCTCGACAAGGTTATCGAAACCATGTACGAAACCGGTAAAGATATGAACGCCAAATACCGCGAAACCTCCCGCGGTGGCCTGGCGATGAAGATCGTCACCTGCGATTAAGCCTCTCAGGAAGCCTCGTTTTGCGAGGCTTCTTCCTGTTTTCCCCACCATTCATAGTTTCATGCTGCGCTCAGTGTTACCCTTCACCCATTAGACAGAAGGGAGATTATCTGTGGCCGTTCATTTGCTTATCGTCGATGCACTTAACCTGATTCGCCGTATTCATGCGGTACAGGGCACCCCCTGCAAGGACACCTGTTTACACGCGCTGGAGCAGCTCATTCGCCATAGCGAACCCACCCACGCTGTTGCCGTATTCGACGATGAAGCACGCAATACCGGCTGGCGGCACCAGCGCCTGCCGGACTACAAAGCCGGACGTGCGCCGATGCCGGACGATCTGCACGCAGAAATGCCCGCTATCCGCGCGGCCTTTGAGCAGCGCGGCGTTCCGTGCTGGGGCGCCCACGGTAATGAGGCTGACGATTTAGCCGCAACGCTGGCGGTTAAAGTCGCGAGCGCCGGGCATCAGGCGACTATCGTTTCAACCGACAAAGGCTACTGCCAGCTGCTCTCTCCAACGATCCGCATCCGGGACTACTTTCAAAAACGCTGGCTGGACGCGCCATTCATTGCCAGCGAGTTTGGCGTATCGCCTGAGCAACTGCCGGATTACTGGGGGCTGGCGGGGATCAGCAGCTCTAAAGTGCCGGGTGTCGCCGGTATTGGACCCAAAAGCGCCGCACAGCTGCTGACGGAGTTTCAGAGTCTGGAAGGAATTTACGCCAGGCTTGATGAAGTGCCGGAAAAATGGCGCAAAAAGCTGGAGGCGCATAAAGAGATGGCGTTTATCTGCCGGGAGGTGGCGACGCTACAGACGGATTTACAGCTGGACGGGAATTTACAGCAGTTAAGGTTAGAACGTTAAAACAACTACACGATTTTGTAGGCCCGGTAAGCGCAGCGCCACCGGGCGTTACAAACGTTATCGCTCGTCGCGACGCCCACCCACGGCCGCCCACCAGCGACGGATATGGACCGTCACTTCTTCGCGGTCGTGATAAAGCTGACGCGCCTGGATTTCCGCGTTAATCCCGTGTTCGTCCAGCTGCTGCTGAATATAGGCCAGGTTCTGCGACACCTCTTCGTAGCGCTTTTTCATCGGCAGCTTGAGGTTGAAAATCGTCTCACGACACCAGCCGTTCACCAGCCAGGAGGCCATCAGCGCCGCGACTTTCGCCGGTTTTTCTACCATGTCGCACACCATCCAGGAGATGTTGTTGCGGTTCGGGCGATAGCGGAAGCCGTCCTCACGCAGCCAGGTGACCTGCCCGGTATCCATCAGGCTTTGCGCCATCGGGCCGTTATCCACAGACGAAACCCACATATTGCGTTTCACCAGCTGATAGGTCCAGCCGCCCGGGCACGCGCCAAGGTCGACGGCATACATGCCGTTTGCCAGACGTTCGTCCCACTCGTCCGCCGGGATAAAGACGTGAAACGCCTCTTCCAGCTTCAGGGTTGAACGGCTCGGCGCATCTGCCGGGAAGCGCAGACGCGGGATCCCCATAAAGAACGGCGAATTATTGGTGGTATACGAGTAGCCGGCGTAGCAACATCCTGGCGCAATAAAGAAGATATGCACGACCGGGCGCTTTGGCGTTTCGTAGTTTGTCAGCACACCCGCATCACGCAGCGCCGCGCGCAGCGGCACGGTGAACTTACGGCAGAACTTCATCAGCTCTTTGCTTTCGTTGGTGTCGGCCACTTCCACGCGCAAATCGCCGCCCTTCTCCACCACGCCCTGCAACAGGCCAACAATCGGCGTGATGCGATCTTCCGGCGGAAGATCTTTCAGCAGTTCGCCCGCTACAAACATCTGACGGGCGAAAATCAATGAGCTGAACGGCAGTTCGCGCGCCAGCTTGTCGCCATCATCAGGCTGATAGCATTCAAATACCACATAGCCCGCGTTCTCTTTGACGCGAGCGAATCCGAAGACTTCACGCTTCGCCGCTTTATCGGTGATTTCCGCGGCGCACTCTTTCTCAAACCCCGGGCGACAATATAAAACAACCTTATTCATGAACAACGCCCTTGCGTTTCAGACGGATAGCTCCGATAAACATTAACACCCAACCCGCCAGGAAGCTGACGCCGCCGACAGGTGTAACAAACGCCCACAGGCGTAAATGCGACAGCGCCAGACAGTAAAGACTGCCGCTGAACAGTACGGTACCCAGCGCCAGAAAGACGCTGCTCCAGTAAAACCAGATGCTGATGCGGCGCTGCATCGCCACCGCCAGCCCAAAAATTGCCAGCGTGTGGAACGCCTGATATTCAAGGCCGGTCTGGATCCAACCCATCTCCACAACGCCCAGAGATTTGCTTAAGACATGCGCGCCAAACGCGCCCAGAGCTACAAAAATAAAGCCACTCACCGCGGCGAAAATCAGCATGAATCGGCTGGTCATGTTTAAGTCCTGAATTGATGCGTGCCCGGCACACAAACGTTATTGTTCATACCTGAAGCGGAATTTTTCTTGCTCGCT
This sequence comes from Enterobacter cloacae complex sp. GYL001, assembly GCF_049237125.1. Lineage (NCBI taxonomy): Bacteria > Pseudomonadati > Pseudomonadota > Gammaproteobacteria > Enterobacterales > Enterobacteriaceae > Enterobacter > Enterobacter cloacae complex sp. GYL001. The sequence continues at coordinate 483,666 of NZ_JBMKGW010000002.1, read as the reverse complement.
TGCCGCTTTCGCCAGTATCCACTGCCGGAAAGCGGCTATTTTACCCAGTTCTGCCTGACTGTCATGACAAACCAGATAAAATGCATTCTTGCTGACCAGTACATCGTTAAATGGGCAAACCAGACGGCCTGCCTCAATTTCGGACTGCGCCATAACGTTGTTTGCCAACGCCACGCCCTGCCCGTGAATGGCAGCCTGTAGCACCATCGCGCTGTGGCTAAAAATGGGCCCCTGCTGCACGTTTATATGATTAAGACCTAACTGGCGGGTATAAGTTTGCCAGTCGCGACGCGAAGCATCGTGCAAAAGCGTATGTTGCGCCAGATCGGCGGGCGTTTTGAGCGCTTTATCCCCCGTCAGCAGCAGCGGTGAACAGACCGGCAACAGATATTCTGCGTATAATTTTTCCACACGCAAGCCCGGCCAGTTACCGCGACCGTAAAAAATCGCCACGTCCACATCATCTGCCAGCTTGTCTTCCTGACGGTCCACCGCCTGGATTCGGACATCGATTCCCGGATAAGTTGAGTTAAAGCTTGAGAGTCGCGGCACCAGCCACTGAATGGCAAAACTGGGCAATAAACTCACAGTCAGAGCGCCTTTTGCGCTCCGGGCCTGAAGCTTGCGCGTGGCTTCCGTCAGCTGGGAAAAAATCTCTTTAATATCCTGAAAATAGCTCTGCCCCTCTTCGGTCAACAGCAACGAACGGTTGCGTCGACGGAACAGCTTAAGCCCCAGAAAATCCTCCAGAGACTTGATTTGATGACTTACTGCGGCCTGTGTCACAAAAAGCTCATCGGCTGCGCGGGTGAAGCTGAGGTGGCGTGCTGCTGCATCAAAAACACGTAATGCATTTAGAGGTGGCAATCGCTTGGACATGGTTATCTGGCTTAGATGTTAACGAGATTTAACATATAGGAAACAACGTTTAACCTATTAGTTTTTTTTATCTGAGCCATTATAATTTGTCCGTTGAGGAACTACCAGCAAATACCTATAGTGGCGGCACTTCCTGAGCCGGAACGAAAAGCTTTTTTTGGAATGCGTGTTCTGAAGGGCTTTTGGCTTACGGTTGTGATGTTGTGTTGTTGTGTTTGCAATTGGTCTGCGATTCAGACCACGGTAGCAACGCTACCAATTTTTCACTTCCTGTACATTTACCCTGTCTGTCCATAGTGATTAATGTAGCACCGCCAACTTGCGGTGCTTTTTTTTCGCTTATCTAACTGTTAATGCTCGATTTCCTTCATCTCTTTCACGTCACTGCGGTTGATCTGCTGTTTGTTCCCGTTAGCATCTTTGTATGAAATCATCCCGGTATCATTATCGGTTGTCGGTTTCCCTTCAGAGACGATAGATCGACCATCGTTGGTATGCATTACGTAGTTATTACCAGAACAGGCGCTCAGGGCAAAGGTCAACGCACAGGCAGAAATGATTGCAGCTGTCTTTTTCATGATTATCTCCTTTAGCAATTAATGCTATTCAAACCTCGATTTATAACAGGCTAAAACATCCGCCTAACACTATTTAGCATAACCTGCTTTTTCAGACTCGCCAGGATAAGCAGACAAATCTGATAGATATCAACTTCCTTGCCCTGCCGATGAATTTGCGCGACGATCATAGAATCGATATGAGGAATTCCATGAACGCTTTCAGTCCTGCGCAGTTTCGCGCACAGTTTCCTGCGCTGGCCGATGCCGGCATTTATCTTGATAGCGCCGCCACGGCCCTTAAACCGCAGGCGGTGATTGAGGCAACCCGCCAGTTTTACAGCCTGAGCGCCGGGAACGTGCACCGCAGCCAGTATGCCGACGCGCAGCGCTTAACGGCGCAATACGAAGCCGCACGGGATCAGGTCGCGCGCCTGATCAATGCTGACAGCGGTAAGAACATCGTCTGGACGCGGGGCACCACCGAGGCCATTAACATGGTGGCGCAATGTTACGCGCGTCCGCTGTTGCAGCCCGGGGATGAGATCATCGTCAGCGAGGCGGAACACCACGCCAACCTGGTACCCTGGCTGATGGTGGCCGAACAAACCGGGGCACAGGTTGTAAAGCTCCCGTTGGGTGCGGACTTCCTGCCTGACGTGGCGCGTCTGCCTGAGCTGATTACGCCGCGCAGCCGTATTCTGGCGCTGGGGCAGATGTCCAACGTCACCGGCGGCTGCCCGGATCTGGCGCGTGCCATTGAGATTGCCCATGCCAGCGGCGTGGTGGTGATGGTCGACGGTGCGCAGGGTGTGGTGCATTTTCCGGCTGACGTTCAGGCGCTGGATATCGACTTCTATGCCTTCTCAGGACACAAATTGTACGGGCCAACCGGTATCGGCGCGCTGTACGGCAAACCTGAACTGCTGGCCCGGATGAAGCCCTGGCTCGGCGGCGGCAAGATGATTACCGAAGTCACCTTCGACGGTTTTAAAACGCAGGATGTACCCTACCGCCTGGAAGCCGGTACCCCAAACGTGGCCGGGGTTATCGGTCTGAGCGCGGCGCTCGAATGGCTGGCAGAAACGGACGTGGTTCAGGCTGAAAGCTGGAGCCGGGGTCTGGCGACGCTGGCGGAAGAAGAACTGAAAAAACGTCCGGGTTTTCGCTCGTTCCGCGTCCAGGACTCCAGCCTGCTCGCCTTTGATTTCGCGGGCGTGCACCATAGCGACATGGTGACGTTGCTTGCCGGATACGGCATTGCCCTGCGTGCCGGACAGCACTGCGCCCAGCCGCTGCTGGCGGCTATTGGTGTGAGCGGTACCCTGCGCGCCTCGTTTGCACCGTACAATACAAAAAGTGACGTCGATGCGCTGGTTTCCGCCGTCGACCGCGCCCTGGAATTACTGGTGGATTAATGACAAGTTCAGCTTTAGCCGGGCACCCGTTCGGCACCGTTATTACTGAAGAGACGTTAAAGCAGACCTTCGTCCCGCTCACGCAGTGGGAAGATAAATATCGTCAGCTGATCCTGCTGGGTAAACAGTTGCCCACGCTGTCAGACGAGCTGAAATCACAGGCGAAGGAGATCGCAGGCTGCGAGAACCGCGTCTGGCTTGGGTTTAGCGTATCCGGAGAGAAACTGCATTTCTTCGGCGACAGCGAGGGACGCATTGTTCGCGGTCTGCTGGCGGTGCTGTTGACCGCAATCGAAGGGAAAAGCGCCGCAGAACTGCTGGCGCATTCTCCGCTGGCGCTGTTTGATGAGCTGGGACTTCGCGCGCAGCTTAGCGCCTCGCGCGGTCAGGGACTGATTGCGCTAAACGACGCGGTACTGGATGCCGCCCGTCAGGCTCAGGCCTGACGTTCCGCCTTCGCCATCATCTTCTTCAGGGCGTGAGAGACCGCCACAAAGCCGAAGGAGGCGGTCACCATGGTGGCCGCTCCAAACCCTGAGGCACAATCCATCCGCTTTGGCCCTTCCGCCGTGCTTTTCATTGCACAGACCGAACCATCCGCCTGCGGATAAACCAGCGCTTCTGTCGAGAACACACAGTCCACGCCCAGCTTGCCTTTGCTATTTTTCACCACGTTGAAGTCGCTTTTTAAGCGCTCGCGCAGCTTAGCGGCCAGCGGATCCTGAATGGTTTTCGCCAGATCCGCCACCTGGATCTGCGTCGGATCAATTTGTCCACCCGCGCCGCCCGTTGTCACCAGCGGCACCTTGTAACGACGACAGTAAGCGATCAGCGCCGCTTTTGGCCGCACGCTGTCGATGGCATCAATCACATAGCTGTAGCCTTTGCTCATGTACTCCGCGACGTTATCTGCCGTCACAAAGTCGTCGATCACCGTCACCCTACACTCCGGGTTGATGAGACGAATACGCTCCGCCATCACCTCGGACTTCGCCAGACCGACGTTATCACGCAGGGCGTGGATCTGACGGTTAGTGTTAGTGACGCAGACGTCATCCATATCAATCAACGTAATTGCGCCAATGCCGGTTCTCGCCAGCGCTTCTGCCGCCCACGAACCCACACCACCAATGCCCACCACGCAGACATGCGCATCCGCGAACAGTTGCAGGGCTTTTTCACCATATAACCGTGCCGTGCCGCCGAAACGCTGGCGCCAGGCATCGCTGATTACCACAGACATAAAACCTCAGATGTAAAAAGGGTGAGGTATTCCTCACCCTGAACCGTAATCCGTCTTGCCCTCAGAATACCACAATCAGCCGCTGAATACGTTTCCGGTACCCGGCGCTGCCTTCAGCACCCACACGCGTCCGTAGTGGTTATACCAGCCTGCACGATGGCCGGCATCCGGGCCGATGCCCTGATAAATGTCGAAGTGCTGGCCTTTGATCGCCCCACCCACGTCCAGCGCCACCATCAGGCGTAATTCATACTTGCCGTTGAATTTGCCGTTGTTGTCGAGGAGTGGAACTTCCGCCAGCAGCGTAGTACCTGCCGGGATAATCGAACGATCCGATGCCACAGAAGCGCGGCCAATCAGCGGGACGGCGCTCGCCCCTTTCACCGGCGCAAAGTTCTGCGGTTTGAAGAAGACAAACGATGGGTTCTGCTCAAGCAGCTCACGCACTTCCGCTTCGCTGTGTTTTTCGCCCCACTCGCGGATCGCCTGCATCGACATATCTTCTCGTTTCACTTCGCCACGGTCGATGAGCACCTTACCGATGCTGCGATAGGCATGGCCATTTTTCCCGGCGTAGCTAAAGAAGTTCAGCGGCGAGCCGTCGCCAAAATCAATATAGCCGCTGCCCTGCACGTCCATAATGAAGTTGTCCATCAGGGAGTTGCTGTAGGCCAGCACGTAATTTTCGCTCAGCGCGCCAGCGTAGATCTCGGCGCGGGACGGCAGACGACCGCGTTTCGGCGGCATACGGTAAATGGGATACTGGAACTCGCCCTGGCGTGTGTGTCGCGCCTGGACAACCGGGGTGTAGTAACCGGTGAACTGGACGTTACCGTAGTTATCCGCCCCCTCCATCTGCCAGGCATCGATACCAAACTGGCGCATATTGCGGGTATCACCGCCTGCACGCAGCCAGTCCTGGACGGCGCTATAGACATTGTTCTGCGAACCGTATAAACGCGGAGAAGCAGTGCGGATCTGGTAGACCTGCTCGGAGAAGTCTCCGGCATTGATCGGAGCGCCCACGGCGTCTGGCTGGTTAACTAAAGAGAAAGGCTGGGATAACTTCCCGTCTTTATACTGTTGACCGCGATCGGTCGGTTTGGAAGAGCAGGCCGCAAGAATCGCCACCATTGCGCCTGTCATCAGATACTTCGCCCAACGTCCTTTCATTATATCTCGTCTTTTAGTTGCCCAATTCCGCGAGATGAAGATAACAAACCCACCGTGTTAATGAAATGCAATCACCTTCCCTTTGGCAAATTCTGCACAAAAAATAGTCCAAAGTGGCTTTTGCCGTTCATTTTGCATACAAAATAATGAATTATGTGAAAAAGGGGTTGCATCACAAACCTATCCGAGTATAGTGCGCTTCCACGGACGCGGGGTGGAGCAGCCTGGTAGCTCGTCGGGCTCATAACCCGAAGGTCGTCGGTTCAAATCCGGCCCCCGCAACCAATTAAAATTTGATGAAGTATCTTCTACGACTGTAGAAAGACGGACGCGGGGTGGAGCAGCCTGGTAGCTCGTCGGGCTCATAACCCGAAGGTCGTCGGTTCAAATCCGGCCCCCGCAACCAATCAAATTTGAAGAAGTAAGTTTCTACAAGTGTAGAAAGACGGACGCGGGGTGGAGCAGCCTGGTAGCTCGTCGGGCTCATAACCCGAAGGTCGTCGGTTCAAATCCGGCCCCCGCAACCAACACTTCTTAAAACAATAAACACCCTGAAGGGTGTTTTTTTGTATCTGGCGTTTGTGAAAATGCCGGGCATGATACCCGGCTTAATGCCCTACCCCCGCCGCGCCAGCGTTTCCCCGTCTGAGAAGTAGGCCCGGATCCCCGCCAGAATCGACTCCGCCACTTCCTGCTGGAATTTAGCCGTCTTGAGCTTACGTTCCTCTTCCACGTTACTGATAAACGCGGTTTCGACCAGAATGGATGGAATATCTGGCGCTTTCAGTACCGCAAATCCGGCCTGCTCGACGCTGTTTTTGTGCAGCTTGTTGACCCGGCCCAACTTGCCCAGCACTGCTTTACCAAACTTCAGGCTGTCGGTAATGGTCAGCGACTGCACCATATCAAACATCGTATGGTCGACGTAACGGTCGCCACTTTTGCTCACGCCACCAATTAAATCCGAGGCGTTCTGCGTGTCCGCCAGGTATCTCGCGGCGGTACTGGTCGCCCCTTTCGTTGACAGGGCAAACACTGAAGATCCACTCGGCTGGCGGCTGGTGAAGGCATCCGCGTGAATAGAGACAAACAGATCCGCGCGCTGCTTTTGCGCTTTTGCCACGCGGACCTTCAGCGGGATAAAGACATCTTCGTTGCGCGTCATGTAGGCGCGCATATTACCCTCTTTGTCGATCAAGGCCTTCAGACGACGGGCAATTTGCAGCACCACATCTTTTTCGCGGGTGCGATATTTCCCGACGGCGCCGGAATCTTCTCCGCCGTGGCCAGGATCGAGCATGATCACAATCGGGCGATCGCGCCCCGCCTTGCCCGGCTGTGGGCCACTTTGCGCTGGCGGAACCTGGCTGTCGAGATCGCCTTTGTTGTAATCCTCAAGTAATGCCAGAAGCGGATCCTGAATATCCGTCGCATTCGCCGGATAGAGATCCATCACCAGACGCTCCTTAAAGGCGGCTACAGGCGCAAGGGCAAAGAGCTGAGGTTTCACGTTCTGCTTCAGCTCAAACACCATGCGCACGGTTTGCGGATCGAACTGCCCGACGCGCGCCGATTTAATAAACGGATCGTCGCCACGGATCTGAGCTGCCATGCCTTTAAGCACGGAGTTGAGGTTCACACCTTCGAGATCAACCACCACACGTTCAGGATTGCTGAGGGCAAATTGCTTGTATTTCAGCACGCGATTGGACTCGACCGTCACGCGCGTATAGGTCGACGACGGCCAGACGCGCACCGCGACTACCTGGCTTGTGGCGGCAAGACCCACCTGGCTGACGCTAAGCAACCACATCGCCCCGGCCCCTTTTAACAGGCGGCGGCGGCTTATTGCTGAATTGGATCCCGACATGCTTCTCCCGAGCAAGAAATCTGATTGATGAACAAAATGCCCAAATTGACCGAAAACTTTAACGAATGACGCATAAACTGTCATCTATAAAAGGGTAAACAATCATACGTTAACGCACGGATTACTTATTATTTTCTGTGGGTCGCAGAAAATTTAGGCTTGCACACGCGGCCACAATCGAATAAAAATACAGAAATTACGAATAAACATTCACTAAGGGTTGTGTCATGGTTAAGGAACGCAGAACCGAACTGGTCCAGGGATTCCGCCATTCTGTTCCCTATATCAACACCCATCGGGGAAAAACGTTTGTCATCATGCTTGGCGGCGAAGCCATTGAGCATGAAAACTTTTCCAGTATTGTCAACGATATCGGCCTGCTGCACAGCCTCGGCATCCGTCTGGTGGTGGTGTATGGCGCACGTCCGCAAATTGAAGCCAACCTGGCCGCCCATCACCATGAGCCGATCTACCACAAACACACGCGCGTGACGGATGCGAAAACCCTCGAGCTGGTCAAACAGGCGGCGGGTCTGTTGCAGCTCGATATCACCGCCCGCCTGTCGATGAGCCTGAATAATACGCCGTTGCAGGGCGCGCACATCAACGTGGTGAGCGGCAACTTTATCATCGCTCAGCCGCTCGGCGTGGACGATGGCGTGGATTACTGCCACAGCGGCCGCATCCGCCGTATTGATGAAGAAGCCATTCACCGCCAGTTAGACAATGGCGCGATCGTTCTGATGGGCCCTGTTGCCGTCTCCGTAACGGGTGAAAGTTTTAATCTGACCTCAGAAGAGATTGCCACCCAGCTGGCCATCAAGCTGAAAGCGGAAAAAATGATCGGCTTTTGCTCCTCACAGGGTGTCGTGAACGATGAGGGCGTGATTGTGCCAGAACTTTTTCCGAATGAAGCCCAGGCGCGCGTCGAAGCGCTGGAAGCAGAAGGCGATTACTATTCCGGTACCGTGCGTTTTCTGCGCGGCGCCGTTAAAGCGTGCCGTAGCGGGGTGCGCCGCAGCCACCTGATCAGCTATCAGGAAGACGGCGCGCTGTTGCAGGAGCTGTTCTCCCGTGACGGGATCGGTACGCAGATCGTCATGGAGAGCGCCGAGCAGATCCGCCGTGCCACCATCAACGATATCGGCGGCATTCTGGAGCTGATCCGTCCGCTGGAACAACAGGGAATTCTGGTTCGCCGATCCCGTGAGCAGCTGGAGATGGAGATCGACAAGTTCACCATCATTCAGCGGGATAACCTGACCATTGCCTGTGCGGCGCTTTATCCGTTCCCGGAAGAGCAGATTGGCGAAATGGCGTGCGTCGCCGTGCATCCTGATTACCGTAGCTCCTCACGGGGGGAGCTGCTGCTTGAACGCGTGGCGGCACAGGCGCGCCAGAAGGGTCTGAGCAAGCTGTTCGTGCTTACCACGCGCAGCATTCACTGGTTCCAGGAGCGCGGCTTCACGCCGGTGGATATTGATTCCCTGCCGGAAAGTAAGAAAGAGATGTACAACTACCAGCGCCGCTCGAAGGTGTTAATGGCGGACCTGGGATAACAGTCACCCTCTCCTGCTGGAGAGGGCGTTCACTCAGACAGATTCAAATATCGCGCTTAATCCGCTTCTGCGCTCAGTACGGGTGGCAATCGCCTGACTCAACACGCGCTCATCCGCATACAGTGACAGACGCTGGCGCGCGCGAGTAATGGCGGTGTAGACCAGCTCGCGGGTCACAACCGGCGACAGCTGTGTCGGCAGGATCAGCGCCGCATGGTTGAACTCGGAGCCCTGAGATTTATGTACCGTCATCGCCCATGCCGTTTCATGCTCTGGCAGGCGGCTGGGCTGGACGGACTTCAGGCTACCGTCCGGTAGCTGGAACCAGACGCGCAGACCGTTGCCGCGATCGAGCGCAATGCCGATATCCCCGTTGAACAGCCCCAGCGCACTGTCGTTGCGGGAGATCATCACTGGCCGGCCCTCATACCATCGCGAATGCAGCTGACGGTTAATTTTGCGCTTCTGCACCAGCAACTGCTCCAGCCTGTCGTTCAGGCCCGCGACGCCAAACGGCCCTTCCCGCAATGCGCACAGAAGCTGGTATTCGCCAAATGCGGCGATGACCTGCCCGGGCTGACTGCGCTGCTGCACGCAGCTCAGAAAATGCTGGTATCCCTGGAGAGCCTCCTCAAGCATAGCCTGATACTCTTCCCCGCTTTGCAGCGATTTCTTTTCAATGTCAGTGAAGGAACCGTCAAACACCGTGCGCGTGGCGTGCCTGTCGCCACGGTTGACCGCCGCAGCCAGCTGGCCGATGCCGGAGTCGCTACCGAAACGGTAGCTTTTTTGCAGCAGGCACAGGCTGTCACGCAGTGCGCCCGCGATCGGCGTGTGATCGGGTTCAAGCGAGCAACCGGTCAGACGGGCGAGCTCCTGCGCCCGCGCGGCGGTATAACCGTAACTGGCGTAGGTACAGATATCTCCCAGCACCGCCCCGGCTTCTACAGAGGCGAGCTGGTCGCGATCGCCCAGGAAAACCACGCGCGCATGGGGTGGTAGCGCATCGATCAGGCGCGACATCATGGTCAGGTCGATCATGGAGGCTTCATCCACCACCAGCACGTCCAGATGCAGCGGATTGCCCGCATGGTAGCGCAGCCGCTGGCTACCCGGCTGCGCGCCGAGCAGACGGTGCAGAGTACTTGCTTCACCCGGGAAAAGCGCAAGCTGCTCCTGGGTGAGCGGCAGCCGTTGCATCGCACCGCCCAGTGATTCGGTCAGACGCGCCGCGGCCTTCCCGGTGGGCGCCGCCAGACGAATACGGCATCGCTGCTCGCCTGAAAGCTGTATCAGGGCTGCCAGCAGCTTTGCGACGGTCGTTGTTTTCCCGGTTCCCGGGCCGCCGGATATCACCGAGATCCGCCGCGTCAGGGCGACGGCTGCCGCCACTTTCTGCCAGTCTGTGGCCTCACCGGAGTCAAACAGCCTGTCCAGCGTCTGGCGAAGCTGTGCTTCGTCGCAGGGAAGCGGCGCATTGGTCTCACTAAAGAAACGCGCTACCGTCAGTTCGTTTCGCCACAGGCGGTTCAGGTATAAGCGCTCCCCCGTAAGGATCAGCGGTGCCTGGTTGTCTCCCGGTCCGACGGCTGACGATTCACGCAAGATTTTCTGCCAGTCCACCTTATCTCCCAGCAGCGCAAAGCAGGACTGGAGGACAGGCGGCATTTTCTCGTCAACCACCAGACGCGAGAGCGGCAGACACACATGCCCCTCTCCGGCGTCTTTACTCAACAGGGCAGCGGCAAGCATCACGGCGGGCTGGTCAGCGGCAATCATCATGGCAAACTGCACGTCCAGCTGACGCAGCACGCGTTGCTCTACCGCATCCAGCAATAAGTCCTGCATCGTCATGCCATCTCCTCCGTGTTTGCTGCAAACAGGTTATCCATTTTATTAATCAATTCCGCATCCGGACGAGTGCTGAAGATCCCGGAGCGCGGATCGGCAGCATCAACCCCGCGCAGGAACAGATAGATGACACCGCCAAAATGATCGTCGTAGCGATAATCCGCAATACGGTGGCGCAAATAGCGGTGCAGCGCCAGGGTATAGAGCTGATATTGCAGATCGTAGCGATGCATTTGCATGGCTGCCGCCATCGCCTGCTGGGTATAGGCTTCGCTGTTCTCGCCCAGCCAGTTCGATTTGTAATCCAGCAGGTAGTACCGTCCTTCGTGACGGAAGACCAGGTCGATAAACCCTTTCAGCATGCCCTGCACCTGACGGAAGTTCAGCGGCGGGCAACCGGCTGACAGCGGATCGTACTGACGGATGAGCGCATCGAGCGCGTCGGCCTTAAGCGGGCCTGCGACGGGCAGATAAAACTCCATCTCAACCTGCTTATTTTTAGCCGTTAACTGGCGAAGAGAGAAGCCCTGCGTCGTCAGCGGCGCCTGCAAAATGGCGTTGATCCAGTCAGTGAGAACGGGCTGCCAGTGCGCGTCATAGCCTCCGCTCTGCAACATCTTCAGCACCCACTCCTCACTGACAGGCTGGGTGAAATCAAGCTCTTCAAAGAGGCTGTGCAAAAAGGTGCCCGGCGACGCGCCGCGTGGGAACTGATGTGGAGTTAACGTCGGTTCAACCGGAACATCGCCCACCCCTGCGGCATCCACGTCCAGCTTCGGCATGAGATCCTGCGCAATACTTTGCCCGTGCTGTTGCAGGCCAGAGTAGCTGGTGACGCGCCAGTCGTCGGCAAGCACCCGTGTGATCTGGCGCGCGTTAAGATCGGTCGCGGGCTCTTGCGCCATTTCCCAGCGGCTGTTGTCTGGCAGAGAAGGGATATGCAGGGCGATATCGTCTCCGCAAAGCGACTCAATACAGAGGCGCAACCCCGCCGCATCTTTAGGCTCACCACGCTGAATAAGCCGCCCTAAGGCGCTTAAATGGAAATCGCTCTCCCCTGTTTTCTCCCCGCGACGGCGGAAAACCGGCGCGACGCCCAGGCTGCAATGCCAGACAGAACGGGTCAGCGCCACATAAAGCAGGCGCAAATCCTCCGCCAGACGCTCCGCTTCCGCCAGCTCAACGCTGGTTTCCGCCTTGCTGAGATCGAGCACCGCATCGAAAGTCTCGCGGTCATGATAATAGGCCTGATCCTGAACGCGGTAGTTGGCGATAAAGGGCAGCCAGACCAGCGGATACTCGAGACCTTTCGATTTGTGAATGGTGACGATTTGCACCAGATGCTTATCGCTCTCAAGACGCATCTGCTGGCTTGAGGCGTTACTGTTTGGATCCGCGATTTGCTGCGCCAGCCAGCGTACGAGGGCATGTTCACTTTCAAGCTGGGTGCCGGCTTCCTGCAACAGTTCGCTGATGTGTAAAATATCGGTAAGACGCCTTTCACCGCCGGATGACGCCAGCATATTTTCGGCAATCTGACGCCGCGTCATCAATTCGCGCAGCATCGCCATGACGCCGCGTTTTTGCCAGCGTTCACGGTAATGGACAAACTCTTCCACCACCGCATCCCATGCGTTTTCGTCATGGTTGAGCTCATCTATATCGCGCGCGTTCATCCCCAGCATAGAGCTGGCCAGCGCGCTTCGAAGCGTATTTTCGCGCTCCGGGGCCAGCACCGCCTGAAGCAGCCAGAGCATTTCCTGGGCTTCCAGCGTGTCGAACACGCTGTCGCGGTTAGAAAGATACACTGACGGAATATCCAGCAACGTTAGCGCATCGCGGATTAGCGCCGCTTCCTGACGACTGCGCACCAGCACGGTAATATCAGAGGCTTTAACTGGATTCGCCTGTTCCCCCTTCCACAGCAGCGCCTCGCCGCGCGCGCCTGCGCTCAGCCAGTCACGGATTTGCGCGGCGCAGTGCTGGGCCATCGCCGCCTGATAGTCGGCAACCCCATAGCCTTCCCCTTCCAGCAGCCAGAAGGTCATGGCGGGTTGCACCGCGCTACTGACTTCGAAGCGCAGGGATGCGTTTTTTGGGGCGGATTTCACCGGCAGGAAAGGGATTTCATTGAACATGAACGCCGTCTCCATACGGCTGAACAGCGCATTGACGCTCTCAACCATCCCCGGCGCGGAACGCCAGTTAGTGTCTAACGTGTAATGCGCGACAACCTCACTACGGGCTTTCATATAGGTGAAGATATCTGCCCCACGGAAGGCGTAAATCGCCTGTTTAGGGTCGCCAATCAACAACAGAGCAGTGTCGGGCTGCTGTCGCCAGATGCGGCGAAAAATGCGGTACTGCTGAGGGTCGGTGTCCTGAAATTCGTCAATCATCGCCACCGGAAAACGGGTACGGATCGCGCTGGCGATCGCTTCACCATTCTCGCTGGACAGCGCCTCGTCCAGGCGGCTCAGCATGTCATCAAACCCCAGCTCGCCCCGGCGACGTTTTTCGCGCGCGACGGCCTGGCGGATCTCCGTCATGGCGCGGGTGATCATCAGGTCATTGAGCGTTAATGGCTCCGCAAGCAGCGCATCAATCGCCACAAACAGGGAATGCTCAGGCACAATGCCGTCGGCTTTGGTTCGCTCGGTCAAAAAGCGCTGCGAAAATTTTTCCAGTGCGTCCGGAAGCTGGTAGCCCCGCGTCTCCTCCTGGGCCCAGACGCTGATCTTTTCGATCCACTTCCCCTGGTTCCCACGGTTGAACTTGCGTCTGTCGATGCCTGAGTTTTCGATGATTGCATCAATTTCACCAACCGACTCATTCCACTTCTGCTTAAGCGTCGCAATTTTGGCGACGATCTTTTCATGGCGCGAGGCCAGCGTTTCATCGGCAGGCGGCGGAGATTTAATGACCGGCGCTTCGCCTTGCAGGTAACGGTCGATGGCGCGAAGAAGCTCTTCCGGACCTTTCCACAGGGCGTGAACCGCTTCGGCAATGTCGCGCTGCAATGGATAACAGTGACGACGCCAGAAATCCGCACAGGCCTGATAGCGAAGCTCGGATTCATCTTCAATAAGCTGCTGCTCAAAGAGCATGCCGGATTCAAACGCATTCAGGCTTAACATGCGCTGACAAAAACCGTGAATGGTGAAGACGGACGCTTCATCCATTTGCCGCTCGGCCAGCAGCAGCCATTGCGCAGCCTGTTGCTTATCCGCAATCTCGTCCAGCAGGCTCGCGTAGAGGGGGTTATCCGTCGTCTGACGCAAACAGGCGATGCGCAGCTCATGAATGTTGCTGCGAATACGGCCACGCAGCTCGGCAGTGGCCGCTTCGGTGAAGGTTACCACCAGCAGCTCTTCCACGCTTAACGGGCGCGAAAAAGCGGCGTTGCCGCCGAGCCCCAACAGCAGACGCAGATAGAGCGCGGCGATGGTATAGGTTTTTCCCGTTCCCGCTGAGGCTTCAATCAGTCGCTCACCCTGTAGAGGTAAACTTAGGGGATCAAGCGGCTCAGCGGTATGGGTCATTCTTTCTTACTCCAGGGCATAGTTTGTTGCAGCGCGCTGACGCTCTTCCAGACGGTCCACTCTTTTGATTTTACGTAGTCCGTTTTCCCGTTCTGGCTGCCAGAAACCTGAGACAGGATGGCCATACCCTGCGGTTTTACTACCGCCTGATGGAAGAAATCGGCAACCTTTTGTGGCGTCAGCTGTTTTATTTCGGCCACTATTTTATCACGCGAATCAAATTTCATATTACCGCGATCAAAATCTTTGCTCAGCTGCGAGGCCTCTTCACCCAGCGTCTGCGGCGGCTGCATCACCTGGGCGATAACCGCCTGCTGGATCTGGGCAAACTCTTCCGGCTTCATGGCGCGCAGTTTTGCTTCCGCCTGCGGGAAGAACGCCTGATAACGCTGCCACAGGTAAGCGGGTTGCTTGTCGCTGCTTTGCAGAAGGAAGCCCAGCCCCCACTGACGGCCCACATTCATAGAGAAAGCGAATACCGCATAGCCCAGCTGCTCTTCGGTGCGCAGCTGGTTGTAAAACCACGGCTGAATAATTTGACCAAGCACCGCACTCTGGGCAGAGCTGGTAAATTCGTCATAACCGACAGGGACAAACACCGCGGCCAGCGCGGAATCCGTGCTGCTTCCCGCTTTTTCGAAGATCACGTTCTGCTTTTTCTCTACCAGCACATCCTGGTTACGGCACCACTCATCGCCTTTTGAACCCAGTTGCGCACGGACGTTTTGCGCCAGCGTTTTAGCCTGATCTTCGCTCATATTCCCTACAACCAGGAACTCCGGACGGGTATTGGTTTTCAGCGCATCACGGTAAGCCAGCACCTCTTTTAAGGTGACTGAGGGCAATAACGCGCGGCGATCTTCGCGCTGGAAGTACGGAATTTGCGACAGCATCTGTGCTGGCATAATCGCCTGATCGTAGGCTTTACCCTTCTCGGCAGAATCCATCATCTGGGCATACCAGGACTTAGCCTGCTCGAGCTGTTCTTCCGTAGGCGTATAGCTGAAATAACCGTCCAGCAGCGCCTGGAACAGCTGCGGCAAACGCTGGGTATAGCCGTTGGCATTCACCATCAGGCCGTTATTGGCATTGGTGGAGAAACTGATACCACCAACGGCAGCCTGGTTGCTGAGCTGATCGAGAGCAATACCGGCCAGATAATCGTTAAGCGCAAACAGCACCTGGTTTCTGGCGCTGTCCATTGCTTTGGGGTTACGCAGCACCACGCTAACATCCGCTTTTGGCTCGTCGGCGAAATAGCGGCTTGGGGTGTAGACCACGCGCAGCGTCGGCTCATCAACAATCAGCTCCGGGTGCGGATACGCCTTTGCGGGTTTGATCAGCGAGAAATCGTCCGGGATGTAGGGGTTAAGCTCCGGTAACTTCAGCGCAATTTCCCCGGCCTTTTTCTGCCAGCCCGCAAAGGTCTGTTCGCTGATTTTTTCAACCTGATACGGGGCATCAACGAAGTAGGCCATTTTGTTATGCGGTTCGTTCGGGCTGATATACCAGACGCGGGCATTCTGCGGAGTCATCATCGCCAGACGCGCTTTGAGCGCTCCGGCGTCATACTGGTCGGCAATATTTACCGCATCCAGCGTATGTTCCACCGGCACGCGGATCATGGTATCTGCCAGCCACTCAACGTAGTCCATATCACGCGTGATAGAGGGATAGCGGAAATCGAGATCCAGCACGTGCGCCAGCTCGTCAAAGTAGCGTTTATCGACGCCTTTATCGCGCAGCAGAGAGAGGTAACTGAAAATGGCCGCAACGACGTCGTCCCGGTGAGCCAGCCCTTTATCGGTCAGCGTCGCGGAGATGGCCAGCACGCCGCTATTCCCGTTTACAACGGGATCGGAGTCAGCGCGAATACCTTCCACCAGCCCCTGCTTTTGCAGCCAGTCGGAGAGCGTACCCGGGCTGCGGTTGCCGATAAGATACGTCACCAGCTCGTCGGTTTTGCTGCGGAACTGCGCCGTGTTGTTATCAATACGGAATTCAACGCGTAACACCTTGCGCGGCAAGGCCGGCACATAGTGAATAACAATGCCTTTTTGCGCGTCCGTGACAACCGGCACGTTAATCTGCGGCAGATCGATATTTTTATTTGGCACCCTGCCGTAGGTCTGCGCGGCCATGTTTGCCAGCGTCGGCAACGGTTTATTGCTGTAGATAACCGCTTTCATCAGATTGGCGGAATAGTATTTTTCACGAAACGCATGCAGCGCATCGAGCACCGGGCTACCTGGCTTGTCGCTCAGCGTTTCAAGGTTGCCGCCTGAGAAGCGCGAACCCGGGTGCGCCGGATTGATGGTTTCAGCGCTAACCTGCGCCATGCGCATACCGTCTCGCGTGCGCGCCATCGTCAGTTCGGCGTTCACGGCATTACGTTCACGGTCAGCGTATTTTTTATCCAGCAGCGGTGCGGCGATGGCATCCGCCAGACGGTCCACCGCCCCATCAAGCGCATCATTTTCCACTTCCAGGTAAAACGCGGTGCGATACGGCGCGGTACTGGCGTTGTGGCTGCCGCCATGCATTTTCAGAAATTCGGACAGGCTGTCAGGCTGTGGGTATTTTTTAGAGCCCATCAGCGTCATGTGCTCAAGGTAGTGCGCCAGTCCAGGATGGGCGTCAGGATCTTCCAGCGAACCCACCGGCACAACCAGCGCGGAGAGCGATTTCACCGCCTGAGGATCGGAAACCAGCAGCACGGTCATCCCGTTATCAAGACGAATCGCCTGATACTCACGGGTGTCCTTATCGCTCTTACGGATTGTTTCCTTGACAGGTTGCCAACCGGAATCGGCCTGAGTGACGGGAGCCCAAAGGGCGATAAACAAAACAAACGCTTTGAACAAGGTGCTGCCTGGCATTACGACCTCTTTATCACGGCTACATCATTAACAACGTGCGTGCTGGACACGCCAGCATCTCTTTCTTTGGGTACATCAGTCCGTGATAAGAGGTGCATCATAAATGAACACCTCACACTGCGCAATTTTTATACAGCACTCAGGACTGATTAAATTTGAACAACGGTAACAGGTAGCGTTGCGCCTCCTGGGTGATAATGTCGAAATATTCTGGCTCCAGCGTTCGCCATAAACGTTGATACCAGACATCATCACCTTCGCCACGTACCATCATGTTCCCTTCGTAGGCCTGCAAAAACTTGCTGCGCGCTTTCTGGAGCGAAGCCTCATCCGTTAACATGGCATCATTCTGCGCGTCGTAACAGGCTTTTATCCACGCCCCCCCACTTTCAGGCAGCAAAAGCAGAGGTTTGTTCATGCCCTGACGGTAACCTTCAATATAAAGCGACAGATACGTCAACGCCTGCTCAGGCTCCATCGGCGGGAAACGCCATTCGCCGTCCTTACGTACAAACAACCGGCTTTCACCTTCGTGACCACTCGCACTGTAGACAAGATGTTCGAGCCAGAGTTGCAGGCCATGTGAAACGCTGAGCATGGATGGCCGCCAGCGCAGCAGCCCGTCAGACTGCACGTGCGTGAGCCAGCCGCTGAGGTGCATACCGTTACAATCGAGATCGATTTCAATGCTGCTCGCCGGCTGCCGACACGCGATAACGCGGTCAGCAAGCGCTCGCATCTCCTCGCACTGGGCATCCCAGACGATTTCGCCGAATGCACCATACGGAAGTAATCCCGACGCCCTGTAACGTCGGAACAGTTTACTGGCGTCTTCTTCGTCAACCAGCGCATTCAGAAGCTGGGAATTAAGCTTAAAACGCTCCAGCCCATCAAGAATAAACGGTTCCGCATCGGGGATTTCGCTCTCTTCAGAGCGGAAATTCACCTGCAAGCGTTGCTGGAAAAAAGCCCGGACCGGGTGCGCCCAAAAACGCTGTAGCTGATCAAACGAGAGGGTATCTATGACGCGCGGTTCGAGCGTCTGAATAAAATCGGTTTGCGGCGTCCCCGCTTTCTTCGCTGCGGGAAGCCACTCGCGGGCGTAGCTTTGCAGTTCATCAGGAACGTAATTGACAGGATCAAACGGCATACGGCTATGGTGACAGGTGATATGCGCTATCACCCGACGTTCGCTTTCGTCGCAGTTGCAGGCTTCATCGCCCGGCAGATAGTGACTCTGTCCGATGTAATCCACCAGCTCCTGCACCAGCACAGACGGGAAACGCTCGCTGTTGTCCTGAATTGAACGACCGATATAGCTGATATACAGCCTGCTTTGCGCAGACATCAGCGCCTCAAGAAAGAGATAACGGTCATCATCGCGGCGGCTGCGGTCGCCCCGCTTCGGTTGTGCGCTCATGAGATCAAAACCCAGAGGTGGAAGCGCACGCGGATAAATACCGTCGTTCATGCCAAGCAGACAGACCACTTTGAACGGGATTGAACGCATTGGCATCAGGGTACAAATATTCACCGGCCCCGCAAGGAAGCGCTGGCTGATGCGCTCCTGATCGAGACGTTGCGTCAGCTCATCACGCAGAAGCGAAAGAGGAACCGCCTCGTGATAGTGCGAATTAACCCCCTCATCAACGATGGCCTGCCACTGCTTCTCGATAAGCGCCATGGCCGCTTCAGTTTCGCTGTCCGGCAGGAAGAAATCACTCAGCATTTCGCGGCTAATCGGCAGCCACTCTTCGAGCGGGCGGGGCTGCATCAACGCACGGCGCCAGCGGTTGAGCTGCATAAGCAGCGAGGCTAAGTGACCAACCAGTTCCGCGATTAACCCACTGGACTCATCGTACGGCAGCACGTCATTCCATTCGCCGTGGATGCTCTCCATCGCATACCCCAGCAGCATGCGCGTCAGGCCAAACTGCCAGGTATGCTGGCCGGTCGCAGGCAGTTCAAACTCCTGGACGTTATCATCGTCGATACCCCAGCGGACACCGGATTCGTTGACCCACTGGCGCAGATAGCGCAACCCCTCTTCGTTAATGTTGAAACGTGCGGCCAGAACAGGCACATCCAGCAGTGCCAGCACATCCTCAGAGATAAACCGGCTATCAGGCAGCGAAAGCAGGCTGAGAAAGGCCTGTAGCGCCGGGTGTGACTGACGAGCGCGACGGTCAGAGATTGCGTAGGGCAGATAGCGGTCGCCCGTTGCGCTGCCAAATACCGCCTGAATAAACGGGCTGTAGCTGTCGATATCCGCCACCATCACCACGATATCGCGCGGTGTCAGGGTTGGATCGTCCTGTAACATGGCCAGCAGGCGGTCATGAAGAATTTCAACTTCACGCTGTGGGCTGTGGCAAACGTGGATCGCGATACTGCGATCGTCAGGATCCAGTTTTCGCTTATTGTCGCTTCGCGCAAACTCCTCGGCGGTGATCCCGGCAACGGCACGGTTTTCCAAATCCAGAATATCAAGCTGAATATTGTGCAGCAGGCTGTCCGGCGTAATATCCGCAAACGCATCCACATCCCCTTCTCCCGAGGAGGTGATTTCAGAAAGCAGATAAATATAGTCGCGTCCGAGCTTGCCCCACGAGGCAAGCAGCGGGTTCGGCAGGTTCTGAATCCCCTCTTCATCAAAAAGCTGCGCCGCATTTTCACTGTCTTTAAACAGCGGCACGGCGCGTTCCTCAAAGAGGCGTTTTCTCTGGCGGGTGACCAGCCGTGAAAGCCAGCGCGGATCCTGAATATCCCCCCAATAGTGCCGACACGGGTTGGTAAAGAGGATATGGATATCAGTATGCTTACCGAGCGCTTTTAGCGCGTTCAGGTAGACAGGCGGCAGCGCGGAGATACCGCAAATGAACACGCGTGACGGCAAACGGGCTGGCCGTTCTGCGCTGTTCTCAAGTATTGAGATAAAGCGATCGTACAGGTTAGCACGGTGCCACTTAGGCTGACCGAGTTTCCCGGTATGCTCGACCAGCGCTTTCCAGAGCGGCGCCTGCCAGATTTGCGCTTCCGGTAACCCATCGACTAATTCTCCCGCTTCCCAGCGAATCAGCCAGTCTGCACGGTAAACCAGATACTGGTCATAAAGGTCGGCAGTACGTGAGGCCAGCTGGAAAAGTTTACGCTTGTCGGTGTCGTCATTCAGATAGTGCCGCAGCATGGCAAACTCATCATGCGCCAGCATGTCCGGCAGCAGCGTCATCAGTTTCCAGGCCATGCTTTGTTTGTTGAAGGCGCTCTGCTCAGGAATATCCGGCAGGACGCGAACAAACATCTCCCAGATAAAGCTCGCGGGCAGCGGAAAATCGATGTTCGCCGCAATGCCAAATTTCTGCGAAAGGGACATTTGCAGCCACTGCGCCATACCGGTGCTCTGCACCAGCACCATTTCTGGCTCAAACGGATCGTCAAGACGCTCTTGCTCAACGATATACTCCATCAGTGCTTCCAGCACATCCAGACGATTTGAGTGGTAAACCCTTAGCATAAACGCTCCCGACTAGCGGCTAACCGGGCAATGCAGACGCGTCAACGCGCCCTGCCGCCCCATAGGAGAAATAAGTGTGACCGTGATGCTGACACATCCGGACTGTGTTGTCTGCCCCCGACTGACCTGCCAGCCCGGCGGGAGCGTTAATGTTGAGATCTGCGACTGATTCCACGCATGATGCCATAGCTGACGATACTGGCTAAGCGCCGCATACCGGGCTGCCAGCGCGCGATGATAGCCGGATAACGCCATCACAACCACAACCAGCAACATCATTGCCAGCAAAACCTCAACCATGCTAAATCCTTTTTGTCTGCTCAGGGTAACTGACATAGCGTACTTTCCTTAAGGGGGCAGAAATCACTCCAGCCGTGGGCGGAAAAGCGTATCTGCCCCTCCGAGATGTCCCCGCCTCGCCATAGCAATAGATTGTCATTGCCGGCAATAAGCAACACACGCGCCCCAAGCAGCCTTATACAGACCCGCAAACGTTGTGTCTGTTTGCACTGAACCTCTGGCTGTAAAGCCCATTCCTGAACGCGCCCCCACTCCAGTGCAGATTGCACGGCAGCCTGCTGGCGAACAGACAAACTCTCGCCACTCACCAGCGTGCTAAAGGTTTGCAGCTGCTGATTTAATCCGGTGAGGATCAGCGTGCCGAGCACCAGTAATAGCAGGACCAGCGCCAGCGATGACATGCCCCGCTGACGATTCACAGATTAAACCCCGTTACGGTATGGCGAGCCGAAAAGGGTGCGGCCAGTCCACCTTTGCGGCGGGCACGCAGCTCGATACTGATGACCGGCGCAAAGCCATCACGATCGGTTTTAGTGACCATAAATTGCTCTATCAGGACCCGATCCGGGTCGGTGAGCTTATCCCATCCCTTATCGTCACAGGATGTGGCGCCCCGCAGCGTTTCAAGCGATCCGGACTCAAGCCGGAATCCCGTACTGTCGTTTTCTGACGCGGTGCTATCCCACTGGCCGTTGCTGTTCGCATCCCATAGCACAATCGCACATCGTCCTTGCCTGCCGATGATCATCCCCTGCCCCTGGCAATGCCCTGCACAATATCCTGCCCTCTGAAACTGTTTACCGATCGCGAACAGACGTTGCCAGACCTCATCCTCCAGCTCCTGCTGTCCGGATTGCAGTAAAACACCCCGCTGTAGCCCCGGTAAAAAACGTGACGTGCTGAGTAACAGAATGCTGCTTATCGTCATCGCAATAAGCACTTCCAGCAGGGAAAACCCTTTTCGATTTACTGGCATGCACCTTCTCCTGCGGCATTACACAGCCTGATACGTCCGCCATTTGAGACAATAACCCACCACCCACCAGCGCGGCTCTGCACGCGGATATGTCCGGCCCATGCGGTATCCCTTAAACCGTAAAATCCCAGCGCAGGGGTTATGTCGCTTATCGTGACCTCGGGCCACATCGGCTTCATCACGAACGGTCCGCCGCTGTCACAACCGGTCACCGCTGAACTGGCCAGACACTCCTTTTCACCGTCGTTATGCAGCGCGATCCTGTGCTCGCTGTTGTGACGGTTGGCGTCATTGCGCAAAAACACCAGGTAATCCCGCACCTGGCAGGCGGTTTGCCAAAGCCGCTGCCGCTGCTGCCAGCTGTCCCAGCCATAGAGCCCTGTGGCGCTGAGGATCACTGTCAGCGAAACGGCGATAAGGGTTTCGATAAGCGTAAAGCCTTGTTCGTTTTTCATGGCGGGAGTGTGGCGGAATAGCAAAAACGGTGCGAGCGTCAAACCAGAACTTTACGAGCCGCTTTCCGGAGATTTTCACCCGTTGCAACGCGTTGCATCATCTCTGGAAACAGGCTCGAAAAACAAAACGGGCGTGAAAAAAAACCGGCGCTAAAGAGCACCGGTTGTGTCAGGATTTGCCATATCAGATGGCGACAGGAGCTTTAATGCCGGGATGCGGGTCGTAACCCTCAATCTCGAAATCATCAAAACGGTAATCGAAGATCGATTCCGGTTTACGTTTGATCACCAGCTTCGGCAATGCACGCGGTTCGCGCGTCAGCTGGAGATGCGTCTGTTCCATATGATTGCTGTAGAGGTGGGTATCACCGCCCGTCCAGACAAAATCGCCCACTTCAAGATCGCACTGCTGCGCCATCATGTGCACCAACAGCGCGTAGCTGGCGATGTTAAACGGCAAGCCGAGGAACACGTCGCAGGAGCGTTGATAGAGCTGGCAGGAGAGCTTGCCGTCCGCCACATAGAACTGGAAAAACGCGTGGCAAGGCGCCAGCGCCATTTTATCCAGTTCCCCCACGTTCCAGGCAGAGACAATGATACGGCGCGAGTCCGGGTCATTTTTCAGCTGGTTCATGACGGTCGTGATCTGGTCAATATGGCGGCCGTCCGGGGTAGGCCAGGCGCGCCATTGCTTGCCGTAGACCGGCCCCAGGTCGCCGTTCTCATCTGCCCACTCGTCCCAGATGGAGACATTGTTTTCATGCAGATAAGCAACGTTGGTATCGCCTTGCAGGAACCAGAGCAGTTCATGAATGATCGAGCGCAGATGGCAGCGCTTCGTTGTCACCAGAGGAAAGCCTTCTTGCAGATTGAAGCGCATCTGGTGGCCAAAAATGGAGAGCGTACCGGTGCCGGTACGGTCGTTTTTCGGCGTGCCCTCGTCGAGCACTTTTTTCATCAATTCAAGATACTGTTTCATGATTCCTCAGGAAAGTTGTTGCTGTGGACGACGACGATACGCCCAAATCATCATAATGGCACCCGCGACAATCATCGGGATGGAGAGGATCTGCCCCATGCTGATGTACTGTACCCATTCCCCGGTAAACTGCGCATCCGGCTGGCGGAAGAACTCGACGATGATACGAAACGCGCCGTAGCCAATCAGGAACAGACCGGAGACAGCCCCCATTGGGCGCGGTTTGCGGATATACAGATTCAGGATGATGAACAGCACCACGCCTTCCAGCGCCAGCTCATAGAGCTGTGACATATGGCGCGGCAGAACGCCGTAGGTATCGAAAATGGACTGCCACTCAGGATGCGAAGGCAGCAGCGCGATGTCCTCCGCGCGGGAACCCGGGAACAGCATGGTAAACGGCACGCTCGGATCGACACGCCCCCACAGTTCACCGTTGATGAAGTTGCCAAGACGCCCTGCGCCCAGCCCAAACGGGATTAACGGCGCAATAAAATCAGCCACCTGGAAGAAGTTGCGTTTGGTGCGTCTGGCGAAGATCACCATGACCAGGATCACACCAATCAGCCCGCCGTGGAAAGACATGCCACCGTCCCAGACGCGGAACAGATAGAGCGGGTCGTTCAGGAATACCGGGAAATTATAGAACAGGACATAACCGATGCGACCGCCCAGGAACACGCCGAGGAAGCCGGCATAAAGCAGGTTTTCCACTTCGTTCTTCGTCCAGCCGCTGCCTGGACGACTGGCGCGACGGCCAGCAAGCCACATGGCAAAGACGAAGCCCACCAGGTACATCAGACCGTACCAGTGCAGCGCTACAGGTCCTATTGAGAAAATAACCGGATCGAATTCCGGAAAATGCAGATAACCACTGTTCATCTGTCACCACAAGATGTTGTTATTCCGCTGAAAGTGGACAGCGGGTGAATTGCATTCCCGCCGTTGGCAGGTGCTCCAAAGTTGCGAATCATAGCATAAGGCAGGCGTGGAGGATGCGCCTGAGATGTAAAAGATGTGTATAGGGTTTCATGCGCGCTGTTCCCCCTCACCCCATCCCTCTCCCTCAAGGGAGAGGGGGTCGCCGGAGCCGTCATTATTTTGTGGGGATCAGCGGCCGCCCCGGATCAAACCGCCCATGCCGCGTCGCTCCATAAACGCAGCCACCTGATGGCGCACTTCGGCTGCCAGCTGTGCTTCCAGGCTACGCGCGGCCAGTTCGCGCGCCTCATCTTGTTCGATGTGACGTAACAGGTATTTCACACGCGCAACGGAACGTCCGTTCATTGACAGGTGACGGAAACCGAGACCAATCAGGATCGCCACGCACATCGGATCGCCGGCCATTTCACCGCACAGGCGCAGGTCGATATTATGCTGCTCGGCTTCGCGGGCGATCATCGCCAGGGCACGAAGCATCGCCGGATGCAGGCTATCGTAGATGCTGGCAACGCGCGTATTGTTGCGATCGACCGCCAGAATGTATTGCGTTAAGTCGTTGGTGCCAACGGAGATAAAATCAACGCGGGTCGCCAGCTGCGGCAACATAAAGACCATCGAAGGCACTTCAAGCATCACGCCAATACGGGGTTTAGGGATCGCATAGCCGATCATCTCTTCCACTTCGCGCCCTGCACGTTCTATCAACCGCCGCGCTTCGTCGATCTCGTCAATACTGGTGACCATCGGCAGCAAAATGCTGAGATTCCCCGTGGCCGCGTTGGCACGCAGCATCGCACGAACCTGGATAAGGAAGATTTCCGGCTGATCGAGGGTTATGCGGATCCCACGCCAGCCGAGGCAGGGATTCTCTTCACTGATGGGCATATAGGGCAGTTGCTTATCCGCGCCGACGTCCAGGGTGCGCAACGTGACGGGTTTATCGTTAAACATCTGCAACATGCCCTGATACTGCGCCACCTGCTCCTCTTCTGACGGGAAGCCGCTTTGCAGCATAAACGGTATTTCGGTGCGGTAGAGGCCGATGCCATCGATGCGGCTGCCGAGCTTCTCTTCATGCTCAGGGCTTAAGCCAGCATTGAGCATCACCTTCACACGCTCACCGCTCTTGAGCTGCGCGGGCAGGTTGACGTCATCTTCCGCCAGCTTGCTTAATTCATTCTCTTCGCTGATAAGACGCTGGTACTCCTGAAGGAGAACCGGCTCAGGATCCACCAGCAACTCACCGCGGTATCCGTCCACCACCAGCGTACGGCGGTGCAGTACGGAGGGCTGAATATCCGCCCCCATCACGGTCGGAATACCGAGCGCGCGCACCATAATGGCGGCATGGGAGTTAGCTGCGCCATCGCGCACCACTACGCCCGCCAGCCTGTCCTGCGGTAATTCCGCCAGCGTCGTCGCCGAGAGTTCATCGGCCACCAGTACAAACCGGCTCGGCCAGGCATTCGCCCCCTGAATAGTATCATCAAGGTGGAACAGCAGACGTTGCCCAAGCGCGCGTAAATCGCCGGCGCGCTCTTTCAGATAACCGTCAGTCAGCACCGCAAACTGCTCGGCAAATTTTTCAATGACCTTTTTAACCGCCCACTCTGCCACCGAACCTTTATCGACCTCGGCAAATAACTCACGACGCAAACGCGCATCGGAAAGCAGGTGTGAGTAGAGGTCGAAAATGGCCGCCGTCTCTTTTTGAGCGCCAGCGGCAAAGCGTTTGCTGTAGCGACGAAACTCATTCGCCGCCTCTTCCAGCGCAGCGGTAAGCCGTTCGCGCTCAAGCGCTTCATCCAGCGTCGAGGCTTCATAGACCTGCTCCATCAGGGGGAGCGTGGCATCCATCCAGCCTTCGGCAATCGCGACGCCCGGCGAGGCCGGAAGCGCGCGGATGCGGGTATGACGATACTGCCCAAAAAGGGCTGCCAGCTGAGACTGGGAGAGGATCGCAGCCATCTGCGTTGCCAGCGTGACGAGGAAAGACTCCTCGCTTTCGTCGTACTGACGCAACTCTCGCTGCTGGACAACAAGCACGCCAAGCAGTTGACGACGCTGAATAATCGGCACGCCAAGGAAAGCGCGGAACCGCTCCTCTTTGACGGAAGGGATATATTTGAAGCTGGGATGTTTTTGCGCATCGGCAAGGTTGATTGGCTCCGCCAGTCGCCCGACCAGGCCAACAATACCTTCATCAAACGCGAGCGTGACGGTACGTCCCCGTGGTTTTTTTAAACCGCGGGTTGCCATCAGGTAGTAGCAACGTCGGTCATGGTCGGCCAGGTAGACCGAACAGACCTCGGTTTCCATCGCAAGACAGATGTCCGTCACCAGAATATTCAGCGCCTCGTTGAGGCGAGGCGCACTGGCAACCTTTTCAACTATTTCTCGCAAGCGGGTGAGCATGATTTGCGTAGCTTAACCTCTTTTACGTCGCCAGGCAGGTGCGCTCTGTGGCTTCGGAGGCGTCTCCTGAAGCTGCATCACGACACTTGCGAACTCTTTCATCACCCTACGATATACATCGCGCTTAAATGACACGACCTGACGAACCGGATACCAGTAGCTTACCCAGCGCCAGCCATCAAACTCTGGCGTGCTGCTGGTTTGCATATTGATATCTGAATCGTTGCCCACCAACTGCAAAAGAAACCACTTCTGTTTCTGGCCGATACAAACCGGCTTTGTGTCCCAACGCACCAAACGTTTCGGTAACTTGTAACGCAACCAGTTGCGGGTCGAAGCCAGGATGCGAACATCTTTTCGGCTTAAACCAACCTCTTCAAACAGCTCCCGGTACATCGCTTGTTCTGGGGACTCTCCGGGATTGATCCCGCCTTGCGGGAACTGCCAGGAGTGCTGACCATATCGCCGGGCCCACATCACCTGGCCCTGACGATTACAAATTACTATTCCTACGTTTGGGCGGTAGCCATCGTCATCAATCACCGGACTACCCCAAACTAAATCTGATATATGAATGATTGTTTCACACTACAGGGAGGCGGTAAACCACTCTCTTACAGGCCTGCAACCTAATAACATTTGAATAACTCACAATTTAGTGCGGAGTTATAAACAGATGCGGGCGACAGATACCATTTTTATTCACCTTTTCTGTGGATATAGTTGTGAAGAAGTGCGGAATTACCGATGAACAACCTTGTAGCCCGACGAGCCGCCAATTTACCCCGCTTATAATAAATCATTTAAATTCATATGATTATATTGAAATTAAAGGTATCCAGGGCGATAAACGTGACGATCATCACATCAAAGATCCTCCTGCTGATGAAAGATCGAACAGCGTCGGTTTTATCCACAGTTTGTGCCAATAAGTTAGGCACAATTTGTGTGAAAATTCGATTTTCATCGCACGTCAAGGCTGTAAATTGAAACAGTAGTGGCAGTTATTCCCAGTTATCCCATTTTTCTGTGGATAACATGGTGTAAGATCCTGTTTATTGTCAGTGACCAGAATTGCACAACCTGTTTTTTAGCCGCCGCGGGACGGATTATATTCTAAAAAAGATGATATAAATCATCCACATGGAATAGGTGCACAGAAAAAGGTAAACTCTGTCCACAAGGGATAAAATATCAGCTCATTTTTTAATCAAAAGGTCGTTAGCATGCATTCTCTCGCCCCACTGCTCTCTCCTCCCGTCAGTGAAGCCCAGTTGCTCCAGCAGGCGCAACGCCTGGCAGGCTATTCACTGGGCGAGCTGGCCGTGATGGCGGGGTTGACGATACCTAACGATCTAAAGCGTGATAAGGGCTGGATCGGCGTGTTGCTGGAACGCTGGCTGGGCGCAAGCGCGGGCAGTAAACCCGAGCAAGATTTTGCGGCGCTGGGGGTGGAACTGAAGACGATCCCCATCGATAGCCAGGGACGGCCGCTGGAAACCACCTTTGTCTGCGTTGCGCCGCTCACAGGTAACAGCGGAGTGACCTGGGAAACCAGCCACGTCAGGCATAAGCTGAAGCGGGTGTTGTGGGTACCCGTTGAGGGCGACAGGCAGATCCCGCTGGCTGAGCGTCGCGTTGGCGCCCCGCTGCTCTGGAGCCCGAATGAAGAAGAGGAGAGACAGCTTTCCCAGGACTGGGAAGAGCTGATGGACATGATTGTGCTGGGACAGGTTGAGCGTATCACCGCCCGGCATGGCGAAGTGCTGCAACTTCGTCCCAAAGCCGCCAACAGCAAAGCGCTCACTGAAGCGGTAGGCGCACAGGGCGAACCGATCCTGACGCTGCCGCGCGGTTTCTATCTTAAAAAGAATTTCACCGGGGCGCTGCTGGCACGCCACTTCCTGTTGAAAACATAGTTTTTTACCAATTTTGCGCTCCGGCTAACATAATCTCCTCCTTTTTAAGATTTCCCCCCTTTCACCTGTCGTAATATCAGGTTATTACTACACTATGATTTGATACGAGCCAGGTGAGGATGAGAACGATGAAAAAATGGGCAGTAATTATCTCAGCAGTCGGTTTAGCGTTTGCGGTATCGGGTTGCAGCAGCGACTATGTCATGTCAACGAAAGATGGTCGTATGATCCTGACCGATGGCAAACCCGAAGTCGACGACGATACCGGTCTGGTGAGTTACCGCGATCGCGAAGGCAATCAAATGCAGATTAATCGCGACGAAGTCTCCCAGATCATCGAGCGTTAAACAGATAAAGGTCAGTAGCTTGCTGGCCTTTTTGATTTTTTCCTTCCCCTTTTGCCTTCCCTCTGCCATGTTTATATTCCTTTGTCGGGAGGTTCCTGACGCAGTCTGTATGTCTAAAAAAGGAAACCGGCTATGCATTATCATCGTATCCCCCACAGCGCTCTGGAGATCAGCCAACTGGGGTTGGGCACCATGACATTTGGTGAACAAAACAGCGAAGCCGATGCCCATGCACAACTCGATTACGCCGTCAGCCAGGGCATTAACCTGATTGACGTTGCGGAGATGTACCCCGTTCCTCCCCGCCCGGAAACACAAGGTCTTACTGAAACGTATGTCGGCAACTGGCTGGCGAAACGCGGCAATCGCGAAAAGCTGGTCATCGCCTCCAAAGCCAGCGGCCCTTCCCGTAATAACGATGCCGGGATCCGCCCTAACCAGATCCTCGATCGCAAGAATATCCGTGCCGCGCTGGATGCCAGCCTCAAGCGCCTGCAAACCGACTATCTCGATCTTTATCAGGTGCACTGGCCGCAGCGTCCGACGAACTGCTTCGGTAAGCTTGGCTACACCTGGAACGAAAGTGCTCCGGCCGTTACCCTGCTGGAAACGCTGGAAGCGCTCACGGAGTGCCAGCGGGCGGGTAAGATCCGCTACATTGGCGTTTCCAACGAGACGGCGTTTGGCGTGATGCGCTATCTGCATTTGGCCGATAAACACGATCTGCCGCGCATCGTGACCATTCAGAACCCGTACAGCCTGCTGAACCGCAGTTATGAAGTGGGTCTGGCGGAGGTGACGCAGTACGAAGAGGTGGAGCTGCTCGCCTACTCTTGCCTGGGCTTCGGTACCCTGACGGGCAAATACCTGAACGGCGCGAAACCGGCTGGCGCGCGTAACACCCTTTTCAGCCGCTTCACCCGCTATAGTGGCGAGCAGACGCAAAAAGCCGTTGCGGCCTACGTGGATATCGCGAAACGTCACGGACTCGATCCGGCGCAGATGGCGCTGGCCTTCGTGCGTCGTCAGCCGTTTGTGGCGAGTACCCTGCTCGGCGCAACGACGATGGATCAGTTGAAAACCAATATTGAGAGTTTCCATCTGAACCTGAGTGAAGAGGTATTAGCGGAGATTGAAGCGGTGCATCAGGTTTATACCTACCCGGCACCGTAATAAAAGCAAAACGGCAACGTGCGTTGCCGTTTTTAGGGTTTTCACCCTCTCCCCGTGGGAGAGGGCCGGGGTGAGGGCATCAGGCCGCACAATTCAACGACGACGCTGCCAGACCCACAGCCCGCTAATCGCCAGCGCGAACAGCGCGCCGAATCCTACCCCGATTGCCACGACCGGCGCACCTGCTTTTACCGCCAGCGAGTAAATCCCCAGCATCAGTAACATCGCCATGTTTTCACCAAGGTTTTGTACCGCAATGGCGTTACCCGCCCCAACGGTCTGCTTGCCGCGCTCCTGCAACAGCGCGTTTAGCGGCACCACAAAGAAACCGCCTAACATGCCGATCAGCAACAGCAGGGCATAGGCAGGCAATAGGGCATGTTGCAGGGAGAAGAACAGAACGCCGACGCCAATCAGGATCCCCGCAGGCATGCAGCGCGCGACGGTTTCCAGCGTCACCAGTTTTGCCGCAGCCCCGGCCCCGACAACAATCCCGACGGCGACCATGGCATTCAGATAAGTCGGCGTGGCGTTGTCAGTAATGCCCAGCGCCACCGGCACCCACAGCACCAGCAGGAAACGCAGCGTAACGCCGGCCCCCCAGAACATGCTGGTGCCCATCAGCGAGAAGCGTGTTTCACCGTTACGCCACAGTACGCGGCAGGCGTTGAAGAAGCTGCCGGTCATTGGCCCGAAGCGCCAGGATTGCCCCGGACGCGCCACGGCCAGTTTGGGGATAAACAGGTTGGCGATCACCGCGCCACCGTACATCAGGGCGCAGATGCCAAGCGCGGCGAGCACATGCCAGTCTGCCAGTACGCCACCCGCCACCGAACCCAGCAGAATAGCCGCAATGGTGGAGGACTCCATCAGGCCGTTGGCCTTCACCAGCTTATCACCGGTGGTGAGCTCACCCAGAATACCGTACTTCGCCGGGGAGTAGGCTGCCGCACCAATGCCCACCAGCGTGTAGCCGACAAACGGGTTGATACCAAAGCAGATACTTGCCGCGCCCAGGAGCTTAAGGCTGTTGGCAAACATCATGACCCGACCTTTCGGGAAGCTGTCCGCCACCTGGCCGACAAACGGCGCAAATACGATGTAAGCACCCACAAACACCATCTGTAGGATCGGCTGGCTCCAGTCGGGATAAAACTCAGCTTTCAGCAATGCCAGCGTGGCAAACAGCAACGCGTTATCGCCGAACGCGGAAAGAAACTGGGCGGCGATAACCGCCATCATGCCTTTCGACCAGATTGAAGTGTTAGTGTGCACTGACTCACGCATTTTGCTGTTCTGCCTCTTCAACCATGCCCTTCAGGGTCACGAAATCGGGTTTACCGCTGCCCAGCACCGGTAACTGTTTGAGGTAACGAATATCGCGGGGGACCGCCAGCTCGGGGATACCGTGTTCGCGTGCATACCTGAGCAGCGCATCACGCTTCAGTTCACCGTCTGTCGTGAAGAGCACCAGCGCCTCGCCTTTACTGGCATCACTTTTCACCACGGTCGCATGCATTTTCTCCGCCGAGACTGCGGTCGCCAGCGTTTCGACCATTTCAAGAGAGACCATTTCCCCGGCGATTTTGGCGAAGCGTTTTGCACGTCCCTGGATCTGCACGAAGCCCTGATCGTCGAAGCGCACGATATCGCCCGTGTCGTACCAGCCCGTTTCAACCTCGCCATTGACGTTCTCGGCCGTCGGCGCCTCAAGCACGCCCGGGTTTTCCACACGCAGATAGCCGTTCATGACGTTCGGCCCTTTCAGCTGAAGACGTCCGCCGTCTTCAATACCCGGCACCGCCAGCAGACGCGCATCCAGCCCCGGCAGAATGCGGCCAACCGTTCCCGGTTTTGCCGCCATCGGAACGTTGATGGAGACCACCGGCGCGCACTCCGTCACGCCATAGCCTTCCAGAATGCGCAGGCCAAACTTGTCCTGCCAGATCTGGCGCGTGCTGTCCTGGAGTTTTTCCGCGCCCGCCACCACGTAGCGTACGCGGAAGAAATCATACGGGTTGGCGAAGCGCGCGTAGTTACCGAGGAAGGTGGACGTCCCGAACAGCACCGTGCAGTTACGGTCATAAACCAGTTCCGGCACAATGCGGTAGTGCAGCGGGCTTGGGTAGAGGAACACCTCGGCACCGGTCAGCAGCGGCGTAAAGAGACCCACGGTCAGACCAAATGAGTGGAACAGCGGCAGCGCTGACATAAAGCGATCGTTGGCGGTAAAGTCAGCAATAGTTTTAATCTGTTCGACGTTCGCCAGAATGCTTTTGTGGCTGTGAACCACACCTTTCGGGTTACCTTCAGAGCCAGAGGTAAAGAGGATAATGGCATCATCTTCCGGCTGCTGCTTAACCTGCGCCAGACGCG
Source organism: Enterobacter cloacae complex sp. GYL001 (assembly GCF_049237125.1). NCBI lineage: Bacteria > Pseudomonadati > Pseudomonadota > Gammaproteobacteria > Enterobacterales > Enterobacteriaceae > Enterobacter > Enterobacter cloacae complex sp. GYL001. Next base: position 451,299 of record NZ_JBMKGW010000002.1, on the reverse strand, counting down.
GCATCAGCAGGTGCGCGAAAATCCACAGCTTGTCAGCGGTCGTGACGTCTGCTTTCAGATCTTCCAGGAACACCCAGCGCACCTGCGTCAGCTGTTCCGGCAGGTGCCACAGCTTGCCTTTATCCAGGAACTGGCGGGAGGTAAAGATGGTGTTGATTTGTGCTGCGGTAATCGCGCTGGAGAGCCCTTTCACGCCCGCCGTGTAGTTCATCATCGCCGGAATGCGGCCCCGGGAGACGGCACCAAAGATTACCGCCGCGCTGATACCCGCGTTTGGCAGCATCAGGCCGATCTTTTCGCCCTGTTTACTGTACTTTTCCAGGATACGCCCGACAAACAGCGTTTTGGTCAACAGCTTACGGTAGGTATCCGGCGTAAAATTGATGTCTTCGATGCAGTTTTTCTTCGCACCGTAGCGATACTGCGCCGACAGCAACGATTCATACAGCGTTTCGCGCGGGCGAACGGCCATGCGCGCTTCCATCATAATCTGGTGCAGCATTTCCCCGGCGATTTTACGGCGGTCGCGCGCGCGCGGCGCCTCGGGCATCGGCAGTGACGTCGGCGGTAATATATGCAGGGTAATTTTCGGGAACAGACGCTGCTTCACCAGCCCTTTCAGACGGCTGAAAAAGGTCAGCTCAGCCCCGTCGATGCGTAGCGGCACGACGGTGGCCTGAGACTTCGCCGCGACAAAACCGGCCCCGTCGTAAATTTTCATCAGGGAGCCCGTCACTGAAATACGCCCTTCCGGGAAGATAACCACCGGGCGCCCCTGCCCAACCAGACGCACCAGATGTTTAATCATCATCGGTTTGGTTGGGTCGAGCGGGACAAAATCAATCAGCGGTTTGAGCCAGCGCATGTACCATTTTTCACTGATGGAGCTGTAAACCGCGAAGACGGGCCGCACGGGCAAAAACAGCGCCAGCAATACGCCATCAAGAAAAGAGACGTGATTCGGTGTGATAAGCACACGCTCGCCATAGAGTGCCTGCGTATCGCCAGTCACGCGGATGCGAAACAGGACACGAAACAGTGTGCGGAAGAACCCAAAAAGCATTTCAACTCCCTTTGCCAGCCAGTGTGAAAGGTATAAATGGTGGCAGATTACACGAGAAGTAGTGAGGGAGCGATAGCAAAAACAGAGGCGAAAAAAAACCTGCGCATCCGCGCAGGTTGGTGCAAGAGAAGAGTACGAAAACGTACCAGGAATTCTCACCAATCAATACCTCTGGGATCTTGATTGTGGCCTCCGGCGACAGGCTTCGCCAGCGGGAAAACGCAAGGGAATGAGCCGAAGTGCAACCAGGTGTGAATATTCTCTTTTGCTGTTACAGGTTGAACTTACAGGCAAAAAAAAACCTGCGTAAAACGCAGGTTGGTGTAAATCGTGTTAATCAACCGAAGTTGATTCCACCTATCAATACCTCTGGGATCTCGACTCTAGCAATTCACTACGCATCGTTGCTAACGGACAATCGCAACAGCCTGAGGCAAAGTGTAACTAAAGGTTCAGATTGACATTATTCAGACATGACTGGCTGTGTAACGATTACACCGCGAGGGATGTTCTGCTTCACGTTTGCAGAGGACGCTCACCCGCTCCCCTTGAATGCGCGCCGCTTTTCCGCAACACTAGTTAGTGTGTAAACGCTTACCCCAATAAGAAGGTATTGAATGGCGACAATTAAGGATGTGGCTCGTCTGGCCGGTGTTTCCGTCGCGACCGTCTCCCGCGTGATCAACAACTCCCCTAAAGCGAGTGATGCATCGCGCCAGGCCGTGCAGGACGCCATGGAAAACCTGAATTATCACCCTAACGCCAACGCGCGCGCCCTTGCCCAGCAGTCGACAGAAACCATCGGGCTGGTGGTCGGGGATGTATCCGATCCGTTTTTCGGTGCAATGGTCAAAGCCGTAGAACAAGCCTCTTATCACACCGGTAATTTCCTGCTGATTGGTAATGGCTACCACAATGAACAGAAAGAGCGCCAGGCCATTGAGCAACTGATCCGTCATCGCTGTGCGGCGCTGGTGGTCCATGCCAAAATGATCCCCGACGCCGAGCTGATCCATCTGATGAAACAGATGCCGGGGATGGTGATTATCAACCGTATTATTCCCGGTTTTGAAACCCGCTGCGTGGCGCTCGACGACCGTTACGGCGCATGGCTCGCAACCCGTCATCTGATCCAGCAGGGCCATACCCGAATTGGTTATCTGTGCTCCAACCACCCAATTTCCGATGCGGAAGATCGCCTTCAGGGCTATTACGACGCGCTGCGCGAAGCCGGTCTGCCGTGCAACGATCGTCTTGTGGCGTACGGAGAACCGGATGAGAGTGGCGGCGAGCAGGCGATGACGGAGCTGCTGGGCCGCGGGCGGAATTTCACCGCCGTGGCCAGCTATAACGACTCCATGGCCGCCGGCGCAATGGGCGTGCTGAATGATAACGGGATTGACGTCCCGGCAGAAATTTCGCTGATTGGCTTTGATGATGTGCTGGTGTCGCGCTACGTGCGCCCTCGCCTGACCACCGTGCGCTACCCGATTGTGACCATGGCAACGCAGGCGGCAGAACTGGCGTTAGCGCTGGCCGAGCATCGCCCGCCACCGGAAATTACCCACCTGTTCAGCCCAACCTTAGTGCGCCGTCACTCGGTGGTATCGCCCGCGGAAGCCGTGAGCGAACAGCGATAGAGATGGACGGTTTTATCCGGGTATTCCAGCGCATCGCCAATGTAGTGCCAGCCGTAACGTTCGTAGAAGTCGCGGCAGGCAGACCAGAGATGAAGCTCGTGATACCCGGCGCGTCGCGCGTAGCCGATAACATGCTGCTGAAGTTTTCCCGCCAGCCCGTTTCCCCGGGCGGCTTCATCGACATACAGCGCAGCCAGCCAGGGGTAGAGATCCTGCCGGGAAATTAAATCGCAACGCCACAACCCAACGGTGCCCAGCAGCTGGTCATCCTCAACGGCAATAAAGGTGAGCGGTAACTCGCCCGGCGTCAGGCTGTGCTCAACAATGCTCTGGAAAAAGGCACGCGGCATACCTTCACCAAACGCGTTCCAGATCCAGTCGATCACCCGCTGTGTAAACTGCGGCGCAGCGTGAAGCGGCAGTATATTCACACCAGCTTCCCCTGGAAAAGGGGGACCGATTCAAAGAGATAGCCGTCAAAATCGGGCGCGTCTTCGTCTGACAGCTCAAGCAAGCTCTTTTTGACGTTTTCAAGATGCTGGAACATCGCCTGCCACGCCCCCATCACGTCGCGGCGGCGGAGCGCAGCGAGGATGGTTTGCCTGTCGCCGAGCCATTTCAGCCGCCAGGCGCGGCTGGCGATGTGGCCATTAAACTGCTGCCACAGTGGGCTGCTGTCCATGTGATGCCAGACGCTTTCAACGGTCGCCAGCAGCATCTGGTTTTGTGTGGCCCCCGCCAGCACCAGGTGGAACATTTTGTTGTTGTCCTGGCTGCGATCGTCGGCGGCAATTGCCCGTTGCTCCTGCTCGATGATACGGCGCAGGTTGTCAATATCCGCCCGCGTCGCCATTTTTGCGGCAAAGGCGGCAATGTTGCTTTCAAGCAGCTGGCGCGCCTGAAGAATTTCAAACGGACCCACGTCACTGTTCAGAAAACGTTCTTCCTCGTTTTCATGCTCCTCCGGAATGCGCATCACGTACACGCCAGACCCCTGGCGAATATCCACCGTCCCCTGTAGCTCAAGCATCAGCAGCGCCTCGCGCACGATAGTGCGGCTCACGCCATACGTCTCGGCGATGTTGCGCTCCGGCGGCAGACGCGATCCCACGGGATAATGCCCCTGGATAATCTGCGCCCGTAAATCCTCGCCAATCTCCTGGTACTGTTTTTTTTCCGGCAGGATGACAGCCTTATCCACGTTTTCACCTGTGTTTTTCAGTTAATGCGCGGGCCGGACGTCCTCCCGGCCAGTTTGTGCGCTATTTTACCAGAAGGCTTACTTCCATTCATCGTCAACCCTGAGCGTCAGCACACGCTCATCGCGCAGCTGGCGAAACCAGGATGCCGATTTCTTTGCCCGCCGTGCGCGATGGTTTTCAAGGTCGATCTCAATAAGCCCGTAGCGGTTTTTAAACGCGTTCATCGGGGAGACGTTGTCGGTGAAGGCCCACAGCATATAGCCGTGGCAGTTAGCCCCCGCCTCCCGCGCCAGCAGCGTGTAATAAAGATGTTCGCTGAGAAACGCAATGCGGTATGCGTCATCGATAATGCCGTCGCGATTGCGAAACTGCGCTTCGTTCTCCACGCCCATCCCGCTTTCCGCCACAAACCATTCAATGTTGCGATAGTCGTTTTTAATCCGCATCGCCATGTCGTAAATAATGCGCGGGAGGATCTCCCAGCCGCGGGAGGTGTTCATCCTCCGCCCCGGCAGCTCGAACGGCTCGTAGTAGTACGCCGGGTGGAACGGCGTCTCCGGGTGCCAGGCGCGGGACGGGGCTTTGACGCGATGCGGGTAATAGAGGTTAATGCCCAGCTCGTCGACGGTGTTGTCGGCAATCAGCGCCAGCTCGTCAGCCGTGTATTCCCACTGCACCTGATGCTGCGCCAGCAGGGTAAAAAGCGCCTGCGGATAGCGCCCGTGCACCAGCGGGTCAAGAAAGACGCGGTTATAGAACAGATCGTACATCTCTGCCGCCCGCACGTCATGCGGCGCGCGCGAGCGCGGGTAGGTCACCTCCGGGTTGAGAATACAACCCACCGTGCCGTCATACCCTTTCTCGCGAAACAGCTTCACCACTTTCGCCGTCGCCAGCACCTTATGGTGGTTCCACTGCATCCAGGTGCTGGTGTTCTGCTCATAGGGCCAGCGCAGCGCGTCGAGGTAGACGCGCGTCTGGACCACAATCGGCTCGTTGAAGGTAAACCAGCGGGTGACTTTGCCGTGAAAGCGCTCAAACACCTTTTCCGCATAGCGAACGAACAGCTCGACGACGTGCTTCGACGCCCAGCCGCCGTAGGTCTCCAGCAGCACGCCCGGCAATTCGTAGTGTTCCAGGCAGATCATCGGCTCAATGCCCTGACGGTGCATTTCATCGAACAGCGCGTCGTAATAAGCGGCGTACTCTTCATCTACGGTGGCGTTTTCATAGTCGGTCAAAAAGCGCGACCAGTTGATCGAGGTGCGATAGTGGGTCAGTCCCGCCTGCTTCATCAGCGCCACGTCTTCGCGAAAGCGATTGATAAAGTCGGTTGCCACCGCCGGGCCGTAGCCGTTGTGCCAGACGTGACGATCGTTCTTGTACCAGAGATCGATCCACGAATCCTGCCCCGACTTTTTGCCGCTCCAGCCCTCGGTCTGCCAGGCCGATGCCGCCGCGCCCAGCATAAAATCTGGCGGTATGGTTATCTGTTTTATGCTCATCCTGTCCTCATGCGTTATCGGTGGCTTGTTGCAGTGCGGCCTGATCTGCGCGGCGTGAGGCAATTTTCACAAACGGCAGATAGATAATCACCGCGGTCACGATGCAGATAAACTGGGTGATCACCGCCCCCATGGAGCCCGCGGTTGACAGCCAGGCGTTGATCAGCGGCGGCGTGGTCCAGGGCACCATCACCACGGCTTTCCCGGCAAATCCGGTCACGGTGGCAAAGTAGCCAATCGAGCCCGTCACCAGCGGCGTGATGATGAACGGGATAGCCAGGATCGGGTTGAGCATGACTGGCATCCCGAAGATCACCGGCTCGTTGATGTTAAAAATACCCGGGCCGATGGAGAGCTTAGCGATCTCCTTCATCTCTTTACGTTTGGTGGCAATCATGACGGCTATCAGCAGGCCGATGGTCAGGCCGGAGCCGCCGATGCTCATATAGACGTCCCAGAACGGCATGGTGATGATGTTTGGCACCTCTTTGCCCTGCTCGAACGCGCTCATGTTAACGGTGATTGCCCCCAGCAGCAGCGGCTCGCGGATCGGCTTGATCATCTGGTTGCCGTGAATACCAATCACCCAGAACAGCTGGGCGACAAACATCAGCAGCAGGATCCCCGGCAGGCTTTGCACCACGCGCTCCAGCGGCTGTTGCACCACCTGGTAAACCGCGTCGTAGAGATACATTCCGGTAACCCGATGAAACACGAAGCCAAAGGTGGCGATGGCGGTGGTGGTGATAATGGCCGGGATCAGCGCAGAGAACGACGCGGCGACGTTCGGCGGCACCGTGTCTGGCATCCTGATTTTCAGCCCCTTGCGGTTTTCCAGCCAGCAGTAAATCTCCACTGACAGGATGGCGATAAACATGCCGAGGAACAGGCTGCGGGTATCCGAGAACTGGCGCAGCAGCACGTCTTTCACCACGTGCATCTCGCCGTCCACCAGCATTTCCACCGTGGTCGGCGTCACGCAGATAAAGCAGATCACCGCCAGCAGGCCGGGGAACAGGGACTTAATGCCGTTAATACGCCCCAGCTCAATGCCGATTAAAAACACCGCGCCGATGTTGAGAAAGTTGAGCGTGGCATAGTTCAGCGCGCTGGTGATCGGCTTTAACGCCGCCAGAAACGACAGCGACTGAAAGCTCGCCAGGCCGTTTTTCGGATCCAGCACCATATTGGAGATCAGTACCGAGAACGCCCCCACAATGATGACCGGCATTAAGGTAATAAACGCAGACTTGATCGCCTGGATATAGCGATAGCTGTTGAAGGTGGTGGCAAAACTGCCCAGAGCGTCGATCAGTTTTTCCTGAAATGCCATAGGGTAATACCTCAGTAAAAGGGCTTTTATTGAATAAGATGGACAGCCGGATACTATTGGTATGCCAAAAATAGCGTCCACAGGCGCTTTGTTCTGTGATTAAGCTCTCAATGAGGTAAGAGGTATTCCAGATTGCGATTTATCACCATTTTGGCATGCCAATGACAGGCATTTATCCCGCGGGCGAGGATCGTTACCGAAAAGCGTGATCGTTATGGGGTTTTGCCCTTCCCACGTCGCTTATGCGCCGGATGGTCTGTGTTAAACTGCAAACCATTACGTGGAAACAGGAATTTCGAATGGCAACAATGCTGGATGTCTCACTGCGTGCGGGCGTGTCGAAGGCCACCGTTTCGCGCGTGCTGAACGGCACAGGTCAGGTTAAAGAGAGCACGCGTCAGCAGGTATTTCGCGCGATGGAGGAGCTGGGCTATCGTCCGAACTTTCTCGCGCGTTCGCTGGCTAACCAGACCAGCAACAGCATTGGTCTGGTCGTCTCGACGTTCGACGGTTTTTACTTTGGTCGTTTGCTACAGCAGGCGTCACGGCAGACCGAAAAGCACGGAAAACAGCTGATTGTTACCGACGGTCACGACGCCCCTGAGCAGGAAGAACAGGCGGTGCAGATGCTCGCCGATCGCAAGTGCGACGCCATCGTGCTGTATACGCGTTACATGAGCGAAAAGACGATCCTGAAGCTGATCAACAGCGTGCAGACGCCGCTGGTGATCATTAACCGTGAAGTGAGCCAGGCGGCGGATCGCTGCGTCTTCTTTGAACAGCAGGACGCAGCCTTCAAAGCGGTGGATTACCTGATAAGCCAGGGCCACCGGGAGATCGCCTGTATCACCGTCCCGATCCACACGCCAACGGGTAAAGCGCGACTGATGGGCTACCGTAAGGCGCTGGAGAAGCACGGTATTCGTCTCGACGAGCGGCGGATTAAATACGGCGATGCAGGCATGACGCGGGGTTACGAGCTGTGCAAGGAGCTGATTGCGGAAAAGACATCGTTCAGCGCCCTGTTTGCCTGTAACGATGATATGGCCCTGGGCGCCTCCAAAGCATTACACCAGGCCGGGCTGAAGATCCCGCAGGATATTTCGCTGTTTGGTTTTGACGATGCCCCCAGCGCAAAGTGGCTGGAGCCTGCCCTGTCGTCGGTGTATCTGCCGATCGACAACATGATCGTCACGGCGATCGACCAGGCGATCCGGCTGGCAAAAAACCAGCCGGTTGAAGCGATCCCGCCGTTCACCGGCACCCTGGTGTTACGCGATTCGGTGACGACGGGGCCCTGGTTTAATCAGACCAGCTCTAACGCCAGCAGCTCCTGAATGGTCTGGCGACGGCGAATCAGCCGCGCCACGCCGTTATCAAACAGCACTTCCGGCAGCAGCGGGCGGCTATTGTAGTTGGAAGACATAGACGCCCCGTATGCACCGGTATCATGCAGCACCAGATAATCTCCCGGTTTTACCTCTGGCAGCGAACGGGTTTCGACTTTCCCGCCTTCCTGCTGAGTAAAGACGTCACCGGATTCACACAGCGGGCCGGCAACAACGGTCTCGATGCGCGGGGCGTTAACCAGATCGCGGCCATCGGCGGCAAGCGCGGTGATGTGATGATAGCTGCCGTACATGGACGGGCGCATCAGATCGTTGAAGCCAGCATCAATCAGCACAAAGTGACGGCTTCCCATCTCCTTCACGCTCCGCACCTGCGCCACCAGCACGCCGGCCTCGGCAACCAGGAAACGACCCGGCTCAATCTCCAGCTTCACCGCATGGCCCAGATGGGCGGCGATGCTGTCACGCGCGGCGCTCCACAGGCCGTAATAGTGATCCGTGTCGATCGCCTCTTCCCCTTCGCGGTAAGGAATCGAAAGCCCTCCCCCGGCGGAGATCGCCTCCAGATCCTGACCAAAATCGATAACCTGACGCACCATGGCGCCACAGACCTGCTCAAGATGGCCGTAATCCACGCCGGACCCGATATGCATGTGAATGCCCACCAGCTTGAGGTTGTAGCGTTGTAAAACCTCCAGCGCCGCAGGCATATCGGCATACCAGATCCCGTGCTTGCTGTTTTCGCCCCCGGTGTTGGTTTTCTGACTGTGACCGTGACCAAAGCCCGGGTTGATGCGCAGCCAGACGCGATGGCCAGGAGAGACCTGCCCAAGCTGTTCCAGCATATCCACCGAACCGGCATTGACCGGGATTTGCAGCTCATGCACGCGCGCCAGCGTGGCGTCGTCTATCAGGTCAGCGGTAAAGACGATCGCGTCGCTGTCGGCTTTCGGATCAAACCCGGCCGCCAGCGCACGTTCGATTTCACCCAGCGATACGGAGTCAACCTTCACGCCCTGCTCGCGCATCAGGCGCAGAATATGAATATTGGAGCAGGCCTTCTGCGCAAAACGCACCACGTCAAACTGATGCAGCGCGGCGATCTTCTCGCGGACAATCTGTGCATCGTAGACCCACACCGGACAGCCGAATTCGGCAGGCAGGCGCAGCAGGTTATCGGCGTTTAAATCGGTCTCAGTCTGGTTGAGTGGGCGTGGCATGGTCGTCTCCGGAAATCTGTTTTTTATCATTACGCCATAGCCTGAAGAGAATAAAAAATATCGTTTTATCTTGAGTCTATGCAAAAATGATATGGACTACGCTCAGCCATCAGGTGCCCTATGCCCGCCGTTAACCTACGCCATATCGAGATTTTTCATGCGGTAATGACCACCGGCAATCTCACTGAAGCCGCGCACATGCTGCACACTTCGCAGCCGACGGTCAGCCGCGAGCTGGCGCGTTTTGAGAAAGTGCTGGGGCTGAAGCTGTTTGAACGCACCCGCGGCAGGCTGCATCCAACGGTGCAGGGTTTACGTCTGTTTGAGGAGGTTCAGCGCTCCTGGTACGGGCTGGACAGGATCGTGAGCGCGGCAGAGAGCCTGAGGGAGTTCCGCCAGGGCGAGCTGTCCATCGTCTGCCTGCCGGTCTTTTCCCAGTCATTCCTGCCGGTACTGTTACAGCCGTTTCTGGCCCGCTATCCGGAGGTCAGCCTGACCATCGTGCCGCAGGAGTCGCCGCTGCTGGAGGAGTGGCTTTCGGCCCAGCGCCACGATCTGGGTCTGACCGAAACCCTCGTCACGCCAGCGGGAACGGAACGCACGGAGCTGCTGTCGCTGGATGAGGTCTGCGTGCTACCTGCCAGCCACCCGCTTGCCCACAAAGCGGAGCTGACGCCGGCGGATTTTCACGGTGAGAACTATATCAGCCTGTCGCAGACCGACAGCTACCGGCAGCTTCTGGATGGCCTGTTTGCCGAACATCAGGTGAAGCGGCGGATGGTGATGGAAACGCACAGTGCGGCGTCTATTTGCGCGATGGTGCGCGCGGGCGTGGGTATTTCGGTGGTGAACCCGCTCACGGCCATGGACTACGCCAGCAGCGGCGTGGTTCTGCGCCGTTTTAGCGTTTCCGTTCCCTTTACCGTGAGCCTGATCCGCCCGCTGCACCGGCCCGCCTCAGCGCTGGTTGATGCCTTTAGTGAACACCTGATTGCGCACGCGCGTCAGGTGGCGCTTCGCTTACCTGACCTGCAAAAACCACTATGACAGCATGAACTCCACCGCATCCGCGGCATGGATGGCGGCGGTATCGAAGACCGTTATCGGGCTTTGGTCTGCCGGCACCAGCAGGCCAATTTCGGTACAGCCGAAGATAACCCCTTCCGCCCCCTGCTGCGCCAGTTTCTCAATCACGCTGACGTACCATGCGCGCGACGTTTCGCTGAAGGTGCCCAGACACAGCTCATCAAAAATAATCTGGTTAATGCGCGCCCGGTCAGCCTCTTCAGGGATCAGGCTTTCAATCCCGAACTGGCTGCTCAGCCGCCCGCGGTAAAAATCCTGCTCCATGGTGTAGCGCGTCCCCAGCAGCGCCACGCGCGTCATGCCGGCGGCACGTATGGCACGCCCGGTGGCATCCGCGATATGTAAGAACGGCAGCGAACAGCGGTCTTCAATGTGCGACGCCACCTTATGCATGGTGTTGGTACACAGCAGAATACCCTGCGCGCCCGCACGCTCCAGCCCAAGCGCGGCGTCCGCCAGCATCTGCCCCGCTTTGTCCCACTCCCCGCTCGACTGGCAGGCTTCTATTTCATGGAAATCCACGCTGTGCAGCAGCAGGCTGGCCGAATGCAGACCGCCCAAACGCTGTTTGACGCCTTCATTAATCAGGCGGTAGTACGGGATCGTTGATTCCCAGCTCATGCCCCCTAACAGACCGATCGTTTTCATCTTTCCTCCTGTGCGTTTCACCCAGTGAAGCAAACTTGTGATCGCCTTTCCAGTTATTTGGCTAAACGTTTCCTTTTCGCCGCGGGTGCGATAAGTTAAATGAAACAATGTTTCATTACATAACAGGGCGAAAATATGTTTATTTTCCATAAAGAGACCACGCTTGAGGATCTGGGCAACGGCGTGACGCGTCGTATTCTGGCGCACGACGGCAGGATGATGGCGGTGGAAGTGAATTTCGAGCAAGGCGCGATTGGCCCGATGCATAACCACCCGCATGAGCAGCTCACCTACGTTCTCTCGGGGGAGTTTGAGTTCACCATCGGCGAGGAGAAGCATGTGGTGACCGCGGGCGACACCCTTTATAAAGCGCCGCACGTGATGCACGGCTGCGTTTGCCTGAAACCCGGCACCCTGCTGGATACCTTTACGCCGGTTCGCGAAGATTTCCTGAAATAAAAAAGGCGCTCAGTTGAGCGCCTTTTTTGATGTTATTCCGTAACCGGCTCAGGAAGTTGTTCCGGCAGCGGGTTGCGGGTGCTCATTGCCTCGCGCAGCAGCACGCTGCCACAGGCGAACAGTCCACCCAGAATACACGCCAGCAGCACGATCAGGGCTTTGCCCGGGCCATCTTTTTTCACCGGCATAGAAGGTGAAAGCTGGTATTTGAACGGCTCCAGGCTCACATCTTCGAAGGAAAGTTTTTGCAGCTGTGCCAGATAGTATTCGCGGTTCTGGAAATCGGCGTTCAGCTCAGAAACGTCCTTCAGATTTTTTTCAATCTGCAATTTCTGCGCAATCCCGTCCGCACCGAGGGCGACGGAATAATCCGGATCGTCTTTCACCGCCTGTCCATTGCTGTAGACCGGCTTTTTGATCCCTGCCGCGTTCGCCACTTCCAGCGAGTAGTTCAGGCGTTGCAGGTTGGTATTATGGATATTTGTCAGACGGACCCGATCCAGCTCCAGCTGCTGCTGAACCGTTTTGGTTCTCAGGATAAGCTGATCGCGAATGTTTTGCATGGTCTCCTGCTCGACGATGCGGGAGATGTACTGAATGTAACCCTTCAACACTTTCTGCGCGTCCTCTGCCGTTGGGGCAGTGAAGCTTAACGTCCAGGAGAGGTACGGTGCTTTATCGGCATTTTTTTCCTGCGTGTTATCAACGGCTTTCATCTTTTCGGCAATATTGACCACCGCGCGGTGCAGCTCCAGCGGGTCAACCTGAGCGCCATCGAGCTGAGCCATCACGTAAGGTGAGCTCTTCATGTACTCTTCAAGCAGAGACTGGGACTGAAACTTTTTGATAAACAGATTAAACACATCCGCACGGGTAATTTTCACGTCGACATCAAGCACCTGGAGCGCCACCATCATCTGGCGTAGCGAACTCCACTGCGTCTGTTCCGCGGGCGTAATGACCGCTTTACTGGTCCATTTTTGCGGTATCAGAAAGGCGATTGCCAGGCCGACCAGTGCAAATGCAAAGACAATGGTGATGATGCGTTTTTTTGCTGCCAGCAGGACGTCCAGCAGACCCAGAAGATCTATTTCTTTAGCGCTGACCGCCGGGGGAGCATAGTGAGGAAAGTTGAGATCCGTATGTTTTTTGAAATCCATCGCTGACATAACTGTTCTTCTTTTAAGGATGCAGTGAAATTCTGCCTGACTGGTTCCGGTGTAACAAATCATACAAGAATGTAAGAATTATCTGAATGACGAATTGGTACATCTGTAGACCTGCTATCAGATCTGGTAGTTAGCCACGCTGCGTGACTATTCTTATTCCCGCTCCCTTTTTGCTTCGTTATCTCTTCCTCATGGCCGGCGGCAAAGGTTCGTGAAAAGTCAAAAATGCCACCTCCCTCACTATATTGAAACAGCGTTTCGACGCCGATCACATTTCCACCATTAAGCGAATGACGCAGAAATAAATCGCAATAATATAAAATAAAACGATGTTTTAGTATCCAAGAACACCGGTTCAGCTCTTTTGAAACCAGAAACGCTTACAGCACAAAGAAAGACAAAAAAGCGTTAAAAAACAAACGTAGATTTCGCCGTTGCCAGACGTTGCACCCTGAATTTCAGCTCTCATGCCGCGCATCGCAGGCCTGGGAAAATGTAACAAAGCAGATTTCGTATTAAACCATTGATTGCCAGGTAGGTATGTATGAATGAAAACAAGCTGCTGGGGCTCGCATGGATATCACCCTACATCATCGGGCTGATACTCTTTACGGCATTCCCCTTCGTCTCATCGTTTTTCCTCAGCTTTACGGATTACGATTTGATGAGTCCGCCGGTGTTTAACGGCATTGAAAACTATCGCTACATGTTTACCGAAGACACGCTCTTCTGGAAATCCATGGGCGTGACCTTTGCCTATGTATTTTTAACCATCCCGTTAAAGCTCGCCTTTGCATTAGGAATTGCCTTTGTCCTGAACTTTAAATTACGCGGCATCGGCTTTTTCCGAACGGCCTACTATATTCCGTCGATCCTCGGCAGTTCCGTCGCCATTGCCGTATTGTGGCGCGCCTTATTTGCCATTGATGGTCTGCTGAACAGCTTTATCGGCGTATTTGGCTTTGATCCGGTGAACTGGCTGGGCGAGCCGTCGCTGGCGCTGATGTCCGTTACCCTGCTACGTGTCTGGCAGTTCGGTTCCGCGATGGTCATCTTCCTGGCCGCGCTGCAAAACGTTCCGCAGTCCCAGTATGAAGCGGCAATGATCGATGGCGCATCGAAATGGCAGATGTTCATGAAGGTGACCGTGCCGCTGATTACGCCGGTGATCTTCTTCAACTTCATCATGCAGACCACGCAGGCGTTCCAGGAATTTACCGGGCCGTACGTCATTACCGGCGGCGGGCCAACCTATTCGACCTATCTGTTCTCGCTCTACATCTACGACACCGCGTTCAAGTATTTCGATATGGGCTATGGCGCGGCGCTGGCGTGGGTCCTGTTCCTGGTGGTGGCCGTCTTCGCCGGTATCGCCTTTAAGTCGTCGAAATACTGGGTGTTCTACTCCGCCGATAAAGGAGGCAAAAATGGCTGATATTCAACAACTCTCCACGGCAAGAAGCGTCGCCGAACGCGAAGTGGCCCGCACGCTGCGCAGAGAGAAAATCAACGCCACCGTTCGCTATGTGATCCTGCTGGCTGTCGGCCTGCTGATGCTTTACCCGCTGGTGTGGATGTTCTCCGCGTCGTTCAAACCGAACCACGAGATCTTCACCACCCTGAGCCTATGGCCAGCCCACGCCACCTGGGATGGTTTCGTGAACGGCTGGAAAACCGGCACCGAGTACAACTTCGGCCATTACATGCTGAATACCTTTAAGTATGTGATCCCGAAAGTGATCCTGACCATTATCTCCTCCACCATCGTGGCGTACGGCTTTGCCCGCTTCGAGATCCCGTGGAAGAAGTTCTGGTTCGCCACGCTCATCACCACCATGCTGCTGCCCAGCACCGTGCTGCTGATCCCGCAGTACCTGATGTTCCGTGAAATGGGCATGCTCAACAGCTATATGCCGCTGTACCTGCCGCTGGCCTTCGCCACTCAGGGGTTCTTCGTCTTCATGCTGATCCAGTTCCTGCGCGGCGTCCCGCGTGACATGGAAGAGGCGGCGCAGATAGACGGCTGTAACTCCATTCAGGTGCTGTGGTACGTGGTGGTGCCGATCCTGAAACCGGCCATTATCTCCGTCGCCCTGTTCCAGTTCATGTGGTCCATGAACGACTTTATCGGGCCGCTGATTTACGTCTACAGCGTGGATAAATACCCCATCGCACTGGCGCTGAAAATGTCCATCGACGTCACCGAAGGCGCGCCGTGGAACGAAATTCTGGCAATGGCGAGCATCTCCATTCTGCCATCCATCATTGTCTTCTTCCTGGCACAGCGCTACTTCGTACAGGGCGTCACCAGCAGCGGAATTAAAGGTTAAGAGGGAAATACCATGGCTGAAGTTATTTTCAACAAGCTGGAAAAGGTCTACTCCAACGGCTTTAAAGCGGTACACGCTATCGATCTTAAAATTGCTGAAGGGGAATTCATGGTGATCGTCGGCCCATCCGGCTGCGCCAAATCCACGACCCTGCGCATGCTGGCGGGGCTGGAAACCATCAGCGGCGGCGAGGTGCGCATTGGCGACAAGATCGTGAACAACCTCGCGCCGAAAGAGCGCGGTATTGCAATGGTGTTCCAGAACTACGCCCTCTATCCGCACATGACGGTGCGCGAGAATCTGGCCTTTGGTCTCAAGCTGAGCAAACTGCCGAAAGATCAGATTGAGTCTCAGGTGAATGAAGCCGCCAAAATTCTTGAGCTGGAAGAGCTGCTCGACCGCCTGCCGCGCCAGCTTTCCGGCGGCCAGGCGCAGCGCGTGGCGGTAGGCCGTGCGATTGTGAAAAAGCCGGATGTGTTCCTGTTCGATGAGCCGCTTTCAAACCTCGACGCCAAACTGCGCGCTTCGATGCGTATCCGTATTTCTGACCTGCACAAGCAGTTGAAGAAGTCAGGAAAACCGGCGACCACCGTTTACGTGACCCACGACCAGACCGAAGCGATGACCATGGGCGACCGCATCTGCGTGATGAAGCTCGGCCATATTATGCAGGTGGACACGCCGGACAACCTCTACCACAAGCCGAAGAACATGTTCGTGGCGGGCTTTATCGGCGCGCCGGAGATGAATATACGCAAAAGCGTGCTGGTCGAAAAAGCGGGCCAGCTGCACATCGCCATTGGCGATGAAACCATGCCGCTGAACGCGGAGAAGCAGGAGAAAGTCGCGGCTTACGCGGGTCAGGAGATCTTCTACGGCGTGCGCCCGGAATTTGTGTCGCTCTCTGATGAGCCCTTCCCGAATGGCGGCTGTAGCGGGGAGATGGTGCGCGTGGAGAACATGGGCCACGAATTCTTTGTGTACCTGAAGGTCGCGGACTACGAACTGACCGCCCGAATCCCGTCCGATGAAGCTAAGCCAATGATTGATAAAGGGCTTTATCGTAAGGTGTATTTCACGTTTGAGATGAACAAGTGTCATATTTTTGACGCAAAAACTGAACAGAACCTCTCTCTCTGATGGAGTGATAAAAATGAAAAAAGTGCTTTTAAGCGCAGCAATCTCCGCGACCCTCGGCCTTACCGCTTTGCCATCGATGGCGCAGAATGTGGATTTACGGATGTCCTGGTGGGGCGGCAATGGCCGTCACCAGGTCACTCTGAAAGCGCTGGAAGAGTTCCATAAGCAGAACCCGGACATCAACGTGAAAGCGGAATACACCGGCTGGGACGGTCACCTCTCCCGTCTGACCACCCAGATTGCGGGCGGCACCGAGCCGGACGTGATGCAGACCAACTGGAACTGGCTGCCGATCTTCTCCAAAACCGGTGATGGCTTCTACGATCTGAACAAGATGAAGGACGTGATCGACCTGTCGCAGTTCGATCCCAAAGAGCTGCAAACCACCACCGTGGACGGCAAGCTGAACGGCATTCCGATCTCGGTGACGGCGCGCGTGTTCTACTTCAATGACGAAACCTGGAAAAAAGCGGGTATTGCGTACCCGAAAACCTGGGACGAGCTGATGGCGGCCGGTAAAACCTTCGAGAGCAAGCTCGGCAAGCAATACTATCCGGTGATCCTGGAGCACCAGGATACGCTGGCGCTGCTGAATTCGTACATGATCCAGAAGTACAACATTCCTGCGGTGGATGAGAAAACCAAAAAGTTCAGCTACACAAAGGAACAGTGGGTGGAGTTTTTCCAGACCTACAAAAAGCTGATCGACAGCCACGTCATGCCGGACACCAAATACTATGCCTCGTTCGGTAAGAGCAACATGTATGAGATGAAGCCGTGGATCCAGGGTGAATGGGGCGGCACCTACATGTGGAACTCCACCATCAACAAATATTCCGACAACCTGAAGCCACCGGCGAAACTGGAGCTCGGCAGCTACCCAATGCTGCCGGGAGCCACCGACGCGGGTCTGTTCTTCAAACCGGCGCAGATGCTGTCGATTGGTAAGACAACCAAAAACCCGGAAGCGGCAGCGAAGCTGATTAACTTCCTGCTCAACAGCAAAGAAGGGGTTGATACGCTGGGTCTTGAGCGCGGCGTGCCGTTGAGCAAAGTGGCGGTGCAGTATCTGACCGAAGACGGCACCATTAAAGAGGACGATCCATCCGTGGCGGGCCTGCGCCTGGCGCAGTCGCTGCCGGCGAAACTCACCGTCTCGCCATACTTTGACGACCCACAGATTGTGGCGCAGTTCGGTACTTCTTTGCAGTATATCGACTACGGGCAGAAAACCGTGGAAGAGACGGCCGCTGACTTCCAGCGTCAGGCGGAGCGTATTTTGAGACGTGCGATGCGGTAAATACAAAGCCGGGTGGCGGCTACGCCTTACCCGGCCTACAGGCTATCGTAGGCCCGGTAAGCGAAGCGCCACCGGGCAATGACATTACACGCCGATATTACGTAGTTTCTCCCCTCTCATCAGCTTGCGTTCAATATGCTCCAGGGTCACGCCTTTGGTTTCCGGAATCAGCCAGAAGGTCACGCCGATAAATGCCACGTTCAGCACTGTATAGAGCCAGAAGGTGCCTGCCGCGCCAATCGCATCCAGCAGCGTCAGGAAGGTCGCGCCAATGATCATGTTCGACACCCAGTTGGTGGTGGTGGAACAGGTGATACCAAAGTCACGGCATTTCAGCGGCTGAATTTCAGAGCACAGGATCCACACCACCGGCGCGGCGCTCATCGCGTAACCGGCGATGCACATCATGGTCATGCCGACGGAGAGCCAGGAGAGGCCGCTTGACGCCGTGCCGTTATCGAACTGCATCAGGCAGTAGCCGAGTATTAAGGTGCCGAGCGCCATCACGCTAAAGCCAATTTTCAGGGCCGGTTTACGTCCGGCCTTATCAACGGTGAACACCGCGATAAAGGTGGCGAACATAAAGGTCAGCCCTACCACCAGCGTGGCGATCATCTGCTGTTCGGTGGTGGTAAAACCGGCCATTTTAAAGATGCGTGGGGCGTAATACATGATGATGTTCATCCCCGTGAACTGCTGCATCGCCTGTAACAGCATGCCGAGGAACACCGCGCGGCGCACGTTGCGGTTTGCCTTAAACAGCGACCAGCCGCCCTGCTTCAGCTTCAGGCTCTCGCGGATTTCGTTCAGCTCTTCACGCGCTTTTTCAGACGTGTCGCGCAGCATGCGCAGCACCTCTTCCGCCTCCACGTGACGCCCTTTTTGCGCCAGCCAGCGCGGGCTGTTCGGCAGGAAAATGACTAACACAATCAGCAGCACCGCAGGCAGCGCCAACACGCCAAGCATTGCCCGCCAGTTGCCGCTGTAGCTGAAGTATGTATCCGACAGGAACGCCAGCACGATACCGAGCGTCACCATCAGCTGGTACATGCTGATCATCTTCCCGCGCACGTTTTCGCTCGCCATTTCGGAGAGGTAAAGCGGCGCGGTGTAGGACGCGATACCCACCGCCACGCCCAGCAGCACGCGGGAGAGCAGCAGCACCTCAACGTTGATGGCAAACGCCGAGCCAATGGAACCGGCAACAAACAGGATCGCCCCGACCATCAGGCTGTATTTGCGCCCGAGACGGAACGACAGCCAGCCGTTAAAGAGCGCGCCGATGGCCGCGCCGAGCATCATGCTGCTCACCACCCACTCTTGCAGGCGGTTGCTTAACGTAAAGTGGTCGGTAATAAAGGGCAGTGCGCCAGCGATAACGCCGATATCCAGACCAAACAGTAAACCGGCTACGGCGGCCGCAACAGAAACAAACTGGTTCATGCGTCGGGTATCGCGCAGCGCAGCGGGCATAAGGGTAGAGTCATTTACAGATGTCATAGTTTCCTGCCTCAACAGCGAAATTCGTTAAGTGAAATTACGAGATACCGGAAGAAAGTGTCAGGCCGGAACTGGTGAAGATATGGATTATTTCGCTACGACATACCGATCTGTGATGGACATTACAATTTAAAATCAGGGTGGTTTAAACTTATTTTTTATTAATTAGTTAATATTTAAGCAATAAATGTGTGACACCCGTCATTCATTCCTTTTCAGTATGGATTTTTCATCTTTAAGGATATGGATAAAGCCAATTTTGGCGCAAAAAAAACCTCCACCCGAGGGCAGAGGTTCTTTATTCGGGGTGAATTATCGTGCCAGCCAGCCGCCGTCAACGGCAACGGTGTAGCCGTTGATATAGTCAGAAGCCGGGGATGCCAGGAACACGATCGGCCCCATCAGATCGCTCGGCAGACCCCAGCGGCCCGCTGGAATACGCTCCAGGATAGCTGCACTGCGCTCTTCATCCGCACGCAGCTGCTGGGTATTGTTGGTGGCCATGTAGCCCGGCGCAATCGCGTTGACGTTGATGTTGTGCTGCGCCCACTCGTTCGCCAGCAGACGGGTCACGCCCATCACGGCGCTCTTCGATGCGGTGTAAGACGGCACGCGGATGCCGCCCTGGAAAGAGAGCATGGAGGCAATATTGATGATCTTGCCGCCTTTCCCTTGGGCGATGAAGTGCTTCGCAGCCGCCTGGGACATAAAGAACACGCTCTTGATGTTCAGGTTCATCACGTCGTCCCAGTCCGTTTCGCTGAAGTTAATCGCGTCTTCACGACGGATCAGGCCGGCGTTGTTGACCAGAATATCGATATGCCCAAACTCCGCCACCGCGCGATCCAGCAGCTCAGGGATCGCATCGATTTTGCGCAGGTCCGCGGTCAGGCTCAGGAAACGGCGGCCCAGTGCGGTAACGCGCTCGATGGTTTCCGTTGGCTCAACGATGTTAATCCCGACGATATCGCAGCCCGCTTCAGCCAGACCTAACGCCATACCCTGCCCCAGCCCGGTGTCACAACCGGAAACCACAGCCACTTTACCTTGCAGAGAAAATGCATCCAGAATCATGTTTATTCCTTAATCGTTCAGCGCCTGTCAGCAACAGGCAGATATATACTTAACTGCCTGCGACTAGCGCAGATCCTTAACAGCGACGTGGTCCATGTCATCGAAGACCTGGTTTTCACCGACCATACCCCAGATAAAGGTATAGGCTTTCGTTCCCACGCCAGAGTGGATGGACCAGCTCGGCGAAATGACCGCCTGCTCGTTGTGCATAACGATATGGCGCGTCTCCTGCGGCTGTCCCATCATGTGGAACACGCAGGCGTCTTCATCCATGTTGAAATAGAAGTAGACCTCCATGCGGCGCTCGTGGGTATGGCACGGCATGGTGTTCCACAGGTTGCCCGGCGCAAGTTCGGTCAGCCCCATGCTGAGCTGACAGGTTTCCAGCACATCCGGAACAAAGTATTTGTTGATGGTGCGACGGTTGCTGGTGAGGTTATCGCCAAGGGTCACCGGGGCAACATCCGCTGGCGTGACTTTTTTGGTAGGGTAAGTCGTATGAGCCGGGGCGCAGTTGTAGTAAAACTTCGCCGGTTTGCTGCCATCAATGCTGGCGAACACCACTTCTTTCGCCCCTTTGCCGACGTACAGCGCGTCGCGGTGACCAATTTCGTAGCACTGGCCATCAACGGTAATGGTGCCCGGCCCGCCGATGTTAATCACGCCCAGTTCACGGCGTTCGAGGAAGTAGCTCACGCCCAGCTGTTTGCCCACTTCACCGCCCACGGAGACGGTTTTCGCCACCGGCATAATCCCGCCCACAATAATGCGGTCAATATGGCTGTAGAGCATGGTGTACTTGTCGGCTTCGAACACTTGCTCAACTAAAAACTCACTGCGCAGCCCCTGAGTATCCAGCGTTTTAGCGTGCGCACTGTGGATGCTTTGTCTGACGTCCACGTAAACCTCCAGAATTGATCGTGCCCGAAGGCAAAGATAATTAACGAAACAACGTTCCGTTTTCGTGATGAACACATATTATCCCCTGATCACGGGGTTTTCAATTGCATTTAAAACAACGTTTCATTTTTTCTGCTTGTTTATGCCAGAAATGGTGTTTCGATCACGATAAATCTTTAAGACCCTCAATCTGGTTAATGAAACTGAGAAAGTGCGCTGTCAGTCACACATAATGAAACAACGTTTTGATAATTTATCACCTAGTTTTCAACCTACATTACGCGTTCAAAGGAGTGCATTATGGCTAAAGGTATGCGGGTCAAGCTGAACTATGAGGTCAGCCGCGATCCGGATACAGGCGTGGAAGTCACCCGCCTGACCCCACCGGAAGTAACCTGTCATCGCAACTACTTTTACCAGAAGTGCTTCTTTAACGATGGCAGCCACCTGCTGTTCGCCGGGGAGTTCGACGGTCACTGGAACTATTACCTGTTGGATCTGAAAAAAGCCGAAGCGGTACAGTTGACCGAAGGCGCGGGCGATAACACCTTTGGCGGTTTCCTCTCTCCGGATGATAAATCCCTCTACTATGTGAAGAACGATCGCACCCTGCTGGAGGTGAATTTACAGACGCTGGCAGAGCGCGAAGTGTACCGCGTCCCGGAAGAGTGGGTCGGCTACGGCACCTGGGTCGCGAACAGCGACTGCACCAAACTGGTGGGTATTGAGATTGCCAGACGTGACTGGACGCCACTCAACGACTGGAAAATTTTCCACGACTTCTTCCACAAAGGGCCGCACTGCCGCCTGCTGCGCGTTGATCTGAAAACGGGTGAAAGCACCACCATTCATGACGAGAAGATCTGGCTGGGACATCCGATATATCGCCCGTTCGATGACAATACCGTGGCCTTCTGTCATGAAGGGCCGCACGACCTGGTCGACGCCCGCATGTGGCTGGTCAACGAAGATGGCAGCAACGTGCGGAAAGTGAAAACGCACGCGGAAGGTGAAAGCTGTACACATGAATTTTGGGTGCCGGACGGGTCCGCGCTGATCTACGTTTCTTACCTGAAAGGTCAGCAAGGGCGCACCATCTCCCGCTTCAACCCGGACACCGGCGTGAATGAAGCGGTAATGAATATGCCCGCCTGTTCGCACCTGATGAGCAACGTCGACGGCACCTTGTTGGTTGGCGACGGCTCCGGTACGCCTGTCGATGTGAAAGACACCGGCGGCTACACCATTGATAACGATCCTTATCTGTATGCCTTTGACGTGGCGAAGAAAGCCTGTTACCGCATCGCCCGTCATGACACCTCATGGGCTACGGTGGCGAACAGCCGCCAGGTAACCCACCCGCATCCGTCCTTCACGCCGGACGAAAAAGCGGTGCTGTACAGTTCCGATAAAGACGGCAAACCGGCCCTCTATATCGCGAAACTCCCTGAGCAACCTGAAATGTTGCATGTCTGATTTGAGTTAGTGTTTCTGTAACTGGCCTTGCCCTCCGATTCGGAGGGCTTTTTTTTGGGTGATTGCGCGACATACGAAACGACGGAGTGGAAGGAAGGTGTAGGCCGGGTAAGCGAAGCGCCACCCGGCGGTTTTAGCGAAGAAGATAAATTATCAGAAGGAGTACGCCACGCCTAAACGGAAACGGGTCTGGCGTTCGTCCGTGTCTTTAACCCCCACGTTGCCCACCTCCACATACGGCGCCCAGTTTTTATCCCATTTGTAGGCCAGCTTGGCGTTATATTCGTTGGAATAATCTTTATTGTTATTTCGGGCCACGCCTTCAGAACTTTTCGCGTAAACATAGTTCAGCTCGGTACGCCAGTCACCTAATACCCAACCGACCCACGCATCGCCACGGTTAACTTTATCATCGTCCTTATTTGAGCTTGACGGGTAGCGGGTATATTCGTAACGGTAACGCGCAGCCACGTAGAAGCCATTATCGAAGCTATATTGCACATGCAGATTCGGTTTATAAATGGTGCGACTGTCTGTGCTTTCAATCGTAAACGCAGGGGTCAGGGCGATATTGTCTGTCGCTTTCCAGCGCCAGCTAATCTGATCTTCGTGACCGTTCCCCACTACATCCGCGAATGGCTGATCTGCCTTGTCCCCGCCTGATTTCCACTTCGCCTCGACTGAAAAACCGAAGCCATTATCAAAGCGGTGCGAGACGGCAACACGGTCGGCATTCGAGCCGCTGTCAATATATTCGTGACGCAGATCGACGGTAACGGCGCTAGCCGCAAAAGAGGCACTAATAAGGGAAGCAAGGAGCAGAGATTTCTTAAACATGAAAAAACCCTCAATTAAAATAACGTTTCGTTTTTATGAAACTTGAGTTTATTTTTTATGCACCGTTATTTTAGTGACAAGGATCGAAATTATTTGTTTCATTTTTTTTGGCAAAGATTGACGTGAACCCCATCAACAAAAAAAGGGTATCAACCGTAAATTTCAGGCGTGAGATCACATTAAGCACTTCACAAAGCAAATAATTAACCGCGCAATAATTATTGCGGGCTTCAGAAAGAACGCATAAGTGTTAAAAAAGGATTCTGCGGACACAAAAAAACCTCCCGTGGGAGGTTTTCTGTGCGCAGAGGGAGAAATTACCGTTCGATAGCCA
Source organism: Enterobacter cloacae complex sp. GYL001 (assembly GCF_049237125.1). Taxonomy (NCBI): domain Bacteria; kingdom Pseudomonadati; phylum Pseudomonadota; class Gammaproteobacteria; order Enterobacterales; family Enterobacteriaceae; genus Enterobacter; species Enterobacter cloacae complex sp. GYL001. Next base: position 427,734 of record NZ_JBMKGW010000002.1, on the reverse strand, counting down.
GGGCCACCCCCTGCCCCCCGCCAATACAGAGCGTTGCGATCCCTTTTCGGGCGTTACGCTTTTTCATTTCGTGGACCAGCGACACCAGAATGCGGCAGCCGGAGGCGCCAATGGGATGGCCCAGCGCGATGGCTCCGCCGTTGACGTTGACCCGCAGCGGATCCCATTCCAGCATTTTCCCGACCGAGATCGCCTGTGCAGCAAAAGCTTCGTTGACCTCAATCAGATCCACATCGTTCAGCTCCCAGCCCGCCCGCTCCAGGCAGCGGCGCGTGGCATAGACCGGGGCGATCCCCATTAATGCGGGATCAACGCCCACGCTGGCAAACGCTTTAATCCGCGCCAGCACCGGCAGCGCCAGCTCCTGGGCTTTGCTTTCACTCATCATCATCACCGCCGCCGCACCGTCGTTAATGGATGAGGCGTTGCCTGCCGTTACGGAACCGAGCGTTTCAAAGGCCGGATCGAGTTTTGCCAGCCCTTCTGCGCTGGCATCGGTGCGCGGCTGCTCGTCGGTATCGACGATGAGCGCTTCACCGTTCTGGCGCTGGGTACTGACCGGGACAATTTCATCGTGAAAACGCCCGGAGTCGATCGCTGCACGCGCTTTTTGCTGTGAGCTGAGGGCATATGCATCCTGAAGCTCGCGGCTGATACCGTATTCCCGCGCCAGGTTTTCCGCCGTTACGCCCATATGGTAGTCGTTGAAGGCGTCCCACAGCCCGTCGTGAACCAGGCTGTCAAGCAGCTGACTGTTCCCGAGCTGCGCGCCGGTCCGGCTGTCGGTCAGGACATGCGGGGCGCGGCTCATATTCTCCTGCCCGCCGGCAATGACCACATCCGCTTCACCACACTGGATGGCCTGCGTTGCAAGATGGAGCGCTTTCAAACCTGAACCACAGACGTCGTTGATGGTAATTGCCGAAACGGTATTAGGCAGGCCGCCCTTCAGCGCCGCCTGGCGCGCAGGGTTTTGTCCCGCGCCAGCGGTCAGCACCTGGCCCAGGATCACCTCATCAATTTCATGTGCGGCAATCCCGCTGCGTTCCACCAGCGCTCTTACCACCACGCTGCCAAGATCAACCGCAGAGTGACGCGCAAGCGCTCCCTGAAAACAGCCGATAGCCGTACGTAACGCACCCACTATAACGACATCTTTCATCACGACCTCTGTGCAAAATGACATGACGATAGTAGAGGATTGTTATCAACAATTGACGCAAATGTTTAAAATTAGTGAGTTTAGTCACAGGATTATCGTGCGTCCTGCAAGTACTGGCGCAGCCAGCTTCCGGCGACGCCGGGCGGGGTTCGTTTGTTCCATACCAGATCGATGGCAATCGACCTCGGCCAGCCCGGCACGTTCAGCTGCACCAGCGATTTCGACGCGGCAAATTCGTCGACCAGCGCGCAGGGTAACGCGCACCAGCCAAAGCCCTGTACTGCCATGCTCAGCAGTAACAGGTAATTCGGCGCAGACCAGACCGGCCCGCGCGAAAGGGGCGCTTCCCGTTCAAGATAGGTGCTCAACCGCAGCTCGCGCCAGCCATGCAGCTCGTCCGCCTGCGTCTCATGTTGCCCTGCCAGAGGATGTCCGGCAGAAACGTAGATGGCCATCCGCGTCTGCATGGGCAGACGGGTCGCGCCAATATCGGTCGGGTAGCTGTCGCGCGCTTCCGTCAGGCCAATTTGCGCCCGCTCCTTTTGCAGCAGATCGATCACGTCCTCCTCTTCCCCAATCAGGCACTCGAATTCCGTGTGCGGAAAACGCTGGTCGAACTGGCTCATCATCTCTTCCAGCACGGCCGGGTTAAGCGTATCGGAGAGAACAAAGGTAAAACGCGCCTCCGTTTGCGCCGTTAAAGATACGGCCAGCTCATCCAGGCGCGCGCTGGCGGCGAGTATCGACTGGACATAGCCCAGCACCTGTTCACCCTGGGCGGTTAATACCGGGTGACGCGCCGAGCGATCGAACAGCTCAAAGCCAAGGTCAGCTTCAAGGTTGGCAATGGAGGTGCTGATGGTGGACTGGCTTTTACGCAGCCGTCGTGCCGCAGCTGAAAACGAACCTGCGGCGACAGTTTCAACAAACGCGGTCAGTGCTTCGGGAGAGTAACGCATGATGTATCTACTTTATCGATGGATACCATCTTTTATATATCACCTTAAACGATAAGAATAGGCCGTATCAACGCCCATACTGGCGTCAATATGAGGTAAATATGCAACATCAGGATGCACTCCAACGTAAATTGCCGGAGCGGATCTTCCATGCCGTCTGTTTTGAAGGCATTGCTACGGCGATCCTCGCCCCGACGGCCGCGTGGCTAATGCAGCGCTCGGTGGTTGAAATGGGGGGTCTCACCATTATTCTGGCGACCACGGCAATGCTCTGGAACATTATCTATAACTTTGGCTTCGACCGTTTCTGGCCCGTCCAGCGGGTGAAGCGCACGGCGAAAGTGCGCGCCCTGCATGCGCTGGGTTTTGAATGCGGCTTTATTGTGATTGGCGTAACCATCGTTGCCGCCGTGCTGGGCGTGACGCTGCTCCAGGCTTTTACCCTGGAAATTGGTTTCTTCCTGTTCTTCCTGCCGTACACCATGCTCTACAACTGGGCGTACGACACCCTGCGGGAGAAAATCATCAAGCGCCGCCAGCAACGACGCGCCCTGGCAAGCGAATAACCTTCCGGCCGGAGACCTGCTCCGGCCCACCCCCTGCGAAGCAACGGCGACCTCAACGCATAATTATGGTAAATTGCACTCCTTTTTGTTCGTTTTATAGTTGATACGTTGCTCTAATGTCGAAAATTTGGTCAAAAGAAGAGACTCTCTGGAGTTTCGCCCTCTACGGCACTGCCGTGGGCGCAGGAACCCTGTTCTTGCCCATTCAGCTCGGCTCTGCTGGCGCGATTGTCCTGCTGATCACCGCCCTTGTGGCGTATCCCTTAACCTACTGGCCGCATAAAGCGCTGGCGCAATTTATTCTGTCGTCGAAGACGAAAGGCAACGAAGGGATCACCGGTGCCGTTTCCCATTACTACGGCAAAAAGATCGGCAACCTGATCACCACGCTCTATTTTGTGGCCTTCTTTGTGGTAGTTCTGATTTACGCGGTGGCGATAACCAACTCACTCACTGAACAGCTGGCGAAACGGATGACGGTGGATACCGGCATGCGGATGCTGGTGAGCTTTGGCGTGGTGCTGATTTTGAATCTGATCTTCCTGATGGGGCGGCACATCACCATTAAGGTGATGGGTTTCCTTGTCTTTCCGCTGATCGCCTATTTCCTGTTTGTCTCGCTGTATCTGACGGGCAGCTGGCAGCCGTCGCTGCTGACCAGCCAGATGGCCTTCGACCAGCATACGCTGCACCAGGTGTGGATTTCGATCCCGGTGATGGTTTTCGCTTTTAGCCATACTCCGATCATCTCGACCTTCGCCGTAGACCGTCGCGAGAAATACGGTGAAGAGGCGATGGGTAAATGCAAAAAAATCATGAAAGTGGCGTACCTGATCATCTGCCTCAGCGTGCTGTTCTTTGTGTTCAGCTGCCTGCTTTCGATTCCACCGTCGTATATCGTGGCGGCAAAAGAGGAAGGGGTGACGATCCTGTCCGCGCTGTCAATGATGCCTTCGTCCCCGGCATGGCTGGGCATTTCCGGCATTATCGTGGCGATTATTGCGATGTCGAAATCGTTCCTCGGCACCTATTTTGGCGTGATTGAAGGGGCAACGGAAATTGTGAAATCGTCGCTGAATCAGGTGGGTGTGAAGAAAAGCCGCGCCTTTAACCGCGCGGTTTCGATTCTCGGCGTGTCGCTGATTACCTTTGCGGTCTGCTGCATCAACCCGAATGCGATCTCAATGATTTATGCCATCAGCGGTCCGCTTATCGCCATGATCCTGTTCATCATGCCGACGCTGTCGACGTACCTGATCCCGTCATTAAAACCGTACCGCTCCATCGGTAACCTGCTGACGCTGATTGTGGGTGTGCTGTGTGTGTCGGTGATGTTTGTGGGTTGAGTATGCTGCCCGGCGCAATGCCGGGCATCTGTTTTACGCCCGAATATCGTCATACTCCCGCGTATTATCAAACTCATGCTTCGCAAATGGACACAGCGGGATAATTTTACGATTCTCACCGCGCATCTTCTCTACCACCTTCGCCACCAGCTGTTTACCCACACCCTGCCCTTTCAGGCTCGGATCCACATCGGTGTGCTCGATGATGCTCAGATGCTCGCCGGTCGGGACAAAGACGATCTCCGCTACCTGATTGCCTTCGGCGTCGTTGACGTAAAACTTGTTATGGCCTTCAAGAATTTCCATGGTTCCTCGCTTATTTTTGGCGGTACTTCAGCGCACCGCTCGGGCAGGTATCAATTACGCGCATAACCGTTTCTGCATCTACTTCATCCGGCGCGATCCATGGTTTACGCTTCAGATCGAACAGCTTCGCGCTGCCGCGCACGCAGTTGCCCGAGTGTTTGCAGATCCCGGTGTTGAAGTAGACATCGATTTTTTCACCGGTATAGGCCCGGTACCCCGCATCCAGTAGCTCCTGATCCATGACATTGCCTCTGTAATTATTGTGGTGACAAAAGAAGCATACCCTCACCCGATCCGCCTGACCACGTCAAAAACGAGGTTTAGCCACACTCTTTTCAGCGCATGACTTCTTCACGTTCATAGGATTATTCCGAATACAAGAACACCCGTTGCGAAGATATATTTTTGCGCTGTGTCAATTCTTGTAATAATTCACGCCACGTTCACATTAGGATTATTAGCTAAGCGCAATCTTAACCTCCGGATTTATTTTCATCTAACTGATGGATTTCCCATCCGTTTTTAAAACTCGTAACGAAGCGGTATTTCTTCACTCCCTGCAAAATTACCGCAAAACAACCCAGACAAGAAATTTGACTCTTCTCACATAACGACTAATGTTAATTTCTGAACGACAACTGATACGAATTACTTATCGTATCTCCTGACATAAACGCAACATGAGGGTTGATATATGGCAGAGCAACATCGTGGTGGTTCCGGTAATTTCGCTGAAGACCGTGAAAAGGCATCAGAAGCTGGACGTAAAGGCGGCCAGCACAGCGGCGGTAATTTCAAAAACGATCCGCAACGCGCATCTGAAGCGGGTAAGAAAGGGGGTCAGAGCAGTCATGGCGGAGGCCGTAAATCTGATAACTCCTGATCTTATTTAAAGCTCTTATAAATATACCGAGAGCATGCTGCGGGCCCGTCGGCTCGCAGTACCTTCCCTTTATTTCACTGGAGCGAAAATATGAATATGAAAACTGTTGAAGATGTATTTATTCACCTGTTATCCGACACCTACAGCGCTGAGAAGCAGCTGACCCGCGCGCTAAGCAAATTAGCTCGCGCCGCATCCAGCGAGAAGCTGAGTGCCGCGTTCACGGCTCACCTCGAAGAGACGCAGGGACAGATCGAACGTATCGATCAGATTATTGAGCAGGAATCCGGTCTCAAACTGAAGCGCATGAAATGCGTTGCGATGGAAGGCTTAATTGAAGAAGCCAACGAAGTTATTGAGAGCACTGAGAAAAATGAAGTGCGTGACGCTGCATTAATTGCCGCAGCTCAGAAAGTTGAACATTACGAAATTGCCAGCTACGGCACCCTGGCCACCCTGGCTGAACAATTAGGCTATAAAAAAGCCGTTAAACTTCTTGCCGAAACGCTGGAAGAAGAAAAAGAAACCGATCTCAAATTAACCGATCTGGCTGTCGGTAATATTAATCAAAAAGCCCAGAAAGGATAATTAATATCTGATGAGCATCAGCACCAAAAATTAACCAGAAAATAAATCACAGGAGTTAATTATGAATCATGTAGAACACTACCATGATTGGCTACGCGATGCCCATGCGATGGAAAAGCAAGCCGAATCCATGCTGGAATCAATGGCCAGCCGTATTGATAATTATCCCGACTTACGTGCACGAATTGAACAACACGTTAATGAAACTAAACACCAAATTACCGTGCTGGAAGAAATTCTCGACCGCAATGATATTTCCCGTTCGGTCATAAAAGATTCCATGAGTAAAATGGCGGCGCTCGGCCAGTCCATTGGCGGCATGTTCCCTTCCGACGAAATTGTTAAAGGCTCTATCAGCGGCTACGTTTTTGAGCAGTTTGAAATTGCCTGCTACACCTCTCTGCTGGCTGCGGCCAAACAAGCGGGCGATACCGCCTCCATTCCAGCCCTTGAATCCATTCTGGAAGAAGAGCGCCAGATGGCAGACTGGCTGCTCCAGCATATTCCACAGACGACGGAACAGTTCCTGCTGCGCTCCGACGCGGATGGCGTTGAAGCTAAAAAATAACAAAAGAGGGAGAATGTATGTTTCGACACGTAAAACAGCTGCAATACACGGTACGCGTAGCCGAACCGAATCCGGGCCTGGCCAATCTTCTGCTTGAGCAGTTTGGCGGGCCACAGGGCGAACTTGCCGCGGCATGTCGTTACTTTACGCAAGGATTGAGCGACGACGATCCCGGTCGTAAAGATATGCTGATGGATATCGCGACCGAGGAGTTAAGTCACCTGGAAATTATCGGCACCCTGGTGGGTATGCTGAATAAGGGTGCGAAAGGCGAACTGGCGGAAGGCGTTGAAAATGAAGCGGAACTGTACCGCTCCATGACCGAGAACGGCAACGACAGTCATATCACCTCGCTGCTCTACGGCGGCGGTACTCCGCTTACTAACTCCGCAGGCGTACCGTGGACGGCGGCGTACGTGGATACCATTGGCGAACCGACCGCGGATCTGCGCTCTAACATAGCGGCCGAGGCGCGCGCCAAAATTATCTACGAACGGCTTATTAACGTAACGGACGATCCGGGTGTTAAAGATGCGCTGGCGTTTTTAATGACGCGTGAGGCAGCACACCAGCTCTCGTTTGAGAAGGCGCTACAGTCGATCCGTAACAATTTCCCACCGGGTAAATTGCCGCCAATCGAAGAGTACACCAACAAGTACTACAATATGTCTGAGGGGGGAGAAGTTCGCGGCAGCTGGAACAGCGATAAGCACTTCGACTACGTGGAATCTCCTCAGCCAGCGGTCGATGGCGGTGACGGCGGCGCAAGCGTAACGCTCACTACAGAGCAGGAAACGCTGGTCAAAGCGATGTGCGCACGCACGAAATCCGACCCCAATGCCGATCCGCTTACCGGTGCCGAGCTTGGTGCAGGTAAGAAAAAACCGTAACCGGTTTTGCCAGGCAGCCTGAGGCTGTCTGGCAATGCCTTGTGCGCTATCAGTTCCAGAGGTACGGAGCATGTTCGAGCTTGATGCGTTTCATCTGGCCAGGATACAGTTCGCCTTTACCGTCTCTTTTCATATTCTCTTCCCGGCGATCACCATCGGGCTTGCGAGCTATCTGGTGGTTCTCGAAGGCATGTGGCTTCGCACCAAAAATGATGTCTGGCGCTCGCTATACCATTTCTGGCTGAAAATTTTCGCCGTCAACTTTGGTATGGGCGTGGTTTCCGGGCTGGTCATGGCTTACCAGTTTGGGACTAACTGGAGCGGCTTTTCCCAGTTCGCAGGCAGCATAACCGGCCCTCTGCTCACCTATGAAGTCTTAACCGCCTTCTTCCTGGAAGCTGGTTTCTTAGGCGTGATGCTGTTCGGCTGGAACAAGGTCGGCCCCGGCCTGCACTTCTTTGCCACCTGCATGGTGGCGCTGGGCACGCTGATGTCCACCTTCTGGATCCTCGCCTCCAACAGCTGGATGCACACCCCGCAGGGCTTCAGTATTCAGAACGGTCAGGTCATTCCCGAAGACTGGCTGGCCATTATCTTTAACCCCTCATTCCCTTACCGCCTGATCCATATGTCCATCGCCGCCTTCCTGTGCAGCGCCTTGTTTGTGGGCGCATCCGGGGCATGGCATCTGCTGCGCGGTAACGATACGCCCGCTGTTCGCACAATGTTCTCCATGGCTATGTGGATGGCGCTGCTGGTCGCGCCCATTCAGGCCGTGGTCGGGGATATGCACGGCCTGAATACGCTTGAGCACCAGCCTGCCAAAATCGCCGCGATTGAAGGCCACTGGGAAAACCCGCCCGGCGAGGCCACCCCACTGCTGCTGTTTGGCGTACCGGATATGGACGAGGAGCGCACCAAATACGGGCTTGAAATTCCCGCGCTCGGCAGCCTGATCCTGACGCACAGCCTGGATAAACAGGTCCCGGCGCTGAAGGATTTCCCGAAAGAGGACCGCCCTAACTCGCTCATCGTCTTCTGGTCCTTCCGCATTATGGTCGGCATGGGGCTGCTGATGATTACCCTTGGCGTGTTGAGCGTCTGGCTGCGCTATCGCCGTCGACTCTATCACTCGCGGCCATTCCACTGGTTTGCCCTCTGTATGGGGCCTGCCGGACTGCTCGCGCTGCTCGCCGGGTGGGTCACCACCGAAGTGGGCCGCCAGCCGTGGGTCGTTTACGGCTATCTGCGCACGATAGATGCGGTGTCTCTGCACAGCACGTTGCAGATGAGCATCAGCCTGCTGGCCTTTATCGTGGTCTACTGTTCGGTGTTTGGCGTGGGTTATGTGTATCTCGCCCGGTTGATTAAGAAAGGTCCGCAGCCTGTGGGCACGCTAACGTCTAATACGTCGGGCACCCCTGCCCGTCCGCTGTCCGCCGCCGAGTCTGTTCCGGAAGAGGAGAAGATCTGATGGGCGTCGATATCCCGGTCATCTGGTTTGCCATTATTGTCTTCGCCACGCTGATGTACATCATCATGGACGGTTTCGATCTCGGTATCGGCATGCTGTTCAGCTTTGTGGGCGATGCCAAAGAGCGCGACGTGATGGTGAACAGCGTCGCCCCGGTCTGGGACGGAAATGAAACCTGGCTGGTCCTCGGCGGCGCAGGGTTGTTCGGCGCGTTTCCGCTGGCCTACGCGGTAATAATCGATGCCCTGACCATCCCGCTGACGGCCATGCTGATCGGGCTTATTTTCCGCGGCGTGGCGTTTGAGTTTCGCTTTAAGGCGACCCCTTCACACCGCAAATTCTGGGACTACTCCTTTGCCGGCGGTTCCCTGCTGGCAACCTTCAGCCAGGGGATCGTGGTTGGCGCGATGATCAACGGCTTTGACGTGGAAGGGCGTCGCTTTGTGGGCTCCTCGCTGGACTGGTTCACCCCGTTTAATCTGTTCTGCGGGCTGGGCTTAATTGTCGCCTATACCCTGCTGGCTACCACGTGGCTGATCATGAAAAGCGAAGGCGCGCTGCAAAACCGGATGCGCGAGCTGACCCGCCACGTGCTGCTGGCGCTGATTGCCGTTATTGCGGTGGTAAGTATCTGGACCCCGCTCGGCTGGCAGTTTGTCGCCGAGCGCTGGTTTACTCTGCCTAACTTCTTCTGGTTCCTGCCAGTTCCGGTTCTGGTGGCGGTATTCAGCCTGTGGATCTGGCGGCTGACGCGCAATCCCGACAGCCATGCCCGTCCGTTCCTGTTAACGCTGGGCCTGATCTTCCTCGGCTTTAGCGGCCTGGGCATCAGCCTGTGGCCACACATTATTCCGCCGCACATCACCCTGTGGGAAGCCGCCGCGCCGCCTGCCAGCCAGCTGTTTATGCTGATTGGTACACTGTTAATCATCCCGGTGATCCTGGTTTATACCGCCTGGAGCTACTACGTCTTCCGGGGCAAAGTGTCTGATACCGAAGGTTATCATTAAGGATTGCTATGGCAGGCTGGCATACACGCGCCATTATTTACCAGATTGATACCGCCCTGTTTTACGATCTTAACGGCGATGGCTGTGGCGACATCGCCGGAATCACCGCGAAGCTGCGCTACATCCGCCGGATGGGCGCGACGGTTATCTGGATCACCCCGTTTTACCTCACGCCTTTTCTCGATGAAGGTTATGACGTGAGCGACCATTTGCAGGTCGATCCCCGCTTCGGCAAGCTCAACGATATCATCGCCTTTATTGAACAGGCGCGGGAGCTGGGGATGCAGGTCATTATTGAGCTGCTGATCCAGCATACCTCGGATGCGCATCCCTGGTTTCAACAGGCCCGCCGCAACCCCCAGTCACCCTACCGTGACTATTACCTGTGGTCCGACACGGACGACGACGATACGCCACCGATGTTCCCCGGCGTGGAGAAGAGCATCTGGACATGGGACGACGAGGCGGGGCAATACTACCGGCATATGTTTTATCACCACGAGCCGGATCTCAATCTGGCCTCCCCTGCGGTGCTAAAGGAGATTGAGAACATCATCATCTTCTGGCTAAAGCTCGGGGTGTCGGGCTTTCGCCTGGATGCGGCATCGCACCTGACAAAACAGGCCGGACGTGGGGATGAAAAACGCGGCCTGTGGATCCTGGAGCATCTGCGCCGTCTTATCGGGCAGCGTAACCCGGACGCGATCCTGCTCGGCGAAGTCGACGTGGAGGTCGAGGCCTACAAAGATTATTTTGGTCAGAACGACCGGCTCAACCTGGTGCTGAATTTCTGGCTCAATAAGTACTTTTACGTCAGCCTGGCAGAGAAGAGCGCACGACCGCTGCGCAACGCGGTGAAGAAGATGATTGTGCCGCCGGACTCCTGCTGCTTCGCCAACTGGCTGCGCAATCATGATGAGCTGGATCTGGAAGGGATAGGAAAAAAAGCGAAGCAGACCGTCATCGATACCTTTGCCCCTGACGAAGAGATGAGTGTGTATCAGCGAGGTATCCGCCGCCGTCTGGCGCCGATGCTTAATGGCGATCGAAAGCGGCTGGCCTTTTGCCATGCGGTCTTGTTTTCGCTACCGGGCGTACCGGTCATGCGCTACGGGGATGAGATTGGCATGGGGGATGATTTGGATCTTGAGGAGCGTTACGCCGTACGCACCCCGATGCAGTGGGCCGGATCGCAAGGCGGCGGTTTCTCAGATGCCGACCCGGAAACTTTTGTCGCCCCGATGATTGACCACGGCCCGTACCGCTATCAAAAAATCAACGTGGCGGATTCGCTGTTGCACCGCAACTCACTCCTGCACTGCATTATCGATATCGCCAATACGCGCTCGGAGTTCCCTGAGATCGGCGTCGCGCCGTTTCGTCTTATTAATATCGACAGCGATGCGGTACTGGGGATCTATTACGAAACCGACACGCGCAGCATTCTGACCTTCGTTAACTTCAGCGATAAGCCCGTTAATTTTACCGCCAGAGGGATCCGGCATGCGACCTGGACCGCCTGCCTGGCGGACAAACGCTACGACGACGCGCTGGTGTGCGGCAAAACCGTCGCGCTTAACCTCAGCGGCTATGGCTACCGCTGGTTCTGGACCGATCGTACCGCACTGCGCTGATTATCGTCTCCGCGAGAGCAGCAGACGGGCCACGATCGCGCCCGTGACGGCAAGGGAGCCGAGCAGCACTTTCCCCGGCATGCCGGAGGTGACGCTGATAGCGCGCTCTTTTGCTTCGTCGGTGAAGTTCCCGTGGATTTTATGCAGGTCGTTGACCGGCTGATCCAGATAGTCCTGACGGTCATCCGCATTTAACGTATCGGTCATCTGCCCTTCCCAGGCCTTTTTAACCATCAGCCGATCCAGAAAGCCGGGGAAAAGAAATTGCCCGACAATCGACTGGACGGTGCTGCTGCCCACCCACAGTTCCCGCACCGGTTTCTGCGCCACCTTAAAAATAGCGCTGGCAGCTACTTCCGGCTGAAAAACGGGAGGAACCGGGCGCATCGCCCAGGCAAATTTATTCCTCGCCCACTCGAACTGCGGCGTATTGAGGCCCGGCATCTGTACCATTGCGATCTGCACCCGGCTGTTTTCATGCATCAGTTCGGTGCGCACAGCATCGGTAAATCCGCGGATTGCGGCTTTCGCCCCGCAGTAGGCTGACTGCAAGGGAATGGAACGGTAGGCCAGCGCGGAGCCAACCTGAATAATCGTTCCACGATCGCGTGGGGTCATTAACTCCAGCGCGGCGCGGGTGCCGTTAACATAGCCCAGATAGGTCACCTCGGTGACGCGGCGAAACTCCTCAGGCGACATGGTGCGAAACGGCGCCAGCATCCCGCCCATGGCGTTATTCACCCAGACATCGATGGCCCCAAGCCGGTATTCAATCTCGTTAGCAGCCTCGGTCACCGCCTTGCTGTCCGCCACGTCGGCCTGAACGGCGCAGGCGTTGATCCCGAAACGGCGCAACTCCTCTTCTGTGGAGCGCAGGCTCTGCTCGTCGCGGGCAATGATGCCCACATCGTAGCCCGCTTTGGCAAAGTGCAGCGCCGTGGCTTTCCCCACGCCCGCCGTACCGCCGGTAATAGCGATGACAGCCATAGCCTTTCCCCTTATTTCAGACGTTATCCCAGCCGGAGAGTATTTCGATCAGTTCAGACAGGGAATAACGCACCGCTTTATCCACCACATCCTGACATTCACCGGAAAACAGCACGGTGCGGGTTTCCGTCTGTCCGCGAATATTCCAGCCGAAGCAGACCGTACCGGCTGCGGTGCCATCGTCGCCGCCTTCCGGTCCCGCATAGCCGCTGATGGCAAGGCCGATATCCGCCTCGGCAATTTCGCGAATTTTAGCGGCCATCTCGGTCACCGTTTGTTCACTGACGGCGGTGAAGCGCTCAATGGTTTCGTGCCGCACGCCGAGGATCCTCTCCTTCGCCGCATCGCTGAACACCACCATGCCAACGTCATAAAATTCCGCCGTGTTCTCTTCGGCACAAAGCGCAACCGCGAGATTGCCGCCGGTACAGGACTCTGCGGTGGTTAACCGCAAATCTCTGTCCGTAAGCTGAGTGGCGAGCTTTTTCGTCAGCTCGCTGATGGTGCTGTTGCTGTCGTGAATAAGGTTGCTCATCGCGTTGCCCCTTAATTTTCGTCAGGAATAATAGAAATATGACCATTACGCTCAAGAATAGCGTATTTAATCTCCTTCAATTCTGTAATACCGTGATTCTGGCGGGCTGATACCAATATATCATCACAGGATACATCGACCTTTTTCAGTTTATCGGCAAGGGGAACACCGTTCTCCACCAATATCACCGGCGTGCCATCAAGAATATTCTCGACAGTGGAAAAATATTTTTTCAGCAGGCCAAAAATAATATCCACAACCACCAGCGTCGTTATTGTAATCATCGCGCCGGTGACGGAGAAATCTTCGCCAAGCAGCGCCTGTTGTGTCGCCTCACTGATAATTAAGAGCAAAATAAGGTCAAAACTGGTCATTTGTAGCAGAGCGCGTCGCCCGGCAACTTTAAACACAATGACCAGAAACAGGTAAATTGCCAGGGCACGAAAAACCATGTCCATATTTGACTCCTAGGGGTAAATAAACTGCCAGAAACGGATATCTGGCTCGTTGTTTACGCGGATGCTGTTTGTCCACTTCCCTGCTTTTGACGGCGTGATGAATAACAAAACGGTAAATTTATCGGTCTGTTGTAAACGATCGTAGACGAGAAACAGGGTATTCCCCCGGCTGTACATGCTGTCCGGCTGTGGCCAGACGCTGCCGGGCTCATATGCGTCGCTGCTTTCGCTGGTCATGCTGAGGGTATATTTCCCTTCAGACGTCACCGGAAACGTCAGTGCCATCCGCGATTCGGTCTGGCGGCGACCGAAGCGCTCATAGCTCAGGGTCAGGGATTTTGCTTCGTTTGTTTTCTCCACGTCGCTGACCGCACCGCTGGAAAACAGGCCGGCTATCGCGGCCACGATAATAGCTAACAGCACAATAAAACCCACCTGGCGAAATGCATACTCAAACGTCAGTAAACGGCTACTCTCTTTTATCCCAGGCACTTTTTCATTTTTTGGTTCCATGGCTGTGGTCACCGTTTCGCTTAATTGCCGAAATTTTTGATTTTTCTGTGCAAATGCTTTTAAGACTTATCACATTTGCCACATAAAGGAATAGCAACAATACTTAATAAGTCAAGACATCCAAAATGAAGGGTATCAGATGAAATTATCAGTGATTTCAGCCTTGTTTATATTAATTATCCCTACTGCATGGGCAGATAATAACGGCGGGTTACAAAAGGGTGATGCGCCGCCACCGCCGCATGCGCTGGACAGCGGTTATCGTGGTACCGATGATGCGCGCATTATGACTATTACTCAGGCGAAAGAGATGCATGATGGTGCCTCTATTTCATTGCGCGGCAATCTTATTGATGGCAATGGCGATAAATACGTATTCCAGGATAAAACCGGGAAAATCGACGTTATTATCCCGAAAGCCGTATTTGACGACAGAACCGTGGAACCTGACAACATGATCAGTATTAGCGGCTCGCTCGATAAAAAATCATCCCCACCCGTAGTGCGGGTCAGCCACTTGCAAAAATAATTCAGCGAAGCGTTAACGCTGTAACTATCCATCAAATCTCACCCCTAACAAGGAGTTAGCTATGAGTGATAATGAACAACGTACGAACGCTTACCCAACGCCACCTTTCCCGGAGCAGCCCCAGACGCCACCGGGCCTGGCCTCAGAGATGGAACCCGTACCCGACCACGGCGAGAAGAGCTACAAAGGGCATGGTCGTCTTGCCGGTAAGAAGGCGCTGATTACCGGGGGCGATTCCGGCATCGGACGCGCGGTAGCCATTGCCTATGCCCGCGAAGGGGCAGATGTCGCGATTAACTATTTGCCGGAAGAGGAAGAAGACGCAGCGGAAGTCATCGCCCTGATTAAAGCGGAAGGACGGAATGCCGTCGCGCTTCCGGGCGATGTGCGGGACGAAACTTTTTGTCAGAACCTGGTGGAGCAGGCCGTCTCAAAACTGGGCGGGCTGGATATCCTGGTGAATAACGCAGGCCGCCAGCAGTACCGTGAGTCGCTGGAAGAACTGACCACGGAAGATTTTGACGCGACCTTTAAGACCAACGTCTATGCGCCTTTCTGGATCACAAAGGCGGCGTTGCGCCATATGAAAGCCCCTGCTTCCATCATTAACACCTCCTCCGTTCAGGCGGTGAAACCGAGCGCCGTACTGCTTGACTATGCGCAGACCAAAGCCTGTCTCGCGGTGTTCACCAAAGCGCTGGCGAAACAGCTGGGACCGAAGGGGATCCGCGTGAACGCGGTAGCGCCGGGACCCTACTGGACCGTGCTTCAGCCCAGCGGTGGGCAGCCACAGGAAAAAGTGAAACATTTTGGCGAGAGTACCCCTCTGGGACGCCCGGGACAGCCCGTGGAGATCGCACCGCTGTATGTCACCCTGGCCTCGGATGAGTGTTCATACACCTCCGGGCAGGTGTGGTGTTCAGACGGCGGGGATGGCGTCATCTAGCGCTCAAGGCGCGCAGAGTGTAGGCCGGTTAAGGCGAAGCCGCCACCCGGCAAATTGTTGCAGGCGAATGCTAAAGGGCTGCGAAAGCAGCCTTTTTTACGTTTAAGGGGTGACGACAGGAAACCAGAAGCTGAAGCTCTCCATGCAGCGCAGCATTTCGTTTAGCTTCGCGGCATTGCCGACGATCGTCACCTCTCCTGCCTGTTGCGCCTTTTTCAACGTGGTCTCTTTGAGGATGATTTTATTCAGCGTTTCGCGGCTGAGCGTGATGGTTGCATCCGGATCTTCTGCCTGAGCGTTGGCGATATGGTTCAGCACGCCATTCTCCAGCTCCAGCTTGTACCTGCCGCCCTCGCGGCCCAGATCAACGTTAAAAATCCCTCTGGCATTCGCAGCTCTGACGCCGTTAAGGTGAACGCCGAAGTAGTCAAAAATCATCTCAGTCGAAATGGCACGGACCGCATCCGGGCTGGCGGTATTGGGCGTCGGCATCCTCTCCACGCCGTTACGCAACTCCTGCGCACCGGTGAGGTAGGCGTTACGCCAGGGTCCTGACTCGGCCTGGTATCCCAGCTGTTCAACCGCGTCCGCTTCCAGTTCGCGCGCCGCCTTATTATTTGGATCGGCAAAAACGACTTTATTCATCACCTGCGCCACCCAGCGGTAATTTCCCCGGGCATAATCAACCCGGGCTTTTTCAAGGATCGCGCGGGCTCCGCCCATGTAATCGACATATTTTTTCGCTGCCTCGACCGGAGGCAGTTCATTGAGCGTCGCCGGATTTCCGTCGAACCAGCCAAGATAGTAGACATAGGTGGCTTTGACATTGTTGCTTACCGAGCCGTAATAGCCACGGCCTGCCCAGGATTTTGCCAGCCCGTAAGGCAGGGCGAAATTAGCGGCTATCTCATCCCTCGTCAGCCCTTTATTCGCCAGCCTCAGCGTCTGGTCGTTGATATAGCGGTAGATATCACGCTGGCTTTTCATCAGCTTCACCACTTTCTTATTACCCCATGTGGGCCAGTGGTGCTGCGCGATAATAATTTCCGCTTTATCCCCCCAACGATCGAGGGCGTTATTGATGTATTTTGACCATGCCAGCGGATCGTGTATTTTCGCCCCGCGCAGCGAGTAAGTATTGTGCAGAGTGTGAGTGACGTTCTCTGCTGCTTCAATCAGCTTTTTCTCTTCCACATACCAGAGCATTTCAGACGGCGCTTCCGACCCCGGCGCCAGCATAAAATCATAGGTGAGACCGTCGATGATCTCTTTCTGCCCGTCTTCGGTAATGGCGTGAGTGGGCGCGATAAGCGTGACCGTCCCGGCTGAGGTGGTAGTCCCCATACCCGCCCCTACCTGACCTTTTACATTGGCCTTTAACAGGTTTCCGTAGATATAACTGGCACGGCGGCTCATGGCATTTCCGGCCATGATATTTTCCGATACCGCCTCTTCCATAAAACCTGCTGGAGCATAGACTTTCACTTTGCCGGTTATCACTCCCGCTTCATCGACTACGCCACGCACGCCGCCATAATGATCGACATGACTATGGGTATAAATAACGGCAACAACCGGGCGTTTGCCACGATGTTGAACGTAAAGATCCATGCCCGCTTTGGCCGTTTCCGCAGACACCAGCGGATCGATAACCGTGATCCCCTCTTTGCCCTCTATAATCGTCATATTCGACAGATCGAGGTTACGGATCTGGTAGACGCCTTCCGTGACCTCAAACAGACCGCCAATATTATTCAGCTGCGCCTGACGCCACAGGCTCGGGTTGACGGTATCCGGCGCTTTTTGCCCTTCTTTGATAAAAGCGTATTTCTGGGGGTTCCAGATAACGGCGCCTTTTTCGCCTTTAATCACCGCGGGTGGCAGCGGGGCAATAAAGCCTTTGTGCGCATTTCGGAAATCCGTCTTATCAAAGAAGGGCAGTTGACCATAAAGTGCATCATTCATCTCTTTCGTATGGACAGTGGCTCCCTTCCCTTCCTTTTGTGCCAGGACAGGCAATGAGGTCAACGACACTAATAGCAGACCAGCAACGGCTATCGCACTAACGAGAGTTTTAAATTTCATACTTCCTCGAGGAGTTATATTCACGCTGGCGGTACATGGGGGGAAAGGAGGCTATCACCAGGCTTATCTTTAACCTATGGAAATAACGTTTATAAATAAATTAGTTTATTCTTTCGTCGCTGCGTCCTTAAGGGATAATGCTGAGTCCAGTTATTTCCCCGGAGTGATTCGATGAAGAGCCTGCCGTTCTTTTTCGCTGTATTAACCCTCAGCACATTAACAGCCTGTAGTTCTCCCCAACCAGACAATGTTGAAAAAATTAATCATCTGCAAATTCCACTGGTGTTGCCGGGGGAAAAACCGCCGCAGGCACAGATATCGCATATCGCGTCTCTTTATCAGGAAAATAAACAGCAGATCGAGACCTTAACGCGCAGCGTAAAATCACAGTATCTACAGGACACCACCGCAAAAGAAATTTTTGTTGCGGACAGTGACGTTCAACGCGTCTATGCCTCGCTGACCAAACTGGAACAGTTAGATATGGTTAATCAGCAATACCTGAAAGATAATAATGTCACGGGCCTGCAAAATATTCATATCATTCTTGAACCGTTATTCACCAGCTGAAAATAAAAAACCCGGCAACATAAGCAGCCGGGTTTTTATTAATGGGCATATCACGGGCATCAGTCGTACTGACCAAAGCGATAGCTAAGCCCTGCGGTGACGGAACTCAGGTCGCTGCTCACGCCGATCTGGTTAACATTGCCCACGTTGCTTACCCACTGATATTCCAGGCGGCCCGCCCAATTTTTATTGAAAGCGTATTCAGTACCCACGGCTGCAAGCGGGCGCACACCGGTTTCAAAACGATTGTGACCACTTACATCGGATTCAGCGCGATAGCCCATTGCGCCGGCACGGCCGTAAATATCCCAGTCACTGGTCAGGGCATAACTGGCCTTCAGAGACATTTGCAGCCCCTGCGTCTTCATTTGCGCCCCGGCGCCATGCTGACCTTTAATCTGCATGTTACCTAAATAATCATAACCACCTTCTACCGCAAGCCATGGGGTAATCTGATAACCCGTATAAACACCCCCGCCGACATTGTCATGGTTAAAATCGAAGTGATCGGAATGTGTGTTCTCAAACGCTTTTGAACCCATATTGGTATCAAAATAGTGAGACCAGCCGAATTTCGCCCCGCCATACCAGGTGCCCGCATCAGCGGCGGCGAACGCGGAAGTGGCGGTAAATGCATTAGCCATAATCAATGCGATAACTGTCTTTTTCATAAATATACCGTTTACTTGATAATGTTAAATCTGAGAAAGCAAACGATATAGAAAATTAACGGTAGCGTTAATTGCATTTCTGTTTAATTTTAAACTTCCGCTAGAATGACTCGGGTAAATGTCTGACCTCAAGCAGATATCCACCGCGCTTAAAGGCGATATATTCCCCCTGCTTAAGGGCAGATAATACATTGAGTATACTGCTGCGAGAGAGCAGCGTACGATCCTGGATATATTCCAGAATCGTGGTACGCAAACGCGTCTCTTCCGGGAGCAAAATCATTTCCTGAAGGTGGTTACGAATAACGGAATAGGTACGCTGCTGGAGTACCTGGGCATCACGGAATATTAAATAGGCCGTATGGTATGAGAGCAGCGCGGCGACATCCTCCCAGACGCCCTCGGCACGAAACAACTCAGCCGCCTTGTCCGCATCGAGACGTAAAATAGTCGACTCTCTTTCAGCACGGAGAAGGTGCCCCTGCGTAGGCTGGATCATCTCTGCAATACCAAACAAATGCGGCTCGTAAACGGTCACTACCACCAGTCCATCCGAAGCCCGCAGCAGGGACAGCTCTCCTTCCAGAAAGAGGTACATCTGCTGTTTCCCCTTCCGTAACCAGGTGAGTCGCTTACGCGGAACAACGTGCACTTTCTCCGCTATCGGCTCAAGGATGGCGGTCAGTCGTTCGATGGATCTTTCGGGTCGAACAGGCGGTAAAATATGCATGGTACAACCTTCTGACATTCAATATCTGCCATTATAGACCATATATTTTAAGCGGTTAGCCGATCAAAACTGATAGCTGTAGTTGACGCTGGCAAACCAAAGATAAGGATGATCGTAACTTCCGGCAAACGCCGTCGGGGATTTCACATGCGACGACTGCATATGAAGATACGACACGGCAATACCAATATTGCTGGCCGGGGTGATCTGATACTGGGCTCCCGTGCCAAATCGCCACTCATCCCCGGTGGGTAAAGTTAAGGCCACATCACTCTGACTCTCATACGGAGAGCTGTCGAACGCCACACCGGTATTCAGTCGCCACTGAGGTGTTGGACGATACTGCACGCCCACCGCGCCGTGCCACGTATCCTTCAGGCGGCTGACGTTGTTCAGTTGCCGATCCCCAACGACGATTTGCGGGGCACCGAACTGGCTCCAGTCCTGCCAGCCGAGATCGCCCATAACCGACCACCGAGGGTTAATATCATGCACAAGACTGAGCATGATTTGCTGCGGCGCGCTGATTTGTGCCGACACCGGGAGGTCGTAGGCACCATTCTGTACTCGAGCTTTGCCGTTAACAGAGTAGCGATAGTTCGTCTCGCTGTTCCATGTAATACCGGCTCGCGTCTGGTCGGTCAGTTGCATGAGTAGCCCAAGCCGATAGCTCATGGCCCAGTCCTCATCATGCTGCCGATAGTCATTATCATTAACGTTGCGGGTCAGCGAGAAATAACCGTAATTAACGTTGGCGGACGCCCCTATTGAGAGTCGGTCGTTGAGCTTGTATGCCAGTGACGGACTGAGCGTCATTGCAACCAGGGTACTCTTTTTAATCAGCCTGTCGCCCGCCCAGCTACCGTAATCGATCCCCAGACCGTAATTACCGTAAAGCCCGATCCCGGCATAAAGATCATCGTTTATCTTCTGGCTATAAAAGGCGCTGGCATTCGGGATGGTTTTCATCACGTCGCCGGGGCTTTGATGGGCATCGTTATCCAGCTGGTTATCGATGGAGCCATCCATAACCTGTAACCCACCGGTGACCATATGATCCGGCAGGCGCGTCATGCCAGCAGGGTTGGTCATGATTGTCGAGGCATCCTGCGCACGAGCCGCCTGCCCTGCTCCGGCAAGCGCGGTATCTTCGGTGCCGGCTTCATAAAAATAGAGGGCGCTGGCATGGGCACTGGAGGCGGCAAATAAGCCCGCGCACAGGAGGAGTCGTGTTTTCATCTGCGATCCGGGAAATAAAAAATTTGCCGACAGATATAACAGGGGCGCCTGATGACGTAAAAAGGAAGAGGGTTTAATTTTAAATTATGCGCGGTTCAGCCCCTCTTAATATCTCTGACAATTCAGCGACGTCCGGAATAAGGCGCCGCTACGTCCTGCACCTGTAATACGTTCAGGTACAGGACGATAAAATCCAGGAATTTTGTTCAGGTTTATCCGGCCTTACTTATAATGCTCCAGATTGGTTTCCGGGCCCGTTCTGGCAATTTCCTGAGCTTTGCCGAAACTTTCAATCAGGCACTTATATTCCGGACAGACATGCTCTGCCAGGATCTCAGCAAAGCGAGAACCTTCCTCGCGGTTCCAGGTTCTCATTAATTCAGCGACAATGGCAAACGTATCGGTAGGGATCGCCCCCGCCTGAGCCACGCGCGCGATGGTGGTATCGGTCGCGATTTTGGACCAGTTCCCCGAGGCATCCACAACACAGTAAACCTTATACCCCTCCTGGACAGCGCTAACCGCAGGGAACGCCATGCAGACGCTGGTGAGCGTGCCGGCAATAATCAGGGTCTTTCTGCCCGTCTTTTCCACTTCCTTCACAAACGCCGGATTATCCCAGGTATTAATCTGCCCCTGTGCGTGGAACATACACGGCATGGGGTGCATATTTGTGAATTTCCGGGATGAGCGGGCCATTGGGACCGTCAGGAACAGAGGCCGTGGTGATCACCGGGATATTTAAAAGCGTGGCAACTTTGGCTATCGCTGTCACATAATTACGAAGGTCTGGTACAGGCACATCACGTACCGTGTTGAATAAGCCACTCTGATGGTCGATGAGTAAAATTACAGCGTCATCAGTATCAATCATACCGTTTGTAGCAGCCATATTTCTTTCTTCATGATTTCTTTTACATTGCCGTCAACTCTCCCGGCTCCGCGATTTTACATGCACATGGTCAGGGTATAATGCATTGATAAATCATAATGAATAGTAGTTCGATCCGGTCTGAATACCGCATCATTTCAGGACAATTTCTGGCACGGTACGCTGAGCCATCGACGCTGACGGAAAGCCCTCGTGAGGAGAAAAGATCTTTACAATGCCGTTACGCGGCCATTCGTATTCGCTCGGCTGAAGGCAAGCGTTACTCACTACTGGGATCGCCCTTATCCTCCCGCATGGATTCGATAAACTCCCGTTGCTCCTCTGTGAGTTCAAGCTCATCCAGCAAGCGATCTAACTCTTCTTCAGGTGATTCCTTTAGGTTCTTTCTCTTCCCGGTAGCCATACTCACCCTTGAGTTATTAGGATTAATCTCAGGGTATCCAGGGTACAGGAAATGTGCAACTTAGCGTGTTATGCCATGGGTGATTCGTCGTTTAGCAGAAGAAGATTAAAAGCATAGCAAATCACCCTTTACGCATAAAAATTC
This sequence comes from Enterobacter cloacae complex sp. GYL001, assembly GCF_049237125.1. NCBI lineage: Bacteria > Pseudomonadati > Pseudomonadota > Gammaproteobacteria > Enterobacterales > Enterobacteriaceae > Enterobacter > Enterobacter cloacae complex sp. GYL001. The sequence goes on along the minus strand of NZ_JBMKGW010000002.1, from coordinate 405,646 downwards.
AGTGTTAGCATGGAGGTGCTTAATTTTTTCCGGAGATAGCTATGCTGGACATAACTCATTTTGGGCTTTTCGCCCTGTCTGTATTTCTCCTTTCCGTTACACCTGGGCCTGATATAGCATACGTGGTAGGTCAAAGCGTGGTTAATGGAAGACGAGCGGGAATTATCTCTGCCGCTGGAGTAGCATTAGGTAGTTGCACACATGCAATTGCAAGCGCTGTGGGATTAACCGCGTTGATAACAGCATCTCCGATGATGTTCACCATCATTAAGTCTCTCGGTGCGGCTTATCTGATGTATCTCGGTAGTAAGATGATTTGGGGAACGCTGACAAAGCAAACCACTAATCACAACGAAGCTGAAAGCGTTAAGGCAAAAGCGACACTGACGAGTCTACTTACTAAAGGTTTCATAACTACCTTAACCAACCCGAAGGTACTGTTATTCTTCATCTCCTTTTTCCCTCAATTCGTTGCGCCTGGAAGCGAGCACCAGACAGCTTCTTTTCTACTCCTGGGTATGACCTACGCATTGATCGCTTTTATGACTGATTTAACGTTCGCCGTACTTGCAGGTAGTGCAGCTGGAACCGTTTCGCAAAACAGAAGGTTGCAGAAAATACTGGATAGAATTGTTGGTGTAACATTCATTGGATTAGGGCTCAGGTTGGCGTTTACACGCCGTTAAGAATATGGGGCGTTCAGCCCCTTATTCTTTGGGATAAGAAAATTCAGCAGTGACTAAATGTGACCCTGATTTATCAGATTGGACGTCATACGCGAAGTTATACCGCTCTCCAGGTGTAAACTTAAATCCGAACACAGGAAGACACCCGCCCTTTTGAACATACACGGGCTTATCATCAAAAATCTTGTGAAGAGAGTCGCTATTATCACTGTTGATTTGGATAGCAGTGATCCGTTCCTGTGGCTCCAGTGGTGACACCACACAAACTTGATTATCTTTGATAAATGCCGTTGTAGATTCACGATCTACCATTCGATCACCAGGCCCAGGGCATCCCGTCAAGAGGAATACAACACCCAGCAACATTTTGTTCTTCATGTTTAACACCCCTTCCCTGTTACGATTTTTTGGTAAAGCGAAGGGACATCCTGCAACTTATCTACGCCTCTGTACATCCCCATGCGCCCAGGCCTTTGATAATAAGACCACTTACTAATCCCATAAACCAGCAGTAACCAGTAATCAGCTAAAATAGAGGCTTGCTGCTCAAGAGAGTAATCAGTGAGCTTTTCTTTATCCAGCCTGTAGGTATATTCAGCAGCCCAGCTAAACGCACCCCGCATTCTCACCCATTGCCCGTGTTGGTGTTGCCAGACATGCCCCAATTCATGGATGAAAACATATTTATCTTCAACAAAAACCGAGTTTGCGGAAAAGTCTTCCCTGTACATCTGTTTTCTGTACCACAACTCCCCGTTGGGAGTCATCGCGTAGTTCTGTTTCTGGAGGCCGAACGGTAAATAGCTGTCGCAATGAATCCAGACACGGCTATACACTATCGAATCACCGAACACTCTGCGAGCCATTGCAATCTCGCCTAAGGTCATCCGGCGCAATGTTCCTTCCTCTGCATATGCGCTCATAAACTATCCTCCTTGTATGATTTATCTACATCGTAAAAACATAAGTCGAAATAGTCTATACGCGAACATTAGCCATTTATTAAACACAGTGACGGTGCAAACACTACTCCCCGTTGGTGATACAGCAACAAGCGGAGCCGTTAGACGACAACATCAGACCGTCAGAGGGATCACACCTTATCAGGATAACCGTGTACCCTTGCGGGAGCGTGGCTGAAACGTTGATAAAGCCTACAGGTCGTTTGCAGTTATGGTTATTACGTGGCTCATAAGGCCGCACATCGGGCTTAAATGCGTCTGAGCAGTCTGTCGATGACATAACAATACCAGGGTGGCTTTTTCTTCACGTTTTGCTATCGCGATGTGAGGATGCAACTGACACCAACGCTGAGTTATCTTGTCTTCTCACCATGTAACTTAGCGTGACAGTTACCAAGGGCGGATCACGATGGCATAACTCATAGGCGGCTAAAACAGATAATTATTTAAGCTGCTGATAGAGAATGATTTTAAGGCGTTCGTACGAGGGGAGAGATCTGGAGCGGGCGAAGGGAATCGAACCCTCGTATAGAGCTTGGGAAGCTCTCGTTCTACCATTGAACTACGCCCGCTTTGAGGTGCGTAAGGCATTATAGACCTTACGCCTCTTCATACAAGCCTTTACCCCACTAAGTGGCGATTAAATAATCACTTAACACTTCGGCTTACTGCCCTGCGCCGGAAGATAACGCTGCGGATCGATGGCTGTAGCCTTATAGCGGATCTGGAAGTGCAGCTTCACCGTATCCGTCCCGGTACTGCCCATGGTCGCAATCTTCTGCCCCGCCTTCACGTTCTGCCCGTTATTGACCAGCATCGTGTCGTTATGCGCATACGCCGTAATGTAGTCCTCACCATGCTTAATCATGATCAGGTTACCGTATCCACGAAGCTGGTTACCGACATAGACCACCTTCCCGGCCCCTGAAGCGTAAACCGGTGTGCCGCGTGCGGCAGCGATATCAATACCTTTATTGCCACCTTCCGAGAGCGAGTACGGCGCAACCACTTTTCCGCTTGCAGGCCAGATCCAGCAGCGCTGACCGACCGGCGGCCAGGATGATTTAGGCACCTGATAGGATGGCGTGACTTTGGCTGTTTTACGCGTTGAGGACTTTTTCCCTGAGGAGGAACCGCCGTTAACCTTGAGCTTCTGCCCTACCTCAATAGTATAAGGTGGAGAGATATTATTCAGGCGCGCCAGCTCCTTCACGCTGGTTCCCGTGGCGCGTGAGATGCGGTAGAGCGTGTCCCCGCGCTTAACGGTATAGACTGCACCGGAATAACTGCCCATATCCGAAGATTTACTCCCCGAGCATCCTGCTACAAGTAGCGTCAGCGTCAGGCAGAAAACGGCAATGATCGGGTTTCTCGTCAGGCTTCCTGCAAACAAAACAGCTCCTCGGTCAGCGTGAATGGCGCACTATGATAGCAGCCCAAACTGATGCGGGTCATGCCCTTTTCCGCTCTGTGGGCCAAACCGTTCGCATAAGAATGCAGTATAATAATTCCGCTGATGGTGCTGAACCATTAAGCATTTTGGCACTGGAGCATCAATGAGTATTCAAGAACACGTTATTTTGGTAAATGACCAGGGAAAGGTGATTGGCACTCAGGAGAAGTACGCCGCGCACACGTCACACACCCCGCTACACCTGGCCTTCTCTTCATGGCTGTTTAACGCTAATGGAGAATGTCTGATCACCCGGCGCGCATTAAGTAAAAAAGCCTGGCCCGGCGTATGGACCAACTCCGTTTGCGGTCATCCACAGGCCGACGAAGCGACAGAGCAGGCGATTATCCGCCGCTGTCGCTTTGAAGTCGGCGCCGAAATCACAGACATCACCCCCATTGCCCCGGAGTTCCGCTACCGTGAAGCCGACCCGTCAGGGATCGTTGAAAACGAAATCTGCCCGGTCTATGCCGCCCGCGTAACGAATACCCTCGCAATCAATGACGATGAAGTGATGGAGTATCAGTGGGTGGAGCTGGACGCGCTATTCCGCGCGCTGGACGCCACACCGTGGGCATTTAGCCCGTGGATGGTGCAGGAAGCGAACACCGCGCGTGAAAAACTCAGCGCCTTCGCGGCGCAATAAAAAAGCCCCGGCGATAAACGCACGGGGCTTTTTTTACGTCTTAACGGCTTATTTCACCGGACGCATCGCCGGGAACAGGATCACGTCGCGGATGGTGTGGCTGTTGGTGAACAGCATCACCATACGGTCGATACCAATACCCAGGCCAGCCGTCGGCGGCAGACCGTGCTCCAGCGCGGTCACGTAGTCTTCGTCGAAGAACATCGCTTCGTCGTCACCTGCCGCTTTCGCGTTAACCTGATCCTGGAAGCGCTGCGCCTGATCTTCTGCATCGTTCAGCTCGCTAAAGCCGTTACCGATTTCGCGGCCACCGATGAAGAATTCGAAGCGGTCAGTGATTTCCGGGTTCTCGTCATTACGACGCGCCAGGGGAGACACCTCCGCCGGGTATTCGGTGATGAAGGTCGGCTGAATCAGGTGCGCTTCGGCCACTTCTTCGAAGATCTCGGTCACGATACGACCCAGGCCCCAGCTCTTCTCAACCTTAATACCGATGCTTTCAGCGATCGCTTTCGCAGAGTCGAAGTTATCCAGATCCGCCATGTTGGTTTCCGGACGGTATTTCTTGATCGCTTCGCGCATGGTCAGTTTTTCGAACGGCTTGCCGAAGTCGAACACCTCTTCACCGTAAGGCACCTGGGTGGTGCCCAGAATGTCCTGCGCCAGGGTGCGGAACAGGGATTCGGTCAGCTCGATCAGATCTTTGTAATCCGCATACGCCATATAGAGTTCCATCATGGTGAACTCTGGGTTATGACGTACGGAGATACCTTCGTTACGGAAGTTACGGTTGATCTCAAACACACGGTCGAAACCGCCGACCACCAGACGCTTCAGATACAGTTCCGGCGCGATACGCAGGTACATGTCCAGGTCCAGGGCGTTGTGATGGGTGATGAACGGACGGGCAGAGGCACCGCCTGGGATCACCTGCATCATCGGGGTTTCTACTTCCATAAAGTCGCGGTTAACCATGAACTGGCGAATACCGGCCATGATCTGGGAGCGAATTTTGAAGGTCTTACGGGATTCATCGTTAGAGATGAGATCCAGGTAACGCTGACGATAGCGCGCTTCCTGATCCTGCAAACCGTGGAACTTGTCCGGCAGCGGGCGCAGGGCTTTGGTCAGCAGACGCAGTTCGGTGCAGTGGATAGACAGTTCACCGGTCTTGGTTTTGAACAGTTTACCTTTAGCGCCCAGGATATCGCCGAGGTCCCACTTTTTGAACTGCTCGTTGTAGATGCCTTCCGGCAGGTCGTCACGAGAGACGTACAGCTGAATGCGGCCGCCAACGTCCTGTAAGGTCACGAAGGACGCTTTACCCATGATACGACGGGTCATCATGCGGCCCGCCACGGACACTTCAACGTTCAGCGCTTCCAGCTCTTCGTTCTCTTTACCGTCGAAGTCTGCGTGCAGTTGGTCTGAGGTGTGGTCACGACGAAAATCGTTCGGGAACGGCACGCCCTGCTCGCGCAGCGCTGCCAGCTTCTCGCGGCGGGTTTTCAGTTCGTTGTTAAGATCGACTACCGCGTCAGCGCCCTGTGCTTGTTGTTCAGACATGTTGGTTCCTCATAACCCTGCTTTCAAACTTGCTTCGATAAATTGGTCCAGGCTGCCGTCCAGCACCGCCTGCGTGTTGCGGGTTTCAACCCCGGTACGCAGGTCTTTGATGCGGGAGTCATCAAGGACGTAAGAACGGATCTGGCTGCCCCAGCCGATATCGGACTTGTTGTCTTCCATCGCCTGCTTCTCAGCATTTTTCTTCTGCATCTCCAGCTCATAAAGCTTCGCTTTCATCTGCTTCATGGCCTGGTCTTTGTTCTTATGCTGGGAACGGTCGTTCTGGCACTGTGTTACCAGCCCGGTTGGAATGTGGGTAATACGCACCGCAGATTCCGTACGGTTAACGTGCTGACCACCCGCGCCGGATGCGCGGTAAACGTCGATACGCAGGTCCGCCGGGTTGATGTCGATATCGATATCTTCATCCACTTCCGGGTAGACAAACGCGGAGCTGAAGGAGGTGTGACGACGGCCGCCGGAATCGAACGGGCTCTTACGCACCAGGCGGTGAACGCCGGTCTCGGTACGCAGCCAGCCGTAAGCGTAATCGCCAATAATCTTGATGGTGACGGATTTGATACCCGCCACTTCACCTTCGGACTCTTCGATAATCTCGGTTTTGAAACCGCGCGCTTCCGCCCAGCGCAGGTACATGCGCATCAGCATGCTCGCCCAGTCCTGCGCTTCGGTACCGCCAGAACCTGCCTGAATATCGAGATAGCAGTCAGCACTATCGTATTCGCCGGAGAACATGCGACGGAATTCCAGCTGCGCCAGCTTCTCTTCCAGCACGTCGAGCTCTGCCACGGCTTCGTTAAAGGTTTCTTCGTCGTCGGCTTCGACAGCCAGCTCCAGCAGCCCAGAAACATCTTCCAGACCCTGCGCCATTTGATCCAGCGTATCTACGATGGCTTCGAGGGAGGAACGCTCTTTACCCAGCGCCTGAGCGCGCTCAGGTTCGTTCCAGACGTCCGGCTGTTCCAGCTCGGCGTTTACTTCTTCGAGACGCTCTTTCTTGGCATCGTAGTCAAAGATACCCCCTAAGAACGTCAGAGCGCTCCGTGAGGTCCTGAATGCGGTTTTTTACCGGATTAATTTCAAACATGGTCTGTTTTCTTTTATGAGCTTGTCAAAATGCGGTGATAAGAGCGGGATTGTACCGAATCCACGCCCTTTTTTATAGAGATTACTGACGCTAAATTGGCCAGATATTGTCGATGATGATCTGAAGGGAGCGGTTACCGCGGAACTCGTTAATATCCAGCTTATAGGCCAGCTCAACCTCGCGCACGCCGTTGTCCGGCCAGATGGAGGTATCAACGTTAAAGGCGATGCCATCGAGCAGCGGTCCGCCGCCGACCGGTTCCACCATCACTTTGAGATGGCGTTCGCCCACGATGCGCTGTTGCAGCAAACGAAAACGTCCGTCGAAAAGCGGTTCCGGGAACATCTGCCCCCACGGGCCGGCATCGCGCAGCATCTGCGCCACCTCCATGGTCATTTCAGCCGGTGAAAGCTCACCGTCAGAAACCACTTCACCCTGCAACAGAGCCGGATCGATCCACTCGGTGACCAGTTCGCCAAACAGACGCTGGAATTCGTCGAACTTCGCCTCTTCCAGCGACAGGCCTGCCGCCATCGCGTGACCGCCGAACTTAATCATCAGGTTCGGATGCAGCGTATCCAGACGCTCCAGCGCATCGCGCATATGCAGACCCTGAATGGAACGACCGGAGCCTTTCAGCGTGCCGTCCCCGGCGGGGGCGAACGCGATCACCGGGCGGTGGAAACGCTCTTTAATGCGCGACGCCAGAATGCCCACCACGCCCTGGTGCCATTCGGGGTGATACATCGCCAGCCCACCCGGCAGGGTGTCGCCGCTGCGCTCCAGCTTTTCGCACAGGGTCAGCGCTTCGGCCTGCATGCCCTGCTCAATCTCTTTACGGGTCTGGTTGAGTGCGTCCAGCTCACTGGCCAGCACGCGCGCTTCGCCGATGTTGTCGCACAGCAGCAGCGCAACGCCAACCGACATATCATCCAGCCGCCCCGCCGCGTTCAGGCGCGGGCCGAGGGCAAAGCCTAAATCGCTTGCCGCAAGCTTCAGCGGATCGCGGTTGGCAATTTCCAGCAGCGCCTTAATCCCCGGACGGCATTTACCTGCCCGAATGCGGCTTAAGCCCTGCCAGGTGAGAATACGGTTATTGGTATCGAGCGGCACCACGTCCGCCACGGTTCCCAGCGCCACCAGATCGAGATACTCCGCGAGGTTCGGCACGGCAATTCCGCGCGATTCGAACCAGCCCTTATCTCGCAGCAGCGTGCGTAACGCCAGCATCAGATAAAACGCCACCCCTACTCCGGCCAGCGATTTCGACGGGAAATCGCAGTCGCGCAGGTTCGGGTTAATGATGGCTTCGGCGGCAGGCAGAGTTTCGCCCGGCAGGTGGTGATCGGTGACCAGTACCGGGATCCCCAGCGCATGGGCATGATCGACCCCCGCATGAGAAGAGATCCCGTTATCCACGGTCATGATCATCTGTGCGCCACGGGCGTGGGCCTGATCGACCACTTCCGGGCTGAGGCCGTAGCCGTCTTCAAACCGGTTCGGCACCAGGTAAGTCACATTATCGCAGCCCAGCGCACGCAGGCTGAGCACGCTCAGCGCGGTACTGGTTGCGCCGTCGGCATCGAAATCGCCCACCACGACAATCCGCGTGCCTTCCCGGAACGCGTCGTAGAGCATTTCAGTCGCTTTTTCGATGCCACTCAGCGCTTGCCAGGGCAGCATGCCTTTGACGCTGCGCTCAAGATCGCTTGCCGTACGCACGCCACGGCTGGCGTACAGCCGCTTTAACAGCAGCGGAAGCGTGTCTGGTAAATCCGCGGTTTCACCCGCATCGCGGCGGCGCAGTTTTATCGGGGCTTTCACGCGAATTATTTACCACCCATCTGTTTCTGGTGCTCGTCGAGGAACGCTTTCATCTCTTTTGGCCCCTGGTAGCCCGGCACCACGTAGCCGTTACTCAGCACAATGGCTGGCGTACCGCTCACGCCAAACTGTACGCCCAGCGCGTAGTGGTTAGCGATGTCGATATCGCAGGACGCGGGCTTCACGCCTTTGCCGTTCATCGCGTCATCAAAGGCCTTGTTGCGGTCTTTCGCACACCAGATCGCTTTCATATCCTGCTCAGGCTGGCTCTGCACGCCGGCACGTGGGAAAGCCAGGTAACGCACGGTAATGCCCAGCGCGTTGTAGTCTTTCATCTCTTCATGCAGCTTGTGGCAGTAGCCGCAGGTGATGTCGGTGAAGACGGTAATAACGTGCTTTTCCTGCGCCGCTTTGTAGACAATCATCTCTTTTTCGAGCGCGTTCAGGTTTTTCATCAGCAGCTGGTTAGTGACGTTCACCGGCTGCGCGCCGCTCACGTCGTACATAGGCCCCTGAATGATGTGCTTGCCGTCTTCGGTCACGTACAGCACGCCGCTGTTGGTCAGCACCGTTTTCATGCCAGCCACCGGCGCTGGCTGGATCTCGCTGCTGGCGACGCCGAGTTTCGTCAGAGACTGTTTAATGGCGGCATCGTCCGCATGGGCAATACCGGAAATCGAAGCTGCCAGCAGGGTGAGCAGCGCTAAAGACTTTTTCATATTTGTTCCTGTAACAATTCGTCGGCACTCACGCGCGAGGGTGGTGCTGTTGGTGTAGCTGCCGCAGGCGTTCCGTCGCGACATGGGTGTATATTTGCGTCGTTGAAAGATCGCTGTGTCCAAGCAACATCTGCACCACGCGTAAATCAGCGCCGTGGTTTAACAGATGCGTCGCGAAGGCGTGACGCAAAACGTGCGGCGACAGCTTCTCACTGTCAATACCCGCCAGTGTGGCGTAATGTTTAATGCGATGCCAGAACGTTTGTCGCGTCATCTGCTGCGCGCGCTGGCTCGGGAACAATACATCTATGGAGACGCCGTTCAGCAGCCACGGACGCCCGTGTTCCAGATACGTCTCCAGCCAGTAGACCGCCTCTTCACCCAGCGGCACCAGCCGTTCTTTGTTCCCTTTACCGATAACGCGCACCACGCCCTGACGCAGGCTGATATCGCTCATCGTCAGGCCCACCAGCTCGGAAACGCGCAAGCCCGTGGCATACAATAGTTCAAGCATGGCTTTATCGCGTAACTCCAGCGGAAGGTCAACTGCGGGCGACTGTAATAATCTCTCAACTTGTGCTTCGCTGAGATCTTTTGGCAGCCGCTGAGGCAGTTTAGGCGATGCCAGCAGTGCGCTGGGGTCATCCGCGCGGATCTTCTCGCGGTACAGGTGCTGGAACAGGCGGCGCATGGCGCTCAGCAGACGTGCAGAGCTGGTGGCTTTGTACCCCCCTTCCATCCGCTCAGCCAGTAACCCTTGCAGGTCATCGCTTTGCGCGCTTTCAAGCGTCAGCCCACGATGTGCCAGCCACTCGACCAGCAGCGTGAGATCCCGACGATAGGCGCTGAGCGTATTTTCAGCGAGGTTTTTCTCCAGCCACAGCGCGTCGAGAAACTGTTCGATGAGTGCGAGATCCTTTTCCACATCAGCCCCTTTGGTTCAGCAATCTGGCCATTATGCCTGAATGCCATCGGTTTCTGGTACACTACGCGCAAAGTCATAGCAAGAATTGAGATAGTTACGCGATGAATATTGGTCTGTTCTATGGTTCCAGCACCTGCTACACCGAAATGGCGGCGGAGAAAATTCGTGACATCATTGGCCCGGAATTGGTGACGCTGCATAACCTGAAAGATGACGCGGTTGCCTTGATGGAGCAGTACGATGTGCTCATTCTGGGTATCCCTACCTGGGACTTTGGTGAGATTCAGGAAGACTGGGAAGCCATCTGGGATCAGCTCGATTCAGTCAATTTTGAAGGCAAAATCATTGCGATGTACGGCATGGGCGACCAGTTGGGCTACGGGGAGTGGTTCCTTGACGCACTCGGCATGCTGCACGACAAACTGGCGCCAAAGGGCGCGACCTTTATCGGCTACTGGCCTACGGAAGGCTATGAGTTCACCAGTCAAAAACCGATTATTGCCGACGGTCAGCTGTTTGTCGGGCTCGCGCTGGATGAAACCAACCAGTACGATCTTAGCGACGAGCGCCTCCAGAGCTGGTGCGAGCAGATTCTGGGTGAGATGGCCGAGCAGTTCAGCTGATTTACTCCTGCGTCGGCTGTTGCACGATCAACCGGCGCAGATCTCGCCACTCCGCAGGATCCATACTGTCTGCGGCCAGCCACAGGTGCTGGCGACGGTTATCCTCGACCCGACGCAGCCGTAGCATCATCCCGGTATTAAGCATCCACGGCGTCCCCATCATCTCCCACTCTTTTCCCTGCCAGCGCAGGCGAGAATCCATCAGCAGCTTAATTTCACCCTGACGGGCGTTGATTCGACGCTGGCTGCGCACGCTGTCAAACACCACAAACGACAGCAATAGCAACCACAGAGGGGTATAGCTAAGCGGCCACGGCACCAATAACACCAGTGCCGCCACCAGACCGTGGAGCAGTAAGGACATCCACTGTGAGCGCCACGAGACGCGAAGATCAGATTGCCACAGGACCACGTTCCTGATTCCGTGTTTGAATTAATTGCACCATCCGTTGCAACTCGGTGTCGGCGGGCTTGCCGTGATTCATCAGCCAGTTGAATAAATCCGGATCGTCAGACTCAAGCAGACGGACAAACAGGCGCTTATCGTCATCGCTTAAGCTGTCGTACTCATATTCGAAGAAAGGCATGATGGAGATATCAAGTTCACGCATGCCGCGACGGCACGCCCAGTGAATACGGGCTTTGTTGTTAATATCCATGTTCTGTTTCCTGCATTACGTTTGGCACAGTCGGTATCCCGTTTGGTATTCATTATTGCTCTCCGGGAACACCTGCTAGTGTAACGTGTTTTTGACCGTTTCTTTACTGGAATATTGCGAACCTCGAGCAGGCTCCCTGAATAATCCTTATAAAGACAGCGGATTACACTATTTTGCGTAGCGCCACGCATAACCGCGTAATGGCACGAATGGCCTGCTGAAAGCGCTTGCATTGAATACAGTCTCTTTTACCATTAGGTATTATCAAAGCGTTAAGCAATTCAGGACATCACTATGGCATTTACACCATTTTCTCCTCGCCAGCCCGCCGCCTCTGCGCGTCTGCCGCTGACGCTGATTACTCTTGATGACTGGGCACTGGCGACACTGACTGGTGCGGACAGTGAAAAATACCTGCAAGGCCAGGTCACGGCGGACGTGGCGCAGTTGACTGAGCACCAGCATCTGCTGGCCGCGCATTGCGATCCAAAAGGCAAAATGTGGAGCAACCTGCGTCTGTTCCGCCGTCAGGACGGATTCGCCTTTATTGAGCGCCGCAGCCTGCGTGACGCCCAGCTTAAAGAGCTGAAAAAATACGCGGTCTTTTCTAAAGTCACCATCGCCCCGGACGATGAACACGTTCTGCTGGGGGTCGCGGGTTTCCAGGCGCGTGCAGCGCTGAAAAACCTGTTTGCCGAGCTGCCGGATGCTGAAAAACAGCTGGTCAGCGAGGGAGCGACCTCCATTCTGTGGTTCGAACACCCGGCGGAGCGCTTCCTGCTGGTAACCGACGAAGCAACGGCGGAACGCGTCACTGACGCCCTGCGCGGTGAAGCACAGCTCAACAACAGCCAGCAGTGGCTGGCGCTGAACATCGAAGCGGGCCTGCCGGTGATTGACGCGGCAAACAGCGCGCAGTTTATCCCGCAGGCGACAAACATCCAGGCGCTGGGTGGTATCAGCTTTAAGAAGGGCTGCTACACCGGTCAGGAAATGGTGGCGCGTGCGAAATTCCGCGGCGCGAACAAACGCGCCCTGTGGACACTGGCTGGTCACGCCAGCCGTGTGCCGGAAGCGGGTGAAGATCTTGAGATGAAGATGGGCGAAAACTGGCGCCGTACCGGCACCGTGTTAGCCGCCGTCCAGCTCGATGATGGCCGCCTGCTGGTGCAGGTTGTCATGAATAATGATATGGAGCCCGACAGCGTGTTCCGCGTGCGGGATGATGCAAACACGCTCAGCATTGAGCCGCTACCGTATTCTCTGGAAGATTGATGCTGTATCGCCCGGTGGCGCTGCGTTTACCGGGCCTACGGTGTTGATATTCTCCCTCTCCCTGTGGGAGAGGGTCGGGGTGAGGGCATCAGACCGCACCTTACAAAAAAACTACACCTGCCCAACATACAGATAAATTGCCAGGAAGTGGCACACGCTGCCGCCCAGCACAAAGCCGTGCCAGATGGCATGGTTATACGGGATACGCTTGCAGACGTAGAAAATCACGCCCAGCGAGTAGACCACCCCGCCCACCGCCAGAAGCGTCACGCCCCCCACCGCCAGCTTAATGGCTAACTGATACACCACAATCAGCGACAGCCAGCCCATTGTCAGATAGGTAACCAGCGACAACACTTTAAACCGGTGCGCAATAGTCAGCTTAAACAGGATCCCCAGCAGCGCCAGGCTCCAGATCACAATCATCAGGCCACGCGACAGCGGTGAGTTGAGCCCCACCAGCAAAAACGGCGTATAGGTACCCGCAATAAGAAGATAGATAGCGCAGTGGTCAAATTTCTTGAGCCATATCTTCGCCCGTTGATGCGGAATAGCGTGATACAGCGTTGAGGCCAGGAAAAGCAGGATCATACTCCCGCCATACAGACTGTAGCTGGTAATGGCCATCGCGCTGGCGTTGGTATCCACTGCCTGTACCAGCAATAACACTAAGCCGACAATCCCAAAAACCAGGCCAATGCCGTGGCTTATACTGTTGGCTACTTCCTCAGCCAGCGAATATCCCTGTGCGATTAATGGTCTGCTCACCATACTTAACTCCGGGAAAACAAAAGATGATTATTCATCGCCAGTCTATGCTAACTGAGAATGATTCCAGTGAACACCTGTTAGCTAAAATAAATCCACATTCAAGATTTATCCTTATAAATCAGCATAATGTAAAAACAATCCACCGCACAGGTGTAAATGATTTCATTAACATCTAAGTAATCAAGGAGATAAATCCGTCTCCCGCCCTTCGTCATCATGGTATGCTTCAGGAATAGTGTCCGACAGCGAGTTTAGCCATTGTGAGTATGTTCAGCCATTCCGCCATTGCCAGCCTCAACAATCTGGAAATGATGGTCTACAACTATGTCATTAAGAACCGCGATAAAGTGATGTACATGACCATCCGCGAGCTGGCGGATGCGGCGGGCGTTTCCACTACTACCATCCTGCGCTTCTGCCGCAAGCTTAACTGCGATGGCTACTCGGAATTTCGGGTGCGCTTTAAACTCTATCTGGAGCAGAACGAGCCGCAGCAGGCGAATTTTGGTGCCAGTGAAATCATCAGCTTCTTTAAAAGCGTAAATAACGAAGAGTTTGATGCGCTATTAGATAACGCCGTCGATATTATTTTATCATCTGAACGAATTATTTTTGTCGGTGCGGGCACCTCCGGATCGCTGGCAAAATATGGCGCACGTTTCTTTTCAAATATCGGGAAATTCAGCAACCATATCGACGATCCTTATTTTCCAGTCACTAACGATATGGCTAAAAATGCGCTGGCTATTGTACTCTCCGTCTCCGGCGAAACCGAGGAGATCCTGCGCTTCGCCAGCCAGTTCAGCCTGCACCACTGCAAGGTGCTCTCAGTCACCAGCCACGAACATTCACGTCTCGCAAAGCTGGCGGACTTTAACCTCTCCTGGCATGTCCCGCAAACGCGCATTGGCGGCGTTTACGATATCACCACGCAAATTCCCGTCATCTATATTCTGGAATCATTAGGCCGGAAACTGGCGAAGAAATTAACAGAATAAAACATCCTGTTTTTTTGATGTGACAAATTACAATTTCCGCAAAATGTTATATCGTGACATTTAATTCCGCTTTGCTAGACTCGAAATCAATAAGTCCTGAATTGAGAATAGCAAAGATGAAAAAACTCACCTTACCGAAAGATTTTTTATGGGGCGGCGCGGTAGCGGCGCACCAGGTTGAAGGCGGCTGGAACAAAGGCGGCAAAGGGCCAAGCATCTGCGACGTGCTCACCGGCGGCGCACACGGCGTTCCGCGAGAAATCACGCAGGAAGTGATTGAAGGCAAATATTACCCCAACCACGAAGCCGTCGACTTCTACGGCCATTACAAAGAAGACATCAGGCTGTTTGCCGAGATGGGCTTCAAATGTTTCCGTACCTCCATCGCCTGGACGCGCATCTTCCCGAAAGGCGACGAAACTCAGCCAAACGAAGAGGGGCTGAAGTTTTACGACGACATGTTCGATGAACTGCTGAAGTACAACATCGAGCCGGTGATCACCCTCTCCCACTTTGAAATGCCGCTGCACCTCGTTCAGGAATATGGCGGATGGACCAACCGTAAAGTGGTCGATTTCTTTGTGCGCTTCTCGGAAGTGGTATTTGAGCGCTACAAAAATAAGGTCAAATACTGGATGACCTTCAACGAAATCAACAACCAGCGCAACTGGCGTGCGCCGCTGTTCGGCTACTGCTGCTCTGGCGTGGTCTATACCGAGCACGACAACCCGGAAGAGACCATGTACCAGGTGCTGCACCACCAGTTCGTGGCCAGCGCGCTGGCGGTGAAAGCCGCACGCCGCATTAACCCGGAAATGAAAGTCGGCTGCATGCTGGCGATGGTGGCGCTCTATCCGTACTCCTGCAAGCCAGAAGATGTCATGTTCGCTCAGGAATCCATGCGCGAGCGCTACGTCTTTACCGACGTACAGCTGCGCGGCTACTACCCGTCTTACGTGCTGAACGAGTGGGAGCGCCGTGGCTTCTCCATCAAAATGGAAGCGGGCGACGAGCAGATCCTGCGTGAAGGCACCTGCGATTACTTAGGTTTCAGCTACTACATGACCAACGCGGTCAAAGCGGAAGGCGGTACCGGTGACGCCATTTCCGGCTTCGAGGGCAGCGTGCCGAACCCACACGTCAAGGCGTCCGACTGGGGCTGGCAGATTGATCCGGTAGGCCTGCGCTATTCGCTGTGTGAACTGTACGAACGTTATCAGAAGCCGCTGTTTATCGTGGAAAATGGTTTCGGCGCCTACGACACCGTGGAAGAGGACGGCAGCATCAACGATGACTATCGCATCGACTACCTGCGCGCCCACGTGGAAGAGATGATGAAGGCGGTGACCTGGGATGGCGTGGATCTGATGGGCTACACGCCGTGGGGCTGCATCGACTGCGTCTCCTTCACCACCGGCCAGTATAGTAAGCGCTACGGCTTTATCTACGTCAACAAGCACGATGACGGTACCGGTGACATGTCCCGCTCCCGTAAGAAGAGCTTCGAGTGGTATAAAACCGTCATTGCCAGCAACGGCGAAACGCTGTAATGGCTCGCCCTCTCTGCAAGCAGAGAGGGCAAACCGCTTATCTTCCAGACACTTCTTTACAGCTTTTGCGTTGCCAAAATATGTTCGCCCGATAATATAGGCGTCCTGAATATTTGAGGCGAACATGATTAAGCGACAACGCAACGCTATCCTGCTTGTAGCCCTGGCCTGCCTGGTGGTGCTGATATGCACCGCCCAGCGGATGGCCGGGATGCACGCGCTTGTCATGAACGTCACCGCCACGAGCCAGTCTGTCCAGCAGGGGCAGGAGAGTACCGACGCACCGGTAACCCCGTGTGAGCTTAGCGCCAAGTCGCTGATGTCGGTCCCGCCTGTTTTATTTGAAGGCGCCCTGATTGCCGTCACCCTGCTGCTGGCGTTGCTGGCAGCCAGTCCACCGCGCCGCGAACGGCAGTGGCCTCCCCGCGTTATCTCCTCGCCCCGGTTAAGGGTGCATCTGCGATTATGCGTCTTCCGTGAATGAGCCTTCGCCTGTTACTTCAGGTTAATTCATCATTTACGGAGAAAATTTATGTTTACTGTATTCAGGCGACTGCTGGTCTGCCTGCTTTGGCTATGGCTGCCCCTCAGCCAGGCTGCCGACAGCGGCTGGCTGCGCGCCGCCGATAATCAGCACGCCAGCGTCAGGCTGCGTGCGCAACCCGAAAGCACTGGCGAAACCCGCCTGCTGCTGGACGTCGCCCTGCAAAAAGGCTGGAAAACCTACTGGCGCTCGCCGGGCGAAGGCGGCGTCGCACCCGCGATTAAATGGCATCAGCCCGTCGAGGCGATCTGGCGCTGGCCTGTGCCGCAGCGTTTCGACGTCGCGGGCATCACCACGCAGGGCTACCACGGCGATGTCAGCTTTCCCATCACTCTGCGGGGCGACGTCCCGAAGATCCTGAGCGGCGTACTGACGCTCTCCACCTGTAGCAACGTCTGTATTCTTACCGACTACCCGTTTTCGCTGAACATGACCGCATCCGCAGGTGCCGGTTTTGATTACGATTTCAGTCGGGCCATGGGCACCCTTCCGCTCAGCGGCGGGTTGACCTCAACGCTTAACGCCACCTATGCCCCCGGCAAGCTGACCGTAACGGCGCAGCGTGACGCAGGCTGGCAGGCGCCGTCCCTGTTTATCGACGGTATGGATGATGTTGATTTCGGCAAACCGGCCCTCACCGTTCGCGGTGACTCGCTGGTCGCCACCGTGCCCGTGACGGACAACTGGGGCGAGGCCGCGCCCAACCTCAGCGGCAAAACCCTGTCGCTGGTTCTGGCCGATAGCGGGCAGGCGCAGGAGTCCAGCCTGAGCATTCAGCCGGGGAACGCCGCGCCGACGCTCTCGTTAGGCTGGGTGCTGCTGATGGCGCTGGCGGGCGGTCTGATCCTTAACGTCATGCCCTGCGTACTGCCCGTGCTGGCCATGAAGCTAGGCACGCTGATGCAAACCGAACGGCAGGCGCGGGGTCAGGTACGCCGACAGTTTCTTGCGTCGGTAGCCGGGATCGTGATCTCGTTCCTCGCGCTGGCGCTGATGATGACGGTTTTACGCTTAGGCAATCAGGCGCTCGGCTGGGGGATCCAGTTCCAGAATCCGTGGTTTATTGGCGCGATGGCGCTGGTGATGGTGCTTTTCAGCGCCAGCCTGCTGGGGTTGTTTGAAATCCGTCTCCCTTCCGGCGCCAGCACCTTCCTCGCCACGCGCGGCGGCAACGGGCTTGCGGGTCATTTCTGGCAAGGCGCGTTTGCCACGCTGCTGGCGACACCCTGCACCGCGCCGTTCCTGGGTACGGCGGTCTCGGTCGCGCTGGCGGCACCGCTTCCCCTGCTGTGGGGGATCTTCCTGGCGATGGGTATCGGCATGAGCCTGCCGTGGCTGCTGGTGGCGGCCTGGCCGGGGCTGGCCCAGCGGTTGCCGCGTCCGGGACGCTGGATGAACGTCGTACGCGTAGTGCTGGGGATGATGATGCTCGGCTCATCGCTGTGGCTGCTGAGCCTGCTGACGGTGCACATTGGCAGCCTGCCCGTCATCACGCTGGGCGTGTTCCTGATCCTTACGCTGCTGCTGGTCACCGCCTGGCGCTACCGCTGGCAAACGGCACTGCGCGCCGGGGTATTAGCTGTAGTGGTGGCCGGGGCGGTCGCGTTTGTATCCGGTTCCGGCGGCGAGGGTTCCCGCCGCGATCGTATTCACTGGCAGCCGCTCAGCGAGCAGGCCATTGCCCGCGCGCTGGCGGAGAACAAACGGGTGTTCGTCGACGTGACCGCCGACTGGTGCGTGACCTGTAAAGCCAATAAATACAACGTGCTGCTGCGCGACGACGTGCAGGATGCGCTCTCCGCCCCGGACGTTGTCGCCCTGCGCGGCGACTGGAGCCGCCCCTCAGATACCATCAGCCAGTTCTTAACCACGCGCGGCAGCGCCGCCGTACCGTTTAACCAGATCTACGGACCGGGATTACCGCAGGGCCACGTGCTGCCTGCGTTGTTAAGCCGCGAAGCGGTGCTGAGCACCCTGTCCGATGCAAAAGGAAAATAACATGAGAGCCTTCGTTGCCTTACTTCTGCTGTCGTTATCAACGTTCGGTTTCGCCGCACCTTCTGATGACGCTTCCAGCGACCAGCTGGCAAAACTGCTGTTTAACGACCCCAACAGCCCGCGAACCGGCGCGACATCGCCGAAGCTGACCATCGTCTCCTTCACTGACTACAACTGCCCGTATTGCAAGCAGTTCGACCCAATGCTTGAGAAAATCGTGCAGGAAAATCCCGACGTGCAGCTCATCGTCAAACTGCTGCCGTTCAAGGGACAAAGCTCGGTAAATGCCGCGAAAGCGGCACTCTCAACGTGGCAGCAGGCGCCGGATAAATTCTGGGCGCTGCACCAGCGGCTGATGATGAAAAAGGGCTATCACGATGACGCCAGCATCGCCGCCGCGAAGGTAAAGACCGGAACGGACAGCATTAAAACGGATGATAAAACCATGGACAGCCTAAAGATGAACCTCATCCTGGCGCAGGTGCTGAATATTCAGGGTACCCCGGCGACCATTATCGGCGACCAGATGGTGGCGGGCGCAATTCCGTATGACGACCTGGAGGGGCTGGTCAAAGAACAGCTGGCAGACGCCCGTGGCAAGTAAGCTTCCGCGCCTGCTGCGCGAGCTGGGCGTATGGCTGCTGATTGGCGTAGCCGTGAGCCTGGCGGTGGACTATTTCCGCCAGCCCGCGCTGCCGCAGAATTTCTCCGCGACGGCACTGCACACCCTCGACGGTCAGCCCGTCGATCTTATCGCCATGAGTAAGGAGCGACCGCTGCTGGTCTACGTCTGGGCGACATGGTGCGGCGTCTGCCGCTATACCACGCCGTCGGTGGCGGCGCTTGCCGCAGACGGGGGTAACGTGATGTCGGTTGCGCTGCGCTCGGGCGATAACGCGACGCTCGAAACCTGGATGAGGAAGAAGAAGGCGACGATGCCCACGGTCAACGACGCCAGTGGAGAGCTGGCGCGTGAGTGGGATGTTAAGGTTACGCCAACGCTGGTGGTGATCTCTCACGGTGAAGTGAAGTCGATCACCACCGGCTGGACCAGCGGCTGGGGAATGCGCCTGCGGCTGTGGCTGGCGTCGTAGCGTTACTTCCCGCCAGCCAGCTCCAGGAAGCTACCGGTGACATAGGAGGCTTTGTCGCTCAGCAGCCAGACAATGGCCTGGGCGACCTCCTCCGGCTGACCGCCACGCTGCATCGGTAACATCGACTTCACCCGATCCACACGCCCCGGCTCGCCGCCGGAGGCGTGAATATCGGTATAAATCAGGCCTGGCCGCACGCCGTTAACGCGAATGCCCTGCGCCGCCACCTCCAGCGCGAGGCCGGTGGTCAGGGAATCCACCGCCCCTTTTGAGGCGGCATAATCCACATATTCCCCCGGCGCGCCCAGCCGTGATGCCGCCGAGGAGACATTCACAATCGCGCCGCCCTTGCCGCCGTGTTTATGCGACATGCGCTTAACCGCTTCACGGCAGCAGAGAAAATAGCCGGTGACGTTGGTAGCCAGCACGCGGTTAATACGTTCAGCGGAGAGATTTTCGATGGTGGATTGTTCAAACAAAATCCCGGCGTTGTTCACCAGCGCGGCGAGCGGCTCACCTTCGCGATCGATGCTGTCGAACATCGCCATCACCTGCGCTTCATCGCTGATGTCCGCGCGTACGGCAAAGGCTTTACCGCCCGCGTCCACGATCTGATTAATGACGTCCGTCGCGGCTTTGATGTTGTGATGAAAATTCACCGCAACGGTGTAGCCTTCGCTTGCCAGCTGTAGCGCGGTGGCTTTACCAATACCCCGGCTGGCGCCGGTGACCAGTGCAATTGCCATTCTTTTCTCCCAATAAAAAAGCCGGGTGGCGGCTTCGCCTTACCCGGCCTACGTTACTACAGGAACAACGTTACTGGTATTCGCTCATCGGTACGCAGGAGCAGAACAGGTTACGGTCGCCGTAAACATCATCAAGACGTTTCACGGTTGGCCAGTATTTGTTTGCCACACCTGCCGGGAAGACAGCCAGCTCGCGGGTATAACCGTGGTTCCACTCTGCCACCAGTTCGTTCTGTGTATGCGGCGCGTTCACCAGCGGGTTATCTTCCAGCGTCCACTCCCCGCCTTTCACGCGGTCGATTTCGCTGCGGATAGCCAGCATGGCGTCGATAAAGCGATCCAGCTCCACCTTGCTTTCAGATTCGGTCGGCTCAACCATCAGCGTACCCGCTACCGGGAACGACATGGTTGGCGCGTGGAAGCCGTAGTCGATCAGACGCTTGGCGATATCCAGCTCGCTGATGCCCGTCTCTTCTTTCAGAGGACGAATATCGAGGATGCATTCGTGCGCCACGCGACCGTCGCGACCGGTATAAAGCACCGGATAGGCGTCCTTCAGACGCGTTGCGATGTAGTTGGCGTTGAGGATCGCCACCTGGCTGGCCTGCTTCAGCCCTTCCGCGCCCATCATGCGGATGTACATCCAGCTGATTGGCAGGATAGAGGCGCTGCCGAACGGTGCCGCGGAGACCGCGCCCTGACGGGTCAGCATGCCTTCAATCTGCACCACGCTGTGGCCCGGCACAAACGGTGCCAGGTGCGCTTTCACGCCGATAGGACCCATCCCCGGGCCGCCACCGCCGTGCGGAATGCAGAACGTTTTATGCAGGTTCAGGTGCGACACATCCGCGCCAATAAAGCCCGGAGAGGTGATGCCCACCTGGGCGTTCATGTTTGCGCCGTCGAGGTAAACCTGGCCGCCGAACTTATGCACCACTTCACACACTTCACGGATAGTTTCTTCGTACACGCCGTGGGTGGACGGGTAGGTCACCATGATGCAGGAGAGTTTGTCGCCCGCCTGCTCGGCTTTGGCGCGCAGGTCGGCCAGATCGATGTTGCCGTTTTTGTCGCACGCCACAACCACCACTTCCATTCCTGCCATCTGGGCAGAAGCCGGGTTGGTACCGTGGGCAGAGCTTGGGATCAGGCAGATATCACGGTGGCCTTCGTTGCGGCTTTCGTGATAGTGACGGATCGCCAGCAGACCAGCGTATTCACCCTGCGCACCGGAGTTCGGCTGCATGCAGAGCGCGTCGTACCCGGTCAGCTTCACCAGCCAGTCGGAGAGCTGGTTGATCATCATGTGATACCCTTCCGCCTGCTCAGCCGGGCAGAACGGGTGCAGCTCAGAGAATTCAGGCCAGGTAATTGGGATCATCTCAGCCGCGGCGTTCAGCTTCATGGTGCAGGAGCCCAGCGGGATCATCGCCTGGTTTAGCGCCAGATCTTTACGTTCCAGAGAGTGCATGTAACGCATCATCTCGGTTTCGCTGTGATAGCGGTTGAACACCGGGTGAGTCAGGATCGCGTCGTCGCGCAGCATGCTTTCCTGAATGGAGCGGCTGTCGAGCGCAACCTCTTTGTCGAGCGTATCAACGTCCAGACCGTGTGCGTCACCCAGCAATACGTTGAACAGGGTCAGGATATCGTCACGGGTGGTGCTTTCGTCCAGCGTAATGCCGACCGCATTGTGAATGTCGCTGCGCAGGTTGATTTGCGCTGCCTCGGCGCGCGCCAGCACGGCCGCTTTGTCTGCCACCTCGACGCACAGGGTATCGAAATAGTGTTCATGACGCAGTCTGAGACCTTTCTGTTGCAGACCGCAGGCCAGGATATCGGCCAGACGGTGGATGCGGCTGGCAATACGTTTCAGGCCAGCCGGACCGTGGAACACCGCGTACAGGCTGGCAATGTTAGCCAGCAGCACCTGCGAGGTACAGATGTTGGAGTTCGCTTTCTCGCGGCGGATATGCTGCTCGCGGGTCTGCATCGCCATGCGCAGCGCGGTGTTACCGGCGGCATCTTTCGATACGCCGATAATACGGCCTGGCATGGAACGTTTAAATTCATCTTTCGCGCCAAAGAACGCCGCGTGCGGGCCGCCGTAGCCCATCGGCACGCCGAAACGCTGAGCTGAGCCGAAGACAATATCCGAGCCCTGTTTGCCTGGCGCCGTCAGCAGCACCAGCGCCATAAAATCAGCGGCGACGCTAACAATAACCTTACGGGATTTCAGCTCGGCGATCAGTGCGCCGTAGTCGTGTATTTCCCCGGTGGTGCCCACCTGCTGCAACAGCACGCCGAAGACGTCCTGGTGATCCAGCACTTTTTCAGCGTCGTCGACAATCACCTCAAAGCCGAAGGTTTCCGCACGGGTGCGCACCACGTCCAGCGTCTGGGGATGCACGTCCGCCGCGACGAAGAAGCGGTTGGCGTTTTTCAGCTTGCTCACGCGCTTCGCCATCGCCATCGCTTCGGCGGCGGCGGTGGCTTCGTCCAGCAGCGAGGCAGAGGCGATATCCATACCGGTCAGATCCAGCGTCACCTGCTGGAAGTTCAGCAGCGCTTCCAGACGGCCCTGGGAGACTTCTGGCTGATACGGGGTATAAGCGGTATACCAGCCCGGGTTTTCCAGCATATTACGCAGGATCACCGGCGGTAACTGCACGTTGGTGTAGCCCATGCCGATATAAGACTTATAGCGCTTGTTAAGGCCGGCGATGGCCTTCAGCTCCGCCAGCGCGGCGAACTCCGTCGTGGACTCGCCTACCTGCGGCGGCGTAGCAAGCTGGATGTCTTTTGGCACGATCTGGCCGATCAGTGCGTTTAATGAATCCGCGCCAACTGTTTTCAGCATCTCCTGCTGTTGCTGAGCATCCGGCCCAATGTGACGTTCAATGAAAGCGCCACGGTTTTCAAGCTGGCTTAAAGTCTGTGTCATGAGCGATGGTTCCTGAAACGTGCAGTGAATTTAAGTTCCCTCTCCCTTTGGGAGAGGGTTAGGGT
The DNA here is from genome assembly GCF_049237125.1 of Enterobacter cloacae complex sp. GYL001. Lineage (NCBI taxonomy): Bacteria > Pseudomonadati > Pseudomonadota > Gammaproteobacteria > Enterobacterales > Enterobacteriaceae > Enterobacter > Enterobacter cloacae complex sp. GYL001. The sequence continues at coordinate 382,490 of NZ_JBMKGW010000002.1, read as the reverse complement.
GAGGGGAAGATTGGCACCCTCACCCCTGCCCTCTCCCAAAGGGAGAGGGGGATTACTGATTACTCGTCTTCTAACAGTGCTTCGTACGCGGTCGCATCCAGCAGCGCGGCAACCTGCGCTTCGTCGCTGGCTTTGATCTTGAAGATCCAGCCGCCTTCATACGGTTCGCTGTTGACCAGCTCCGGGGAGTCGCTCAGCGCGTCGTTCACGGCAACAATTTCACCGCTCACCGGGGCGTAGATGTCAGAGGCCGCTTTAACGGATTCCGCCACCGCACAGTCGTCGCCTGCGCTCACGGTTGCGCCCACTTCCGGCAGATCAACAAACACCATGTCGCCCAGCAGCTCCTGCGCGTGCTCGGTGATCCCAACGGTGTAAGTGCCGTCCGCCTCTTTGCGCAGCCACTCGTGTTCTTTGCTGTATTTCAGTTCTGCTGGCACATTGCTCATTGAAGTTCTCCTGATAAAAATAGTTAGGCGACCGGCTTACCGGCGCGAACAAAAATCGGTTTGGTCACGTTGACCGGCATTTCGCGGTTGCGGATCTGCACCACCGCCGTTTCGCCAATCCCCGCCGGCACGCGTGCCAGGGCAATACTGTAGCCGAGCGTCGGGGAGAACGTTCCGCTGGTGATCACGCCTTCGCGATGATTGCCATCGGCATCGGTGAAGCGCACCGGCAGCTCGCCGCGCAGCACGCCTTTTTCTTTCATCACCAGGCCAACCAGCTGTTCAGTGCCCTTCTCGCGCTGCATCTCCAGCGCTTCACGACCAATAAAATCACGGTCAGCCGGTTCCCACGCGATGGTCCAGCCCATGTTGGCCGCCAGCGGAGAGACGCCTTCGTCCATCTCCTGACCGTAGAGGTTCATCCCCGCTTCCAGACGCAGCGTATCGCGCGCGCCCAGGCCCGCAGGCTTCACGCCCGCCTCCACCAGCGCACGCCAGAAATCAGCGGCCTTATCGTTTGGCATGGCAATTTCGTAGCCCGCTTCACCGGTGTAGCCGGTGGTGGCGATAAACAGATCGCCCGCCTGCACGCCGAAGAACGGCTTCATGCCTTCGGTGGCTTTGCGCTGCTCGTCGCTGAACAGAGACGCGGCTTTCGCCTGCGCGTTCGGCCCCTGCACGGCGATCAGTGACAGATCGTCACGGACGGTGATGTCGATGGCATAAGGTTCGGCGTGTTGGGTGATCCAGGAGAGGTCTTTTTCGCGGGTGGCGGAGTTTACAACGAGGCGGAAGTAATCTTCAGTGAAGTAGTAGACGATGAGGTCGTCAATCACGCCGCCCGAGGCATTCAGCATGCCGGTATAGAGCGCTTTGCCCGGCGTCTTCAGTTTGGCGACGTCATTTGCCAGCAGATAACGCAAAAACTCCCGGGTGCGGCTACCGCGCAGGTCGACAATCGTCATATGAGACACGTCGAACATACCGGCATCGGTGCGCACCGCGTGGTGCTCATCAATCTGCGAGCCGTAGTGCAGCGGCATCATCCAGCCGTGGAAGTCCACCATGCGGGCGCCGCACAACACGTGCTGTTCGTACAAAGGAGTCTGTTGAGCCATCTTTTCCTCGTTGAAAAATTCACCGTGAAACCCGGTGTCGGCCTCGCGATCGGGGGCCGACGCAAACGTTCTCTTTTACCTGAACTTACCACCGAAACCGGCGGTTAACCATAAGGTAAAACGGGTCATCACATTAGCTTATGACCAAAAATCGCTGAAAAGCCTACAGAGTTATTCACTGGGAAAATGCGATTAAACCCGCATAAAATTAACAATGATCTAACAGAATTTAGCAGATGGTGATATTTCATGCGGAAAAACGGGCCGAATTTCCGTAACATAAAAATAGTTAGATTAGATTTTCTAATGCGAAAAATGACGTGAAATTAGATTATTTCAAACGAGGAAATTTCCCCGGCGCAGAGGCCGGGAAAATAAAGTGTGACGGGGATCGAGATTAACGTAACCAGTCGGGAAGATCGTTGAGGCCCATTGCCTGACGAAGAAGCTGCGGTTTTACGCCGGGAAGAGTGTCGGCCAGCTTGAGGCCAATATCGCGCAGCAGTTTTTTCGCCGGATTCGCTCCGGCAAACAGCTCGCGGAAACCCTGCATCCCCGCCAGCATCATCGCCGCACTGTGTTTGCGGCTGCGCTCGTAGCGACGCAGATACAGATGCTGACCAATATCTTTACCTTCCCGATGCAGGCGACGCAGCTCTTCAACCAGCTCAGCCGCGTCCATAAAGCCGAGGTTCACCCCCTGCCCGGCCAGCGGATGAATGGTATGCGCCGCATCCCCCACCAGCGCCAGACGGTGCGCGGCAAACTGACGCGCGTAGCGACCGGTTAACGGAAACGTCTGGCGTTCGCTTTCAAGCGTGCACAGGCCCAGACGGTTATCAAACGCCACGCATAGCGCCTGACTGAAGGCATCCGGCGTCGCCTCCTGCATCTGCTGCGCTTTCTCCGGCTCTAAAGACCAGACGATGGAGCAGAGATGCGGATCGGCAAGCGGCAGGAAGGCCAGAATGCCGTCATTATGGAAAATCTGGCGCGCCACGCCGCCGTGCGGCTCTTCGGTGCGGATTGTGGCCACCAACGCGTGATGGCGGTAATCCCAGAAGGTCAGCGGAATATCCGCTTTGTTACGCAGCCAGGAATTGGCGCCGTCGGCACCCACCACCAGACGCGCGGTCAGCATGTCGCCACTTTCAAGAGTGATAAACGCGTCGTTTTCGCCCCACGCCACCTGCTGAAGTTTCGCCGGTGCGATCAGCGTGACGTCGCTGCACTGCTGCGCTTTCTGCCACAGCGCGTGGTGGATCACCGCGTTTTCAACGATGTGTCCAAGGTGGCTGTAGCCCATGCTTTCATCGTCAAACGCGATATGGCCGAAGCTGTCTTTGTCCCACACTTCCATGCCATGGTAACAGCTGGCACGCAGCGCCACGATTTCAGACCAGACGCCAAGGTGCGTCAGTAGCTTTTCGCTGGCGGCATTGATCGCCGAGACGCGCAGCTCCGGCGGTGCATCCTGCGCCACAGGCTGCGGCGCTTTTTGCTCAAGCACGGCCACGCGCAGGCCGCTGCCCTGTAAACCACAGGCCAGCGCCAGTCCTACCATTCCGCCGCCCACAATGGCGACATCAACATTTTGCACGGTCAATACTCCTTAACGCGCGACCCAACCCAGGGTCCGCTGCGCCAGCACGTCACGTGCCGGAATGAACAGTTCCATCGCCATCAGCCCAAGGTTGCGACCCGCAACCAGCGGTGCCCAGCGATTGGCAAACAGGTGGACTAAACCGTCGGTGACGCCAATGGTCGCCGCTTTGTCCGCCTGGCGTCGTTTCTGGTAATGGCTTAGCACCGAGTATGCGCCACAATCCTGTTGTTCGCTCCACGTCCGGGCCAGTAGCTCTGCCAGGCTTATCACGTCACGGAGGCCAAGGTTGAAGCCTTGCCCGGCGATGGGGTGCAGCGTCTGCGCGGCGTTGCCGACCAGGGCGACGCGATGGGAGACAGTCTGCGATGCGGTCGTCAGCGCGAGCGGATAGGCCACGCGTTTTCCGGCATGGGTGATGCGCCCAAGCCGCCAGCCGAAGGCTTTTTGCAGCTCGGAACAAAAACGTTCGTCGGACCAGGAGAGAACCTCATCGGCCCGATCCTGCGCATGGCACCATACCAGCGAGCAGCGCCCGTTCGACATCGGCAGCATGGCCAGCGGGCCGTGCTCCGTGAAGCGCTCAAATGCCCTGCCGTTATGCGCGCCAGCCGTAGAGACGTTAGCGATGACCGCCGCCTGCCCATAGGGTTCAGAGCGCCATTCGACGCCGCACTGCGTGGCGATCGCGGAGCGTGAACCATCTGCCGCCACCAGCAGTTGCCCCTCCAGCGTGGTGCCGTTGTCCAGCGTCACGCTGACGGCCTCGTCACGGCGGGTAAAGCTGGCGACGCGCGCCGGACAGTGCAGCGTGACGCCAGGCGCGTCCTGTAACAGACGGAACAACCGCAGCCCTACATCATGCAGCTCGACAACCTGCCCCAACGCCTCGATCCGATAATCGTGGGCATCCAGCGTCACAAACCCGGCATGCCCGCGATCGCTGACGTGAACGGTGCCGATCGCCGTTGCGCAATCCGCTATCGCCTGCCAGATCCCAATACGCGCAAGCTGCTGACAGGTTCCCTGCGCCAGCGCGATAGCGCGGGCGTCGAAACCGGGATGATCGGCCGCCTGCGGCGCGACCGCCTCGACGAGATGCACCGGAAGCTGGCCCTGGGTTAACTGCGAAATAGCCAGCGCCAGAGTAGCGCCGGTCATGCCTCCGCCAACAATGATTACGCTCATCCGCGTGCCGCCGCCATCAGCGCCTCGATGTCGTCGGCTTTTTTCACCACGGTCGCGGTCAGGTTTTCGTTACCGGTTTCCGTGATGACGATGTCATCTTCAATACGAATGCCGATCCCGCGGTACTGTTCCGGCACGTCGGCATCCGGCGCGATGTACAGCCCCGGCTCAACGGTCAGCACCATGCCAGGCTCCAGCACGCGCGAACGTTCCGGACCGTATGCCCCGACGTCATGCACATCCAGCCCCAGCCAGTGGCTCAGGCCGTGCATAAAGTACGGACGATGGGCGTTTTCGGTTATAAGGGTGTCCACATCGCCTTTCAGAATGCCGAGCTTCACCAGCCCGGTAATCATGATGCGTACCACCTCGCCCGTAACCTCCTGAATGGAGGTGCCAGGGCGGAACAGCGTCAGCGCGGTCTCCAGAGACTCAAGCACGATGTCATAGATTTCACGCTGCGCGGTGGTGAATTTACCGTTCACCGGGAAGGTACGGGTGATGTCGCCCGCGTAACCCTGATATTCACAGCCGGCGTCAATCAGCACCAGATCGCCGTCGCGCAGTTCACTTTCGTTTTCGGTGTAGTGCAGAATGCAGCCATTTTCCCCGCCGCCTACGATGGTGTTATAGGACGGGAAGCGCGCACCGTGACGGTTAAATTCATGGTGAATTTCGCCTTCAAGCTGGTACTCGAACATACCGGGATGGCACTTTTCCATGGCGCGGGTATGCGCCAGGGCGCTGATTTCGCCCGCGCGGCGCATCACGTTCAGCTCTTCTTCAGACTTGAACAGGCGCATCTCATGCACCATCGGTCGCCAGTCCGTCAGGGTGGCGGGTGCAGACAAATTCTGACGTGAGCCTTTACGCAGCTTATCCAGCGCGGTGAAAACAATGTCATCCGCATACGCGTATTCGCCCTGGGCGTGATAGAGCACGTCCAGACCGTTCAGCAGTTGGTAGAGCTGCTGGTTGATTTCGCTGTAGGCCAGCGCGCGGTGCACGCCCAGTTTTTCCGGCGCCGCCTCCTGCCCTAAGCGGCGGCCAAACCAGATTTCAGCCGTCAGATCGCGCACGCGGTTGAAAATCACGCTGTGGTTGTGGGTGTCATTGCTTTTAATCAGCACCAGTACCGCTTCCGGCTCGTTAAACCCGGTGAAGTACCAGAAATCACTGCTCTGGCGATAGGGGTATTCGCTGTCGGCGCTGCGCGTCACTTCCGGCGCGGCGAAAATCAGGGCAGCGCTTCCCGGCTGCATTTTTGCCAGCAGCGCCTGACGACGGCGAGAATACTCTTGACTGGAGATAACCATGACACCCTCCTGTGCGTTATTTTTCTTAGTGTAATGTTGGCTTGCGAACTTCCGGCGCGGTCGGCTGCGAGCGCGTAAAGTTGTCGTGGCACAGCAGAGACGCCACGCGTACGTACTCGATAATCTCTTCGAGAGACATCTCCAGCTCTTCCTGGTCTTCGTCTTCATCGTAGCCGAGTTGGGCGATGTTACGCAGATCGTCGATCGCTTCACCCGCTTCGCCGGTCACTTTATCCAGTTTAGGCTGGGTTACGCCCAGGCCAAGAAGATAGTGGTTTACCCAACCCGCGAGCGCATCAGCGCGATCGAAGACGCTGACATCGTCGCCTTCAGGCAGATAAAGCTGAAAAAGAAAGCCATCGTCTTCCAGGGAATCGCTGGTTGCGGCGTGCATTTTACGCAGCGCTTCCGCCAGTTCGTGGCCAAACGCCAGCCCTTCGTTGGTGAGGTCGTGGATCAGCGGCTGCCATGAGCTGTCGCTGTTTCCGCCGCACAGTATGCCGCTGATCAGACCGTGCATTTCGGCAGGGGTCAGACCGACTCCCTGCTGGTTCAGTAACTGGTTTAAATCCTTGTAACCAGGCATTTCGTTCTGTATAGACATACGCATTCGTCATCAAAGGGAGGATATTCATGATATGCTACCACTTTGGACCCTGGTGATACCAGAAAAGGGCTTGTATCTTCACATCAGGGTAGCTATAGTGTCGCCCCTTCGCAGCCCCCGGGGCAGTATGCGAAGGCAGCGCAGTCAATCAGCAGGAAGGTGGCATGTCTGCACAACCCGTCGATCTCCAGATTTTTGGCCGTTCACTGCGAGTGAATTGTCCGCCTGAACAAAGGGATGCCTTGAATCAGGCTGCGGACGATTTGAATCAGCGGTTGCAAGATCTAAAAGAACGCACTAGAGTCACAAATACTGAGCAGCTGGTTTTCATCGCCGCGTTGAACATCAGCTATGAACTGACTCAGGAAAAAGCGAAGACCCGCGATTACGCGGCAAGCATGGAGCAGCGCATTAAAATGCTCCAGCAGACCATAGAACAGGCATTGCTTGATCAAGGTCGCAGTCCCGAAAGACCGGGACCAAAGTTTGAATAACACTTCTCAGTTGACTATGGTAGAGTAACTGTGAAGACAAAATTTCTCTGAGATGTTCGCAAGCGGGCCAGTCCCCTGAGCCGATATTTCATACCACAAGAATGTGGCGCTCCATGGTTGGTGAGCATGCTCGGTTCGTCCGAGAAGCCTTAAAACTATGACGACACATTCACCTTGAACCAAGGGTTCAAGGGTTACAGCCTGCGGCGGCATCTCGGAGATTCCCTCTCTTTTCTTCTACCGACTACCATGACTCAACTCCCTGAAGTTTCTGCTTCACGCCAGGACATCCGTCAGCTTATTCGCCAGCGTCGTCGCGCCCTAAGCGCCGAGCAACAGGCACAGTTTGCTCAGCAGGCCGCCGCCCGCATGATGGCCTATCCCCCTGTGGTGATGGCAAACACCGTCGCCCTGTTTCTCTCGTTTGATGGTGAGCTGGATACCCAACCGCTTATCGACCAGCTCTGGCGCGCCGGGAAAAAAGTTTACCTGCCGGTTCTGCATCCCTTTAGCCCGGGCAATCTGCTGTTTCTGCACTACCATCCGCACAGCGAGCTGGTGGTGAATCGTCTGAAAATCACCGAACCCAAACTGGACGTGCGCGACGTGCTCCCGCTTTCCGGGCTGGATGTGCTGATTACGCCGCTGGTGGCGTTTGACGAGCAGGGCCAGCGATTGGGCATGGGCGGGGGATTCTATGACAGGACGCTACAAAACTGGCAGCAGTACGGATTGCAGCCGGTGGGGTATGCGCATGATTGCCAGGGCGTGGAGGCATTACCCGTAGAGAAATGGGATGTGCCGTTGCCGGCGGTGGTGACGCCCAGTAAAACCTGGACCTGGTAGAACAAAGCCGGGTGGCGGCTACGCCTTACCCGGCCTACATAAATCCTCGAACATTACAGGTCGGGTAAGCGTAAGCGCCACCCGACACACAAACCGCACGACAACTGTAGGTCGGGTAAGGCGCAGCCGCCACCCGACGCCACAGACCGCACCATCAGTACAACAGGCGCGCGCGAATCGTCCCCGGAATGGCCTTCATGCTCTGCAATGCTTTCTCGGCGATGTCTTCATCCGCTTCGATATCAATCACCACATAACCCATCTGCGAGTTAGTTTGCAGATACTGCGCGGCAATGTTAACACCCTGCTCAGCAAAAATCTGGTTGATGGCGGTCAGCACGCCAGGACGGTTTTCGTGGATGTGCAGCAGACGACGCCCACCGTGCAGCGGCAGAGACACCTCCGGGAAGTTCACCGCAGAGAGCGTTGAACCGTTGTCGGAATATTTGCTCAGTTTACCCGCCACTTCCAGGCCGATATTTTCCTGCGCTTCCTGAGTAGAACCGCCGATGTGCGGCGTCAGGATCACGTTGTCGAACTCGCACAGCGGAGAGGTGAACGGATCGCTGTTGGTGGCCGGTTCCGTCGGGAATACGTCAATCGCCGCACCCGCCAGATGCTTACGCTTCAGCGCGTCGCACAGCGCAGGAATATCGACCACCGTGCCGCGCGCGGCGTTGATCAGCAGAGAGCCCGGCTTCATCAGCGCCAGCTCTTCCGCCCCCATCATGTTTTTGGTGGACGCATTTTCCGGCACGTGCAGGCTGACCACGTCGCTCATATTCAGCAGATCAGAGAGATGCTGCACCTGCGTCGCGTTACCCAGCGGCAGCTTGCTTTCGATATCGTAGAAAAACACGTGCATGCCGAGGGATTCAGCCAGAATACCGAGCTGCGTACCGATGTGGCCGTAACCGATAATCCCGAGCTTTTTACCACGCGCTTCGAAAGAGCCCGCAGCCAGCTTATTCCACACGCCGCGGTGCGCTTTAGCGTTAGCTTCCGGAATGCCGCGAAGGAGCAGCAGCAGCTCGCCAATCACCAGCTCCGCCACGGAACGGGTGTTAGAGAACGGCGCGTTAAAGACCGGGATACCGCGTTTGGCGGCGGCATTCAGATCAACCTGGTTGGTGCCGATGCAGAAACAGCCAATCGCCACCAGCTTTTCCGCCGCAGCAATAACGTCTTCAGTCAGTTGGGTACGGGATCGCAGGCCAATGAAATGGGCATCACGGATGGACGCTTTCAGCTCTTCAGTGTCCAGCGCGCCTTTGTGAAATTCGATGTTGGTGTAGCCTGCTGCGCGAAGGCTATCGAGCGCTTTCTGGTGCACGCCTTCAACCAGCAGGAATTTAATCTTGTCTTTCTCCAGTGATACCTTTGCCATTTACCCGACCCTGTTTTTATCTGAACTGATGTTGTGCTGGATATAAATCCCGTGCAGCCAACATATCAAAAAAAACTATTGCAGCAATATGAACGTTTGCGTCGGCACTCTGAAGAAAAGTCATACAGAGCAAAATGGCAGAGGAAAATGCTGCGGAAAATTACGAACGTGGCAGGATCGGCAAAAGAGGCGGAAAAACGTGACACAAGTCACCGAATTTAGCTTTTCAAAAATTTTTTAGCGGGGGGAGCGCTCCCCCCGTCAGATCATTTTACGATGGTTTTTACACCGTCAGCCGTGCCGATCAGCGCCACGTCCGCGCCACGGTTGGCAAATAACCCTACGGTAACGACGCCTGGAATGCCGTTGATCGCATTTTCCAGCGCAATGGCATCGAGGATCTCAAGGCCGTGAACGTCGAGGATCACGTTGCCGTTGTCGGTCACCACACCCTGACGGTATTCCGGACGACCACCCAGCTTCACCAGTTGACGTGCCACGGCGCTGCGCGCCATCGGGATCACTTCGACCGGCAGCGGGAAATTCCCCAGAATGTCGACCTGCTTGGAGGCGTCCGCGATGCAGATGAACTTATCCGCCACGGAAGCGATGATCTTCTCGCGGGTCAGCGCCGCGCCACCGCCTTTGATCATCTGCATATGGCCGTTGATTTCATCCGCGCCATCAACGTAAATGCCCAGACGGTCCACTTCGTTGAGGTCGAAAACGGTGATGCCGAGGCTTTTCAGCTTTTCCGTGGAAGCATCGGAGCTGGAAACCGCGCCCTCGATCTGCCCCTTCATCGTGCCCAGCGCATCGATAAAGTGCGCCGCCGTCGACCCCGTACCAACACCGACAATGGTACCCGGCTGTACGTACTGGAGAGCGGCCCATCCTACTGCTTTTTTCAGTTCATCCTGCGTCATGATCGTTTTGCCTGTGGTGTGAAAACTCAGGGCGCATTATAGAACACGTCGAATGGATTTCGTCTGCCACGAAGGGAAAATTGTGTCATAGTGCAGATTAAGCAAAATTAAGGAGTCAGCCAGAGCAATGAAACGTCCGGACTACAGAACACTACAGGCACTTGATGCAGTTATTCGTGAACGCGGTTTTGAGCGCGCGGCGCAAAAGCTGTGCATCACCCAGTCCGCCGTATCACAGCGTATCAAACAGCTTGAAAACATGTTCGGGCAGCCGCTGCTGGTGCGTACCGTACCGCCGCGTCCGACGGAGCAAGGACAAAAGCTCCTCGCCCTGCTGCGGCAGGTTGAACTGCTGGAAGATGAGTGGCTGGGCGATGAACAGACCGGCTCCACGCCGCTGCTGCTGTCGCTGGCGGTGAACGCCGACAGTCTGGCAACCTGGTTGCTGCCGGCCCTTGCGCCGGTGCTGGCCGACTCCCCTATCCGCCTGAATCTCCAGGTTGAAGACGAGACCCGCACCCAGGAGCGCCTGCGACGCGGCGAAGTGGTTGGGGCGGTCAGTATTCAGCCTCAGGCGCTGCCAAGCTGTCTGGTGGATCAGCTGGGCGCGCTGGATTACCTGTTTGTCGGTTCAAAAGCCTTTGCCGAGCGCTACTTCCCGAACGGTGTGACCCGCGCCGCGCTGCTGAAAGCGCCTGCCGTCGCTTTCGACCATCTGGACGATATGCATCAGGCCTTCCTGCAACAAAACTTCGATCTGCCGCCGGGCAGCGTACCGTGTCATATCGTTAACTCGTCCGAAGCCTTCGTACAGCTCGCGCGTCAGGGAACCACCTGCTGCATGATCCCGCATTTGCAGATTGAGAAAGAGTTGAAAAGCGGTGAGCTGATTGATTTAACCCCGGGGCTGTATCAGCGCCGGATGCTGTACTGGCACCGTTTTGCGCCGGAAAGCCGCATGATGCGCAACGTCACTGACGCGCTGCTGGCGTTTGGGCATAAGGTGTTAAGACAGGATTGAAAAACTAGCCGGGTGGCGGCTTCGCCTTACCCGGCCTACGGGTTACTGAGCGGGCTTTTCAGTCGGCTCCAGCTGGAACACCACATCAACCTGATCGTCGAACTGAATGGTTGGCTGCTCGTAGGTTTCCTGAGCAGAAACCGGCGCGGCGTCCGCCTTCATCATCCGAACCATCGGGCTTGGCTGGTAGTTTGAAACGTGGTAGCGCACGCTGTAAACCGGACCGAGCTTGGTCTTGAAGCCGGATGCCAGCTGCTGCGCCTGATGAATGGCATCATCAATCGCCGCTTTACGCGCTTCGTCTTTATATTTCTCCGGTTGCGCAACGCCCAGCGAGACGGAACGAATTTCGTTCAGCCCAGCCTTCAGCGCACCATCCAGCAATCCGTTGAGCTTATCAAGCTGGCGTACAGTCACTTCCACAGTACGCACGGCGCGATAGCCTTTCAGGATGCTTTTGCCGTTCTGGTAGTCGTAATCCGGTTGGGTACGCAGGTTCGCAGAGCTGATGTCTTTTTTCGCGACACCGTTCTGTTCCAGGAAAGAGAGGTATTGCGCAACACGATCGTCTGCCTGTTTCTTGGCGGAAGCAGCATCTTTCGCCGCCACGTTCACTTCAATTGCCAGGGTTGCAACATCCGGTACCGCATCCACGCTTGCCGTGCCTGAAGTGACAATGTGCGGGCCGTTTGGCAGTTCATTCGCCTGCACCGACACCGCACCTAAACTTACTAATGCCGCCAGGGCCATCACCTTAAACTTCACTGTCATTCCTCCATGTTGCGAAGAGTGCCCCATCAACAGGGCTCATGCCAGCAAGCTTAGCGGGTCTTGTTCAGATGTCCATAAGACAACGCTTAGTTGAACAATCCCTGTACGTGATGAATGCCCTCTTTCGCCAGCTGGAAGGCAATAAACCACATCACCAGCCCAACCAGGGTATTGATAATGCGCTGCGCTTTAGCGGTGCGCAGACGTGGCGCCAGCCATGCCGCCAGGATCGCAAGACCAAAGAACCAGAGGAAGGAGGCGCTGACCGTACCGAGCGCAAACCAGCGCTTGGGCTCAACGTCCAGCTGTCCACCCAGGCTGCCGAGCACCACGAACGTATCAAGATAAACGTGCGGGTTAAGCCACGTCACGGCGAGCATGGTGACGATAATCTTCCAGCGCCCCTGCTTCATCACTTCGGCGCTCGCCAGCTCAAGATTGCTGCTCATGGCCGTTTTCAGGGCGCCAAACCCGTACCACAGCAGAAACGCTACGCCGCCCCAGGTAACCAGCGCCAGCAGCCACGGCGACTGCATCAGCAAGGCGCTGCCGCCAAAAATCCCGGCGCAAATCAGTAGCAAATCGCTCACCGCGCACAGCAGGGCAATCATCAGATGATACTGACGGCGAATGCCCTGGTTCATCACAAACGCATTTTGTGGACCAAGGGGAAGGATCATGGCCGCACCTAATGCAAGCCCTTGAAAATAGTAAGTTAACATTGATAACTCTCAGGCAGTTTTCTCTACGTGCAGACTATACTGCGTGACCATCATTAGATAAAATTTAAAATTTTAATGGTTAATTAGAATCACTAATAAAACCCTGCTGTATACAATATTAAGATTTTATAAAACCTGCCCTCTCGCGACCCGGCGTATGCTGTAATGCCCCAGGCCGAAAAATTCTCACAGGAAATCATATGAAACATCAAGGCGTTGCAATGGTCATCTCCGCCATATTTGCGCTCTTAACTGCATTTCCGGCCATAGCGAGTGCAGGAAAGATACTTCGCTACACGGACCATGAACCGTACGGCAATATGCGTACGCAATTTATCAAAAACGTTTTCTTTAGTGAGATTGAAAAAGAATCGCAAGGCCGCCTGAAAATTGAAGCCCACTGGGAAGGTGATATATCAAGTAGTTACAATGCGCTAAGTACGCTTGGCCAGGGAACCAGAGCTGATATTGGCATCGTTGTCCCTGAATATACGGCTGAGCAACTGCCGCTTCATCAAATATTCAAAAGCTTTCCCCTGGGGCCTACAAACGGCGAGGCCCAGATGCGCTTCTTTCATCGCGTGTTCCAGCAATACCCACAGTTTGCCCGCGAGCTTGGGCAGAATAACCTGGTGAATTTGCAGTTCTTCCTGGGTTATCCGGTCGGGTTCTTTACCCGTCAGCCAGACGTTAAGCTGAAGCAGCTAGAGGGAACAAAATGGCGAACCGCCAGCTTCTGGCACCAGTCATTTTTGCGCAATGCTGGCGGAGCTACCCTGGCAATGCCCTGGAATGACAAGATTACCGACGCGTTGCGCACGGGACAGTTGAATGGCCTTATGGTGAATCTCGACAGCGGAGATGACATACATGCGCAGCGCGCGGCGCCCTACATTCATTATTCTCCTGCGCTCTGGCTGGGGCATGTCTACCTTCTGGTTATAAATAAGGACACCTTAAACGCACTGGACGAGCGGGATCGTCTTGCTATTCGTCGTGCAGCCGAAACCACGGAGAAACAACTCGGTGCTGCGTTGGACAGCGGGCTGGCTTCTCTCACCACGCGTCTGGAAAACGAAGGCGCTAAGCTTCATCTTCTGAGCCGTGATGAGCAATTGGAATGGCAGAAAGCAACGCGATATCAAGAGGTTCAGGAGGAATGGGTACGGCAACAGGAAAGTAAGGGTAATACGGACGCAGGCAAATTGATGCACGAGCTACGCCTATTGCTGGAGGCTAACGCCCGGCAAAAGCGATAGGCTCAACGCCCGCATACAATGCGGGCGTTGTCTGAACTGACGAGCGTTAGTCAGCTTCTTTCACTTTTTTGAAGTTCACATCCATCTGCGGATAAGGGAAGCTGATGCCGTTAGCATCGAAATCACGCTTGATGCGCTCCAGCACGTCCCAGTAAACGTTTTGCAGATCGCCGCTTTTACTCCAGATGCGCACCACAAAATTAATGGATGACGCGCCCAGCTCGTTCAGGCGAACGGTCATTTCGCGATCTTTAAGAATGCGGTCATCTGATTCGATGATATCGGTAATCAGCTTTTTTACCAGCTCAGTATCTGAATCATAGCCAACCCCGATAATGAGTTCATTACGGCGAACCGGCTCACGAGAGAAGTTAGTAATGTTGCCATCAATCACTTTCTTGTTTGGCACAATGACGATTTTGCCGTCTGCCGAACGCAGCGTGGTAGAAAAAATCTGCACGTTCAGCACGGTGCCCGCAGTGCCACCGAGATCAACATACTCTCCGGCACGGAAAGGACGGAACGTCACTAACAGTACGCCAGCTGCAAGGTTAGCCAGCGAGCCCTGAAGAGCGAGACCTACGGCCAGACCAGCGGCACCAAGTACGGCAATGACCGAAGCGGTCTGTACACCGACCCGCCCCATTGCCGCAATGAGGGTAAACGCAATAATCCCGTAACGCACCAGCGCAGAAAGGAAATCAGCAACGGTTGCATCGATATGACGGGATAGCATTACGCGATTAACGCCCCGGGAAACCGTGCGGGCAACGATCATCCCCACAATAATAATGGCGATTGCCGCCGCAATATTCACAGCGTAACTAATCAGGAGCGCCTGGTTGCGCACCAGCCAGGAGCCAGCGTTATTGATGCTATCTACAACACCGAGATCTTCCATTTATCTTTCCTTATGCTCATAAAAACCACAAAATCTATCCCACACGGAGACAGGCAGGTCAGTAAAGGGTAAACAAAAAGCCATGATATTGCCAAACAGATCACAAAAACAGAGGCATCAGGCTATTGAAAAGGCATAAAAAAAGGCCCGCATATGCGGACCTTCTTGACGCTATGAACAGCTCAAATTACAGAACGTCAACCGCGTTCAGTTCTTTGAATGCCTGCTCCAGACGAGTAATCATAGAAGTCTGGGCAGCGCGCAGCCATACGCGTGGATCGTAGTATTTCTTGTTCGGCTGGTCTTCGCCTTTCGGGTTGCCCAGCTGACCTTGCAGGTAAGCTTCGTTGGTTTTGTAGTATTGCAGGATACCGTCCCAGGTTGCCCATTGGGTGTCGGTATCGATGTTCATTTTCACTACGCCGTAGCTTACGGAATCTTTGATTTCCTGAGCAGAAGAACCGGAACCGCCGTGGAAGACGAAGTTCAGGCTGTTGTGCGGCAGGTTGTGTTTCTTAGACACGTATTCCTGAGAATCACGCAGGATGGTCGGGGTCAGAACCACGTTACCTGGTTTGTATACGCCGTGTACGTTACCGAAGGACGCTGCGATGGTGAAGCGTGGGCTGATTTTGCTCAGCTCGGTGTAAGCGTAATCAACGTCTTCTGGCTGAGTGTACAGAGCAGAAGCGTCCATGTGGCTGTTGTCCACACCGTCTTCTTCACCGCCGGTGCAACCCAGTTCGATTTCCAGGGTCATGCCCATTTTGGACATACGCGCCAGGTACTTAGAGCAGATCTCGATGTTTTCTTCCAGAGACTCTTCGGACAGGTCGATCATGTGAGAAGAGAACAGTGGCTTACCGGTTGCTGCGAAGTGTTTTTCACCTGCGTCCAGCAGACCGTCGATCCATGGCAGCAGTTTTTTCGCGCAGTGATCAGTGTGCAGGATAACCGGAACACCGTAGTGCTCAGCCATCTGGTGAACGTGATGTGCGCCAGAGATAGCACCCAGGATAGCAGCGCCCTGAGGAACGTCAGTTTTCACGCCTTTACCTGCGATGAACGCAGCGCCGCCGTTAGAGAACTGAACGATAACCGGTGCTTTAACTTTTGCAGCGGTTTCCAGTACGGCGTTGATGGAGTCGGTACCTACGCAGTTAACTGCTGGCAGAGCGAAGTTGTTTTCTTTAGCTACCTGGAACACTTTCTGTACGTCATCACCAGTGATAACGCCAGGTTTTACGAAATCAAAAATTTTAGACATGTTGCTTAGTCCTGTATCTTCGGCCGTTAGAAAAGGTGCGAGCTCTGATAAGCGCGCTGAAAATTGGGCAGGTTTCCCTGCCCCTGAATGGCTTACTTCTTAGCGCGCTCTTCGAGCATTGCTACTGCTGGCAGGACTTTACCTTCCACGAATTCGAGGAATGCGCCGCCACCAGTGGAGATGTAGGAGATCTTGTCAGCGATACCGAACAGATCGATAGCTGCCAGGGTGTCACCACCGCCTGCGATAGAGAACGCTTCGCTGTCTGCGATAGCGTTAGCCACGATCTCAGTCCCTTTGCGGAAGTTCGGGAATTCGAACACGCCGACAGGACCGTTCCACAGGATAGTTTTTGCGTTTTTCAGGATTTCAGCCAGTTTCTGTGCAGAAACGTCGCCCAGGTCCAGAATCTGCTCTTCATCTTTGATGTCGTTAACAGATTTCAGGGTTGCGGTAGCGGTTTCGGAGAACTCGGTAGCTACACGAACGTCAGTTGGAACCGGGATATCACAGGTGCTCAGCAGACGTTTGGCTTCGTCAACCAGATCCGCTTCGTACAGGGATTTACCCACGTTGTGGCCTTGCGCAGCAACGAAGGTATTCGCGATACCACCACCAACGATCAGCTGGTCAGCGATTTTGGACAGGGAATCCAGTACGGTCAGTTTGGTAGACACTTTAGAACCACCAACGATAGCGACCATTGGACGAGCAGGTTCTTTCAGAGCTTTACCCAGCGCTTCCAGTTCGTCAGCCAGCAGCGGACCTGCACAGGCGACGTCTGCGAATTTACCGATACCGTGGGTAGATGCCTGCGCACGGTGAGCCGTACCGAATGCATCCATCACGAATACGTCGCACAGCGCAGCGTATTTTTTGGACAGGGTTTCGTCGTCTTTCTTTTCGCCTTTGTTGAAGCGAACGTTTTCCAGAACAACCAGCTCACCTTCGGCAACGTCTACGCCGTCCAGGTAATCTTTCACCAGGCGAACCGGGCTGGACAGTTTGTCTTTCAGGTAATTAACAACCGGCAGCAGAGAGAACTCTTCGTTGTACTCGCCTTCAGTTGGACGGCCCAGGTGGGAGGTGACCATCACTTTAGCGCCCTGCTTCAGAGCCAGTTCAATGGTTGGCAGAGATGCACGGATACGCGCGTCGCTGGTCACTTTGCCATCTTTAACCGGTACGTTCAGATCGGCACGGATGAAAACGCGTTTACCTGCCAGATCCAGATCGGTCATCTTAATTACAGACATGGTGAATCCTCTCGTTGATTCTTAAAGTTTTGCAAGCGCAAGGTGCGCTCTACCTGAAACCTTTTGCGGCCATGGCTAACGTGGTGTCGAGCATTCGGTTAGCAAAGCCCCATTCGTTATCACACCAGACCAGCGTCTTGATAAGGTGCGCACCACTGACTCGCGTCTGCGTGCCATCCACGATGGCGCTGTGCGGGTCGTGGTTAAAATCTACTGAGACCAACGGTAATTCCGTATAGTCAACTATACCATGAAATGCTCCCTGTGCCGCTTTTTGCAGCAACAGGTTGACTTCACAGGCTTTTACCGGTTTTTTCACCGTCACGCTAAGATCGATTGCGGTGACGTTTATCGTCGGCACGCGCACGGCAATCGCTTCGAAACGGTCGTTAAACTGCGGGAAAATACGGGTGATCCCGGCAGCCAGTTTCGTATCCACCGGAATGATGGACTGGCTCGCCGCGCGAGTGCGCCGTAAATCCGGATGGTAGGCGTCGATGACCTGCTGATCGTGCATGGCGGAGTGAATCGTGGTCACGGTGCCGGATTCAATGCCATACGCATCGTCTAACAGTTTAATGACCGGAATAATGCAGTTGGTGGTGCAGGAGGCGTTGGAGACAATGCGGTGTTCAGCTTGCAGCTCGTGCTGGTTGACGCCAAACACGACGGTGGCGTCGAGGTCGTTACTGCCGGGATGGGAGAACAGCACTTTTTTCGCGCCAGCATTCAGATGCGCTTCGCCATGTTCACGGTTACCGTACACGCCGGTACAGTCCAGCACCACATCCACACCCAGTTCGCGCCAGGGCAGCCCTTCAATACTGTTCTCATGCAGCACGCGGATGGCATCGTCACCGACGAACAGCTGTTCCCTTTCCTGGCGAACGTCCCAGGCAAAGCGACCGTGGCTGGTGTCATATTTCAACAAATGCGCCATGCCCGCAGCATCCGCCAGTTCATTGATTGCCACCACGGTGATTTCCGCACGACGCCCGGATTCATATAAAGCACGAACCACGTTGCGTCCGATGCGACCGAAGCCATTAATCGCTACGCGTACGGTCATAGATCTCCTGCAAAGCTATCCCTGAGTTTGAGGTGGCTGAAAGAGTAATCCAGCGACGCCCGAAGGGGAATCCTTGCTGTCACAAACTGCGATTGATTGGTCAATTGTCGAACATTTAATCGACTGAAACGCTTCAGCAAGAATAAGCGAATCGGGGAATAAAAGGAATCTCTGTCCAGATTAAGAGCGATTTTATCTGATCTCCATCACATTTTTCCGGAATAATCCCTTTTCCTCCCGCCACGTAAAAACGCGGCGGGTCGACCGGCGCCCCCACTGAAAGCCGCTGAGGATCAGACGAGTCGGTATTCGCCATTTGCCGACATCATCAGTTCAACATTGGCAGGACGGCTGTGACGCAAAACACGCTCCACGTTTGGCCCGTCGGTGCGCGCATAAAACGCGTCGGCGTCGGCCTGAGAGAGTCCGCCGGCCAGCTTACGTCCAACCAGGCGCGTACGTAAGGCTTCGGCGGGGGCGCGAATAAACAATGAAAAATCACAGTATCCCATCAGCGTTCGCCATCGTTCGTCATCGAGCAGCAGCCAGTTACCCTCAACAATCACGACAGGGGCCGTTACCACGATTGCCTCTTCGACAGGGTCGTGCGTTTGCCGGTCATACTGCGGCCAGGTACCGTCGCCCTCTTTTATCTGCCGCAGATGTTGCGCCAGCCTGTCGACATCAAAGGTCTCCGGGGCGCCTTTGTACGCGCGCAGGTTATGCGCTTCCAGCCAGACGTTGTAGTGATGAAATCCATCCATTGGCAACGTCTGAATCGGAGCGAGCCCCTCCGTCTGACGAGAGAGATATTCCCAGAAGGCGGTCAGCGTGGACTTGCCCGTACCGGGCGGGGCGCTGAGAAAAACAATCGTACGTCTGCTGGCGCTGGCGAAATGCCGTTTCGCCAGTTGCCGCAGCAAAGGCTTATGAACATTTTCAATTTCGTCGTCAGGATAATGTGCTTCTACATATAGCCCATTGACCGTTAGCCCAATTTTCACGGCGTAAGTTCCTTTAAAATTGTTGTTACCGCCAGGGTGAGCGCCGTCTTGATCATTGCGGTAAAGCGCACCTCAGACCATGCGGCAAAGTCAGCAAATTTCATCGACTCCAGCGCGCTGAATAACGTCGCGTTACGGGTGATGCAATTAACGTTGCTGATAAAATCCCAGGTGATGTCATCGGCGAAGCCAGGGATCGTATCCTGCTCGTTAAGATACTGATAAAACTGCGAAAAATGCGTTATATCGGCGTAGAGCCATTTTTCCATTTTCCCCAGCGCATAGATCAGGCGTAACGCCACATCGATGTCATCAAGCGGCCCACTCCGGGCGAGTAACGGCTTCACTGCATATTCCACGATCTCTTCATCGTTATCGACAAACAGCGACGGCAGAAAACATTTAATGCCCTGGAGTAAAAAAGACTGTGCCGTCGTCATAAATGCGAGGAGGTTATTCTGAGCATCCAGTTGCTCAAGCACATCGTCTTCTGTCAGTGTCGTCATTTGTATCTCGATAAATCACCGTGAATGCAGAGAGTCTATTATATTACACGTTCGATCTGCGCCGCCGATCAGTAAAGTTTGCGTGCGCACACCCTTCGCAACCTGTTGAATACCTTTAACCAGTTCGCCGCCCGTCACGCCCGTCGCGCTGAACAGGATGTCATTGCCCTTTACCAGTTCGCTAAGGGTATAGATACGATTGACTTCCACCTTCATCTCCACACAGCGACGGTGCTCCTGCACGGCGACCCTACGGTTCTCAGGACTCTCCCCTTTCGCTTCACAAAAATCGATCAGCTCCGCCTGCATATCGCCACCCAGCGCTTTCACCGCGCAGGCGGAGATCACCCCTTCCGGCGCGCCGCCTGTGGTGTACATCAGATCATAGGGATTATCCTGTAAGCAGGTCAGAACGCTGGCGGCGACGTCGCCATCGGGCAGCGCAAACACTTTCACGCCCAGTTGCGTCGCCTCGGCAATTGCATTTTGCAGGCGCGGTTTGTCCAGCGTCACCATCCGCAGATGCTCCAGCGGCTTGCCCAGCGCCCGGGCAACGTTGCGAAGATTCTCTGCCAGCGGGAGAGCGAGGCTGATTGCCCCGGCTGCCGCTGCGTTAACCACCAGTTTTTTCATGTACATATCAGGGGCATGAAACAGGCTGCCCTCAGGCGCAAACGCCATCACAGCCAGCGCATTGCTTTGCCCCATCGCCACCATGCGGGTGCCCTCGATGGGATCGACGGCAATATCCACCGCCGGGCCGACGCCGCTGCCGATCTCCTCGCCAATCCACAGCATTGGCGCATGGTCAATCTCACCTTCGCCGATAACGATACGCCCGCGAATCGCTATCGCGTTTAGCGCCTCACGCATGGCGGTTACCGCCAGCCCGTCGATTCGGTTTTTATCGCCGCACCCGGTTTGCGGCCAGGCGGCCAGCGCCGCCTGTTCGGTCACGCGAAAGAGCGGCCACGCCAGAGACATCATGCCTCAGCCTCCCCAATATCCACCCCAAACTGCGCCAGAAGATAGCGCTCTGCTTTTTCATTCCAGATGCCGTGAGTCTCTTCCACAAGCCTTGCCAGCTCCCGGAAAAGCGGGTCGGTTTTACCCTTTTCGGCAAAATCGGCAATGGCCGTTAACGGCATGGTGACACCGTTATAGATAAGCTTCTTGCCACCAGGAATGTCCGGCAGATTGAGCACCGTATGCGGCACCGCATCAAGGCCGCCGATGTGGGTCACCATAAACGACGGCTGGAGCTGACCCGTTGCACTCAGCGCAATCGCCTCTTTCATGTCTTCCGTCGAACCGCCGGAGGTGCCCACCACGTGGGTACTGTTGTAATGGACGTTGTAAAAATTAAATGGCACCTTGAAATTGCTGTCCGTTGGTCCGGCGAAGAAATTCAGGCACCCGTCCTCGGCGAGAAGATCGTCTGCCAGTTCAATGACCGCCGGAACCGCGGCATAGACAAACACGTCGTCAAAGCCTGCATTGTCAGTTAATGCGCGTAACGTAGCGGCAGGGTTCTCCAGTTCGGAGGTATTGACATAGATAAGCTCAATACCCTTTTGTGCCGCCAGCGCAACCGGCAGTAATTTTTTTGCCTGCGCGAGGCGGGCCTCATCAATATCCACCACCACAACGCGCGACGGCTGAATCCCGCCGTTAATCGCATAATCAATAGCGCCAATTCCCATCGGCCCGGCGCAGGCCAGAAGCGCAATATTACCTCCCGGCTTCACACCCATCCGGTGCTCATAGACATATTGCGTCGTATGATAATTGGCGTTATACGCGCCGATAATGCAGCACATGGGTTCCGCCAGCGAAGCCGCCGCAAAATAGGAGCCGTGATAAGGTAAAACGCAGCCCAGATTAATCGCGACTTCTGGAATAATCATATACGTCGCATTGCCGCCAAAATATTCATAGCTGTAGCCAGCAGAATAACCGGTCGGTAATCCCATTGCCGGTTGTAAAACAAAGCGCTGACCTTTTTTATATTTTCCGGTCAGATTTTTCCCGACCTCAACAATCACCCCGGCGCATTCATGTCCGGTGATGACCGGATGTTTTTCCAGATCGTCCGGCACACGTTTATGTTCACTGCCTAATTTCGCTGCCTTCCAGGTTGATAAACAAACGCTGTCAGAAATTACGCTCACCAGCAGTTCATTGTCGCTTATTTCGGGCAGTTCAAATTCACGGATACGAACATCCTGCTTGCCATAAATGGCAGCCACTTTCGTTTTCATAATGACTCCAGGAACCAGATAGATTAATTCGCCGTTAAATGCTTAAAGAGATCGTCAAGCTGCGGATCGCCGAGATAGTTTTTTATCAGCACTAACGGTTTGTCACTGACCCGTTTAGCGCGCCCTTCCAGGCTGGCATGGGTAACAATAATGTCCGCATCGTCAGGCACATTTTCGATGGCGTAATGTTTTACGTCGATATCTCGCCCGGCCTTTTCCAGACGTTTCCGGAATGTCGTCGCGCCCATAGCGCTGGAGCCCATTCCGGCATCGCAGACAAAAGCGATGCGCTTAATATCCCGATAAGAAAACTTGCCTTCCTGCTTCATGGCTTTTACGGCTTTGGCAGAATCATTGAAAGTATCTTCCGTTTCAGCTTCATGACTTTTATCCATTTTTAAGATCAGGGAGGTGACTGCAAAAGAGACCAGCGTGCCTGCCGTTACGCCAGCAATCGTTGCGAGAAAAGCACCCTTAGGCGTTAACGCGAGATAGGCGAAAATCGAACCCGGACTTGGGCCAGCAACCAGCCCGCCGCCCAACAAATTAAATATCCACGTTCCGCTCATGCCGCCAGCGATCATCGCAATCAGCGTCAGCGGTTTCATCAGTACGTAAGGGAAATAGAGCTCGTGAATGCCGCCCAGGAAGTGAATAATCATCGCGCCAGGGGCTGATTTCTTTGCCATCCCTTTGCCAAAAAAAGTAAAAGCCAGCAGCAGACCTAATCCCGGCCCGGGGTTGGAGGCCACCATAAAGAAGATGGATTTACCCGTTTCGGAAGCCTGCTGCATTCCCAGCGGATAATAAACACCCTGATCGATAGCGTTATTTAAAAACAGGATTTTTGCCGGTTCGTTAATCAGCGACAGCAGCGGCAAATAGCCCGCATGCACCAGTGCTTCAATACATTCTTTGATAAAGTTATTGGCAATTAACACCGCAGGGCCGATCACTTCAAATCCCAGCAGGCAGAGGAGCATGCCCGCAATACCCAGCGAGAAGTTGTTGATGACCATCTCAAAACCAGCGGGAATGCGTTTATCCAGCAGCCGATCGATGTGCTTAATCACCAGACCGCCGAGTGGCCCCATGATCATTGAGCCGAGGAACATAGGAATATCCGCGCCGATAATCACGCCGATAGTGCCGATCCCCCCCATCACCGCCCCACGTTTGCCACCAACCAGGTGTCCACCGGTAGAGCCAATCATCACCGGCAATAAATAGGTGATCATCGGACCGACAATTTTGGCAAAATGCTCATTTGGCATCCAGCCGGTTGGAATAAATAATGCGGTAATAAATCCCCAGGCAATAAAAGCGCCAATATTCGGGATGACCATTGCAGTCAAAAAGCCCCCAAAAGCCTGGACCTTTGCACGAGCAGACTTGTGTTCCATAATAATGTCCTGTAAAGGAGAGAATAATTATGCGCGAGCGATAATATCCGCCAACTGCTTTTCTGACTTAGCGGTTAACAACGCCGACAGTTTATCTTCTTCACATAATAATTCGCTTAATGCCTGGATAGCGCCGATATGTGAATCCGCATCCGCCGCCGATAAACCAATGAGTAATTTCACGGGCTCATCGTCGTCGGCAAACTGCACTTCCTGTTTAAGAAGCGTTAATGACATACCTGTTTTTAAGGCACCGCACTCCGGACGGGCATGAGGCATCGCTACACCCGGAGCGAGAATGTAATAAGGACCATTAGTAAGCGTCGAGGTTTTAATTGCTTCAATATAACCAGCGTTAATATAATGATTTTGCAGCAAAGACGACATGGACAAATCAATGGCTTCCTGCCAGTCCTTTGCTGCGGATTTTATTGATATTGAGGATTCAGGGAAATAATCAATTAACCGCATATATCATCCTTATTTTATTTTTAGGGTACAACGTATCGCTAAAAACAAAATACGCCTGCGGTAAAATGAAATCAAACGGGGAGAAAATAGCGAGAGTGTCAGACTGTATTTTAATAAAACGAACAAAAACAAATCGTTAAAAACGAAAAATAAAAAAGCAAGTCTATATATGTGATACCCATTGCAAATTACACACATCACGACTTTACGTATTTGTGATATAAATCACCAAATATGTATTGTTATAACCAAAAAAAATACCAAAGAAATAAAAAACGGGCCGCCTGAGCGACCCGTTCTGCCTCATTGGGAGGTTTACAGCAGTTCTTTCGCCTTAGCGACAACGTTCTCAACGGTGAAGCCAAACTCTTCAAACAGCTGTTCAGCCGGCGCAGACTCACCGAACGTGGTCATACCGACGATAGCACCGTTCAGGCCCACGTATTTGTACCAGTAGTCAGCAATACCCGCCTCCACTGCCACGCGAGCGGAGACCGCTTTAGGCAGTACGGATTCGCGGTACGCGGCATCCTGCTTGTCGAACGCATCGGTAGACGGCATGGAGACCACGCGCGCTTTCACGCCTTCGGCAGTCAGTTTTTCCCATGCGGCAACGGCCAGTTCAACTTCAGAACCGGTAGCGATGAAGATCAGCTCAGGCTGGCCTGCGCAATCTTTCAGCACGTAACCACCGCGCGCGATGTTTGCCAGCTGCTCTGGGGTACGCTCCTGCTGCGCCAGGTTCTGACGGGAGAGGATCAGTGCGGTCGGGCCATCATGACGCTCAACGCCGTATTTCCACGCCACCGCAGATTCAACCTGGTCACATGGACGCCATGTGCTCATGTTCGGGGTCACGCGCAGGGAAGCCACCTGCTCTACCGGCTGGTGGGTTGGACCATCTTCGCCCAGACCGATGGAGTCGTGGGTGTAGACCATCACCTGACGCTGTTTCATCAGCGCAGCCATACGTACGGCGTTACGTGCATATTCCACAAACATCAGGAAGGTAGAGGTGTACGGCAGGAAGCCACCGTGCAGAGCGATACCGTTGGCAATCGCGGTCATACCGAATTCACGTACACCGTAATGGATGTAGTTACCGGCAGTATCTTCGTTGATTGGCTTAGATCCGGACCACAGGGTCAGGTTAGATGGCGCCAGGTCAGCGGAGCCGCCGAGGAACTCTGGAAGCAGAGGGCCAAACGCTTCGATCGCATTCTGAGATGCTTTACGGCTGGCGATCTTAGATGGGTTCGCCTGCAACTTCGCGATGAACTCGTTCGCTTTCGCGTCGAAGTCAGACGGCATGTCACCTTTCATACGACGGGTGAATTCAGCCGCTTCCTGAGGGAAGGCTTTCGCGTATGCCGCGAACTTCTCGTTCCAGGCCGCTTCTTTCGCCTGGCCCACTTCTTTCGCATCCCACTGAGCGTAGATTTCAGACGGGATTTCGAAGGCAGGGTGTTTCCAGCCAAGCGCTTCACGGGTCAGTGCAATTTCCGCGTCGCCCAGCGGTGCGCCGTGGGAGTCGTGAGTGCCCGCTTTGTTCGGAGAACCGAAGCCGATGATGGTTTTGCACATCAGCAGGGACGGTTTGTCGGTCACGGCGCGCGCTTCTTCTACGGCACGTTTAATCGAGTCAGCATCGTGGCCATCAACGCCGCGCACAACGTGCCAGCCGTAGGCTTCGAAACGTGCGGCGGTGTCGTCAGTGAACCAGCCTTCAACATGACCGTCGATGGAGATGCCGTTGTCGTCGTAGAACGCAACCAGTTTACCCAGCTTCAGGGTGCCTGCCAGGGAGCACACTTCGTGAGAAATGCCTTCCATCATGCAGCCGTCGCCCAGGAAGGCGTAGGTGAAGTGGTCAACGATGTCGTGGCCAGGACGGTTAAACTGCGCCGCCAGGGTCTTCTCTGCAATCGCCATACCTACGGCGTTAGCGATGCCCTGACCCAGCGGACCGGTAGTGGTTTCAACGCCAGCGGTGTAGCCCACTTCCGGGTGACCTGGAGTTTTGGAGTGCAGCTGACGGAAGTTTTTCAGCTCTTCGATTGGCAGATCGTAGCCAGTGAGGTGCAGCAGGCTGTAGATCAGCATAGAGCCGTGGCCGTTAGACAGCACGAAACGGTCGCGGTCTGCCCATGCCGGGTTCTGCGGGTTGTGGTTAAGGAAATCACGCCACAGGACTTCGGCGATGTCAGCCATGCCCATAGGGGCGCCCGGGTGGCCGGATTTGGCTTTCTGTACTGCGTCCATGCTCAGCGCACGAATAGCATTAGCAAGCTCTTTACGTGAGGACATTTTAACTCCAGATCGGACTGTTAAAGGCCATGCCCTTGACGACAGCGCGTTTTGGGCTACGCCGGAAAAAAGTGCCAACAATGTAACCCAAGCCGCAAGTCATGTACATGGAGCATTCTTTTGCGTGTTAAGAAATCTCTGGATCATGCTCGCATGTTGCGCAATCTGCTCGCCCGCCCCTGTCGATATTCCTTATACTTAGCCTCACCGGCTTCGCTGACGGTGCACTTTTCGGATTTTATTCAGATTAACGAGTACGGAAGCAACATAATGAAAATGCGTGCAATAGTGCTGGCCCTGGGTACAACGCTCCTGCTGAGCGGCTGCCAAAATATGGATTCTAACGGTCTGATGTCGTCAGGGGCCGAGGCCTTCCAGGCGTATTCCCTGAGCGATGAGCAGGTTAAAACGCTGAGCGACCAGGCCTGTAAAGATATGGATGCAAAAGCCACCCTCGCCCCGGCTAACAGTACCTATACGCAGCGTCTGAATAAGATTGCTTCCGCGCTGGGCGACAACATTAACGGTCAGCCGGTGAACTACAAGGTGTATATGGCGAAAGACGTCAACGCCTTTGCGATGGCGAACGGCTGTATCCGCGTTTACAGCGGGCTGATGGACATGATGACCGACAACGAAGTCGAAGCGGTGATCGGCCACGAAATGGGCCACGTTGCACTGGGTCACGTGAAGAAAGGCATGCAGGTTGCGCTGGGTACTAACGCCGTTCGTGCGGCGGCGGCCTCCGCGGGCGGCATCGTCGGCAGCCTGTCTCAGTCTCAGATTGGCGATATGGGCGAGAAGCTGGTCAACTCGCAGTTCTCCCAGCGCCAGGAGTCCGAGGCGGACGACTACTCCTACGATCTGTTGCGCAAACGCGGCATCAATCCATCAGGTTTAGCCACCAGCTTCGAAAAACTGGCCAAGCTGGAAGAGGGCCGTCAAAGCTCCATGTTTGACGATCACCCGGCCTCGGTTGAGCGCGCGCAGCATATTCGCGACCGTATGGCGGCAGACGGAATTAAATAATTTCAGAAGGAGGCAGTTTTGCCTCCTTTTTATTTCGCATGAATTGTTAACTTAAAAGCACGTATCGATAAAACCCCTGAAAGCCCCGCCAACTCTGCCCTGTCACACTGAAATGTCTGGTCACATAATTATTGCAAAGGTAATTTTTTCCGGTAATTATCTCTTTCGCAGTTATTTAAATTAATATATCCAGACAGAGACGTTCCCTCCGTGAAAAAAGAATTATCATTAATTGCTTTAAGTTTATTTGCCGCATTACCTGCCGCCGCAAGCCAGCAATCCGACAGCAAGGGTTTTATTGACGACAGCCATCTGGATCTGTTTTTACGCAATGCGTATATCAGCCGCGACTACCACCAGGGCCAGCAGGACAAAGCCGAATGGGGTCAGGGGATCATCGCCACGTTTGCATCCGGCTATACCGAAGGGCTCGTGGGCTTTGGTGTGGACGGTATTGCTCAATACGGCGTGCGCCTGGACGGCGGCCGTGGAAAAAGCGGCGCAGGCGGCATCGACTTCTTTAAACAGGAAGATGATGGCCGGGCAAAATCCGATCTGGCAAAGTTTGGCGCAACCGCCAAAATGCGCATCTCGAATACCGTACTGAGCTACGGGAATCAGCGCCCTGAGCTGCCCATCGTGAATGCCGACAGCTCCCGCCTGCTGTTTGAAAGCTACACCGGCGCCATGCTGACCTCGAAAGAGATTGACGGTCTGGAAGTCAACGCCGGTTACTTCACCGACGAGCAGCGTAAAAGCGATGACCGCCACGACAGCGGACTGAAGAGCCTCTCCTTCGGCGGTGCGAGCTATCAGTTTAACGACCAGTTCAGCGGCGCGCTGTACGCCTCTCATAACGAAGAGGTGATGAACAAGCAGTACCTGGGCATGAACTTCAAACAGCCGTTCAGTACCGGGCAGCAGCTGGTGCTCGACTTCAACGGCTATAACTCCCGTCTCGACCAGGATTACGCGGACAGCCTCGACACGGGCCGCAGCAACACCATCTGGAGCCTGGCGGCGAGCTATATCTGGGACATTCACACGTTCAAAGTGGCGTACCAGCAGAGCAGCGGCAGTACCGGCTACAACTACGGCGGCTATCGCGACAAAGGCGGCGTGGGTGACGGCGGTAACACCATCTGGCTGGCGAACTCCTACTGGTCTGATTTCAACGGCGAAGATGAACGTTCCTGGCAGGCATCCTACGGTCTGGACTTTGGCGGCCTTGGCTTACCGGGCCTGAGCTGGACCACCGCCTACGTGCGCGGCGATAACATCAAAACCTCTGAAACCAGCAATGGCAAAGAGCACGAGTGGTTTAACCAGATCCAGTACCAGGTGCAGGATGGCCCGGCGAAAGATCTGAAGCTGAAGCTGCGCTACTCCGTACTGCGCGTCTCCAGCAACGCCAGCGAGTACAACGTGGGCGGGGACGAGATCCGCGCCTACGTGGAATACCCGTTTAACGTGTTCTGATGAAAAAAGCCGGGTGGCGGCTTCGCCTTACCCGGCCTACCGTTTTCTCCCTCTCCCTGTGGGAGAGGGTTGGGATGAGGGGAAACAGCTAGTAAAGCGTCTTCTGCGGCGGCCCCGCAAACTTAAGGGCGCCAATCTGCCCCATCCGCACTTCCACAACCGACGGCCCCGGCATCGCCAGCGCTTCCGTCATCACCGCATCAAAGTCCTCAGCCCGCTCAACGCTCCAGGCCTGTAGGCCAATCGCCTGCGCCAGCAGGGTAAAGTCCGGCGTATGCAGCGCGTTATAATACTGACGCCCGCCAAAATATTTATCCTGAATACCGCGCATCACCCCGTAGCCCCCGTCGTTCATGATCAGCAGCGTCACGTTGGCTTTCTCCTGCGCCAGCGTCGCCAGCTCGCCTAAATTCAGACTCAGGCCGCCGTCGCCCACCAGCCCCACCACCTTGCGCTGCGGGTTGGCAATCGCGGTGCCGATCGCCATCGGCAGGCCCATGCCTATCGCCCCGGCCAGAGAGTGAATGTTCATCAGCGGGCCGTTGGCGCGGAACAGTCGGCTTCCCCACAGGCTGCCGGACACGGTGATATCACGCACCAGCAGGCCGTCCTTCGGCAGCGCCTTCTCGATGGCGTCGTTGAGCTTCGCGTAGGCGCCGCACTGCTCGCGCAGCCCCTGCTCGGCTTGCTCAACCGCCTGCCGCACCTGCGCATCCCACTGCGCGTTGCCCCACTCGCGGCCCTGGGCCTTGTCGGCCAGCGCGCTAAGCAACGCGGAACAGTCGGCGACCAGCGTGTTATCCATCAGGTAGTTACGGCTGGCCGCCGCCGGGTCGATATCAATCTGCACGCGCGGATGCGGTAGCTCGAGCGTCCATGAACGGGTTTCGTTACTGCGCAGGCGCGAGCCCGCCACCAGCGTAAAGTCGCACTGCGCGATGAGCCCCTCAACCGACGGCGAGTTGTGGAACGCCCGCAGGCTGGCGCGATGGCCGTCCGGCAGCACGCCGCGCGCGTGGGTGCTGGAGATAACGGTGATGCCCGCATCCGCCAGCTTTTTCACGGCGTCAGCGCTGCCCAGCGCCCCGCCGCCCAGCCACAGCAGCGGCTGTTTTGCCTGCTTCAGCTGCGCCCACAGCGTATCGACAACGCTCGCATCAACGCTTACACCCGACACCGGTTTCACCGGGGCGGTCACCAGCGACAGCGGAATTTTCGCCCCCTGAATATCAATCGGGATTTCCACGGAGACCGGCCCGCACGGCGGCGTCTGGGCATCCTGAATCGCTTTATGCAGAATCGCTATCGCCTGGCTGGCGTTGCTGATGCGGTACGCCCGCTTTGAGCTGGCCTTCAGGAAGGTCAGCTGGTCGCGGGTTTCATGGATAAACCCGGTGTCGGCATCCAGCCAGGCCTTTTCCACCTGCCCGGTTAAGTGCAGCAGCGGCGTGCAGGCATTCATGGCTTCCACCAGCGCGCCTACCGCGTTCCCGGCCCCCGCGCCGGTGCTGGTCAGCGCCACGCCGAGACCGGAAAAGCGCCCGTGGGCATCGGCCATGGTGACGGAACCGGCTTCACCGCGCGCAGGCACAAAGCGGATATTGCCCCGCTGCCCAACCGCATCCGCGATCGGCAGGTTGTGAATAGAGATGACGCCGTAGATGGCCTCAACCTGATACTGCTCCAGCGTTCTGGCGATGGCGTCGCCGACGGTTATCATTTCGCTCATTGCTCACCCTTTCTCAGTCGCACCAGTGGTTGACGCTGTTACCCGTCGCCAGATAAATGCTCTTTTGTTGCATCCAGGCTTTCAGCCCCTGGATACCCTTCTCGCGGCCCAGACCGCTCTCTTTAAAGCCCCCGAACGGGGTCGAAATCGCAAAAACCTTGTAGGTGTTGATCCACACCGTGCCAGCCTCCAGCTGCTCGCTGAGACGCAGGGCGCGCCCGGTATCGCGCGTCCAGATCCCCGCCGCCAGGCCGTAAACCGAGTCGTTCGCCTCGCGGATAAGCGTGGCTTCATCGCGAAACGGCATCGCCACCAGCACCGGGCCGAAGATCTCTTCCTGACAGGCGCGGGCGCGGTTGGTCAGCCCTTCAATGATGGTTGGCTGGAAGAAACTGCCGTTTGCCAGCGCGGGATCGGCGGGGATCTCGCCGCCGCACAGCACGCGGCCCCCTTCACGCTTCGCCAGTTCGACGTACTCGATCACGCTCTGGCGATGTTTTTCGCCGATCAGCGGTCCGACATGCACGCCGTCGGTAAACGGGTGTCCGACGCGCAGCCCGCGAGTTAATTCCAGCAGCCTCGCCATCAGCGGGGCGTAAATGCTCTCGTGGATAAACAGCCGCGACCCGGCGATACACGCCTGCCCCGCCGAGCTGAAAATGCCATAGCAGATCCCGCGCGCGGCCTGTTCGATATCAGCATCCTCCAGCACAATGGTCGGCGATTTGCCGCCCAGCTCCAGCGAGGCCGGGATCAGTTTTTCCGCCGCCACGTGCGCCAGATGACGGCCCGTGGTGGTACCGCCGGTAAAGGAAATTTTGCGCACGCGAGGATGACGCGCCAGCGCATCGCCAATCACCGAGCCTTTGCCCGGCAGCACGCTCAGCAGCCCGGCGGGCAGCCCGGCCTGTTCAAAAATCCGCGCCAGCTCCAGCGCCATCAGCGGCGTGGCTTCGGCCGGCTTGAGGATCACCGCGTTCCCGGCGGCAATCGCTGGTGCGACCTTCTGCATTTCGCTGGCAATCGGCGAGTTCCACGGCGTGATGGCCGCCACCACGCCGAGCGGCTCATAGCGGCTCAGCGTCAGCAGATCCGGCTGGCGCGGCGTGGGCAGTTCCCCTTCCAGCAGCTCGCAGGCGGCGGCGAAATAGCGCGCCGTTCCCGCCGCGCTCATCACCAGCCCGCGCGCTTCCGCCAGCGGCTTGCCGTTATCACGGCTCTGCATCTGCGCCAGCGCGTCGACGCGGGATTCAATGAGATCGGCAACCTTATGCAGGATCTTCGCGCGCATATGCGGCGGGCTGTTACGCCATGCGGGATCGCGCCAGGCGCGCTCTCCGGCGGCTACCGCCTCCTCCAGGTCATCCAGACTGGCGGCATTCAGCGTCGCGTTGATCGACCCGTCTGCCGGGAAGTGGCTCTGCATCGGGTTGCCGCCGCCGTGTCGCCACTGGCCGCCGATAAAAATCTTCAGATCGTCCATCGTCACTCCTCAGCTCAGGGCCAGCTCGCGGCAGGCGCGCACCGCGCTCAGTGCCGCCAGGGTGGAGGTTTTTGGATTAGAAGCCAGCGGCAGTCCGCTCAGCTCCAGATGAAACTCGCCGAACAATCCTTCCACGTGGAGCGTGTGGGTATTGCGTTTCGTTGCCGGGTCAACCATCAGCTGCACGCGGGTGTTGTCCATCCCGACGCCGCCGAGCGCCACGGTCGCCGCCACGTTGGCGTTCGCCGGGAACAGCCGCGCCGCCTCGCGGGCGCTGCCTTCAAAAAAGACCTTTGCCTCTGACACCGCATTCAGATCGATAAGCTGCTCGGCATAGCTGCCGCGCCAGCTGGCCGGGCTTTTACGCGACTGATAGGTAACGCGCTCAAGCCCGCCCTCTTTCGCCGCCGCCAGCCCGTCGATACCGGCCACCGCACCGGAAAGCAGGGTCAGTTTTCCGCCCGCAGCGAGCAGACGCTGCTCCAGCGCGCTGTCCGCCAGCGCGCCGGTGGAAATGACGGCCAGATGCCAGCCGCGACGCAGGATCTCTTCCCCGTACTGGGCCACCGCCTGCTGGCTGGCGCATTCCAGCACCAGATCCGGCGTTTGTGCGCACGCCATCGGCGATGTCAGCGCCTCAACCGCATCGCCAAACTGGTCGTGAATGGCGGCATGGTGAGACGCGCGCGCCACGATCCAGCCGATAGCCACGCCGGCGGGCAGGCGCTCAATCACCGCCTGCGCCATGGCGCCAAAACCAATCAACATTACCTTTTTCATGATGTGTCCTTACAGATGGCGGCAGAAGCCGCCGGAAACGTCCAGCGCCGCGCCGGTGGTAAACGAGGCCAGCGGCGAGGCGAGGAACAGCAGCGCCTGCGCGGGCTCCTGCGGCTTGCCGAGGCGCGCCATCGGAATGCCGCGCTTGCGCGCGATATCCGCCGTCCATTCCGGCCAGCTCTGGCTTTTGTCCGCCCGGTTTTCAAAGCGGCGCTGCCACTGGCCGGATTCCACCATGCCGAGCAGTATGGAATTGACGCGAATGCCCTTGCCCACCAGCTCTTTCGACAGCGTCAGCGTCATGTTCAGCAGCGCGGCACGAGCGGCAGAGGTGGCGATCATGTGCTCTTCCGGCTGTAGCGCCAGCAGGGAGTTGACGCAGGTAACAGAGGCAATGTCTGACTGCTCCAGCAGAGGCTGAAACGCCTGCACCGGGTTAATCACCCCGAACAGTTTGAGTTCGGCTTCGTGCAGCCACGCCTCGCGCGGGGTGTCATGGAAGTGCGCCACGTAGCCCTGCCCGGCGTTGTTGATCAGCATATCCGCCGCGCCAAAGCGCGCCTGCACCGCATCCGCAAAGGCCTGAACTTCGTCGGCGTTCAGCACGTCGCAGCGGTAAGCGAAAATCTCCCCGTGGGGAAATTCGTTTTGCAGCGTCGCATGGGCGCTGGCGAGCCGATCCGCGTCACGGCCGCAGAAGGCGACTTTCGCCCCTTCAGCCAGCAGCAAGCGTAGCGTTTCAAAGCCAATGCCGGACGAACCGCCGGTGACTACCGCTACGCGCCCGTCAATGTGTGCATTCATCGCGCACCTCTTCGTTAATGCGTAAAAGCTGTTGGTTGAAAAACGCGTCGTTATCGAGATAGCTGGCGTGCCCGGCCTGCGGAATGGCGATAAACGGCATGCCGTAGCGCAGCGCCAGACCCTGAACCAGTTCCGGCTGGGTGATGGCATCCTGCTCGCCGCACCAGACTTCAAACGTGCCGGAGTAGCGTTTAAGCCAGCCGTGAATGTCGTCATGTGCCAGCATCCACGCGGCAGCGAGATAGCCTTCCGGGCGCAGCGCCCTCATGCCCGCCGCGACGGTGGCGATATCTTCCGCGCGCGCGCCGGGGCGCAGCAGCTTCGCGGCGCGGGTCTGGGCGAGGATGTCGCCCCCCAGCGCCATCTGCTGCTCGCGGTTGCGCCAGACCTGCTCCCGCTGCTCCGGCGCGGCATTGCCGTACCCCTGCGCGGCGTCGGCCAGCACCAGATGAATGACGCGATCCGGGAACTTTGCCGCAAAGGCGCTGGCCACCAGCGCCCCCAGGGAATGGCCGACCAGCACTGCCTGCCAGACACCGGCGCGATCCAGCATGGCCGCCAGCGCGTCGGCGTAATCCCCCGCGTTTGCCCGCTCAACGGCCAGCATCGGGCTTTCGCCGTAACCGGGCATGTCCCACGCCAGCACGCGAAAGCCGTTCAGCGCCATCTGCTTGTGCCAGGAGGCTGCGCCGGAGCTGATCCCGTGCAGCAGCATCAGCGGGATGCCGCTTCCCTGTTCACGAAAACCCGTCATCATGCCCCCTTAGTTCCGCTTCACTTTGGAAAGCGGATGATCGGCGGGGTAGGTCGGGATTTCCGGCTTGTTGGTCCCCAGCATGACGCACATCAGCGCTTCTTCTTCGCCGTGGTTAAACAGGCCGCGATAGATGCCCGGCGGAACGGAGATCAGGTCACGCTCACGCAGCACGGTTTCGGTGTAGTTGTCGCCGTCCAGGATCATCAGCGTGATCTGCCCCTTGAGCATGAAGAACACCTCTTCCACGTCGTCGTGCAGGTGCAGCGGCCCTTCGCACTTCGACGGCAGCACCATGGTGGAGAAGGTAAAATGGTCCGCCTGCACGGTGTTGGTGTCGTTCGCCACGCCGGTTGCGCCGGTACCGATATAGCGCATCTGCGCCCGGCGGTATTTCGGGTCAAAATCGGCCTGGAACTTCAGCGCGTTCCAGTCGTATTTACGCCCTTCGAAGCGCGCGATGCGCGACTCGACCCACTCTTCCATCGTCAGATGGTCAGGTTTGATGCCCGTTTTGTTGGTTACGGTTGAATCAGTCATGACACTCTCCTCAGTAACGTCTCAGCAGCGGCAGTAACAGGACGCAGCCCACCGCCGCCATCACCGCCAGAAAAATCAGCCCGGAATCCATGCTGTGGGTGAAGGCGATAAGCGCGCCCATCACCGCCGGCGACAGCGCGCCCGCAAAGTTTCCCAGCCCGTTGAAGATACCGCCCGCCGTGGCGCTCACCCGGGGATGGGTGGCCTTCGCCAGCAGGGCGAAAATGTTGGGCGCGCCGGTGCCCCACATAAAGGTGCTGAAGCTCATCGCCGCGATGACGGCCAGCGGGGTATCAAGGTGCATCACCGCCGCCAGCCCGACGGCCGCCCCCGCCATGGAGATAAAACATGCCGCCGCGCGCTTATCGACCCTGTCCGAGAGCCACGCGCCAATCACTTCCCCTGCCAGCATGGCGATGAACGGCATCGACGACAGCCAGCCCGCGTGCTCCAGATGAATGCCTTTGCCTTTGATCAGGTAGCCCGGCAGCCAGCCGTTGATGCCCCACAGGTAGGTCAGGAAAGCGATATTAAAGATGCAGATGATCCAGAAGTGCGGGCTGACGAACAGCTCACGCCGCGCCGCGCGCCGCTCGTCCCGGGACGCCTGCGAGGTGCCGGGTTTTGCCTCCAGGCGGATCCCGCGCAGACCAATGCGCACAAAGATAAGCACCGGCACGGTAAGCATGGCCATCACAAAGAAAGTGCTCTGCCAGCCAAAGGTGTTCAGCAGCCAGAGGGAGAGCGGGAAACCAATCGCCGCGCCAACCGGGGTACCCAGCAGCCACAGCATGGTGGCTCGCGCCTGCAAATGCTGCGGGAAGTTGTGACGTACGATGGCAAAGGCCAGCGGGAACAGCGGTCCTTCCGCCACGCCCAGCAGAATACGCAGGACGATCATCAGCGTGTAGTTATGGGTAAAGCCCATCGCCACCATCAGCACGCACCACACCGCCATCATCCCGGTGAGCAGTCGCAGCGGCGCGATTTTGTCGCCTAAACCGCTCAAAAACACCGATGAGAAGCCGTAGCTCAGCAGGAAGGCGCTCATCAAAATGCCGAGACGCGTGGTGTCGAAATCAATGCCCATCGCCTGCTGGAAATGGGTATCAGAAAAGAGCGCCGCGATGCTGATTTTGTCGAAAAACGCCAGCAGCACACAGGCCAGCAGCGACAGCGGGATGGCCCAGCGCACCGCTTTTTCAGGCGTGCGGGTCCCCTCACCGCTCGCCTCAACCGGTGCGGTGTTAGTCTCTAGTGTGGTCATCTCTCCCCCTACGGGTGCGGGTTAGCTATCGCAGTGACATCAGTGAAAAGGTCGGGTCGGCGAGCGGCACGTCGGACAGATCCCGCCCCGCCGCCATCCAGCGCTTCGCCAGCTTGACGGTACGCGCATCGTCGAACGCCACCAGCTGCGTCAGCCGCCCGTTGTCGTCCAGCGAGAAGTACAGCGCCTCTTCACGCACGACCGTTCTGCTGCCTGGCTGCGGAATACCGAGGATCTGAATGTTGTGCTGGTATTGATCCGACCACAGCCACGGCGCGTCGTCGTAGCCTGGCGCATCGGGGTTGAGCATCGCTTTCGCCGTCGCCGCCGCCTGATTCTGGGCGAAGGCCCAGGACTGGATGCACAAGCCGTAGTGATGGTGCTGGGCGACATCTCCTGCGGCAAAGATGAACGGATCCGACGTGCGTCCCTGGGCATCCACCACGATCCCGCGCCCGGTTTTCAGCCCCGCATCGCGCGCCAGCTCCAGATTGAGATCGACGCCGATCCCGACCACCACCGCATCAAAGGTTTCACGCTGGCCGTCGCAGTGGATAACCGGCAGGCCGTTATCGTCCTCCAGCTCCAGCGCGCCGCAGCCGGTACGGATCTCCACCCCCTGCTCGCGGTGGATGGCCTCCAGGCGCTGCGACACCTCGCCGCTCACCGAGCGCATGCAGAGCGCGGGCTGCTGCTCGAACAGGGTGACCGCCACGCCGCTTTTCCGCGCCGAGGCAGCAATCTCCAGTCCGATCCAGCCGCCGCCGACGATCGCCAGTTTTTTACTTTCCGCCAGACGACTTTTCAGGCGCTGCGCGTCCTGCCAGTGGCGCAGGGTATAGACCTGCGGATGGCTGGCCCACGCCTGCGAAGGCAGGCGCGCCCGACCGCCGGTAGCGATTAAAAGGATGTTGTAACTAAGCCGCTCGCCGTTGCTAAGAACGACTTTTTTCTCATCGCGATCGACAGATTCAGCGCGCAGCGGCCGGTACCAGGCCAGGTTCAGCGCCTGCTGCACCTCGTCGCTAAACAGCCTTGGGAGCGCCGCGTCCGGCTCCAGCAAAGACGCTTTCGACAGCGGCGGGCGCTCGTAGAAATCCCACTCTTCTTCCGCTACCACGCAAATCTCTCCGTCGAAACCCTCATCGCGCAGGGTTTTCGCCGCCCAGCCGCCCGCCTGGCCGCCGCCGATAATGACAACGCGCGACGTCATACCGCCTCCGGCTTTTTCTGCTGACGGCGCGTGTCGTGGTCAATCCCGCCTTCCACCGCCCACTCGGTAAAGGAGACCAGCGAATGCTCCAGCTCACGCGGCTGCCAGTTTTCCGTCAGATAATCATCGTTGGTGTAATACTCAAACGCCCCGCCGGTCGGGCTGTTGACGTACCAGAAGTACGCCGACGACACCGGATGACGGCCCGGCCCGATAAAGGTGCTCCAGTCATGTTTATTCATCGCGATACCGCCGCCGATCACCTCGTGGATGTCGCGCACGGTGAAGGCCACGTGGTTGAGGCCGCGCTTGCGGTTCGGCAGTTGCAGCAGGAACAGGTTGTGATGGCCGCCGCGCACGCCGCAGCGCAGGAACACGGCGCGGTTGATATAGCGGTCCGAGACCTGGAAGCCGAGCACCTCGCGGTAGAATTTCTCCACTGCCGCCAGCTCTTCCACGAAGAACACCACATGCCCCACGTTGATCGGCTGGGCGCGATCGTAAACCGGGCTGGGGGTGTCGATACGGCGGGCATCGCCCCACTGGTTAATCGGCTCGACGTTCAGCTCCACGTCAGTTTGCTGGGTCACCTGCACGCGCAGCGTCATGCCGTTCGGGTCCAGGCACTCCAGCGCATCGCCCACTTCACGAAAACCTGGCTGTTGCGCCAGCTTCGGGCGCAGCGCATCCAGATCTGACTGGCTGGCAACTGCCCAGGTCATGCGGCGCAGGGTGTTACCCGCTTCAAACGCGGGCGGCAGGTCGGGGCTGTCGATCGGGTTAAGCTCCACGCGCGCGCCGCTCAGGGTGGTGAAACGCTGGCCGCTGGCATCGCCCGTCAGGCCAAAATCACGCATAAATTTGGCGCAGTGCGTCAGGTCTTGCACACCAAATTCCAGCTTTTCAATTCCGGTTACACTCATCGTTCGTTGCCTCATCTGGCCCAGATTGGGCGTAAAACATGCCCGACGCAGTCAAGCGCCTGACGTTAACTCACTGATTTAACTGGCCTGTGACAAATACCCTAAGAAGCCAGAAATTTTATCCGCCGCGAGGCGAACCTCGTTTTGCAGGCGCTCGCGGTCGCTCTGCGGGATCTCCTCCGACGGCACCAGAATGCTGACCACCGCCGCCACGCGGCCACTTCGGTCATACACCGGGTAGACGATGGAAGAGATGCCGTGGCGGAAGAAGGATTCGCCGATGACATACCCGCGGGCTTTGTCCTGCTGCACCATCTGCCACAGGGCTTCGCGGTCGTGAAGCTGCCCCGGCGTGTTGCCCGGCAGACGCTCATGCGGGAACAGCTGTTCGAAATCAGCGCGGGAAATATCGGTCAATAGCATGCGGCCCAGCGAGGTGCAGTGCACCGGCAGACGGGTACCAATACTGACCTGGTTGATGCGCGACCCGGCGGCGCTGACGCGGGCGATGTAGATAATGTCGCGCCCGTCGCGGATCGCCAGGTGGCTGCTGCACTGGCTCACGTCGCGCAGCTGCTCGATGACCGGCTGGCCAACCTGCGCCACGTCAAGCGAGGCGATGTACTCAAAGCCCAGGCGCAGCACGTTCATGCCCAGCGAGAAGGTGTTGGTGCGCGCGTTACGCTCCAGAAACCCCATATATTCCAGCGTCTGCACTACGCGGTAGGCGGTCGCCTTCGGCATATCCACCAGCCGGTGCAGCTCGGCAAAGGTCAGTTCGCGATGCTGCTCGCCAAAGGCCAACAGCAGCTGTAAACCGCGCTCCAGCCCCGGCACCAGATACTTCACTTCCCGATCGTTTGCCATCATCGCCCTACCTCAATTAAAGACAAAACCGCCGTTGACCGGGATCAGCTGTCCGGTGATGAATCGCGACAGATCGCTAAGCAGCCAGACCACGCTGCCGGTGACATCCTCCGGCTGCTGCGCCCCCGTTAATGCGCGACCGTTTTCGTAAAGCTGATGCCGCTCGGCCGGCACATATTCGGTTGCCTCGACGCGGGTTAATCCCGGGGCGATGGCGTTGATTCGAATGCGCTTTTCGCCAAGCTCGCGCGCCATTGAGCGGGTCATGGCAATCACCGCGCCCTTGCTGGCGACGTAGGCCATCAGGCGCGGCGCGCCCCACAGCGCGGTGTCAGACGCGACGTTCACAATGCCTGCCCCTTCGCGCAGCAGCGGCACGGCGGCGCGCGTCACCAGCCAGGTGCCTTTGACATTGACGCTCATCACCCGATCCCAGAGATCCGGATCGTAATCGAGCATGTTTTTGCCGCCCACGCCCGTCGCCATCGCCGCGTTGTTCACCAGGCCGT
Source organism: Enterobacter cloacae complex sp. GYL001 (assembly GCF_049237125.1). NCBI lineage: Bacteria > Pseudomonadati > Pseudomonadota > Gammaproteobacteria > Enterobacterales > Enterobacteriaceae > Enterobacter > Enterobacter cloacae complex sp. GYL001. The sequence continues at coordinate 342,961 of NZ_JBMKGW010000002.1, read as the reverse complement.
CAATCTGCCCTTGCTCGCCAATGGCGCTGAACACCTGGTCGATAGAGTGCTGATCGGCCAGATCGATAACGTGCGATTCGACCGCATAGCCCTGCTCGCTCAGCCCGTGGGCGCTCTCGGCCAGCTCGCCTTTGAGGATGTCGCACATCACTACCTTCGCACCCTGCTCCGCGCAGGCTTTGGCAAAGTGGTAGCCCAGCCCGCGCGCGGCGCCGGTCACCACGATGCGCTTTCCGCTCAGCAGCCCGTTCATCAGGCGGCTCCCTGCTGTGCTTCACGCATCGCCAGTTGCTCTTTGGCGGCCTTTTGCATCATGCGGCGCAGGCGCGAGAGGCCAACGTCGTGCTGATACAGGTACTCATGATCGCGCGCGTTTGGCGCCAGGCTCTCCAGCACCACGCGGTCCTGCTCCAGCACTTCCCAGTGCAGTTTTTCCAGCCGGTTGCGGTACATGAAGCGCCACATATCGCGCTGCCAGCCCTGTACGCGGCGGATGCGCCAGAAGAAGACGCGGCAGTTGTCGTTATCTTCCGGCACCACCATGCCGACGATAAAGAAGTGGCCGCCCGGTCCGAAGCGCTTCTTGTACGGAATGGAGAGGCGCATCCAGCAGGTGCCGCTGTTGCCCAGCTCCACCCAGTCAAAATTGACGCCGCTCTGCCCTTTCTTCTCGAAAATAAAGCCGGTTTTGGTCGGCTGGAGCACCATGTCGGCCTTGCGATCCCCTTCAGCCATCGAGTGCGAGGACGAATGCAGATAGGTACCGTGCATCGGGTCCATCACGTTTTCCAGCGCGTACTGGTAATTGCATTTCCACGCGGCGGTGCAGAGGAAGTTGCTGAAGTTTTCCGTGTCGGCGAGTTCATCCGGGAAGGTCAGTTCGTCCGGCTGCTGGTCCGCGGTGACGCCAAACCAGAGGAAGATGGCGCCGTGCGCCTCCTGCACGTTATAGCTGCGCACGCACTGCTGGCCGACCAGCGGACATTTATCCACGGCGGGCACGTCTTTCACTTCGCCGTTGCCCGCCACCTCAACGCCGTGATACCAGCAGGCAATGCGGTCCCCGAGGTTCCAGCCCATCGACAGTCGCGCACCGCGATGCGGACAGCGGTCCTCCAGCGCCTGAACCTGGCCATCTTTATTGCGCCAGACCACAATCTGCTCGCCCAGGCGGGTGATGCCCACCGGCGCAGACTGCACTTCCCAGCTCGCCAGCACCGGATACCAGAGGCCGCGCAGGCCTTTATCCAGATAATGTTGTACGGTCGTCGTCATCGCGTTGCCCTCAGTAGCCGTTAACCTGTAAGAATGCCTGGAAGCTGGCGTCGCTCCACGGCTCGCCCTGCTGGTCGTGCATACGCACTGCGTTCAGCCCGCTTACCAGCTCCGGCAAGGTTTCAACGCCCTGCTCGAAGAGATCTTCCAGCGTCGCAATCAGCTTCACTTCCCAGCTTTCCGGCTCGCGGCTGCGGGTTTGCCAGATCAGGTTGGTGTAATCGCCTGGCTTATGAATGGCACCGTTACCGCCCTCTGCCGGTGGGGTAAACTGGCGGCTTTCCGGCAGCGCCGGGTTGTAGTTCAGGGTGTCGCTCATGCCACGGTCTCCTCGACGAAGGTAATCTGGATTTGATTTTCAAAGACCCGAACCGGGTAACGATTGAGGTTGCGTCCTCCGGGGCCGTGCAGACACTGGCCGGTTTTGACGTCGAACACCGCCTCGTGCAGCGGGCATTCCACCTTGCCGTCTTCCACGAAGCCCTGACTCAGCAGGGCATAGGCGTGCGGGCATACGTCCTCCAGCGCGTAATACTCACCGTCGATCAGGTAAACGCCGATCTCTTTACCGTCGACGTTTCCGCTAAAAGGGAAATCTTCCTGTACTTGCTCTGCGTCACATACGCCTATCCAGCTCATCACGATCCTCCAGGCTTTTGTTTCATATATGAAACTCTGTTTCTTATTTAATACGGTCAATATAAAAGCGATGAATGTTTCGTCAAGCGACAATGTGACGAATTTGTTAATCGATCGGCAATTAATTAACTAAGTGTGCAAGGGATCACGAAAAAATGCAGCGATATGAAATTTTCATTATTGCAGCGTGAGAAATACGTTTTTTTAATGGTCTCTTATTTTCAATAAAAGATATTGACTTCTTTTCTTTTTACTCTCTAAAAATAAATGAACGTCACCTCTTTCGCGTTTCACCTGTGAAACGAATTTTTAATTTATCTTTAATAAACAAAGAGTTTCACAGGTGAACCATTTTAGCTCCGTGACAATCACATTGATGAAAAATATAAGTTACAAAAAACGTAAGGCGGACATGATGACGGCAAGATGGCAAGGCACGATTGCGCTTTTATTACTCATTATTATTTCCTACGTCGATCGGGTAAATATCTCGGTAATGATTTTAAACCCGGAATTTGCCGAACATTTTCAGTTAAATGAAAACAGAATGTTACAGGGAATGCTGATGACCTGCTTTCTGCTGGGTTATGGCTTTTCCGCTTTATTATTAACGCCGGTTATTGAAAGCAAACTTCATTATCGGCAGGGATTATTAAGCAGCATAGCGATTTGGGCCGCGGTCTGCGCGGCTTCACCTTTGCTCGGCTCGCTGACGGGAATGCTCTTCGCCCGCGTGATTCTGGGGATCGCGGAGGGACCGCTTTTTTCACTGAAAACGCGCTTTATCAGCGATAACTTTAGCGCGCAAGAGATCGGCAAACCCAACGCCGTGACCGCGCTGGGCGTCTCGCTCGGGCTGGCCGTGGGCTTTCCGCTGGTGACCTGGCTGATGTCGCATCTCGGCTGGGCCGGGTCGTTTTACGCCCTGGCGGTGATGAATCTGGTGTTGGGCGGCGGGCTCATCTGGCGTTTTCTGCCCGCGCCACACAGCCCAGTGAAGATGAAAAAACCGGGGTTTGTTCACACCTTCACGCTGGCCTGGCAGACGCCGCTGCTGGGCTGGATCCTGCTGGTTGAAATCGCCACGCTGAGCTATCTGTGGGGCAGCAGCACGTGGCTGCCCGCGTGGCTGCGTGACGAGCACCACTTCTCGCTGCACGCGACGGGCATGCTTGCGGCGGTCCCCTTCCTGCTGAGCCTGGGGTCAAAGTTTCTGGGCGGCGTGCTGCTCGACAAAATGCGGCCGGAACAGGCGCCGGTGCTGTTTGTGGTGGGCGGTACGTTGACGGCACTCTCCGTGATCGCACTGATGCTCAGCCATCAGCCTGCCTGGCTGGCGCTGTTTATGCTTTCGGCTAACGTCTTCTGGGGGCTACAGGGAGCGGCTATTCCGGCGGTGATCCAGCATCACGCCGCGCGGGAAGCGGTGGGCAGCGCTTACGGCATAATCAATGGGATCGGCAATATCTGCGCGGCGTTTATTCCGCTGCTGATGGGGATGGTGATGAGATCGGTGGGGTCGGTCAGTTCAGGCTTTTCGGTGCTGGTCGTCTCGCAGGTTGTCACCCTGCTTGCCGGGGGAATGTTGCTGCTGCGCATGCGGCGCGCAGCAGCAATCAGCGCGTAAGGTTTATTCGCCTTTTTTCGCCGCCTGGATGTAGAGCATTTCCAGCGCCAGGGTCGCCGCGGCCAGCGCGGTGATCTCGGACTGGTCATAGGCCGGAGCCACTTCTACCACGTCCATTCCGACGATGTTCAGATCCTTCAGGCCGCGGACCAGCTTGATGGCGCGGTCTGATGTCAGGCCGCCGATCACCGGCGTACCGGTACCCGGTGCGAATGCCGGATCCAGGCAGTCGATGTCGAAGGTCAGATAGACAGGCATGTCGCCGACGATCTGCTTAACCTGAGCCAGAATATCGTCCACGCCGCGATCGTTCACCTGGCCCGCGTCGAGCACGGTGAAGCCGTTGTCTTTGTCGAACTCGGTGCGGATGCCGATCTGCACGGAGTGGTTCGGATCGATCAGGCCTTCTTTCGGCGCGGTATAGAACATGGTGCCGTGGTCGAATTCACAGCCGTTCGCGTAGGTGTCGGTGTGCGCATCGAAGTGCACCAGCGCCATTTTACCGAAGTGCTTCGCGTGGGCGCGCAGCAGCGGCAGGGTCACGAAGTGGTCACCGCCGAAGGAGAGCATGCGTTTACCGGCCGCCAGCAGCTTCTCAGCGTGCGCCTGCAATTTTTCGCTCATTTCACGCGCGTCGCCGAAGGCGTACACCAGATCGCCGCAGTCCACCACGTTCAGGCGCTCGCGCATGTCGAAGTTCCACGGGAAGCGGTTGTGCTCCCAGGCCAGGTTAGTGGAAACCTGACGGATCGCCGCCGGGCCATGACGTCCACCCGCGCGACCGGACGTTGCCATGTCGAACGGTACGCCGGTGATCACCCAGTCCGCATCGCTGTCGTACGGCTGGAAGTTCATCGGAAGGCGTAAAAAACCAAACGCGTTAGATACCAGAGAGTTATCGTACTGATGACCTAAAGTGCTCATGTCCTGACCTCTTATAAAGTCGATACATTAAAAACAGATGAAAAAAAATCCCCTCCGCGTCGTTAAACCCGACGAGGAAGGGATTGATTCGTAAATCGCATATTGGGGCGAATTATCGCCGTTAATTCATACGGGTTCAAGTGAGTATAGCATTCTGCCGGATGGCGGCTTCGCCTTCTCCGGCCTACATTCGTAGGCCCGGTAAGCGCAGCGCCACCGGGCATCGGCGGCACAGCGGCCTGATGCCCTCACCCCGACCCTCTCCCTGTGGGAGAGGGAGGTTTTCTTACTCGTCTTCCAGGTAGGTGTACCCGTACAGACCCGCTTCAAACTCTTCCAGGAACTGCTGCTGCAAGGCATCGTCCAGACCGGTGTTTTTCACCTGATCGCGGAACTGGGTGAGCAGTTTTTTCGGATCGAGCTGAACGTATTCGAGCATGTCCGCCACGGTGTCCCCTTCGTCGGACAGCTCAACCTCCACGCTGCCGTCAGGGAAGACAAACACGTCAACCGCTTCGGTATCACCGAACAGGTTGTGCATGTTGCCGAGGATCTCCTGATACGCCCCCACCATAAAGAAGCCCAGCATTGGCGGGTTCTCCGGATCGTACTCCGGCATTGGCATCGTCGTTGCGATACCGTCGCCGTCGACGTAGTGGTCGATTGCGCCGTCGGAGTCACAGGTGATGTCCAGCAGCACGGCGCGGCGTTCCGGGGCGTGGTTCAGCCCTTCCAGCGGCAGAACCGGGAACAGCTGGTCGATACCCCAGGCATCCGGCATCGACTGGAACAGGGAGAAGTTGACGTACATTTTGTCCGCCATACGCTCCTGCAACTCGTCGATAATCGGACGGTGCGCGCGGTTGCTCGGGTCGAGCTGTTTCTGCACTTCGTGGCACATATTCAGATAGAGCTGCTCGGCCCACGCGCGCTCTTGCAGGCTGAAGGTGCCTGACGAGTAGCCGACGTGAATATCGTGCAGGTCCATCTGGCTGTCGTGCAGCCATTCGCGCAGGGAACGACGCGTGCCCGGCTCGTGCATCTCCTGCCAGGTTTCCCACATGCTTTGCAGGGAACGTGGAGCATCGTCTGCCGGAGGCGTGGCTTCGGTGATTTCGCTACGCTCAACGCCGATGATGTTAGAGACCAGCACCGTATGGTGTGCAGTGACCGCGCGGCCGGATTCGGTGATTACCGTCGGGTGCGGCAGGCCGTGCTCTTCGCAGGCATCGCCAATCGCCCAGATGATGTTGTTGGCATATTCGTTCAGGCCATAGTTTACCGAGCAGTCAGACTGCGAGCGGGTCCCTTCGTAGTCCACGCCCAGGCCGCCGCCCACGTCAAAGCACTGAATATTCACGCCGAGCTTATGCAGCTCAACGTAGAAACGCGCGGATTCACGCACACCAGTGGCGATGTCGCGAATATTGGCCATCTGCGAGCCGAGGTGGAAGTGCAGCAACTGAATGCTGTCCAGACGACCGCGCTCGCGCAGAATTTCCACCAGCTGAAGCACCTGGTTCGCCGCGAGGCCAAACTTGGATTTTTCACCGCCGGAAGACTGCCATTTACCGGAACCCTGCGACGCCAGTCGCGCACGCACGCCAAGGCGTGGGATCACGTTCAGACGCTCGGCCTCTTCCAGCACGATCGCGATTTCGGTCATCTTCTCGATCACCAGATAGACCTTGTGGCCCATCTTCTCGCCAATCAGCGCCAGACGAATGTATTCGCGATCTTTATAGCCGTTACAGACGATCACCGACCGGGTCATGCCCGCGTGCGCCAGAACCGCCATCAGCTCCGCTTTAGAGCCTGCTTCCAGGCCCAGCGGCTCGCCGGAGTGGATCAGGGACTCAATCACGCGACGGTGCTGATTGACCTTGATCGGGTAAACGAGGAAATAGTCGCCGTTATAACCATACGATTCCCGCGCGCGTTTGAACGCGGCATTAATAGAACGCAGGCGATGTTGCAGGATCTGCGGGAAGCAGAACAGTGCAGGCAAGCGCTGACCCTGCGCTTCACGGGTTTTCACCAGTTTAGCGAGATCCACGCGCGCTTCCGGGACGTCCGGATCCGGGCAGACACTGATGTGGCCCAGCTCGTTAACGTCGTAGTAGTTATTGCCCCACCAGGCAATATTGTAAGTGCGCAGCATCTTGCTGGCTTCCTGGGAGCTCATCGCAACCTCCTGCATAGAACGTAGTACACCCTGTTCGCCTGCTGACGAAGGCGAAAGCGAAGACATGTCGTCAGACATAGCGAACCTCAACTCTTTGTATTAAGTGTAAAACAGTTGACTACTATCGCAGCGTTATACGGCGATAACAACCCATTAACGGCTCCATTTCCCAGCAGAGTATGCTGAAATCCAGACCGTGCGACCGGTTTCTTATTCATATCATTGTAAAACACGTATCCGAACTCTGTATGACAAGGTTCGGCGAAACCACGAGAAAACTCCTGTATTAACAAGAGCGCCCTTGTTCAGTTTTCACAAAGCGTGACCGGCTCTGGAATCCTGAGAAGCACCGAGATGGGTATAACATCGGCAGGTGTTTAGACCAGAAGTGCGGGTGGGAATCAAATGCGCGCCAGAACGGCTGCGCTGAATGAGCGGAAAACGATGGTTCATTATCTCGTATCACCTCCACGGCCGCCTCTGCTGAAACGGACCACAAGCCAAAGCTAAAAGTTCACTGCTTAACCCGGCTGGAAGTGGCGACACGATGTATTCATCGAGCGCTTATTTTATATGAGCCGCGCGCCGCGTTTTATACCGAGAAGGTCGCTAAAAAGCAAAACAAAAATGCGCAGGTTGCCAGCGTCGTCAGGAAAAATTTCCAGCCGTGTTTTCAACGCAGTGAGAGGTGAGTCAAAAAAAACTGGAAATCGGGTGAAGAAGTGACCTAAAATAGACGTCCAGATGTTAATCCATCCATACCGATTAACACTCAGACTGCCAGTGTCAAAATCCTGTAGGCCTTGGTAGAATTATCTCCTATGGCTATTCCACACAGCAGCTTGAGCTAACCAAATTCCTCTTAGGTGAAATAAAACATGGCAAAACACCTGTTTACGTCCGAGTCCGTATCAGAAGGACATCCTGATAAAATTGCTGACCAAATCTCCGATGCGGTGCTGGATGCGATCCTCGCGCAGGATCCAAAGGCGCGCGTAGCGTGTGAAACCTATGTCAAAACCGGCATGGTTCTGGTTGGCGGTGAGATCACTACCAGCGCATGGGTTGATATCGAAGAGATCACCCGTAACACGGTGCGTGAGATCGGCTATGTACATTCTGATATGGGCTTTGATGCCAACTCCTGCGCCGTACTGAGCGCGATTGGCAAACAGTCTCCGGACATCAACCAGGGCGTTGACCGTGCCGATCCGCTGGAACAGGGCGCGGGCGACCAGGGCCTGATGTTCGGCTACGCAACCAACGAAACCGACGTGCTGATGCCAGCGCCGGTGACCTACGCCCACCGTCTGGTGCAGCGTCAGGCTGAAGTACGTAAAAACGGCACCCTGCCGTGGCTGCGTCCGGATGCGAAAAGCCAGGTGACCTTCCAGTATGACGACGGGAAAATCGTCGGTATCGATGCCGTGGTTCTTTCCACGCAGCATGCTGAAGAGATTGACCAGAAATCCCTGCAAGAAGCGGTGATGGAAGAGATCATCAAGCCGGTTCTGCCAACTGAATGGCTGAGCTCTGCGACCAAATTCTTCATCAACCCAACCGGACGCTTTGTTATCGGCGGCCCAATGGGTGACTGCGGTCTGACCGGTCGTAAAATCATCGTAGATACCTACGGCGGCATGGCACGTCACGGCGGCGGCGCATTCTCCGGTAAAGATCCGTCTAAAGTTGACCGTTCTGCGGCGTACGCTGCACGTTATGTGGCGAAAAACATCGTTGCTGCCGGTCTGGCTGACCGCTGTGAAATTCAGGTTTCCTACGCCATCGGCGTGGCTGAGCCAACCTCCATCATGGTGGAAACCTTCGGTACTGAAAAAGTGCCTTCTGAACAGCTGACCCTGCTGGTGCGTGAGTTCTTCGACCTGCGTCCATACGGTCTGATTCAGATGCTGGATCTGCTGCACCCAATCTACCAGGAAACCGCAGCGTACGGTCACTTTGGTCGCGAACATTTCCCATGGGAAAAAACCGACAAAGCTGCCCTGCTGCGTGATGCTGCCGGTCTGAAATAATCGACTGCCAGCAGCTTAAACAGGCCAGCCTTTGTGCTGGCCTTTTTTATGTCGGATGGCGGCTATGCCTTACCCGACCTACGGGTAGTGCGTTTTTGTAGGCCGGGTAAGGCGCAGCTGCCACCCGGCAATGTTTGGAACCGTTTACACCTCACTCTCTATACCCCGCTTTCAGAATATTCTCTTTGCATGATCGCATTTCTTCTGCTGTTACATTCCCTTTCAGTTAAGTCTGAAATTTGTGCAAACGCGATGCACATCAATTAATTTACCTCTATATTTTCAAAGCTTTAATTATTTTTACGGTTACAAGTCAGTGTAACCGATTACACCGTTGTGATTTGACTCACATATTTTTATGAGCCGCTCACCTACTCTTAATATCGTAAAAACTGATAACCCAACTGGAGGGCATAATGCCTGACAATAATAAACAGGGGCGTACGTCCAATAAGGCAATGACGTTCTTCGTCTGCTTCCTCGCCGCTCTGGCAGGATTACTCTTTGGCCTGGATATTGGCGTAATTGCCGGTGCATTACCTTTCATCACCGATGAGTTCCAGATTAGCGCACACACTCAGGAATGGGTGGTTAGCTCCATGATGTTCGGTGCCGCCGTCGGCGCGGTCGGCAGCGGCTGGCTCTCCTTTAAGCTCGGGCGTAAAAAGAGCCTGATGATCGGCGCGATCCTGTTCGTTGCCGGCTCACTGTTCTCTGCCGCTGCGCCTAACGTTGAAGTGCTGATCATCTCCCGCGTGCTGCTCGGTCTGGCAGTGGGCGTGGCGTCTTATACTGCCCCGCTGTACCTGTCTGAAATCGCTCCGGAAAAAATCCGCGGCAGCATGATTTCCATGTATCAGCTGATGATCACCATCGGTATTCTGGGGGCTTATCTCTCGGATACCGCATTCAGCTACAGCGGCGCATGGCGCTGGATGCTGGGCGTAATCATCATTCCAGCCATCCTGCTGCTGATTGGCGTCTTCTTCCTGCCGGACAGTCCGCGCTGGTTCGCCGCCAAACGCCGCTTCCATGATGCCGAACGCGTGCTCTTACGCCTGCGTGATACCAGCGCCGAAGCCAAAAACGAGCTCGAAGAGATCCGCGAAAGCCTGAAGGTCAAACAGTCCGGCTGGGCGCTGTTCAAAGAGAACAGCAACTTCCGCCGCGCGGTGTTCCTCGGTGTGCTGTTACAGATCATGCAACAGTTCACCGGGATGAACGTCATCATGTATTACGCGCCGAAAATCTTCGAACTGGCGGGCTACACCAACACCACCGAGCAGATGTGGGGCACCGTGATCGTCGGCCTGACCAACGTGCTGGCGACCTTTATCGCTATCGGTCTGGTGGACCGCTGGGGACGTAAGCCAACCCTGACGCTGGGCTTCCTGGTGATGGCCGTCGGGATGGGCGTGCTGGGTACCATGATGCACATGGGCATTCACTCCCCAACGGCACAGTACTTCGCCGTGGCGATGCTGCTGATGTTTATCATTGGGTTTGCGATGAGCGCCGGTCCGCTGATTTGGGTGCTGTGCTCTGAGATCCAGCCGCTGAAAGGGCGTGATTTTGGTATCACCTGTTCTACCGCAACCAACTGGATTGCCAACATGATCGTCGGCGCAACGTTCCTGACCATGCTCAATACCCTGGGTAACGCCAATACCTTCTGGGTTTACGCCGGTCTGAACCTGTTCTTTATTGTTCTCACTATCTGGCTGGTTCCTGAAACCAAACATGTTTCACTGGAACACATTGAACGTAACCTGATGAAAGGTCGTCCTCTGCGCGAAATCGGCGCACACGACTGATCCTCCTGCGGGAGGCGCCTCTTGCGCCTCCCCGCTTCCCGCTTTATGCTCTGCCCCTATGAAAGCTCCCCGTCTCCCCATCGCCATTCAGCAAGCCGTCATGCGCAGCCTGCGGGAAAAACTCGCCCAGGCCAACCTGAAGCTCGGCCGCAATTATCCTGAACCGAAGCTGGTCTATCAGCAGCGTGGCACTGCGGCAGGCACCGCCTGGCTGGAATCGTATGAGATCCGCCTGAATCCGGTGCTGATGATGGAAAACCAGCAGGCGTTTATCGATGAAGTGGTTCCGCACGAACTGGCGCACCTGCTGGTGTGGAAGCACTTTGGCCGTGTAGCACCGCACGGCAAAGAGTGGAAGTGGATGATGGAGGCGGTGCTCGACGTTCCGGCGCGCAGAACCCATCAGTTCGAGCTGGAGTCGGTACGCCGCAATACCTTCCCCTACCGCTGCCAGTGTCAGCAGCACCAGCTTACCGTCCGCCGTCACAACCGTGTGGTGCGCGGCGAGGCGACCTATCGCTGCGTAAAGTGCGGCGAACCGCTGGTCGCGGAATAATCAACTGAACTTTCAGGAACTTTCCTGATCTGACTGATTGCATACGGGAACAACATTCGTTACGTTGCGGGCTCGTTTTGACACGGAGTGTAAGATGTCCCGTAATGTTTCTCTCGCGGTCGCTTTTCTGGCGACAGCGCTCTCCGGCCATGTTCTGGCCGACGGTATTCACAGTTTCTCTCAGGCAAAAACCGCGGGCGTAAAGATTAACGCCGACGTACCGGGTGATTTCTACTGCGGCTGTAAAATTAACTGGCAGGGTAAGAAAGGGGTCGTGGATCTGGGATCCTGCGGCTATAAGGTGCGCAAGAACGAGAACCGCGCCAGCCGAATCGAATGGGAACACGTTGTTCCGGCCTGGCAGTTTGGCCACCAGCGCCAGTGCTGGCAGGACGGTGGACGTAAAAATTGCGCAAAAGATCCGGTCTACCGCCAGATGGAAAGCGATATGCACAACCTGCAACCCGCCGTGGGTGAGGTCAATGGCGACCGCGGAAACTTCATGTACAGCCAGTGGAACGGTGGCGAAGGCCAGTACGGTCAGTGCGCCATGAAGGTCGATTTCAAAGAGAAAGTCGCCGAACCGCCTGCCCGCGCACGCGGCAGCATCGCCCGCACTTATTTCTATATGCGCGACCGCTACGATCTCAATCTTTCCCGCCAGCAGACGCAGCTCTTCAATGCCTGGGACAAGCTCTACCCGGTGACGGACTGGGAATGCCAGCGCGACGAACGTATCGCCAAAGTCCAGGGGAATCACAACCCTTACGTCCAGCGGGCTTGCCAGGCGCAAAAGAGCTAACCTACACTACGGCAATTCGCTTATATCGCATGACACATGGAATTTCTGACTATGCGCATCCCTCGCATCTATCACCCTGAACTGATTACCCCAGGCGGCGAAATCGCCCTGTCTGATGATGCCGCAAACCATGTAGGTCGCGTGCTGCGCATGGGTGCAGGCCAGGCGATTCAGCTCTTTGACGGCTCTAATCAGGTTTTCGACGCTGAAATTACGCGCGCCGATAAAAAAAGCGTGCACGTGAAGGTGCTGCGTGGCGACGTGGACGACCGGGAATCCCCGCTGCACATTCACCTGGGCCAGGTGATGTCGCGTGGGGAAAAGATGGAGTTCACCATTCAGAAATCCATTGAACTGGGTGTAAGCCTCATTACGCCACTTTTTTCTGAGCGCTGCGGCGTTAAACTGGATGCGGAACGTCTGAACAAAAAGATCCAGCAGTGGCAAAAAATTGCCATTGCGGCCTGCGAACAGAGCGGCCGCAACCGTATCCCGGAGATCCGCCCGGCGATGGATCTGGAGGACTGGTGTGCAGAAGAGGAAAGCGGGCTTAAGCTCAATCTTCATCCGCGCGCCAGCGCCAGCATCAATACGCTGCCGCTGCCCGTTGAGCGTGTACGCCTGCTCATTGGCCCGGAAGGCGGCCTGTCGGCTGACGAAATTGCCATGACGGCGCGTTACCAGTTTACTGATATTCTGTTGGGACCTCGCGTTCTGCGCACTGAGACAACGGCACTCACCGCCATTACCGCGCTACAGGTGCGATTTGGCGATCTGGGTTGAAGCAAAGCCTGACCCATAACCGGAGAAGAAGATGATTAAGCTCGGCATCGTGATGGACCCCATCGCAAACATTAACATCAAGAAAGACTCCAGCTTCGCTATGCTGCTGGAAGCGCAGCGTCGCGGCTATGAACTCCACTATATGGAGATGAACGATCTTTACCTGATCAACGGTGAAGCCCGCGCACGCACCCGCATCGTTAACGTCGAGCAGAACTACGAAAAATGGTACGAATTCGGCACCGAACAGGATATTGCCCTGGCCGACCTTAACGTGATCCTGATGCGTAAAGATCCGCCGTTCGACACCGAATACATTTACGCCACCTATATCCTTGAGCGTGCCGAAGAGAAAGGAACGCTGATCGTCAACAAGCCGCAGAGCCTGCGCGACTGCAACGAGAAGCTCTATACCGCATGGTTCTCTGACCTGACGCCGGAAACGCTCGTCACCCGCAGCAAAACGCAGCTGAAAGAATTCTGGCAGAAGCACGGCGATATCATCATGAAGCCGCTGGACGGCATGGGCGGCGCGTCGATCTTCCGCGTGAAAGAGGGCGACCCGAACATTGGCGTGATTGCCGAAACGCTGACCGAGCTGGGAACCCGCTACTGCATGGCGCAGAACTATCTGCCGGCCATTAAAGACGGCGACAAGCGTGTGCTGGTCGTAGACGGCGAGCCGGTGCCTTACTGCCTGGCGCGTATCCCGCAGGGAGGGGAAACCCGTGGCAACCTGGCGGCCGGCGGCCGTGGCGAACCGCGTCCGTTAAGCGAAAGCGACTGGGAAATTGCCCGCCGCGTCGGCCCTACGCTGAAAGCCAAAGGCCTGATCTTCGTCGGCCTCGATATCATCGGCGATCGCCTGACCGAAGTGAACGTCACCAGCCCGACCTGCATTCGTGAAATCGAAGCGGAATTCCCGATCTCGATCACCGGAATGCTGATGGACGCTATCGAAAAACGTTTACAGAAATAACCTGTGACAGCGCCTGTGTTTATCCCCATACTGGGCGCTGTCGCTTTTTAAACCAGGAAACAGTACCTCTGACAATGAATTTACAGCATCACTTTCTTATTGCCATGCCTGCTCTCCAGGATCCGATTTTCCGCCGCTCCGTGGTCTATATTTGCGAATACAACGAAGACGGCGCGATGGGGATTATCATCAATAAGCCGCTGGAAAACCTCCAGGTGGAAGGCATTCTGGACAAGCTGAAAATCCCTGCTGAAGCGCGGCTGCCGGAAATCCGTCTCGATAAACCGGTGATGCTCGGCGGCCCGCTTGCAGAAGATCGTGGCTTTATCCTGCATACCCCGCCGGTTTTCTCGTCCAGCATTCGTATCTCCGATAACACCGTCGTCACCACCTCTCGCGACGTGCTTGAAACGCTAGGCACTGCCAGTCAGCCTTCTGAGGTGCTGGTTGCGCTCGGCTACGCCTCCTGGGAAAAAGGGCAGCTGGAACAAGAAATTCTGGACAACGCCTGGCTGACAGCCCCTGCGGATATGAATATCCTGTTTAAAACCCCTATCGCCGATCGCTGGCGTGACGCGGCAAAACTGATTGGCATTGATATTCTGACCATGCCTGGCGTTGCGGGGCACGCGTAATGAGCGGCACCCTTCTCGCCTTCGACTTCGGCACCAAAAGCATCGGCGTCGCTGTGGGTCAACGGATCACCGGCACCGCCCGCCCGCTCACGGCGCTGAAAGCTAACGACGGCACGCCGGACTGGAACCTTATTGAGCGCTTGCTCAAAGAGTGGCAGCCGGACGACGTGATTGTCGGCCTGCCGCTAAACATGGATGGCACCGAGCAACCGCTTACCGCGCGCGCGCGCAAGTTCGCGAACAAAATCCATGGCCGCTTTGGCGTCTCCGTTAAGCTGCACGATGAACGTTTGAGCACCGTCGAGGCACGCGCTGGCCTGTTCGAACACGGTGGCTTCCGGGCGCTGAACAAAGGCAGCGTGGATTCAGCTTCAGCCGTCATTATCCTCGAAAGCTATTTCGAACAGGGTTACTGAGCGCCGGGGCTACAGCCGCCCCTGCGCCCGTCGCTCCGCCAGACTCTGCTCAAAGTTCTGCATTCCCGCCTGCTGCCCCGTTTGAATAATGCCCGGCAGTTGCCAGGTTTTGCCTTCGCGGATCAGGTTTGCCGCCGCCGAGGTATTCACCAGTAGCTCATACAGCGCCACGCGCCCACCCTGGACATCCTGACGTAGCTTCTGCGCCAGGACCGCACGCAGGCTTCCCGCCAGCTGATTACGCACCGGATCTTTCTCCTGCGCCGGAAAGGTGTCGACCAGGCGCTCGATCGCCTGCGCCGCGCCGCGCGTATGCAGCGTGGCTAACACCAGATGGCCGGTTTCCGCCGCCGTCAGCGCCAGGCGTATCGTCTCGCTGTCGCGCAGCTCACCAAGCAGAATCACATCCGGATCTTCACGCAGCGCGCTGCGCAGCGCCTCGGCAAAGGACGGGCTGTGCTGGCCTATCTCCCGCTGCTGGATCAGGCAACGTTCGCTCTGGTACATAAACTCCACCGGATCTTCCAGGGTCAGAATATGCCCGTCCGTCTGGTGATTGAGGAAATCGACCATCGCGGCCAGGGTGGTCGATTTCCCGCTGCCGGTGGCGCCGGTGACCAGAATCAGGCCATTGTCATTGGACAGCAGCTCCGGGATCGCTCGCGGCACACCTAACGCAGAGAGCTGCGGGCACGTCAGCGGCAACAGCCGCAGCGCAATCGAAACGCCGAGCATATGCTTAAACGCACTGCCGCGCAGCCGCTGACGGCCTGCGAGGGTAACGGCAAAATCCACCTGCCCGTTTGCCCACCATGCGCCCTGCTGTTCGTCGTTGAGCCACGCTTTTAATAACGCCTCCACATCCGGGGGCGGAAACGGCGCAGGTTCAAGACGGCCTGACCTGCGCCAGCGCGGTGGCGAATCACTGCACAGGTGTAGATCGGAGACGTTATGCTTTACACTAAGGGCCACAATTTCTTCCACATCCATAGACTACTCCTCGGAAAATGAACGACATTGCGCATAACCTGGCACAGGTCCGGGACAAAATCTCAGCCGCGGCAACGCGTTGCGGCCGTGCTCCAGAAGAAATTACATTGCTTGCAGTCAGCAAAACTAAGCCTGCGAACGCCATCGCAGAAGCGATAGCCGCCGGTCATCGTGCCTTTGGTGAAAACTATGTGCAGGAAGGCGTGGATAAGATTCGCGCTTTCCGTGAACGGGGAAATACAGACCTGCAATGGCACTTTATCGGTCCGCTACAGTCGAACAAAAGCCGTCTGGTAGCAGAGCACTTTGACTGGTGCCACACCATCGATCGTCTGCGCATCGCTACCCGTCTGAGCGACCAGCGCCCTATGGAGATGCCAGCGCTTAACGTGCTGATTCAAATCAACATCAGTGATGAAAACAGCAAGTCCGGCATTACGCTGGGCGAACTGGATGCGCTGGCGGCGGACGTGGCGGCGCTGCCGCGCTTAACCCTGCGCGGGCTGATGGCTATCCCGGCGCCAGAGTCAAGTTATGAAAGGCAGTTTGCCGTGGCACAGCAAATGGCTGTAGCATTTGAGGCGCTTAAGGCGCGCTATGACACGGTAGACACGCTTTCTCTGGGCATGTCGGACGATATGGAAGCCGCCATCGCGGCAGGCAGCACCATGGTGCGCATCGGCACAGCAATTTTCGGTGCGCGCGATTACCCCCAATAATAAGGAAACCTGAGGAACGCCATGAAGACGTTGACTTTCCTGCTTTCAACGGTCATTGAACTGTATACGATGGCGCTGCTGTTGCGCGTCTGGATGCAGTGGGCCCGTTGTGATTTTTACAATCCATTCTCACAATTTATCGTGAAAATCACGCAGCCCGTTGTGGGGCCGCTTCGCCGCGTCATTCCGGCAATGGGGCCAATTGACAGTTCATCTCTGCTGATGGCGTTTATTCTGAGCGTTATCAAAGCGATCGTGCTGTTTATGGTCATCACTTTCCAGCCGATTATCTGGATTTCAGCCGTTCTGATCCTGGTTAAAACCGTCGGCTCGCTGATCTTCTGGGTCCTGCTGGTGATGGCGATCATGAGCTGGGTAAGCCGGGGCCGTAGCCCGGTGGAGTACGCGTTGATTCAGCTGACTGAACCGTTGCTGCGTCCGATTCGTAGCCTGCTGCCTGCAATGGGCGGAATCGACTTCTCCCCGATGCTTCTCGTTCTGCTGCTGTACGTGCTGAATATGGGTATCGCGGAACTGTTACAGGCGACGGGTAATATGCTGCTGCCGGGGCTGTGGATGGCGTTATGAGTGCAGTTAGCTCCTGCGCCGACGGGCTGGTTTTACGGCTGTACATTCAGCCGAAAGCCAGCCGCGACAGTATTGTTGGGCTGCATGGCGACGAGCTAAAAGTCGCCATCACTGCCCCGCCGGTTGACGGCCAGGCGAATGCGTATCTGACCAAATATCTGGCTAAACAGTTTCGCGTCGCTAAAAGCCAGGTCATCATTGAGAAAGGTGAACTTGGCCGGCATAAACAGGTAAAAATCCTTAACCCGCAATCTATCCCGACGGAAGTCGCGGCTCTGAAAGAACAGGACTAAACCATGCAGAAAGTTGTTCTCGCCACCGGTAACGCCGGTAAAGTGCGCGAGCTGGCCTCGCTATTAAATGATTTTGGGCTGGACGTGGTGGCTCAGACCGAGCTGAACGTGGACTCCGCCGAAGAGACCGGCCTGACGTTTATCGAAAACGCCATTCTGAAAGCGCGCCATGCGGCGCAGATCACCGGACTGCCCGCGATAGCCGATGACTCCGGTCTGGCCGTGGATTTTCTGGGCGGTGCGCCGGGGATTTACTCCGCCCGCTATTCCGGGGTGGACGCCACCGACCAGCAGAATCTGGAAAAGCTGCTTGTGGCCCTGAAAGACGTCCCTGACGAACAGCGTACCGCGCAGTTCCACTGCGTGCTGGTCTACATGCGTCACGCGGAAGATCCCACGCCGATTGTCTGTCACGGCAGCTGGCCGGGCGTGATCACCCGTGAAGCGGCGGGCAACGGCGGCTTTGGTTACGACCCGATTTTCTTTGTCCCGACCGAGGGAAAAACCGCTGCGGAACTCACCCGCGAAGAGAAAAGCGCGATCTCCCACCGTGGACGCGCCCTGAAACTGTTACTGGAAGCACTGCGTAATGGCTAATTTGCCGCCTCTGAGTCTTTATATTCACATCCCATGGTGCGTGCAGAAATGCCCGTACTGCGATTTCAACTCGCACGCGCTAAAGGGCGAAGTGCCGCACGATGATTACGTCGCGCATCTGCTGGCCGACCTGGACGCCGATGTACCTTACGCACAGGGACGTGAAGTTAAGACCATTTTTATTGGTGGCGGTACGCCGAGCCTGCTTTCAGGCCCGGCGATGCAAACGCTGCTGGACGGCGTGCGCGCGCGTCTGAACCTGGCGGCGGATGCTGAAATTACGATGGAGGCCAACCCCGGTACCGTTGAGGCCGACCGTTTTGTCGAGTATCAGCGCGCGGGCGTGAACCGTATCTCTATCGGCGTGCAGAGCTTTAGCGAGCCAAAGCTGAAGCGTCTGGGGCGTATCCACGGCCCAGAAGAGGCAAAGCGCGCGGCAAACCTGGCAACGGGGCTTGGGCTGCGCAGCTTTAACCTCGACCTGATGCATGGCCTGCCGGATCAGTCGCTCGAAGAAGCGCTGGACGATTTGCGTCAGGCGATTGAACTGAATCCGCCGCATCTGTCGTGGTATCAGCTGACCATTGAGCCTAACACCCTGTTTGGTTCCCGTCCTCCGGTGCTGCCGGACGATGACGCGCTGTGGGATATCTTCGAGCAGGGCCACCAGCTTTTGACCGCGGCGGGGTATCAGCAATACGAAACGTCGGCGTATGCGAAGCCGGGCTATCAGTGTCAGCACAATCTGAACTACTGGCGTTTTGGTGATTATCTGGGAATTGGCTGCGGCGCACATGGCAAAGTGACCTTCCCGGACGGACGCATTCTGCGTACCGCCAAAACGCGTCACCCGCGCGGGTATATGGAAGGCCGCTACCTGGAGCGTCAGCACGACGTCGAGGCGGCGGATAAGCCGTTTGAGTTCTTTATGAACCGCTTCCGTCTGCTGGAAGCCGCACCGCGCGCGGAATTTACGCGTTATACCGGGCTGCCGGAGTCAGTGATTCGTCCGCAGATTGACGAGGCGCTGGCGCAGGGGTATCTGACCGAGTGTGATGAGTCCTGGCAGATCACCGAGCACGGCAAGCTGTTCTTAAACTCCCTTCTTGAGCTGTTCCTCGCTGAAAATCCTGAAGGCTGATTCAGGATTTTACATCCCGTTCTGCTGGCTGAGGGAAAGGCTGGCAGAGTGTGGGGATGGAAAAATCAAAACAACTCCGCAAACAAATGACACCCGAAGAAGTACGCCTCTGGTATTTGCTCAGAGGTCGTCGTTTCTTCGGGTATAAGTTTCGTCGTCAGATGCCGGTTGGGTCGTATATCGTGGATTTTGCCTGCTTTAAGGCGAAGCTGATTATTGAGCTGGACGGTGGGCAACATCAGGATGAGGAGAACTATGATTCACGTCGTACCGCGTTTTTGAATACGAACGGATGGGAAGTCGTACGGTTCTGGAATAATGAATTTCGCGTTAACGAAGATGAAGTGTTAAATATCATTCTTCAACGACTGCAATGCCTGATGCCCTCACCCTAACCCTCTCCCACAGGGAGAGGGAACTCTAACTCCCTCTCCCCTGGGGAGAGGGCTGGGGTGAGGGCCCAGTGCGCACAAATATTACTTCAGCGTCCCCACCAGCGCCTTCCGGCTGTCTTCCAGCGACACCACGCGTTTACACACGTCTTTGCCGAACTGCTGGAAATCGGCTTCCTGATTCTTCCACTCGTTCTGAATCGAGGTTTGCAGTCCGCCCAGGCTGCCCAGTACACCCTGCAACGGATTACCGCCACCCTTCAGCACCGCTTTGGCGCCCATCTCGTTGATGCTGTCCTGGAGAATGCCGCCCATCGCCTGGTTCACCAGTTGCTGACCGTCGGCACGCACCTGATCGATCGCCTTATAGTGGAACGTCAGGCCATCAGAGCGCGTCTCGATAATACGGTTCATCTGCTCTTTCAGCTGTTTATCCAGCTTCGTCAGGCGGGTGCGCATATTGCTGCTCTCCCCCACCTCTTTGGTGATGATTTTATCCAGCGCCACGCGGCTTTTCTCGACGCGGGTCAGCGCGCCATCGTTGATCCAGGGCAGCGCGGTACGCAACTCGGCCTGGTAGTCCATCGCCTGCTCGCGCTGGGCGGCCGTCAGGTTTTGCGGTTTGCCGTTAAAGGTCACGTTGCCATCCGGCGTAATCACCAGATTGCCATTCTCGCCCTTAACCTGCACGGTTTGCGGACTCAGCACCACGTCATCACGCGGGGTGACGCTACATTTATACTCCGCATGGGCGGTGGTTCCGATTGCCAGTAAAGCAACAGCCAGCAACGTTTTGCGCATCTTTAACACTCCCTCAGACAAAATGGGCCAGCTAATGCTGGCCCCGTTCTTGCTTTATTAGTCCCACCAAACGTCGAAAAGTTCGCTAACGCGGACATCTTCCAGTTTGTGGTCTTCAAGCCATTTGCGTACCAGCGCCTGATGCTCTTCGGTGCATTTCCCCACTTCCTGGGTGCAAATCAGACCTTCCCACGCCAGATAGCCGCTACCGTCGAAGGCCAGCTTGTTTGGCTCGATCACCTCGTTGATGAACGCATCAACGTCCTGATCGATCTGTTCCACACTGGTGCCTTCCGGGAAACGCCAGGCAACGGAGAAACCCACTTCCTGGAATTCTTCGATGTGCATCTTTTTACGCAGACGACGGCTACGATTCTTTGCCATTATTTCACCCTCTCGAACATTAAGTCCCATACGCCGTGACCAAGACGATGGCCACGCTGTTCAAATTTTGTCACCGGACGTGAATCCGGACGCGGTACGTAGTCGTTGCTTTCAGACTGATTTTTATACCCGTCCAGGGACGACATCACTTCCAGCATATGTTCCGCATAAGGTTCCCAGTCGGTCGCCATGTGGAAAACGCCGCCCAGCTTGAGCTTACTTTTCACCAGCTCGGCAAACGGCGCCTGAACGATACGGCGTTTATTATGACGCGCTTTGTGCCATGGGTCAGGGAAAAAGAGCTGAACCATGTTCAAAGAATTGTCAGGAATCATTTTGTGCAGCACTTCCACCGCGTCGTGACACATGACGCGCAGGTTCTCAACGCCCTCTTCGTGGGCCGTTGCCAGGCACGCGCCGACGCCCGGCGAGTGTACTTCGATACCGAGGAAGTTCTGCTCCGGGCGCGCTTTCGCCATGGTCACCAGCGAGGTGCCCATGCCAAAACCAATCTCCAGCGTCACTGGCGCGTCGCGGCCAAACAGGTCGGTGAAGTCGAGCGGTTGCTCGCTGAACTCAACGCCCATCACCGGCCAGTAGTTGTCCAGCGCGTGTTGCTGCCCTTTTGTCAGGCGCCCCTGACGGCGGACAAAGCTGCGAATACGGCGCAGCGGGCGACCGTTTTCATCAAATTCCGGTGAAATGACGTCGTTTTTCATAAAAGAGTTGTCTGCTTGTGAGAATGTTCGGGAAACGGGCATTATCCAAAGTTAAGGCTTCTATGCAAGCATGGGAAAGATCCGGTTTACAGCAGATTGACGCTGTGCTGCAATCTGCGTCCCTGATTAAGCGAATCGATGACCATGCAAGCCTCTCAATTTTCAGCCCAGGTGCTGGACTGGTACGACAAATACGGGCGTAAAACCCTGCCCTGGCAAATTGAAAAAACGCCTTACAAAGTATGGCTCTCCGAGGTGATGTTGCAACAAACGCAGGTCGCGACGGTCATTCCTTACTTCGAGCGTTTTATGGCGCGCTTCCCGACAATCACCGATCTGGCCAACGCGCCGCTGGACGAGGTACTGCACCTGTGGACAGGCCTCGGCTATTACGCCCGCGCGCGCAACCTGCACAAAGCCGCACAGCAGGTCGCCACCCGCCACAACGGTAAATTCCCGGAGACCTTTGACGAGGTGGCGGATTTGCCCGGCGTCGGGCGTTCAACCGCAGGCGCAATCCTCTCCCTCTCTTTAGGCAAACATTTCCCTATTCTCGACGGCAACGTCAAGCGCGTGCTCGCACGCTGCTACGCCATAGATGGATGGCCGGGCAAGAAAGAGGTTGAGAAACGCCTGTGGGAGATCAGTGAAGCGGTCACTCCGGCGATAGGGGTGGAGCGTTTTAACCAGGCGATGATGGATCTGGGCGCGATGGTCTGCACCCGTTCAAAACCGAAGTGCGAGCTTTGCCCGGTAAACAACCTCTGCGTGGCGTATGCGAACCACACCTGGGCGCAGTATCCGGGGAAAAAACCGAAGCAGACGCTGCCTGAGCGCACCGGGTACATGCTGCTGATGCAGCATGGCGACGAGGTGTTTCTCGCTCAGCGCCCGCCGAGTGGCCTGTGGGGTGGTCTATACTGCTTCCCACAGTTTGAGGATGAAGCCTCGCTTCGGGCATGGCTTGAACAGCGCGGCATTGCGGCCGATACCCTGACGCAACTCAACGCGTTCCGTCATACCTTCAGCCATTTCCATCTGGATATTGTGCCGATGTGGCTTCCCGTGTCCTCATTCACGTCGTGCATGGATGAAGGCACCGCTCTCTGGTATAACTTAGCGCAACCGCCATCAGTCGGGCTGGCGGCTCCCGTGGAGCGCCTGTTACAGCAATTACGTGTCGGTGCAATGGTTTAGCATCGGCAAGACAAAGAGGAATGAGTATGGCCAGAACCATTTTTTGTACTTTCCTACAGCGCGACGCTGAAGGCCAGGATTTCCAGCTCTACCCGGGCGACCTGGGTAAGCGCATTTACAACGAGATCTCCAAAGAAGCCTGGGGACAGTGGCAGAAGAAGCAGACTATGCTGATCAACGAGAAAAAGCTCAGCATGATGAACCCGGAACATCGCAAACTGCTGGAGCAGGAGATGGTGAACTTCCTGTTCGAGGGTAAAGACGTCCACATCGAAGGCTATACACCACCGGAAAAATAATAACGCGCAGCTGCTGCCCGGCGGCGCTGCGCTTGCACGGGCCTACGGTTTTGTAGGCCGGGTAAGCGCAGCGCCACCCGGCAACAGCAACCCCAAAGCAAACACAACACGCACTCCCGGAATGATGAAAAAACTTTTAGCGCTAGCCCTTGTTGCGCCGTTGCTTGCGTCTTGTTCT
The DNA here is from genome assembly GCF_049237125.1 of Enterobacter cloacae complex sp. GYL001. NCBI lineage: Bacteria > Pseudomonadati > Pseudomonadota > Gammaproteobacteria > Enterobacterales > Enterobacteriaceae > Enterobacter > Enterobacter cloacae complex sp. GYL001. The sequence continues at coordinate 319,995 of NZ_JBMKGW010000002.1, read as the reverse complement.
TCCAAAAAAGGCGATGAATACAACGAAGCCTGGGTCAAGGACACCAACGGTTTTGACATTTTGATGGGGCAGTTTGCCCACAACATCGAGAACATATGGGGATTTAACGAAGTTCTTATTGCCGGACCGAAGGACTACGTTAAGTACACCGACGCCTATCAGACCCGTAGCCACATCAACTTCGATGACGGTACGATTACGGTTGAAACCATCGCAGGGACTGAACCTGCGGCGCATTTACGTCAGGCCATCATCAAAACCCTGCTGATGGGCGACGATCCGGGGTCTATCGACCTCTACTCTGATGCCGATGACATCACCATCTCCAAAGAGCCGTTTCTGTATGGCCAGGTCGTTGACCAGACCGGTCAGCCGATCCGCTGGGAAGGCCGCGCCACGAAATTTGCCGACTACCTGCTGCAAACGCGCCTGAAAAGCCGCACCAACGGCCTGAAAGTGATCTACAGCGTCACGATCAACCTGGTGCCGAACCACCTCGACAAGCGTGCGCATAAGTATCTGGGCATGGTGCGTCAGGCGTCGCGTAAGTATGGCGTGGATGAGTCGCTGATCCTGGCGATTATGCAGACCGAGTCCTCGTTCAACCCCTACGCGGTAAGCCGTTCCGACGCGCTGGGGCTGATGCAGGTTGTACAGCACAGCGCCGGTAAAGACGTGTTCCGCGCACAGGGGAAATCCGGCACGCCGAGCCGCAGCTACCTGTTCGATCCGCAAAGCAACATTGATACCGGTACGGCCTACCTGGCGATGCTGAACAATGTCTACCTGGGCGGGATTGATAACCCAACCTCACGCCGCTATGCGGTGATCACCGCCTATAACGGTGGCGCGGGCAGCGTGCTGCGCGTCTTCTCAAATGACAAAGTGCAGGCCGCGAACATCATCAACAGCATGGCGCCGGGGGATGTCTACTCAACCCTCACCACCCGCCACCCGTCTGCGGAATCACGCCGCTATCTGTATAAGGTGAATACGGCGCAGAAGAACTATCGTCGCCGCTAAAAAGCTACCCCTCACCCTGCCCTCTCCCAGAGGGAGAGGGTATTCAAGTTCCCTCTCCCTCTGGGAGAGGGTTAGGGTGAGGGGACATCAGACCGCACCCATCTCACCCCATCCATACGAAAATGCTATTTGCATCACAATCCAGACTGCAAATTAATGTGGATTGCATTTTTTTGCGGGAGGTAACAAAACATATCGTTGCCAACTGATAGAATTGCATCAAATAACAACCCTGAATGTTCCTATAACAACATATCTCCCGCTCACTTGTGAGGAAAGTAACATGAACCTTAAGCTGCAGCTTAAAATCTTGTCGTTTCTGCAGTTCTGCCTGTGGGGTAGCTGGCTGACTACACTCGGCTCCTATATGTTTGTGACGCTCAAGTTCGATGGTGCGTCGATCGGTGCCGTTTACAGCTCGCTGGGTATTGCGGCTGTCTTCATGCCAACGCTGCTCGGTATCGTGGCGGATAAATGGTTAAGTGCGAAATGGCTGTACATGCTTTGCCATCTGGTGGGTGCGGGGACGCTGTTTATGGCGGCCGAAGTGACCACGCCGGGGGCGATGTTCATGGTGATCCTGCTTAACTCGCTGGCCTATATGCCAACGCTTGGCCTGATCAACACCATCTCCTACTATCGCCTGAAATCTGCCGGTCTGGATATCGTCACCGACTTCCCGCCAATCCGTATCTGGGGCACCATCGGCTTTATCATGGCGATGTGGGGCGTGAGCTTCGCGGGCTTCGAGCTGAGCCATATGCAGCTCTACATCGGCGCGGCGCTCTCCGTACTGCTGGCGCTGTTCACCCTGACGCTGCCCACCATTCCGGTATCTAACCAGCAGAAAAACCAGAGCTGGAGCACCATGCTTGGCCTGGACGCCTTCGCACTGTTCAAAAACAAGCGCATGGCGATCTTCTTTATCTTCTCCATGCTGCTGGGCGCGGAACTGCAAATCACCAACATGTTCGGTAATACCTTCCTGCACAGCTTCGATAACGATCCGCTGTTTGCCGGGAGCTTTATCGTCGAACACGCGTCGGTGATGATGTCCATCTCGCAGATCTCCGAGACGCTGTTCATCCTGACCATCCCGTTCTTCCTGAGCCGCTACGGTATCAAGAACGTCATGCTGATCAGTATCGCCGCCTGGATGTTGCGCTTCGGTCTGTTCGCCTATGGCGACCCAAGCGCGTTCGGCACCGTGCTGCTGGTTCTGTCGATGATTGTTTACGGCTGTGCCTTCGACTTCTTCAACATCTCCGGCTCGGTGTTTGTGGAAAAAGAGGTGAAGCCTGAAATCCGCGCCAGTGCGCAGGGCATGTTCCTGATGATGACCAACGGCTTCGGCTGTATTCTGGGCGGCGTGGTGAGCGGCAAAGTGGTTGAGATGTATACCACTAACGGCATCACCAACTGGCAACCAGTGTGGCTGATCTTCGCCGGGTACTCGCTGGTGCTGTTCTTCGCGTTCATCGCGCTGTTCAAGTACAAGCACGTGCGCGAGCCGCACGGTGCACAGCCGATCGCGCATTGATTGTTGTGCCCGGTGGCGCTGCGCTTACCGGGCCTACAAAACCAGACCGTAGGCCGGGTAAGGCGTAGCCGCCACCCGGCTATTTTATTCCAGAAAGCACCCACCCCACCGACAGCAAATCCGCGCTGCCGCCCGGGCTCAGATTGCGTTCAATCAATGCCTTATCCATCTTCAGCAACGCCTCGCAGTCCCAGCCGTTAGCCAGTAATTCCCGCGCGTAGCCCTGAACGTAGCGCAGCCCCTCAATGCCGCCGCGCGAAACGAGATTGCTGTCCTGATTTACCGCCATCAGGCGCAACAGCAGGCCGTGAAGCGACTGACCGTTCCACGCATCCAAAGCCTTACGCACCGTGGCAAAGCCGCTTTCTGCCTCGCCACGCGCGCCGGTTAAACCGTACAGCTGAAACTGCCGCTCCCCCGCCGTTGCCTGCCCGCTGCGCCCGGCCAGCTCCCTCGCCACCAGCCCATGACAGATGTTACTTACCTCACAACAGAGGCTATCCGCAGAGATATTTTTCACACGCCCGGCGGCGAAGCAGAGCAAACCGAGGGCAAAAATCCCGCCCTTGTGGGTATTTACCCCGCCCGTGGCGGCGTACATTGCCTGCTCGCAGGCCATTCCCATTGGGCGAAGAATCCGCAACTGCCGATCGGCAGGTTTGGCCGCATGTGCTTCACCCAGTTCCGCAAACCGGGCAAACCACGGCGTAATCGCCATAATGCTGCGGACAAACAAGGCATGGTCCATATCGCGATGGGAGCCGTTATTGAGCCTGTCCACCAGCCCCGGTTTTGGCGTCAGCTCCAGCTCCTGCCACAGCGCCTCTGCGGCAAGCGCAGGGAGATCAACCGGGCGCGGTTCAGTCGCGAGCAAACCAGTCATCGATCATCTTCTCCACGCGGGAAACCACCTGCTCAGCGGGGTGATTGCGCGAACGGGAACAGGCGTGGGCGGGCTCGTCACAGATCAGGCAGCGTCTGAGATTCGCCCCCAGCGACTGACGGCCCACGTGGCCGTTTTCAGGGCAGATCACATCCAGATCCCACAGCCTGCCGAGTGGGTGCGTCTGCTCCAGTTCTGCACAGTGCGCCTTAATTTCCGCCGCCGGATGCGCGATGCACCACAAGGCTTCAGGTCCGGTGGGTAGCCACAGCACCTTACGGTCCAGCACCTGCCAGCGGTTTTCCCACAGCAGCTGGTCGCACATTTGCAGCGCCACGCCCATGGTGTTGCGATAGCGAAGGCTGTCTTTGATTTCCCCGGGCGTAACCAGCGTGAGGGTGATCACCGGTTGTTGATAGTGCGCAAGCATGTCAGCCTGGCGCGCTGCGCGGCGCTCTTTCGCCGCCAGCAGTTCGTCCAGGCTGACACCCGTCCGCACGGGTGTCGCAATAGTCACACTTCCTCCTTTACCTGTCGAACGGTGTCGATCACGCTGCCGTCGCGGTAGCGGATCACCCCGACGATTTTGTCGGTGAACTCAATCGGTTTCGGTACGCCTGTCAACGAAATCGCTCGCTCATACAGCGCGTTGATATCTACAACCTTCAGCCCTGCTTCCATAAGTCGTTCGCGGATCTCCGGGCGCGCCGGGTTGACCGCAATACCGTGGTCGGTGACCAGCACGTCAATGCTCTCCCCCGGCGTGAGGCGGGTGGTAACGCGCTTCACTACCGTCGGGATGCGGCTTCGCAGCAGCGGCGCGACCACAATGGTCAGGTTGGCTGCCGCCGCCACGTCGCAGTGTCCGCCGGATGCGCCACGCATCACGCCATCGGAGCCGGTGATGACATTGACGTTAAAGTCGACGTCGATTTCCAGGGCGCTGAGGATCACCACGTCGAGCTGGTCGCAGCTTGCCGCCTTGCTGCCGGGGTTGGCGTAGACGTTGGTGGAGATCTCCACGTGGTTCGGGTTGCGCGCCAGCGAGGCCGCTGCCTGGCCGTCAAAGCACTGGGTGTCGAGCAGCTTTTCGATGAGCCCCTTCTCGTGCAGATCCACCAGGCTGCCGGTGATGCCGCCAAGGGCGAAGCGCGCCTTCACGCCGCCGCGCTCCATCTTCTCTTCCATAAAACGGGTGCAGGCGGTGGCCGCTGCACCGGAGCCGGTCTGCATCGAGAAGCCTGGTTTGAAATAGCCAGAGTGTTCAATCACGTCCGCCGCATAGCGGGCGATCATCAGCTCGCGCGGGTTGCTGGTGACGCGCGCCGCGCCGACGCTGATTTTCGCCGGGTCGCCCACGCTCTCCACCTGCACGATGTAGTCCACCTGATCCTGCACCAGGCTGGCGGGCATATTGGGGAATGGCACCAGCGCTTCGGTCAGCAGCACCACCTTACGGGCAAAGTGCGCATCCACCATGGCGTAGCCCAGCGAACCGCAGCACGATTTTCCGTGCGTGCCGTTGGCGTTGCCAAACTCATCGCTGCACGGCACACCAAGAAATGCCACGTCGATGCTCAGTTCGCCGTCCTGGAGCAGCTTCACGCGCCCGCCGTGGGAGTGAATTTGCACCGGCTCGTCCATCAGCCCGTGGGAGATGGCATCCGCCAGCCTGCCGCGCATGCCGGAGGTGTAAATCCGGGTGATAACGCCGCTTTCAATATGCTCGATCAGCGCATCATTGCAGGTCATCAGCGAGCTGGAAGCCAGGGTCAGATTTTTGAAGCCCATCCGTGCCAGAAGCGCCACGACGGTGTTGATCACCCGGTCGCCTTCGCGAAAGGCATGGTGGAAGGAGATGGTCATCCCGTCCTGCAAGCCGCTGCGCTTAACCGCCTCTTCAATAGAGGCGCAGAGCTTGCGGCTGTGCTTCGCCTCGCTGTCCGTCAGCCACGGCGTCGCGCTGTGGGCGGTATCAAAGGGTTTCAGATCCCGCAGATGGGGGAAATTTACATGGAGAAGTTCTGTCTGATTCATTATGTCATCCTTACCGACGCACGCCAGAGGCCGCCGCGCGCTCCAGCACCACCTGCGCGTGGTTAATAATCGGTGCATCCACCATTTTGCCGTTGAGCGACACCACGCCCAGGCCGTTACGCTCGCCCTCTTCTGCCGCCTCAATCACCCTTTTGCCGTGATCCACCTCTTCCTGAGTCGGGGCGTAGGCGTTGTGCAGCAGGTCTATCTGGCGCGGGTTAATCAGCGATTTGCCGTTGAAGCCCATCTTGCGGATCAGGTCGACCTCGCGCAGGAACCCGGCTTCGTCGTTAACGTCGGACCACACCACGTCGAAGGCGTCGATACCGGCGGCGCGTGCGGCGTGCAGCACGGCGCAGCGGGCATAGAACAGCTCGGTGCCGTCGCCGCGCTCGGTCTGCATGTCCATCACGTAGTCAAAGGCGGCCAGCGCGATGCCGATCAGGCGCGGGGAGCTGCGGGCAATCGCCACGGCGTTGATGACGCCAATGGCCGATTCAATCGCCGCCATCACGCGGGTGGAACCCACATCACGCCCGCACTCCTTCTCGATACGCTCGAGGTGGCCTTCCAGCTCGTAAATATCGTCCGGGGTGTCGGTTTTCGGCAGGCGAATCACGTCCACGCCCGCGCGCACGGCGGCTTCCAGATCCAGCAGGCCAAACGGCGTGCTCAGCGGGTTAATGCGTACCACGGTTTCGATATCCTGATACATTGGGTGCTGCAACGCGTGGAACACCAGCATGCGTGCGGTGTCTTTCTCGCGCAGGGCCACGGCGTCCTCAAGGTCAAACATGATGGAGTCGGGGCGGTAGATAAAGGCGGTAGAGAGCATGGCGGCATTGGCGCCTGGCAGGAACAGCATACTGCGGCGGAGTTTGCTCATTTCAGCGCCCCCCAGTTGATGGCCTGTTCATCGGCGGCACGCAGAAGCGCGCTTTGCAGGCGAGCGCGGATTACACAGTCCAGCGCCCCTTTGTCTTCAATAATGATTAATCCCTGGTGCACGTTCATGGCGCGCAATGTGTCGTTGACCACCTGGCGTATCTGCTCGCCAAACTGCTTAATCACTTCACTGTGGATGACAATCTCCAGCTCACCGTGAGCGGGGGCGATTTTCACCATCAGGTCGCTGGACTCCTGCGTTCCGGCCAGCGCCTCCCTTACAATATTCATGATAAATTCCTGATAGTTATGCGACTTCCGCACTCGCACGATAATGTGCTTCGAGGTGCGCGAAGGTGGAGTCCGGGACAATCTCCCGGATCCGGGAAAACTGCTGTGTCTTGAGTAAACGGCGCACTTCCGAGGCCGAAATGGCGTTGCCGGTGGCCTTGATGCGCGGCATCTCCACCACCTCAATATGCGAGGCCAGAAGGTCGTGCAGCGTCTGGTTGTACTGCCGGGTGATGTCGCAGAAAGGCTCCGAGCCGATGAAGCGGTGTGTGATGCCCAGCGCCGGGGCGATATAGTCCCGGAAGATCAGCACGTCGATCTCGCTCCACGCCTGCTGCACTTTGCCGGTCTCCTTCAGGAAGTAGGCCGGGAAGGTGGCGCGGGAGATGATGTACTGCGAGCCTTCATGCACCACCACGTTCGGCAGATGCGCCACGCCCGCACGCACCATCTCGAGGCGCGCGCTGAACGGGAAGAACGAGGCGTCTTCACGCACCACAAACAGATGCAGGGCATCGCACTGCGTCGCCGCCTGCTCCACCAGATGACGATGGCCGAGGGTGAAGGGATTGGCGTTCATCACGATCGCGCCCGTTTTTTCCCCACACCTGCGCTTCGCGCGCAGGGAGCGGCAGTAGCGCGCGATCCCCTGCGGAGTGTTCTCCATTAGCACCGCGTTGTTCCCGCTCTGGGCAATCGGCCAGAAACCGCTGCGGCCAAAGCGCTCCTTATTGCACGGACGGGTGCAGAGGAAGAGGTGAAAATGGCCGCGCTCCAGCGCCGCGTTTTCCACCTCTGCAAGCAGACGCGCGCTGAGGTTTTCCCCACGAAGCTGCTCGTTGACCGCCACGCATTTGATGACGTTGGCAGCCAGCCCGGCGCAACCCACCAGCTGCGCGCCGGACCAGGCTTCGACAAACAGCGTGATGTCGTTGTCCAGGCCAAGGCCGCTGTCTGCCAGCAGGTAGCGGATCTGGCTTAAGCGTTCCGGGTGTTTCGCCACAACGGTGTGCCGAAAATCAATGGGTTGCGATTGCATGCTGCCGCCTTACTCAGTGCGCTGCCGCGAGCCCGACGGCTGGCGCTTCCACGATCACGTTGCTCAGATGACCGATATGCTCGATCTCCACCTCAATGCGATCCCCCTCCTTCATAAACAGCGGCGGGTTGCGCTTTTTACCCACGCCACCAGGCGAGCCGGTGATGATCACGTCGCCCGGGCTGAGACGGGTGAAGGTGCTGATGTACTCGATCAGCTCCGCCACCTTGTGGATCATGCTGCTGGTGTTGTCCTCCTGCACCATGCGGCCGTTCAGCCAGGTGCGGATCGCCAGGCTGTGCGGGTCCGGGATCTCATCCGCCGTCGCCATCCACGGGCCGAACGCTCCGGTCTGCCGCCAGTTTTTCCCGGCGGTGAACCAGGTGTGCTGCCAGTCGCGGGCGGAGCCGTCCATGTAACAGCTGTAGCCCGCCACGTGGCGCAGGGCGTCGTCGCGGCTGATGTTCTCCCCGCCTTTGCCGATGATCACCGCCAGCTCGCCTTCGTAGTCGAACTCGCTGGAGTGGCGCGGCTTCAGCACCGGCTCGTTGTGGCCGGTCTGTGAATCCGGGAAGCGGACAAACAGCGTCGGGGCCGGGTTGTGCTGGTCAAACTCCTTGCGCTTGTCGGCATAGTTCATGCCCACGCAGAGGATTTTTTCCGGCTGGACAATCACCGGTAAGAAGGTGATGGCGTTCAGCGGTACATCCACCGCGTCGTTCAGAAAACGGGTGGCCTGCGCCAGCCCGTTCCCCTGCAACAGCGCTTTAAGGTCGCCATAGCGGTCGCCCAGGCGGCGGCCCAAATCAATCACGCCTTCGGCCTGTACGATGCCGTAGCTGCGTTTTCCCTGGTATAAAAAGCTTGCGAGTTTCATTGTTCTTTCCTGAAAACTTAAACGAGGAAGTTGCCCAGAATCAGCAGTGAGATGGAGACGTTAATCGCCCCGCCGATACGGGTAGCAATCTGGGCGAACGGCATCAGGCTCATGCGGTTGCCTGCGGTCAGGATCGCCACGTCGCCGGTACCGCCCTGGCCGCTCTGGCAGCAGGAGACGATGGCGACATCAATCGGGTGCATGCCAATCTTTTTGCCGACGAAGAAGCCCGTCGCCACCAGCGCGGAAACAGTGCTGACGATCACCAGCAGGTTGCTGACGGTGAACGCCGCCACCAGCTCATGCCACGGGGTGATGGCCACGCCGACGGCAAAGAGGATGGGGTAGGTCACAGAGGTCTGGAAGAATTTGTACACCACCTGCGAGCCTTCCAGCAGGCGCGGAGAGGCACCGTTGCAGAGCTTCACCAGCACCGCCATAAACAGCATGCCGACTGGGGCAGGCAGGCCAATCAGCTTGTGGCCGAGCATACCCAGCATGTAGAGCAGCACCGCCAGCAGCGCGCCGGAGGCGATAGTGGTGACGTCCGCTTTGCCGGAAAACGCAGGCTGAGAGACGGTAGCATCGGCATTCGCGCGGTTCGGCATCAGCTGGCCTTCACCGGTCAGGTGCGGGTAGCGTTTACCGAGCTGGTTCAGGCAGCCGGAGATAATGATTGCCGTCAGACCGCCGAGCATTACCATCGGCAGCACGCGGCCGAGCGCCACGCCCTGGTCCATATGCAGCAGGGTGGCGTAGCCGATGGAAAGCGGGATCGCCCCTTCCCCTACGCCGCCCGCCATAATCGGCAGAATGATAAAGAAGAAGATCTGGAACGGCTCAAGACCCAGCGCCAGGCCGACGCCCATCCCCACCAGCATGCCGACGATTTCACCGCACAGCATCGGGAAGAAGATACGCAGGAAGCCCTGGATCAGCACCGTGCGGTTCATGCTCATGATGCTGCCGACGATAATGCAGCAGATATAGAGATAGAGAATGTTGGTGGATTTGTAGAACTTGGTGGTGGACTCGACCACCACATCCGGCAGCAGGCCGTAATAGACCAGCGCGGAAGGGATAAAGGTGGCGCAAATCGCCGCCGCGCCGAGCTTGCCGACAATCGGCAGACGTTTGCCAAACTCGCCGCAGGCAAAGCCGAAGAAGGCCAGCGTGGCAACCATCACCACGATATCGCTCGGCAGTTTCCCACCCAGGCAATCAATGGCAATCAGCGCGCCCGCCAGAACGAACAGCGGCAGAGGAATAATGCCGATTTTCCAGGTATCCATAATATGCCACCAGCGCTCTTTGAGCGAAGGTCGCTGAATTTCAATCGGGTCGTGGGTAACAGAGAAAGAATCGTCAGTTGTGCTCATAATAAGCCCCTTGGTTATTTTGTGCATTCAGCTTAGAGTCACAAAGGCTTACTTTATGTGAGGAATGGCATATTAAAAGCGAAGTTTTAATGGCAGCTATGGTTTTAATGGTTTCTTTTATTTAATGTGATTTACACCTTATTTATTTCCGTGGTTTTTATGGTTTCTTTTCTTAAATGAACAAATAAATAACATTTATTAATTTAGCCTTAAGACGCCTGGCGTATCGGATAAATCTTTTACAGGCGCTGCTGTGCAAGGGATCACAAGTTTTCTGCAAAGCAGGCGTCACCACGAGAAAAGATGATATATTAGCCTGCCTTGTTGATACCCGGCGTGATAGTTATGAAAGTGTCATTTCAGATCAAGCTGTTTATTTCGCTGGTCGCTTTTTTCTCGGTACTGTTTGCGCTACTGGGTGGATATTATTACGTCGACGTTGGAAGACAGCTTTATCAGGAAATGAGCGCACGTGCAAAAATACAGGCCGAAGAAATTGCGCTTATTCCTACTTTGCGAAAAGAAGTCGAACAGAAAGATATCAACGGCATCAGCGACTTTATGCAGAAAATAGCGGCCCACAGCGACGCCAGTTTTATTGTGATTGGCGATAATAAAGGGCTGCATTTGTTTCATTCGGTGTTTGCTGACCGGGTGGGAAAAACGCTGGTCGGCGGCGATAACGACGAGGTTCTGCAGGGTAAAAGCACGACCACTATCCGCAAGGGCGGCTTAGGTATTTCACTTCGCAGTAAAGCGCCGATTTTTAACGATGCGGGGCACGTCGTGGGGATTGTCTCGGTGGGCTATCTCACCAGCTATCTGGATACCATCACCGTCAATAAAGTGGTTAACATTCTGATTGCCGCCGTGCTGCTGCTGATCGCCCTGTTTATCTTCTCCTGGTTTTTCACCCGCAGTATAAAGAAGCAGATCTTCTCGCTGGAGCCACGCGAAATTGGCCTGCTGGTACGCCAGCAGAAGGCGATGATGGAATCCATCTATGAAGGAGTCATCGCTATCGATGACGATCTGCGCATCGAAGTGATCAACCAGGCTGCACGCAAGTTATTGGGCTTAAGCCAGCCCGCCCGCGAGCTTCGCGGACAACTGATTAGCCAGGTGATCGATCCTGTTCCGTTCTTCAATACGCATACCATGCTGGCGAAAGACACCCATGATGAAATCTGCCGCTTTAACGATCTTACGGTCATTGCCAGCCGGGTAAGGATCATGCTGGAAAACTCGCTGCAGGGCTGGGTGATCACCTTCCGCGATCGCAATGAGATCGATACGCTCAGCGCCCAGCTCAGCCAGGTTAAACGCTACGTTGATAACCTGCGCATCATGCGCCACGAGCAGCTCAACCGGATGACCACCCTTTCCGGCCTGCTGCACATGGGCCGCTATGAAGAGGCGATTGGCTATATTCAGGCGCAGTCAGAGCACGCACAGGAGCTGCTGGACTTTATCTCGTCGCGCTTTAGCTCCCCGACGCTCTGCGGCCTGCTTTTAGGCAAAGCCGCGCGTGCGCGGGAGAAAGGCGTGGAGCTGAGTTTCGACCCCGCCTGCCGGATGGATAAACCTTTCCTGCCGCTGCTTGAATCGGAACTCATCTCGATTATCGGGAACCTGCTGGATAACGCGATTGAAGCGACGCAGCGCGCACCGCTTCCGCATGCGCCGGTTGAAGTGCTGATAAAACTGAGCGAGCAGGAACTCATCATCGAAGTCGCCGACCAGGGTATTGGCATCAAACCGGAGATCCGTGAACAAATATTTGAACGCGGCATTACCACCAAAACGCGCGGCGATCACGGTATTGGCCTGTATCTGATTGAAAGCTACGTCACGCAGGCGGGCGGCGCCATCGAAGTTGCGGATAACACGCCGCGCGGTGCCATTTTCTCACTGTTTATTCCCGCCACGGGAGCTGCCCGGCACCCCGTACAGGAACTGGAAGATACCGACTATGCAACATGAACTTATCGACGTACTGATTGTTGAAGACGAGAACGAACTGGCGCAACTGCACGCGGAGCTTATCGGTAAACATCCGCGCCTGAGGCTGGTGGGGATTGCCGCGTCGCTGGCCGACGCGCAGGTACAACTGGAGAGCAAACAGCCGAAGCTGATGCTGCTGGATAACTACCTGCCGGACGGCAAAGGCATCACCCTTATCAGCAACCCGATGCTCACCCGCGCCAACTGCTCGGTGATTTTCATCACCGCCGCCAGCGATATGGACACCTGTAGCCAGGCAATTCGTAACGGCGCGTTTGACTACATCCTCAAGCCGGTTTCCTGGAAGCGCCTGAGCCAGTCGCTGGAACGTTTTGTGCAGTTTGCCGAACAGCAGCGCGTCTGGAAGATTGTCGACCAGCAGAACGTGGATTCACTCTATCAATTGCAGGCGAAAAACTATCGCCTGGACAACGGCAGCAAAGGGATAGAGGAGAACACGCTGGCGCGGGTGCAAACGCTGTTTAACAACAAGGCGGCGCACTGTTTTACGGTGGATGAGGTGGTGAGCGAGACGGGCCTGAGTAAAACCACCACCCGGCGCTATCTGGAACACTGCGTGGAGGTGGGTTTTCTGACGGTGGAGATGCTGTACGGGAAGATCGGGCATCCGAGAAGGATGTACCGCCGCGCAGAAGCCTGACGCAGTATTGTATGCCCGGTAAGCTTGCGCCGCCGGGCACTCGCCGGGTGGCGCTAACGCTTACCCGGCCTACGTTCAGACATTCAATACGTATCCATACAGCCGCTTAATCCCGTCCGCATCTTTCTCGCTGTAAACGCCCTGCAACTCTGGCGAGAAGCCCGGCAGCATATTGATGCCCTCCTCCAGCGCCAGAAAATAGCGCTGTACCGCCCCGCCCCAGACTTCCCCCGGCACCACGCACAGCACGCCCGGCGGGTATGGCAGCGCACCTTCGGCGGCAATGCGTCCTTCGGCGTCACGAATACGCACCAGTTCGACGTTCCCGCGAACGTACTCCTGGTTGGCATCCTGCGGGTTCATCACCACGGCAGGCAGGCTCTCCTGACGGAACATCGCCTTCTGTAAATCCTTCACGTTAAAGCTGACGTAAAGATCGTGCATCTCCTGGCACAGCTGACGGATCGTGTAGTCGCGGTAGCGCACCGGGTATTTCTGATAGATAGTCGGAAGCACATCCGCGAGCGGCGTGTCGTCTTCAATATGCTGTTCAAACTGCCCCAGCATCGCCACCAGCTGCATTAGCTTCTCCGCGCTCTCGGCTGGCGTCAGCAGGAACAGGATGGAGTTGAGATCGCACTTCTCCGGCACAATGCCGTTCTCGCGCAGGTAGTGGGCGAGAATGGTCGCAGGAATGCCGAAATCGGTATAGTGACCTGTTTCAGCATCAATGCCCGGCGTGGTCAGCAGCAGCTTGCACGGATCGACGAAATACTGCTCGCGGGCATAGCCTTCAAAACCGTGCCATTTTGCACCCGGTTCAAAACTAAAGAAGCGACGCTCGCTGGCGATAGCCTGTGTGGGGTGATCCTGCCATGGCCGCCCCGCCACCACCGGCGGGATAAACGGTTTGATCATATTGCAGTTGGCGATGATGGCCTTGCGTGCTTCAATGCCCAGCTCGACGCACTCCGCCCACAGCCTGCGTCCGCTCTCGCCCTCGTGGATCTTGGCGTTCACGTCCAGCGCAGCAAACAGCGGGTAAAACGGGCTGGTGGAGGCATGCAGCATGAACGCATTGTTCAACCGCTTGTGCGGGCAGAAGCGCGACTGACCGCGAATATGGTTATCCTTTTTATGGATCTGCGACGTTTGCGAGAACCCGGCCTGCTGCTTGTGGACCGACTGGGTCACGAAAATTCCCGGATCGTTCTCGTTCAGTTCCAGCAGAAGCGGAGACGTTTCCGCCATCATCGGGATAAATTGCTCGTAGCCGACCCAGGCGGAGTCAAAGAGGATGTAGTCGCAAAGGTGACCGATCTTGTCGATCACCTGACGGGCGTTGTAGATCGTGCCATCATAGGTGCCGAGCTGAATGATCGCCAGGCGGAACGGGCGCGCCTCGGCGGCTTTCTGCGGCGCGACGTCACGGATCAGTTCCCGCAGCCAGGCCTCATCAAAGCAGTGTTCATCAATCCCGCCGATAAAACCAAACGGATTACGGGCTGCCTCAAGATAGACAGGCGTTGCCCCGGCCTGGATCAGCGCCCCATGATGGTTGGACTTATGGTTGTTACGATCGAACAGCACCAGGTCGCCGCGGGTCAGCAGCGCGTTGGTCACCACCTTGTTGGCCGCCGACGTGCCGTTCAGCACAAAGTAGGTTTTGTCCGCGTTGAATACTTTCGCCGCGAACTTTTGCGCGTGCTTGGCGGAGCCTTCGTGGATCAGCAGATCGCCCAGCTTAACGTCGGCGTTGCACATGTCGGCGCGAAAAACGTTCTCACCGAAGAAATCATAGAACTGCCGCCCCGCCGGGTGTTTTTTGAAAAAGGCACCGTGCTGGTGACCCGGACAGGCAAAGGTGCTGTTTCCCATCGCCACATACTGGCTCAGGGTGTCAAAAAAGGGTGGCAGCAGGTTCTCTTCATACCGGCAGGCGGCAGATTCCAGTTCCAGCAATTCCTGTGCTTTACCCGAGATGATCGCCGTGACACCCTCTGGCACCTCTCCTGGCTCTGTTGAGAACAAAAATACCGGTAACTGAAAGCCCGTACGCTTCAGCAATGCGAGAATGCCGCTGTAGCTTTCAACAACCGTAATGACGACTGCCGCCACATCGGTGAAATCAGTGTTATCCAGCATAACTTTTTCGCGATGCGTAGAAACTTTGGATACCAGCTCACGGCTGACGGCAATTTTCATGGTTTTCATAGGCGCAAATACCCTCACCGAACGGCGAGACAGGAAGGAGAAAATTCGCGCAATCATGTCACCTTTTATTTTCAGGTGCAAGAAGGAATCAGTATGCGTTACGCCTCCCAAAGCTAAGCGTAATCAGGGACGAACGTGCCATAATCATGCAATGCCAGTGCTTAAATAACAGGAGTTAAACGTGGTAATTGGACCCTTTATCAATGCGGGAGCCGTATTGCTGGGCGGTGTACTTGGGGCAGTATTAAGTCAGCGCCTGCCGGAGCGTATTCGCGTCTCCATGCCTTCTATTTTTGGCCTGGCGTCGTTAGGGATTGGTATCCTTTTAGTGGTGAAATGCGCCAACCTGCCGGTGATGGTACTGGCGACGCTGCTCGGCGCGCTCATCGGCGAGTTTTGCTATCTGGAAAAAGGTATTAATCACGCGGTAGGCAAAGCCAAAAATCTGATTGCCCGACCAGGCAAGGCAAAGCACGGCACGCACGAGTCGTTTATTCAGAACTACGTTGCGATCATTATTCTGTTCTGCGCCAGCGGCACAGGGATATTCGGTTCGATGCAGGAAGGGATGACGGGCGATCCCAGCATATTGATTGCGAAAGCGTTTCTGGATTTCTTTACTGCCACCATTTTTGCCACCACCCTCGGCATCGCCGTCGCCGCGATTTGTGTGCCGATGTTGCTTATTCAGCTGGCGCTGGCCACCTGCGCCACGCTGATCCTGCCGCTGACAACGCCAGCGATGATGGCAGACTTTACCGCCGTCGGCGGCCTGTTGCTGCTGGCGACAGGGCTGCGCATCTGTGGCATTAAGATGTTTGCAGTGGTGAACATGCTCCCTGCCCTGCTGCTCGCGATGCCGCTTTCCGCGCTCTGGACGCACTTTTTCGCTTAAGTTTGCGACGAAATGGTGAGAGAGTGTGCAGTCTGCACCGAAAGCAACAAATTTCGTTGACGCCGGAGGGAGGATCGGGTTTAATGCGCCCCGTTGCCCGGATAGCTCAGTCGGTAGAGCAGGGGATTGAAAATCCCCGTGTCCTTGGTTCGATTCCGAGTCCGGGCACCAAATTTATATTAACGGACCTCCACGGAGGTCCGTTTTTGCATTCTGAGCCCGCCAGAATCACTACTTCTGCATTCCCTTAACGACACCCCGACCACTGCGTCAGCAGCGCATGCAGTTTAGCCGGCTCCAGAGGCTTGCGGAGCACCAGGTATCCCTCCTGCTCCGCCTCCAGCAGAACCGGTGAATTAAATTCGCCGCTGACTATCGCGCCGCTCATATCCGGCAAACGGTCAAAAAGCGCTTTCAGGATGTCGAAGCCGCTTTCGCCCGATCGCAGGCGCTGGTCGCACAGCACGGCGAACGGCGTAAAGCCGTCGTCGATGATGGCAAACGCTTCTTCAGCCGAGGCCGCACAGCGTACGTCGATTCCCCAGACGCTCATCAGGCTCTCCCAGGCAGACGTCACCAGCGGGTCGTCATCGACGACCAGGCAGGAACCGTGCAGCGGCGCATAGCGTACCGGCGTGGCGGTGTTGTCAGCGGCGGGCGGGGTGTCCAGCGCGATGTCTTCGCCAGCATATTGGGTAAAGCGCATCCAGAAGCGTGAGCCTTTCCCTTCAATGGATTGCATCCCGTATTTCACCTTCATCAGCTTGGCACAACGGGCAACGACGGCCAGTCCCAGCCCGTGTCCGGCGCTGTCGATCTTCCATGCCAGCTCGGGGCGGTAGTAAGGTGAGAAGATTTTGCCCTTCTCTTCATCGGCGATACCGACTCCCGTGTCCCACACCTCCACCATACACTCGTCACCGCGCGGTCGGATGGCGACCAGCACCCCGCCCTGGAGCGTGTAGCGAAGGGCGTTTTGAATCAGGTTAATCAGGGACTGTCGCACCAGCAGCGGATCGCCCATCACGTCGATACGGCGTTTAGGCCGCCGGATACACAGCCTAAGCGCGCGGCTGTTGGCCTCTTCACGAAACAGCGTGATGACCGAGTCGAGCAGAGCACCGATATCCACTTTGGTCGGGGCAGAGAGGACATTCCCGGATTCTATTTTGCTGAGATCGAGCAGAGAATTGAGCATTAAATGCACCGAGCGAACGCTCTGCTGAAGGTCAAGGAGTTGCGGCGTCAGGCTGTCGTCCCGGTTTCGGTGGAGGATGGCTTCGATCAGAAAGCCCATTGCGTGTACGGGCTGGCGCAGATCGTGACTGGCGGTGGTCAGAAACTGATTTTTATCCAGCAATGCCTGCTCCGCGTCCTCTTTGGCCTGACGAAACTGTTCCGCAAGGCGTGAGCTTTTTTCCTCAAGCAGCGCTTGCTGAATAAAGAACGCATGGGAAGTTAACGCATGGCGGTAAATCGCGAAGCCGTAAAGCAGATTCAGCATGAGCACGATGAACATCAATTCATCCAGCCGCCAGATAATACCGAGGTTCAGCACCCCCCAGGAGGCGAAGAAAAAACGCGTAAAGGTACTAATGACAGGCGTCAGATGCGTCGCATTGGCGGCGACGATGGCGGCAATGCTGATATTAAGTAACAGGAAAAAGTCAAAATTCTGCGTCTGTGGCGTAATTAAATAGAGTGATGAAATGCCCAGCCCGTGAATAAAGGCAATATTATTAATACGCGGAAGCCAGCGTCGCAGAACGTCCCTTTCACCGTTTTCTTTCGCTTCACGCTGATAGCGTCGATGCAATATTCGTATCGCCACGGCACATAGCAGATAAATAATTATCCAGATAATCGTCGGGCCGAGTTCATCCCCAAGCATATAAATCCAGATGGCGAAAGGAATACCAACAAAGGGTACCGCACTAAAGCTGAATACCAGCCGCAGAAAGGTGTTGTTTAGCAAACGGATCTGCGCCGGAGCAGAGATACCATCATTTTGTAAGCTCTGAAAAAACCTCATTCCGACGGTTCCTGCTTGCCATGCAGAAGCGTGATGGCTTCGACCCGGCTGTTAACGCCTATCTTTTTCAATATATTGCTGATGTGTTCTTTGACCGTGGGCTCAGAAATTGAAAGCTGGGCGGCGATGCGTTTATTTGGCAGGCCGCGCATAATCATATTTAACACGTCTATTTGTCGCGGCGTTAAGTTAAATTTACTTAACTTCTCATTATTCGTCTTAACGGAAATTTCGTTTCCCTCAGGAAACCAGGTCTGATTATCAGTGAGTGCGAAAACGGCCCGCGAGAACATCTCAGGTGGCTCGCTTTTCAATACAAAACCGTGCCCCCCGGCGGCATTAACTTTGCGCCAGATATCATTATTGTCATCCCCGCTGACCACCAGGAGTCGTACCTGTGGGTAAAATTGCTTTACTTCTTTGAGTAATTTCAGGGCCGTTCCGGAAGAGAGCCAAAAATCGATTACCAGCAAACGTGGCGGGCCATGATCCCTAATTTGGCGGTAGCAATCATCCTCATTCGTCACCACACACGCCTGCTTAAACTGGCAATGTGTAATCAGAAAATTGGCGATGCCGCTTGCTACCAATGGATGGTCATCAACGACTAACGCATAATTCTGTCCCAAAGGAGCCTCCTTTTACCTTCGCATATCTTAGAGTACAGATGAATTATTATCTACCCACCCTACTTTAGGAGGGTTTTTTCGATTAGGAAAGAGAAATATATTATTCGCTGATTTGGGTAAAAGAAAACATAAATACAATCAGTGAAATTAACTGGTTGGATATCAAGGATAATTTATGAAAAAACCACTCATCGTTTTAACCGTTACGTTGATGCTAGCCGGTTGTTCCACGTTGAAAACCGATCAGGCTATTCCACTCCTACAGGCGGAGACCGCTAAAATGCTGGGACTGGGCTCATCGGATGAAATAACCGTATCCAACGTTAATGGCGCCCAGCCGGACGCACTGGGAGGACAAAAACTCTCTTATCGCGCCACGACAGAAAAAGGGCGTATTTTCGATTGTTCATCGATGATGATGCCGGGAATTTTAGGATCTGCACCGACGCTGAGCGCGCCAACCTGTACACCAGTTGTCACACATAAATAATTAGCACCGCATTAAAAGGCGTACTGAAATAACGCCTTTTACGTTATCTGACGTATCTGAGTTTTCATATAAAAACGATGTTCCTGACATCATGCTAATGAGTACGGAGATAGCCCGTGAATAACTCTACATCACATTCTTTAGCGGTTAAGACACCGCTTTCCAGACTTTACCTCGCTCTATTTTCCGCGCCGCTGTTACTTTTTTTACCTGCCGATGTCGCGCGTGCAGCCGATGCCTTTTTTGATGGCGAGTCGCGTATTACCGAAACGCTGGGTTACACCGGAGATGTTTATGTTGGACGTAACCAACGCGGAAACCTGCTGATCGATAATGGCAAAATCACCGCCTATAACATCAATATCGGTCGGCTGTTCGACGGCAAAATTTATGAAAGCGTGGTCACGGTCCGTGGGCCAGACGCTGAGCTTAACGCGGTGAACGATCGGTACGTCCTTCGCGGCGACCTGAATCTTGGCCTCGGCACCCTGCGAGTCGAAGAGGGCGCGCTGGCGAGCGCAAAGGAGATCGTTGTCGGCACCACCCGCGGCTACGACAGCCACCTAATCGCCACGGGTGCCGGCTCTCGTGTGACCAGTAATTTTCTCAGTGTAGGCACCGATCTGGGCGCACGCTCCACGCTTGCGATTGAAGACGGCGCGTCGCTCAGCACCGCTTACGATGCGCGCATCGGCAACGGTACCGGGCCGGGTGAAACCGACACGCTGAGCCCGAAAGCCACCGTCACGGGGAGCGGGTCACAGTGGAACGTTGGCCGTACGTTGACGCTATATGGCGACCTGGATGTGCTGAACGGCGGAACGGTTAACGTTGGCGGCGTGCAGGTGGCGGGCGTCTCCGGCGCAGGGAAAACTGCCGAACTGGTTATTGCAGGCAAGGACTCGCGCTTTACCAGCGGCAGCAGCGTGAGCGTGGGCGATTACGGCAATGGCGTGCTGTCTGTGATTGACGGCGGTTCATTTTCCGCTGGCAGCAATGCGCTGATCGTGGGGACATCGGGTTCCGGCTCGAACCGGGGTGCGCTCATCATCGGCAGCCGCGGCAATATGGACACCGGCACGGGTTTAACTGAGCCAACGCCAGGCACGGCGGGCGGCGCAGGTACCCTCGATGCGAAGACGGCAATCAGCCTTCGTGGCGGACTGTTCGGCAGCTATGTCTACTTCAACCATACCGACGGAAATTACCTCTTCAGCAACACGATGAGCGGTGAAGGTGATGTGATCAACACCTCCGGGCAGACGACGCTGAACGGCGATCTTTCCGCACTCAAGGCGAACGTAACCGCGCGGGGCGGTAAAGTCATCATTGCCAGCAATATTAATACCCAGCCAGAAGACGATATCTTTGACGTCCAGACCCTTAGCGCGGAGAACGGCGGCACGTTGATCCTCAACGCGACGGCGGGTTCAGACGTCAGCAACGGGGTGGGTTATAGCAGCGCCGCGTCAATCAAGTCCGGCGGCACGCTGGGCGGCAACGGGACGCTGGGCCAGACCGAGATCCTGTCCGGCGGACATATCTCGCCCGGCGACGGCAATATCGGTACGTTGACGCTGAAACGCTATCTGAACTTTATCGGCGAATCCTTCTATGACGTGGATATCGCAGGAGATGGCCGTAGCGACCAGCTACTGGTATCGGGCAAAACTACCATCAGCAATCAGGCTAAGGTACAGATCACCGCGCTGGATCCGCAAACCAGCTATAAAACGGGCCAAAGCTACCGCATTTTGACCTCCGACGGGGGAATCGACGGTGAGTTCGCCGGAGCGATCTCCAAATCCGCATTCCTCGACGTGGCGCTTAAGCAAAGCACCAACGCCGTCGATCTGACCATCGCGCAGAAAGAGACCAGTGGCGAGAATCCTGGAGGTGAAAACCCCGGTGGCGAAAACCCCGGAGGCGAAAACCCTGGCGGTGAAAACCCCGGAGGCGAAAATCCTGGTGGTGAAAACCCGGGCGGTGAGAATCCTGGCGGTGAAAACCCGGGCAGCGGCAAGCCGGGCATTTTCCAGACCGTGGCCCAAAGCAGCAACCAGTGGAATACCGCAGGCGCGCTCTCCACGCTGACGCAAAGCGGCCCGTCGCTGGCGCTGTATAACTCGCTGCTTCTGCTGAGCGCACCGGAAGCGCGCGAGGCGTTCAACCAGCTTTCTGGTGAAGTTTATCCGTCAATGCAGTCCAACCTGATCGCTGGCAGCACGCAGGTGTTTAACGTGTTAAACCAGCGGATGCAGCGCGCGTTTGA
The DNA here is from genome assembly GCF_049237125.1 of Enterobacter cloacae complex sp. GYL001. NCBI lineage: Bacteria > Pseudomonadati > Pseudomonadota > Gammaproteobacteria > Enterobacterales > Enterobacteriaceae > Enterobacter > Enterobacter cloacae complex sp. GYL001. The sequence goes on along the minus strand of NZ_JBMKGW010000002.1, from coordinate 298,844 downwards.
TAACGACAGCCTGCCGATACCACCGTTAGCCATGTCGCTGGTGCAGCAGCCGGAGCCGCAAAACAATGGCGTCTGGGGCCAGACCTTCAGCTCCTGGAGCCGAAACAGCGGCGACGGTAACGTGGGCAAGCTGGACGGCAACACCACCGGCTTCCTGCTGGGGGCAGATCGCAAACTGGCGGACCATAACGTGCGTGTCGGCGGCTACTTCGGCTACAGCCGGGGTGATTATGACGTCGACAGCCGTCGCTCCTCAACGGATACCGACAACTATCACCTTGGTCTGTATGCGGCGGGTCAACAGGATGCGTTCTCCCTTCGCGGCGCGCTGGGTTACACCTGGCACAAGATCGAAGGCGAGCGCAATGTTGATTTCAGCGGCTTCTCGGATCGGCTGAAGTCAGATTACGACGCGAACTCCCTGCTGGCGTTCACCGAAGCGGGCTACCGTTTCGGCCAGCCAGACAGGAATATTGAGCCGTTCGTCAATTTATCGTACATCCGGCTGCATACCGACAGCTTCAGGGAAGACGGCGGTGCCGCTGCGCTGAGCGTCCGTAACGAAACGATGAACACCTTCTATACGACACTCGGGTTGCGCGGTGTGACCGAGTTGCCGAAGCACGTTAACCTCTACGGTTCGTTGGGCTGGCAGCACGCCTATGGCGATAAGAATACCTCTTCGCGCATGGCGTTTGCGGGCAGCGACGCGTTCATTACTCAGGGACAGGCCGTGGATGAGGATGTGATGGTCGGTGATATCGGCGTGAGCGTACAGCTGTCGCGTGCTGCGACGCTGGATGTGGGTTACCAGGGACAATATGGTGCGGATACCCGCGTCAACTCTGTTAACGCCAATCTGCGCTGGTCATTCTGAATTATTTCCATTAAAAGAACCCGCCCTCGTGGCGGGTTTCTGCTTTTGGCTTCTGACAAAGCTAGGGATCGTTCCCAACCACGTCCAGCAGTTTGTTTTTAAAGATAAACAAACACGCCTCGTTGAAGTTCCCTGCCCCTAACCGCTCCGACAGCACCGTTCGCTTGCGATAGAGGCTTTTAACCGACATATTCAGCTTATCTGCAATCTCTTCCATTGACCTCCCTGCCTTCAGCAACCTGATCATTATCGCTTCGTGTCGACTCAGCCGTAAGTTAAGCAGCCATTTGGTTGTCAGACGCCTGCCTTTCATATCAAGCACCAGATTGAATAACGACGCCATATCCGGAGCCGTAAGCGACGTGTTCATAAACAGCTTCATACGGAGAAGATCCTCCTCTCGAGGACGCATATCCAGCATAACGCAGCAGATCGTTTTTCTCGTTCTGGCCGGATGGCGTATCAGGTAATCATATAAACGGAGCGGCGTACGGCTATCAATCAGTACAGTATATTCATTTGCGTCGGTATCAAATATGTTTCTGTCTATCGAACTGAGGCAAATTATATCCGGGAAAAATAGCCGCATCCCCCTGACAAGGAAACAATCCTGAGTCACTAACACTATTGAAGTCGCCACTAACCATCCCTTTTAGATTAAAGCAAGCCCGCCTCTTAAGAAACAAGAACGCTTTCGTTTATAGCGTTTTACATTAACGGCAAATGTTTTCTGGCTTTGATCATCCCTCAATATGACATTGGTGAGCTAGACTTTTTGTAGACTATCACTCAATGCCTGGCGTTAATTATAAATAAAAAAGAATTTCAGAAAAGTCACTTCTCTGAACATTAAGAATTTTTGTCATGAAACTTCCCAAACATGCACCAGAAAGTACTTTAATTAACTCAGCAGAACTTCATTTCTAATATAAAAAAACAGGAAGAAGCAAAAGAAAAAACATTTAACATCAATCAGTTAAAAAGAACAATCCTGCACTGAATTATCTAAAAAACTTACTTCTTCCAGAATTATCTCAAAACCTCCCAGCCGCTTTTCAACTTATTTATCCCCCAACATATCGGGTGTACATTAAGCCCAATCAGACCACTGAGATGAGGGCTCATAATTACCTTTAAGTAAGTACCCCATAACGTAGCATCATTCAGATTTAATGTTCTCCTTTATGCCCTTTAACACAGAGTTAAAAGGCGGCCGTGTTATGCAATGGATTCACGATAAACAAATGGCAAATAGATATGGAAAGATCGCTTAGCTTCACTACGTTATTCTTTTATCGCACCACAATATTATTGCTCCTGCTTTTACTCTTTCCTGTTCTGGTTCAGGCTGATGAATCCGTTTATGAGCATCAGATACAACAGGCACGTAACGGTAATTACGCTCTGTTTCTTGATTACCTACAGCGCTATGAGCAACAGCATGCTTTAACACCCGGACAGGTTGCGGACTGGTTACAGGTAGCCTCCTGGGCAGGACGCGATGATGAGGTTATCCGGGTCTGGCAGCGTTATGGTATTTATATGCCGCTGCCCGCTCGCGCCATCGCTGCTGTCGCCCAGTCCAGAAGAAACCAAAAAGCCTGGCCATCCGCCTTTTCGCTGTGGAAAGAGGCGCTCAGCCTTGCGCCAGATAACGACGATTACCGCATCGGCTATGTTAAGACCCTGGCCGATGCCCGCAGAGATCGCCTCGCGCTTTCGGAAGCCCGGCGGCTGGTTAAGGACGATCCTTCTCCCGCGCACCTTGAGACGCTCTCCTATGTCTGGATGCGCCAGGGAAAAAACGGGGACCGGCTGCTGGCGGACATGCGTGCACTGAACGCCGCTCCCGGGAATAATGCCCTTCTTCGCGAGACGATCGATGCGTTAACGGAAAACCGGGTAAGCACGCCTGCACTCTGGCTGTCGCAAAGCGCGGCGATGTCTCCCGCGGAGCGCCGCCGCCTTGAGCGTAACGCCGCGGCTGAAAGGGTACGCCTGGCGGACGTGCCTGGCAGAACGGAGAAAGAGCGCCTGCGGCTGGCACAAAACGCGTTAGATCGCTATCACGCCCTGCTTTCCCGCTGGCAAAACGAACCGCAGGCGGCTGAAGACGTCATCCTTGCTCGTATCGATCGGCTTGGCGCCCTGTATGCGAAGGGTGATTACCGGCAGGTCATTAGCGAATACGAGTCGCTGACGGCCGCACAGCATCCGGTACCGGACTGGGCCATCGGCTGGGTGATCTCTGCATATTTGCAGGAGAAAAACACCGTCGCCGCCTTCTCGCTTGTGCAACGCTATCCACACTACGCCTCCGATCCGCAGGATGAGGTGCATGCGCTTTTCTACGCCTGGCTGGATACGGGGCAGTATCAGACCGCCCGCCGCTACGTTGAGCGCGAGACCCGCAGCGTTCCCTGGACCCGCTACGATTTCGGATCCCCGACCGCTCAGCCGAACGATCGGTGGCTCACCGGACAGTCTCTCAAACTTAACTATTTGCTGGCGACCAACGCCCTGCCGGAGGCCGAAAAGCTGTCGTATCGTCTGGCATCAACGGCGCCGGGAAATCAGGGGTTACAGATTGATTATGCCGCCCTGCTTCAGGCCAGAGGCCTGCCGCGCGCGGCCGAGCAAAAGCTTAAACGAGCAGAGGCGCTTGAACCCGCGAATCTGGAGCTTGAAAAACAGCAGGCTTACGTCGCAATGGACCTTCAGGAGTGGCGCCAGATGGATTTACTGGCTGATGACGTAATTGCTCGCGCCCCCGCCGATCGCAGCGCCCGTCGCCTGGACAGACTCAGAGCGGTCCACCATATGTCTGAGCTGCGTCTGAACGCGGGTAAAGGATTGCACTCAGATAACCCCGTCAGCGGTAGCCACGACATGAACTGGGACGCCACGCTCTATGGCCCGCCCGTGGCGGATAACTGGCGGCTGTTTGCCGGCGCCCGCTATGCCCAGGGGAATTTCGACGAAGGTAAAGGCATCAGCCGCCACCTGCTGGGCGGCGTTGAGTGGCGCCCCCGTGACCTCACGCTCGAAGCCGAGCTCTCCAGCAACCGCTATCACGGTACAAACAGGCCGGGCGCACGGCTCTCAACAACCTACAGCCTGAGTGATAACTGGCAGGTCAGCGGTAATCTCGAACGCTTGTCACGCGCCACACCCTTACGGGCATTACGCAATGGGATCAGCGCCAACCGGGGTGAAGGTGGGGTGCGCTGGTATCAAAACGAGCGACGTGAATACCAGTTCAACGCCGCCGTCAGCCGCTTCTCAGACCACAACCGCCGTCAGGAATACACCCTCTCTGGGAAAGAGCGTCTCTGGCAGACCCCGACCCTGACGCTGGATCTCGAACCGGGGATCGCCGCCAGTAAAAACAGCCTGCGGAATACGCTCTATTACAACCCGGCACGGGATCTGTCCGTGACGGCTGCCCTGTCCGTTGACCATGAGATGTACCGCCACTACGACACCCTCTGGAGCCAGCAGTTCGTGGCAGGAGGGGGCAGCTACTGGCAGAAAAATCAGTCCGCGAGTGCCGTTACCCTGCTGGGTTACGGGCAACGCATCCAGTGGAACAACGTTGTCGATACTGGCGTGATGCTGAACTGGGATAAGCGCCCTTACGACGGCAAACGCGAGAGCAATCTCTCCGTCACGTTAGATGCGACTTTACGCTTTTAAGGATGAATATGCTGAACACACGTTTTTCTATAAGCCTGATCGTCATCGGCTGGCTCTGCCTCAGCGCGAGCCTCTGCGCGCAGCCGCTCTCCTTTATGGCCCCTGAAAAGAGGCCGCAGCTGGAGGCCAGCAAACCCTGGCCGGAGAATCAGTTTCTGGTCCTGGCCTACCACGACGTTGAAGATGATGCCGCCGATCAGCGCTACCTCTCCGTTCGCACCAGCGCGTTAAACGAGCAGATAAGCTGGCTTTTGCACAACGGCTATCACGCCATCAGCGTGCAGGACATTCTGGATGCGCATGAAGGGAAAAAAGCGCTGCCGCCGAAAGCCGTTTTGCTCAGCTTTGACGACGGCTACAGCAGCTTTTACACCCGGGTCTGGCCTCTGCTTCAGGCCTGGAACGTTCCTGCGCTGTGGGCGCCGGTGGGCAGTTGGGTGGATACGCCGGCAAATCAAAAAGTTAACTTCGGCGGTCTGATGACGCCCCGCGATCGCTTTGCCACCTGGGATATGGTTCGCGAGCTCAGCCAGTCCCCGCTGATTGAGATTGGCTCGCATACCTGGGCCTCGCATTACGGCATTCCGGCCAACCCGCAGGGAAGCCGTGAACCCGCCATCGCCAGCCGTTTTTTCGATAACGCGACGGGGCATTACGAAACCGATGAACACTTCAACCAGCGGATCGCCGCAGACGTACGCAAAGTCACCGATAAAATCACCCAGGTGACGGGAAAAGCGCCGCGTGCCTGGGTGTGGCCCTATGGGGCTGCCAACGGTACGTCGCTCGCTATCGCCCAGAAACAGGGCTATCAGTTGGCCTTTACCCTGGAAGACGGGCTGGGAAACGTGCGCGACCTCGGCAACATCCCGCGCCTGCTGATCGCTGGAAATCCGTCGATAAAAACCTTTTCCAACACGGTTAGCCGCGTTCAGGAGTTTGACCCGGTGCGCGTCATGCATGTCGATCTCGATTACGTCTACGATCCCGATCCGGCCCAGCAGACGAAAAACATCAACAAACTCGTCCAGCGGGTCTACGACATGAAAATCAGCCATGTGTTTCTCCAGGCGTTTTCGGATCCGCGGGGCGACGGCAGGATCGATGCGCTCTATTTCCCCAACCGTCGGCTCCCGGTCCGGGCCGATCTCTTTAATTTTGTCGCCTGGCAGCTACAAACCCGCGCGGGAGTGAAAGTCTTCGCGTGGATGCCGGTTCTCTCTTTCGATGTCAGTCCAGCCTTGCCGCGCGTGCAGCGCCGGGATCGTCAAACGGGAGAGTTGACCGTGGCCGCCGAGCCCTATATCAGGCTCTCCCCCTGGAGTCCGCAGGTTCGCCAGCAGGTGACGGAGATCTATGAAGATCTGGCCCGCTATGCCAGCTTCAATGGCATCTTATTTCATGACGACGCGGTGCTGACGGACGTTGACGATGCCGGACAGGACACGACCCGACAGAAGAGTCAGCGACTTATCGGCTTTACCCGCACCCTGAGCCAGGCGGTGAAAAACATCCGTGGCCCGCAGATCAAAACCGCGCGGAACATGTTCGCGTTGCCCATTATCGAGCCGGAAAGCGAGGCATGGTTTGCGCAAAATCTCGATGATTTTCTGGCGGCCTACGACTGGACGGTGCCGATGGCAATGCCGCTGATGGAGTCCGTCCCGGCAGAAGAGAGCAATGCCTGGCTGACGCGTTTAGTCAAAGCCGTCGCCGCACGCCCCGGCGCGCTGAATAAAACGATTTTTGAGCTACAGGCCAGGAACTGGGCACAGAAACCGCAGCGTGCCGTAGCCGATGAACGTCTGGTGGAGTGGATGCGGGTGCTCCAGCTGAACGGCATCAAAAATTACGGTTATTACCCCGACGACTTCCTCAACAACCAACCTGATATTTCACGTATCAGACCTGAATTTTCTTCGTACTGGTATCCTGACAATGACTGATCGCATTATCGCCTTCTCTATTTTGTGTCTGGTATTCGGGTTGCCGTTAGGCGTAGCCGCGCTGTTTACCGGCGAACTGATTCTGGACTTTGTCTTTTTCTGGCCGCTTTTTATGTCCGTGCTCTGGGTAACCGGCGGCCTCTATTTCTGGTTTCAGCTTGAACGGCACTGGTCGTGGGATAACGCAACACCCGCCCCCGCCTTAGCCGGTGAGCCGTTAATCTCGATTCTTATTCCCTGCTTCAATGAGGAACGCAACGCACGGGAGACCATTAGCGCCGCGCTGGGTCAGCGGTACTGGAATGTGGAAGTTATCGCCATCAACGACGGTTCTTCTGATAACACGGCGGAGGTACTGCAACAGCTGGCGCGAGAGCAACCGCGCCTGCGGGTGATTAATCTCGCGGAGAACCAGGGGAAAGCCGTGGCGCTCAAGGCCGGCGCTGCGGCGGCCCGGGGCGATTTGCTGGTCTGCATTGACGGCGACGCCCTGCTCGACCGCGACACCGCGGCGTATCTGGTGGCACCGCTGATTCAGTATCCCCACGTTGGGGCCGTCACCGGGAATCCGCGTATTCGCACGCGCTCAACGCTGATTGGCCGCATTCAGGTGGGCGAGTTTTCTTCCATTATTGGCCTTATCAAGCGAACGCAGCGGATCTATGGCCGGGTCTTTACCGTCTCCGGCGTCATCGCCGCCTTTCGCCGACAGGCGCTGGCGGATGTCGGGTACTGGAGCCCGGACATGATCACAGAGGATATCGACATAAGCTGGAAGCTTCAGCTTCGCCACTGGGATATCTTTTTCGAGCCGCGGGCACTGTGCTGGATCCTGATGCCGGAGACGCTAAAGGGGCTGTGGAAACAGCGTCTGCGCTGGGCGCAGGGGGGGGCAGAGGTGTTTCTGGTTAACCTGCGCAAGATGGCCCGCTGGGAGCATCATCGCATGTGGCCCCTGTTTCTTGAGTACGCGCTATCAACGCTGTGGGCGTTTGCCTATGGGGCGACCGTGGTGTTGTTCATTCTCAGCCATATTATCCCTCTTCCCGCGAACCTGGCCGTTGCGAGCCTGTTTCCCCCGGCGTTTACCGGGCTGCTGCTGGGCGTGATGTGCCTGCTGCAATTCCTCGTCAGTTTGTATATCGAGCGGCGCTACGAGCGGAAAGTGGCAGGCTCGCTGTTCTGGGTAATCTGGTTCCCGATGGTGTACTGGATGATTGGCCTGTTTACCACCCTCGTGGCATTTCCGAAAGTCATGCTTAAACGTAAACGCGCCCGCGCGCGCTGGATCAGTCCGGACCGGGGTAAAGGGAGCATCCAATGAACGAGAATACGTTAATTTTGACTGAACATCGGCTGGCACCGCGTCTTTTCGATGCCGCATTAACGCTGATAGCCTGGGGAGGATTCCTGTTTTTCCTTTACGCCAGGCTGTGGATGCAGTTAACCGAGGAGGGCGATCACCGCTGGAGCGTGATTATCGCCTCTTTTAATACGGTGCTGGTCTATCTGCTGATTGCCGCGTTCAACGGCTGGCTGCTGATCCTGTGGTATCAGTACAATCGCCGCCGCGCGCATGTGAGGCGGCGTCATCCGGAAATGTTGCGCCATGACGAGCTTGCCCAAAGTTTTAACGTCACGCCGCAAATTATGTCCGAGATGAGCCAGTACAACCTGCTGACGGTTTACCATGACCAGATTGGCCGGATCATTGATTTGAAGATCAGCGAGCAGCAGGAAGAGGAAGAGCAGTAATGAAACGCCCCCGCAACATGCCCTGCGGGGGCGTTTTTATAACAGGGAGACGTTATTTATCTTTCACCACAATCAGCGGTTCAATATCGCTCTCTTTCTTCACCACCAGCGAGTCATCCCCGCGCAGACAGGTTCCGCCATAGTTCCCGCCCACGGTAAAAGTGCAGACCTGAATGTATCTGCCGTCAACTTTCGGCAGGCACCATAGCTGCTGGTAGATGTTTTTACGGTCGACAAACTTGCCGCTGGACTGGTCCAGCAGTTCGTCCTGGGCGCCGATCAGATCGATATTGCTCCCGCAGCGTCCGGCGATCGGTTTAACGGCATAACCGGTCCGTTTGAGCAGATCGTTGACCTCAAAATCGGTATCCAGCAGGTAACGGTGGTTCGGGAACAGCTGCCACAGCACCGGCAGAATCGCCTTATTACCTGGGATCACCGTCCACAGCGGTTCAAAGACCAGCACTTCCGGGCGCAGCAGGACATCAATCAGGCGCACTTCACCTTGCGGGTGACCGGTGCGGATAGGCACGGCGGCGTACTCGGTTTCGCTCACCTCGCGGATCTGCTCAATCGCCGTTTCCCACGCCCAGGTTTTCCATACGCAGTTGACGTGACGGCCTTCATCATCAATCAGTTGCCCGGCGACATCCCAGCTCAGCGCCCCCAGTCCGTGCAGGATTTTGGTTTCAAACCCGGCCTGGATCAGCGAGCGCTGAATAAAGAGCGCGTGGTAATCCTCTTCGATATCGTTGTCCTGCATGATATGGACAAACGGCCGCGCGTGGCTGTGCTTCCATGCGCCGGTCAGCTCCTCCAGCAGCCCTTCCGCCGGATTGTGGCCGGTGCCGCGATAGCCGTTTTTCACCCACTCTTCAAGAATGAGCCCGCCCTCGGTATGGCAGGAGGCGGAATCCGCGTTGTACTCGTAAACCTTGATGCCGCGTTCATCCATGCAGAAATCCATACGACCGGTGATCATATGGTGACGACGCCACTGCCATGAAAGACGCAGACGCGGCCAGAGAATTTTCGGGATGTCGAAAAGCGCGAGTAAGCTGTCGTCTTTCAGCACCTTGTCGGTGGCATGAAGGTACATCAGATGCAGTTCGTTGGTGGCTTTGATCAGCTCCTGCTCGGCGCTTTCGGTAATGGTAAAGTACTGGCAGGGATCGTTGTTGATAACGTGGCCGTTGGCGCGAACGTACGCCTGTTGCAGGGCGTCGTTTTCATTGAGCCATTTTCCGTCGAACTGACGGTTGTTCTTCAATCGCGCGCCGCTGATTTTCAGCAGTTCACCGTCGATCTCCGGCTGAGGAATACTGTGTTCCGTCTCCTCCGTCTGGATCATCCACCCGAGGATCTCGGTATCGTTAAACGTGTCATGAAGCGTATAGCAACCGTCCTCCACGCTCAGACGAAGCTCGCGCGTCCACTGCTGCCCCATCGGCAGCGGGGAGTGAATAACGTTCTGCTCGGCAATGCGCACTCTGTCATCCAGCAGCTGGGTAATGACGGCGACGTGGCCGGTTTCATGAAACTCACCGCCCTTTTGCCAGATGAGCAGCGCACCGGCCTGCGGCGCGCGTTTTGAGCCATTAGCAAAGGCCTGTAGCGGCAAAATATTGTCATTTACCACCTGGCGCAAAAAACGCAGGGAGAAGATCTCCCACGCCATCCCGACGTCGGTAAAAACAAACCCGTGATTGAGAAACAGGAAACGGCGCGCAAACTCAACGCACTGCCATTTATGGCCCATGTATTCGTTGCCGATATAGCTGCGGAATTCCGCGTCTTCCGGGTAATGACGCGGATCGAGACTGCCGTAATTTGAAGAGTAAATCGCCACGCCACCCGGCGCATAACCTAATAACGTCCCGAAGGGTGCGTCACTGCTTAACGTTCCTTTACGCATGTGTCCAACCTAAAACAGGCAGGCGGCAATTTTTTTGTGGGGTTGTCGTCGTCTGCACGTTGTAATTAACTGACAGAGGTGGCGTTATCATACACCCGCCCTGCCCATTACGCTCGCATCGTTAAACGGTTCCTGCATCTCCTGCTACACTGCCTCAACACAACACCAAAAAGGCAGGCCAACATGTCAGATAACACCTATCAGCCACCGAAAGTGTGGGAATGGAAACAGAATAACGGCGGCGCGTTCGCCAACATCAACCGTCCCGTCTCGGGCGCGACGCATGAGAAAGAGCTACCTGTGGGCGCGCACCCGCTCCAGCTGTACTCTCTCGGTACGCCGAATGGACAGAAAGTTACCATCATGCTGGAAGAGCTGCTGGCGCTGGGCGTGACGGGCGCGGAATACGACGCATGGTTAATCCGCATTGGTGAGGGCGATCAGTTCTCCAGCGGTTTTGTCGACGTGAACCCGAACTCGAAGATCCCGGCCCTGCGTGACCACTCCACCACCCCGCCGACGCGCGTCTTTGAATCCGGCAATATCCTGCTCTACCTGGCCGAGAAATTTGGTCACTTCCTGCCAAAAGATCCGGCAGGACGAACGGAAACCCTGAACTGGCTGTTCTGGTTACAGGGCGCGGCCCCGTTCCTCGGCGGCGGTTTTGGCCACTTCTATAACTACGCACCGGTGAAGATTGAGTACGCTATCGATCGCTTCACCATGGAAGCTAAACGCCTGTTCGACGTGCTGGACAAACAGCTGGCGCGCGGTCGTTACGTAGCGGGTGAGGAATATACCATTGCGGATATGGCAGTCTGGCCATGGTTTGGCTGCGTGGCGCTGGGCAGCGTGTATAACGCCGCCGAGTTCCTGGATGCCGGGAAGTACACCAACGTGCAGCGCTGGGCAAAAGATGTGGCGAATCGTCCAGCTGTTAGACGCGGGCGCATTGTTAACCGTACCAACGGCGAGCTGAACGAGCAGTTACATGAGCGTCATTCAGCAAGCGACTTCGATACCCAGACGGAAGATAAACGTCAGGGTTGATCCATGACCGGGCGGTTCGCCGCCCTTCTTCCGCGATGAGAAAAATGCGTCAGCACGCGTGCGCAAGGAGCCTCGTATGTCAGACCAGACGCTAAAAGCGACCCGACAGCAGAGCCTTATCACCTTGCTGAGTAAAAGCGACTGGCTGACTACCGATGTGCTGGCTGAAAAGCTCTCCGTCAGCAAAGAGACCATCCGCCGGGATCTGAAGTCGTTGCAGCAGCAGGGGAAGCTTCTGCGCCAGCACGGGCGCGCGCGTCTGATTCATCCGGACAGCCGCGACAGCGGTGAACCCTTTGGCGCACGCCTGAAAAGCCATTATGCCGACAAAGCCGATATTGCCCGCCACGCGCTGGGCTGGATCAGCGAAGGGATGACCATCGCCCTCGACGCCAGCTCAACCTGCTTTCATCTGGCGCGCCAGTTGCCGGACATCGACCTCACCGTATTTACCAACAGTCTGCCTATCTGCCACGAGATGGCAAAGCGCGAGCGGATCACGCTTATCTGCTCCGGCGGAACGCTTGAGCGTAAGTATCGCTGCTATGTTAACCCGGCGCTGGTGACGCAGCTAAAAGGGCTGGAGATCGATCTGTTCATCTTCTCGTGTGAAGGGGTCGATGAGCATGGCGTCCTTTGGGATCCGTCCGAGCACAACGCGGGCTTTAAGGCGCTGCTGTTAAACCGCGCCAGCCAGTCGCTGCTGCTGATCGACAAAAGTAAATTTATGCGGGCAAGTGAAGTGAAAATTGGTCAGCTGTCGCAGGTGACACAGATTATTCAGAGCGATAAACGTCAGGCCGCCAGAGACGGCCTGACACGAGAGGTTACGCGGTGAGACGGAATTTCTGCACTGAGCGCTGGAGTTCTTCGGTCTGCCGTTCAAGTGCGGCGGCGGCGGCGGAAACCTGCTCCACCAGCGAGGCGTTCTGCTGGGTCACGCCGTCCATCTGCGTGATGGCAACGCCGACCTGAGAAATACCTTTGCTCTGCTCCTCTGACGCGGTGGCGATCTGCTTCATAATGACGGTCACTTCCGTCACGTCGCGCAGGATCGCTTCCATCGTGGTGCCGGTATCGTTCACCAGCTGCGCCCCATGCTCCACGCGGGCAACGGAATCTGCAATCAGCCCTTCGATCTCTTTTGCCGCATTCGCGCTGCGGCTGGCCAGATTACGCACCTCACCCGCCACGACCGCAAAGCCCCGCCCCTGCTCCCCGGCCCGGGCCGCTTCCACCGCGGCGTTCAGCGCCAGAATGTTGGTCTGGAAGGCGATGCTGTTGATGACGGTAGTGATTTCAGCGATTTTTTTCGAGCTGTCCGAAATGCCGCTCATGGTTGTGACCACATCTTCCACCAGCGAGCCGCCGCGGCTGGCCGTACTGGAGGCGACATCCGCAAGCTGGCTGGCCTGGCGCGCGCTTTCGGCGTTCAGCTTCACCGTTGCGGTTAGCTGCTCCATGCTGGCCGCGGTCTCTTCCAGCGCGGCGGCCTGCTCTTCGGTACGCGAAGAGAGATCGTTATTCCCGCTGGAGATCTCCGTTGCCCCGCGCCAGATATTCTCGCTGCCGGAACGAATCGTGCTGACCGCTTCCCGCAGGCTGTCCTGCATGGCGCTCAGCAGCGGCACCAGTTGCCCCACGCAGTTGCGGCCAAAGGATTCAATCGGCTGGCTGAGATCGCCCTGCGCAATCTGGCGGAACTGCTGACGGATACGATCCAGCGGTTTTACCAGTATCGCCACCAGGTAGCGGTCGGTGAACAGCAGGATCAACAGACCCACGATCGTGGCGGTGATAATCACCGTCCGGGTCATGCTGGTGAGGCCGTCGACCACCACGCGCGTGCTGTCGAGCGCCTTCGACGCGGTGTTGTTAAAGTTCTCAGCCGCTGCCCCGAATGCACGGCTTAGCGGCGGCGTGACGTTGTTGGCATGCTGACGATAGCCTTCGAGCGTCGCCTGCTTCGCCTGCGCCATCTGCGGCGTCACGCCACGATCGAGCAGCGCCTGCCAGGTGGAAATCACCTGCGCAGACACCTTTTCATCCATCGGGCCCGGAGAGATAGCTTTCATCTCTGCCAGCTTTTTACTCATGTTATCCAGCGCCTGCTGAGCAGGAGCCAGGTCCGGCGTGCCGCCCGCCGCTTTAACTTCCATCGCCCGGCTCAGGCGGGTGACGAAACGGAAATACTGATCGTTGCCCTGGCTCAGCACCGTCATTTGCCGGACCAGCTGGCGGTCAACATCATTACCATCAGAAACACGAGACAGAGACCAGGTGCTGTAAAGCCCCACGCCTGCCCACATGACACAAAAGATCCCCAGTATCGTCAGCATGACGAAACGGATGGTGAAATTACGAAGCATCTTCATTGAGTATTCCTTGCCGTGAGGGTGAATTCGCCCAGAGGCGAGTACTACCCTCTTTATCGGCAGATACCGCAGAAAATATACTTTTTTGTTATCGAGTCGGCATAGAATGAAAACGTTGTTTCGAAAATTCACCGACAAGAAAGGAGACATCATGTCCTGGCACCCTTACACCGGCCGATACGAAAACATGCAGTACCGATACTGCGGCAAAAGCGGCCTGCGCTTACCGGCACTGTCGCTAGGCCTGTGGCACAGCTTCGGTCACGTTCAGCCGCTCGATTCCCAGCGCGCGCTGCTGCGTAAGGCCTTCGATCTCGGTATTACCCACTTTGACCTTGCCAACAACTACGGCCCCCCACCGGGCAGCGCTGAAGAGAATTTTGGCCGTCTGCTGCGGGAGGATTTTGCCGGGTATCGTGACGAGCTGATCATCTCCACCAAAGCGGGCTACGACATGTGGCCAGGGCCGTATGGTTCGGGCGGTTCACGTAAATACCTGCTCGCCAGCCTCGACCAGAGCCTGAAACGCATGGGTGTGGAGTATGTGGATATTTTCTATTCTCACCGCGTAGACGAAAACACGCCGATGGAAGAGACCGCCGCCGCGCTGGCGCACGCGGTGCAGAGCGGAAAAGCGCTGTACGTCGGCATTTCGTCCTACTCCACGGAACGCACGGCGGTAATGGCCGAATTGCTGCGCGAGTGGAAGATCCCGCTTTTGATCCACCAGCCGTCTTACAACCTGCTTAACCGCTGGGTCGACAAGACCGGCCTGCTGGACGCGCTGGAGAAAAACGGAACGGGCTGTATCGCCTTTACCCCGCTGGCGCAGGGCCTGCTGACCGGAAAATACCTGAACGGTGTTCCGGACGGTTCACGTATGCAGCGCGAAGGGAAAAAAGTGCGCGGCCTGACGGAGAAAATGCTAACGGAAGCCAACCTGAGTAGCCTTCGTCTGCTGAACGAGATGGCGCACGCGCGCGGGCAGACGATGGCGCAGATGGCGCTAAGCTGGCTGTTGAAAGATGAGCGTGTAACGTCGGTGCTGATTGGCGCGAGCCGCCCGGAGCAGCTGGAAGAGAACGTTCAGGCGCTGAATAACCTGCGCTTTAGCGAAGATGAACTGACGCGGATTGACCAGCACGTTGCGGATGGTGAGCTGAATTTGTGGCAGGCGTCGTCGGATAAATAAATAGTGCGGCCTGCTGCCCTCACCCCGGCCCTCTCCCACAGGGAGAGGGAGATTGATATTCCCTCTCCCTGTGGGAGAGGGTTAGGGTGAGGGGCATGGTGAATTTATTTCTTACTGATCTTATCCAGATACCCCATCACAAACGCCGACAGCACAAACGTCAGGTGGATAATCACATACCACATCAGCTTATTATCCGGGACGTTTTTCGCGTCCATAAAGACGCGTAACAGGTGTATAGACGAAATCGCCACAATCGACGCCGCGACTTTATTCTTCAGCGATGAGGCATCCATTTTCCCCAGCCAGTTGAGCTTTTCTTTGTGCTCGGCGATATCAAGCTGAGAGACGAAATTCTCATAACCGGAGAACATCACCATCACCAGTAACCCCCCCACCAGCGTCATATCCACCAGCGACAGCAGAACCAGAATCAAATCGGCTTCTGCCACGGAGAAAATGTTTGGCAGGACGTGAAATATCTCCTGGAAGAACTTGATCGTCAGGGCGACCAACGCCAGGGAGAGACCAAAATAGACGGGTGCGAGCAGCCAGCGAGAGGCATACATTGCGTTTTCAAAGAAGCGTTCCATAAAATCCTGTCTGCAAACGAAACCAGCGCTCAGTATATCTCAACTATACCTCGTTGGGATCCACATCCGGACGCGCATACTCCGGCCAGACCAGCGCGACCAGTTCCGGGTAGGCTTCCAGGCTAAACTCGCGAAAACACTGGCGCAGATTTAATACGTCTAAATCGGAGTACGACACCTTCTCGCCATTCAGACAGCGCTTTTTGATATTGTCGTAATATTTATAAACCGCCGAATTAAGGTCGCTACAACGGCGCTGCGCGTCGAACAGGCCGGGCGTATCATTAATTTCAGCCATTTTCATTCGCTTAATTGTCGCATGGAGAAAATCGATATATTCGTGATTTACCCGCCAGTACCAGACCGGCGTCACGGCGTTCATCAATACGGAGAAATGATCTTCCCCCTCCTCTTTCGACATCAATTCAGGCTGCGGCGGTTCACTGGCGTCTTTTGACGCTTTCGTTTTATTTAACTCTTGCATCAATAAAAGCACGCCAGCGGTCAGTAATAGTAACGTTATGACCGTAAAGAAAATGCTGTTCATGGGTAGGCTCCATTTTTTTTGATTTTAAAATTGCCTCATGTTATTGTCAACGAATCTCACCCTTTTTCCACCCCCACCTTTTTTGAAATTAAAGGAAATTAAAATGCTGCCCGACAATCTTGTCCCGGCAAAGTACCACATTACGCCTGTGGAACAGCCTTCGACGGAAGCAGATAAAGAGGCGAATTTCACTCAAGGAAAAAGAAAACTCTCCGACTATGAAGCCGACATATTAATTGGTGTTTCACGCACCGGCAAATCCCGTAATATGGTGCTGGAAGAGCACGATCGCCATTTAAAAGAGCGTTTATTTCGCGCCATCAAGATTGAAGCCTTAGTTCATCTGCTGAATGATTTACAGGCCGAAGGGGAAATAGACGCCCAGAGGCTCAGTCAAATAATGACCGAGAAAACGCAGCAAATAAATGAAGCCGGCAATGAAATTTGGCTTAATTTAATTACGCGTGAAAAAAACAATCCCATTTTTTATAACCTGGGGGAAGATTAACGTGAATGATGATAGCGGTAATAACGTTTATTTGACTTTAGATGATAAGAAAAGCGATGAATTTATCTTAAAGCAGAATCTCGACACCCTGAAAAAGATAAAAAATGACGAGATGACGCGAATTACGCAGGATTTGGTTTCGATTCCGGCCACGCTGGTGCGCCTGAAATGGCAGAATCGTCGGGAGATTTACGCCTTGCAGGCCAAGGAGGAGATTTACGGCGCGGTGATGAACGCCATTATTGAACAGCGCCCTGAGCTTAAAGAGAAGATCCTCGGGCGACTGGAGGCGAACTATCAGTACCTGCTGGCACGCGAGACAGCCACCCTGCGCCTGACCCGTAAACTCTCGGAAGGTCATTACCGAACTTCAAACGTGACCTGTGTAGCGCTTGATGAAGAGGCGCCGGCGCCTTCAGTGTGAGTCAACAATGATTGTTGCGGAATGCAGGCCGGGTAAGGCGACGCCGCCACCCGGCAGGGAAGGCTGCAAAAGCCTTCGTTTTACTTCGCGGCCGCTTTCTCTTCGCCGACCAGACCAATCTTCAGGTATCCCGCCTGATGCAGCGTGTCCATTACCTTCATCATGGTTTCATAATCGACGGTTTTATCCGCGCGGAAGAAGACGGTGGTGTCTTTCTTGCCGCCGGTCAGCTGGTCCAGCGCCGGAATAACCGAGGCATCCGTTACCGGATCGTTGCCCAGGAACATGGACTTATCGGCCTTCACGGACAGGTAAATAGGCTTTTCCGGACGCGGCTGCGGCTGGCTGGAGGACGCAGGCAGATTCACCTTCACGTCCACCGTCGCCAGCGGTGCGGCAACCATAAAGATAATCAGCAGAACCAGCATGACGTCGATAAACGGCGTCACGTTGATCTCATGCATTTCACCGTTATCGTCCAGATTTTCATTAAGACGCATTGCCATACAATCAACCTACGCGCAGTTTGGACGCCGCATGTACCGGTTTAACGGCGCTGGCGTTCAGGTCCAGATCGCGGCTTTGCAGCAGCAGAACCTGCGCGGCAACGTCACCCAGTGTGGCTTTGTAACTGCCAATCATGCGCGCGAAGATGTTATAGATAACAACCGCCGGGATAGCGGCAACCAGACCGATAGCCGTGGCCAGCAGCGCTTCTGCGATACCCGGCGCGACGACCGCAAGGTTAGTGGTCTGCGTCTGGGCGATACCGATAAAGCTGTTCATGATGCCCCAGACGGTACCGAACAGGCCGACGAACGGAGAGATGGCGCCGATAGTCGCCAGGTAGCCGTTACCGCGGCCCATATGACGACCCACGGCCGCAACGCGACGCTCCAGACGGAAGCCGGTACGCTCTTTAATGCCTTCGTTATCTTCACTGCCTGCGGAGAGTTCCAGCTCGTTCTGCGCTTCGTTCACTAACAGGGTAGTCAGGCTTTTCGCATGGAAGGATGAGGTGATATCAGAAGCCTGATCCAGAGAGCGGGCTTCCGCCAGCTGCTTCTGCTCACGCTTGAGGCGGCGTTTTTGTGAAAGAAGTTCGGCGCTCTTGCTGAAGAAGATAGCCCAGGTGATCACGGACGCCAGAATCAGGCCGATCATCACAATCTTAACTACGATGTCAGCATGTTGATACATGCCCCAAACGGAGAGATCCGTCTGCATCAAATTATTACCCACTCTGTATCTCCAGGACGCAAATCACAAAATCTGAACGTAATAATATCAAAACGTCGTCGAATTGATAGTAGTTCTCATTAGTATTTACATAGTGCCGTAATTTTCGCTCACTTTCCTTGCGCTTACGCAGTAAAAATTTCTTATGCGAATTTTTGATAATATTTTCTGCTTATTCGATAAGCATCCGGATGCACATTCTGACAATCGTGGTAGTCTGGACGTCCAGACGTATAAAAATAGGGTTAGCGAACATGACTAAAAAGCAGCTTGAGACCACGCTGGTGCAGGCAGGACGCAGTAAGAAATACACGCAGGGCTCGGTCAACAGCGTGATCCAGCGCGCCTCCTCGCTGGTGTTTGATACCGTTGAAGATAAAAAAATCGCTACGCGTAATCGCGCGAAGGGCGGGCTGTTTTACGGTCGTCGTGGCACGTTAACCCATTTCTCGTTGCAGGAAGCCATGTGCGAACTGGAGGGCGGCGCGGGCTGCGCGCTGTTCCCGTGCGGCGCGGCGGCGGTCGCCAATACTATTCTGGCGTTTGTGGAACAGGGTGACCACGTCCTGATGACCAATACCGCCTACGAGCCAAGCCAGGACTTCTGCACCAAAATACTCAGCAAGCTCGGCGTCACCACCAGCTGGTTCGATCCGCTGATTGGGGCCGGTATTGCCGGGCTTATTCAGCCCAACACGCGCGTTGTGTTCCTGGAATCTCCCGGCTCCATCACCATGGAAGTGCATGACGTCCCGGCCATCGTGAAGGCGGTGCGCAGCATAGCGCCGGAAGCGATCATCATGATCGACAACACCTGGGCGGCAGGTGTGCTGTTTAAAGCCCTGGAATTTGACATCGATATCTCCATTCAGGCGGCAACCAAATACCTGATTGGCCATTCCGACGGCATGATCGGTACGGCGGTGTCTAACGCCCGCTGCTGGGATCAATTGCGTGAAAACGCCTACCTGATGGGCCAGATGGTGGATGCCGATACCGCCTACATGACCAGCCGGGGCATCCGTACGCTCGGCGTACGTTTGCGTCAGCATCACGAAAGCAGCCTGCAAATTGCACAGTGGCTGGCGCTGCATCCGCAGGTGGAGCGCGTTAACCATCCGGCGCTGCCGGGCAGCAAGGGCCACGAATACTGGCAACGTGACTTTACGGGCAGCAGCGGGTTGTTCTCATTTGTTCTTAAAAAGCGCCTGAATGACGCCGAACTGGCAAGCTATCTGGATAACTTTACCCTCTTCAGCATGGCCTATTCATGGGGTGGGTTTGAATCGCTGATCCTGCCCAACCAGCCGGAGCAGATTGCGGCCCTGCGCCCGGGCGGCGAGGTGGACTTCGAGGGGACCTTAATCCGCCTGCATATCGGGCTGGAAAATGTGGACGATTTAATTGCGGATTTATCGGCAGGATTTGAGCGCATCGTGTAAAGTGCTGGCTGAAATGTACTCCCCGGACGCTATTCTGAACACCGCAAGCAGAAAAGTCTGTATGAGATGCGCCTGCGATCAACCCCGACAGGCAAAATTGGGAGTACAATAGCGTTATATCTGCTGTTCCACAGGAAAGTCCATGGCTGTTATTCAAAATATCATCACGGCGCTCTGGCAACACGATTTTGCCGCGCTGGCGGACCCGCATGTCGTCGGGATTGTCTATTTCGTGATGTTCGCGACGCTGTTTCTGGAAAATGGATTACTGCCAGCCTCATTTTTACCCGGTGACAGCCTGCTCCTGCTCGCAGGGGCGTTAATCGGCAAGGGCGTGATGGACTTCGCACCGACAATGGTGATCCTCACCTCTGCGGCCAGTCTCGGCTGTTGGCTGAGCTACCTGCAAGGGCGCTGGCTTGGAAACACTCGCGTGGTGAAAGGCTGGCTGGCGCAGCTGCCGCATAAATATCACCAGCGCGCGACCTGCATGTTTGACCGTCACGGCCTGCTGGCGTTACTTGCCGGGCGTTTTCTGGCGTTTGTTCGTACCCTGTTGCCTACCATGGCGGGTATTTCAGGCCTCTCTAACCGCCGCTTCCAGTTCTTCAACTGGCTGAGCGCCCTGCTCTGGGTGGGCGTGGTCACCACGCTCGGCTACGCGCTGAATATGATCCCCTTTGTTAAGCACCATGAAGACCAGGTGATGACTTTCCTGATGATCCTGCCGATTTTCCTGCTGGTTGCAGGGCTGGTGGGTACCATTGCGGTGGTGATTAAGAAAAAGTATTGCAGCGCATAAACAAAAGCCGGGTGACGCTACCGCTTACCCGGCCTCCGTTTCCCCTCAGGCTCCCTGCATGGTTCTTATACGTGACGCATCTTCCCCCGGCGTGACGCCGAAGTAGCGCTTAAACTCCCGACTAAACTGCGACGCGCTTTCATACCCGACCCGCATCGCCGCGGCGCTGGCCTTCATGCCATCGTGGATCATCAGCATCCGCGCCTTATGCAGACGGTAGGTTTTGAGGTACTGCAACGGCGACGTGCTGGTGACGGATTTAAAGTTATGGTGAAACGCCGAGACGCTCATATTGGCTTCCGCCGCCAGCTGGTCAACGCTGAGGTTTTCCGTGTACTGGCTCTCGATGCGCTTCAGCACGCGGCTAATCAGGCTGAAGTGCGTTTGCCGGCTTACCAGCGCCAGCAGCGCCCCGCCGCCCGGTCCCAGCAGCACATGGTAAAGAATTTCGCGGATAATCTGCTTTCCGAGAATACGCGCATCCAGCGGCCTTTCCATCACGTCTAACAGGCGTTCAATCGCGCAGAGAATTTCCTCCGACAGGGTCGCGGAGTTGATACCGCTTGCCGCCATTGACGGCCGGAAAAGTTCGTCCTCCCCAATCTCCATCAGCAGCTCCTGCAACTGGAGGATGTCGACGTTGACGCGGATCCCGGCCAGCGGTACCTCCTCTGTCGCGAAAGTTTCACATTCGAAGGGTAAAGGTACTGTCAGAAGCAGATATTCATTGGTGTCGTAACGGAACACGCGCTCATTGATATAGCCAATCTTATGGCCAGAAAAGAGAAACACGATGCCGGGCTGATACATCACCGGGGTGCGCGTCCCGGGCTGGGTACCGTACAGCAATCGGATATCCGGCAGCAGCTCAGCCGAATCATTTCCGTTATCTATCAGTCTTTTAATCTGCGACGTTAGCTGGCGGCAGATGGCATCACGGTTCATTTTCAGTTACTCCGGGTACGGTTTCCGACGCTGACAGTGTGCGCATTTTCTTCCCGTTTCTCCAGCGCGCTGTAGAAATGGGCAAGACATCGGCAGGAATGTGCATTGAGAGGATAGCGCCTGCCCGCCACAATGAGCAGCATCAGGTTGCCTTCTGCGCCACCACGATTTTTTACCCACTACAGGGAACAAGCCATGAACAACTTTAATCTTCATACCCCAACCCGCATTCTGTTTGGTAAAAACGCTATCGCTGACCTGCGCGCGCAAATCCCGACGGACGCCCGCGTCCTGATTACCTACGGCGGCGGCAGCGTGAAAAAAACCGGCGTACTGGATCAGGTGTACAGCGCTCTGGAAGGTCTGGACGTGCGCGAGTTCGGCGGTATCGAGCCTAACCCGTCTTATGAAACGCTGATGAACGCGGTAAAAATCGCCCGTGAGGAGCAAATTACCTTCCTGCTGGCGGTGGGCGGCGGTTCCGTGCTGGACGGCACCAAATTCATCGCGGCGGCGGCCCATTACGCTGACGACATCGACCCGTGGCATATTCTGGAAACGGGCGGCAGCGACATCAGCAGTGCGATCCCGATGGGCTCCGTGCTGACGCTGCCGGCCACCGGATCAGAGTCCAACAAAGGCGCGGTCATCTCTCGTAAAACCACCGGTGACAAGCAGGCCTTTATGAACGAACACGTTCAGCCCGTGTTCGCGATCCTCGATCCGGTTTACACCTATACCCTGCCTGCGCGTCAGGTGGCGAACGGCGTGGTCGACGCCTTTGTTCACACCGTTGAGCAGTACGTTACTTACCCGGTAAACGCCAAAATTCAGGATCGTTTCGCGGAAGGCATTCTGCTGACGCTGATTGAAGAAGGTCCAAAAGCGCTGAAAGAGCCTGAAAATTACGACGTGCGTGCCAACGTGATGTGGGCTGCCACCCAGGCGCTGAACGGCCTGATCGGCGCAGGCGTGCCGCAGGACTGGGCTACCCATATGCTCGGCCACGAGCTGACGGCGATGCACGGCCTGGATCACGCCCAGACGCTGGCGGTGGTTCTGCCTGCGCTGTGGAACGAAAAACGTGACGCTAAACGCGCCAAACTGCTCCAGTACGCCGAACGCGTGTGGAACATCACCGACGGTTCCGACGATGCGCGTATCGATGCCGCGATTGAAGCCACCCGTCACTTCTTTGAAAGCCTGGGCGTGCCAACGCGTCTCTCTGGCTACGGCCTGGACGGCAGTTCCATCCCTGCCCTGCTGGCGAAACTGGAAGCACACGGTATGACGCAGATCGGCGAGCATGGCGACATCACCCTGGACGTCAGCCGTCGTATTTACGAAGCGGCACGCTAAGCGTTTTTAGGATCCTGACTTTCGTTTTTTGACATTTCGTCCAGACTTAATGCACATCACATCGTCGGAGGTTCCCTCCGGCGATGAGCACCTGAAGGAGGAAAAATGGCAAACCAAACCGTAATCAAGCTACAGGACGGCAACGTGATGCCCCAGCTGGGGCTAGGTGTATGGAAAGCCGGTAACGACGAGGTCGTCTCCGCCATTCATAAAGCCCTGGAAGTCGGCTATCGGTCCATCGATACCGCCGCCGCCTATAAAAACGAGGACGGCGTGGGAAAAGCGCTTGCCAGCGCCGGCGTTCCCCGGGATGAGCTTTTCATCACCACCAAGCTGTGGAACGACGATCAAAAGCGTCCCCGCGAAGCGTTGCAGGAGAGTCTGGAGAAACTCCAGCTCGATTTCGTCGATCTTTATCTCATGCACTGGCCGGTACCGGCTATCGACCATTACGTTGATGCCTGGAAAGGGATGATTGAACTGCAAAAAGAGGGGCTGATAAAAAGCATCGGCGTCTGTAATTTCCAGGTTCATCATCTGCAACGCCTGATTGATGAAACGGGCGTCGCGCCGGTGATTAACCAGATTGAGCTGCACCCGCTGATGCAGCAGCGCCAGCTTCATTCATGGAACGCCACGCACAAGATCCAGACCGAATCCTGGAGCCCGTTGGCCCAGGGCGGCGAGGGGGTGTTTGACCAGAAAATCATCCGTGAACTGGCGGATAAGTACGGTAAAACCCCGGCGCAGATCGTCATTCGCTGGCATCTGGATAGCGGTCTGGTGGTGATCCCGAAATCGGTCACGCCATCGCGTATCGCCGAGAACTTCGACGTCTGGGATTTCCGCCTGGATAAAGACGAGCTGGGTGAAATTGCGAAGCTGGATCAGGGCAAACGGCTTGGGCCGGACCCGGATCAGTTTGGCGGGTGATCCCCTCATCCTGCCCTCTCCCCGGAGGGGAGAGGGTTAGACCTGTAGGCCCGGTAAGCGCAGCGCCACCGGGCATTGTTACAGGTTTAACCGGTCTTACGTTTTACGTTCTTCTTCGTTCCCGCAACACCGTTCGAACGCTGATGCGCAATAGGCGTGTGCTTGGTCAGCGCCGGGCGCGTGTTGCGGTTCTGGCGGCGCGCTTCGCGCATCTCTTCCAGCGTTGGCGCTGGCACCAGGCAATCACGACGCGAGCCGATCAGGTGCTTTTTCCCCATCTCTTCCAGCGCCTGACGGATCAGCGGCCAGTTTTTCGGATCGTGATAGCGCAGCAGCGCTTTATGCAGACGGCGCTGTTTATCCCCTTTCGGCACCACCACGTCTTCGCTCTTATAACCAATCTTACTCAGCGGGTTTTTGCCGGTGTAATACATGGTCGTCGAGTTGGCGAGCGGCGACGGGTAGAAGTTCTGCACCTGATCCAGACGGAATCGACGCTGCTTCAGCCACAGCGCCAGGTTCACCATGTCTTCATCCCGGGTGCCGGGGTGTGCGGAGATGAAGTATGGGATCAGATACTGCTCTTTCCCCGCCTGTTTTGAATAGGTATCAAACAGCTGTTTAAAGCGGTCATAGCTGCCCATGCCTGGCTTCATCATTTTGGACAGCGGGCCTTCTTCGGTGTGCTCCGGGGCGATCTTCAGATAACCGCCAACGTGGTGCGTCGCCAGCTCTTTGATGTAGCGCGGATCTTCCACCGCAATGTCGTAACGCACGCCGGAGGCGATCAGGATCTTCTTGATGCCTTTCAGGTCACGGGCGCGACGGTAAAGATTGATAGTCGGCTCGTGGTTGGTGTCCATATGCTCGCAAATGCTCGGATAGACGCAGGAGAGACGACGGCAGGTCTGCTCGGCGCGCGGCGATTTACAGCGCAGCATGTACATGTTGGCCGTTGGACCACCCAGATCGGAGATCACGCCGGTAAAGCCCGGCACCGTGTCGCGAATCGCTTCGATCTCGTTAACAATCGACTCTTCGGAACGGCTCTGAATAATACGGCCTTCATGTTCGGTGATCGAACAGAATGAGCACCCGCCGAAGCAGCCGCGCATGATGTTGATTGAGAAACGGATCATCTCGTACGCCGGAATACGGCTGTTGCCATATGACGGATGCGGCACACGCTTGTACGGCAGAGCAAAGACGCTGTCCATCTCTTCGGTAGAGAGCGGGATCGCCGGTGGGTTAACCCAGATATAGCGCTCGCCGTGCTTTTGCATCAGCGCTCGCGCGCAGCCGGGGTTGGTTTCATGGTGTAAGATGCGCGATGCGTGGGCGTAGAGTACTTTATCGCTTTTTACTTTTTCGTAAGACGGCAGCAGCACATAGGTTTTTTCCCACGGCTTCGGACGCGGCGGCTGCACCACCACGGCCTTTGCTTCCGCTTTCTTCGGCTCAACCGGTTTGTTATCCGCGCACGGCAGATCGTCACCGTACGGATGTGGGATAGGGTCGATTTTGCCCGGCATATCGATAATGCGGGAATCCACCCCGCTCCAGCCCGGCAGCGCCTCTTTCACCATGATCGCGGTGTTGCGCACGTCGCGGATCTCGCTGACCGGTTCACCCTGCGCCAGGCGATGCGCCACCTCCACCAGCGGACGCTCGCCGTTGCCGAAGATCAGCATGTCGGCTTTCGAATCCACCAGCACCGAACGGCGCACGGTATCAGACCAGTAGTCGTAGTGTGCGGTGCGGCGCAGGCTCGCCTCGATGCCGCCCAGGATCACCGGCACGTCTTTCCATGCTTCTTTGCATCGCTGGGTGTAGACGAGGGTCGCGCGATCGGGACGTTTACCCGCCACGTTGTCAGCCGTGTAAGCGTCGTCATGGCGCAGCTTACGGTCGGCGGTATAGCGGTTGATCATCGAGTCCATGTTGCCCGCGGTCACGCCGAAGAACAGGTTAGGCTTACCCAGACGCATAAAGTCGTCTTTGCTGTTCCAGTCAGGCTGGGAGATGATCCCCACGCGGAAGCCCTGGGCTTCAAGCATACGGCCACAGATCGCCATGCCAAAGCTCGGGTGATCGACATACGCATCGCCCGTCACCAGAATGATATCGCAGCTGTCCCAGCCCAGTTGATCCATCTCTTCCCGGGACATCGGCAGGAACGGCGCCGGTCCAAAGCAGGCTGCCCAGTACTGGGGCCAGGAGAAGAGGTCGCGATCCGGCTGGATCAGGGAAATAGCGCTCATAATGCTTCCGAAGAAAAAATAGACAAAAGGAGCGGGATTATACGCTGGTTTACCGGAGGAAATGAAGGGGTATTTATTGCCCGGTGACGCTACGCTTACCGGGCCTACGGGCCTGTAGGTCGGGTAAGGCGAAGCCGCCACCCGACTCGTTTTACGGTGCCGGATTCACCAGCATCTGCCCTACCGATCCCCTGTCCATCATCTCCAGCGTCTGGCTGTGGAACAGGAACGGGAAGTGCGGCCAGGAAGGCTGGCCGTAGTAGACGAGCAGTTCGACCTGGCCATCCACCCAGACGGTATCTTTCCAACCCCTGTCTTCCGGGAACGGCATCGCCCCGTTGACGTTGCGGATCAGGAATGACACCCCTTCAATATGGAACGACTGCGGCATCTCCGAGCGGACGGTCCAGCGCTCCCATGTTCCCTGTTGGGCGGTGATATCAATGCGGTTTACGTCCCACAGCGAACCGTTGATGCCCGGATCGTCGCCAAGGCTGATATCGCGACTGCGTACTGCCGGGCCGGTCACAATCTCCTGCGGCAGCAGGCGCATCGGCAGGCTGTCGGTCACCAGCGGCAACAGGCCGGTCGGGCGCAGCGTCAGCACCAGCGTGGAGACCAGAACGCTCGACGGTTCAAAGAAGCCACGAATACGGTCAACAATGCTTGCCGCTTCGCCGCAGGTCACGGACACTTCATCCCCGTTGGTCATATCCACGAGGATCTCACGACGTTCGCCCGGCGCCAGCGCCAGCTGTTTTACCGACACCGGCGCAGGTAATAACCCCTGATCGCCTGAAATCACGTGCAGCGCGCGGCCGTCGCTCATCTGCAACTGGTAGCGGCGCGAGTTAGAGGCATTCAGCAGACGCAGGCGCACCCAGCCACGAGACACTTCAACATACGGGCTTTGCGCGCCGTTAACCAGCAGCGTATCGCCCACAAAACCACCGCTGCCCGGCTCGCTGTACTCTGGCGTGCCGAAGTTATCCAGCCGCTTGTCCTGAATAATGATCGGGAAATCATCAACGCCGTAGTGATTCGGGATCGGCAGCGTTTTGCTGACCTCATCTTCAATCAGCCACATTCCGGCCAGGCCGTTGTAGACCTGCTGGGCGGTGCGGTTCGGGGTGTTGGCGTGATACCACAATGTCGCCGCGCTCTGACGAATCGGGAGGACGGGCGCCCAGTCGGCATTCGGCGACATCATGCGTGCCGCGCCGCCAATCAGCGGCCCCGGCACCTGCAAACCACTGACGGTCATCGCGACATTTTCCGTCGTACGGTTACTGTAGATGAGCTTAACGTCATCGCCATTCCACACGCGAATGGTCGGCCCGAGGTAGCGTCCGTTAATGCCCCATACCTGCGCGCGCGTTCCCTGGGTAAAAGACCAGTGGCTACGCTGAAGCGTGAGGAATAGCGGCTGCCCGCGACGGGATTCAATCAACGGCGGAATAGGCAGCGGCTGTTGCTGCCCGGCGGCGCTGGCTGTCCGCGGCATCGCACCCGCACAAAGGGCGATACCCGAAGCCTGAATAAACTGACGCCGACTGAGTGACATATAAGCTCCATCTGAAACGACTAACAACGCGGGAATTCGTTTTCCCTTACACGACACCGGGTCAAATCTTACCGGCGGCTTCTCGCTCTGCAACTTCTTTATCGAGCTGCGCAATATGCTGAGCCATCAGCTCGCGGCAGTGCGTGGCCAGCTCGCGCACCTGGTCTTTACCGTATTTTGAGGTATCTACCGGCGGCAGCATTTCGACAATGACCAGTCCGTTATTCAGACGGTTAAGATTAATCTTATTCGATGTATTGGAAACACACACGGGAATAATTGGAACGCCTGCCGCAATTGCAGCATGAAACGCGCCGGTCTTAAACGGCAGGAGGCCGCGACCACGGCTGCGCGTCCCTTCCGGGAACATCCAGATGGAAATCCGGCGCTTTTTAAACTGATCCACCACTTCCGCAATGGTGCCATGCGCTTTGGCGCGGTTGTTACGGTCAATCAGTAAGTTACCGGTGAGCCAGTACAGCTGACCGAAAAACGGGATCCACAGCAGGCTTTTTTTACCCACGGTTACGGTCGGCGGAAGAACAATATTTGAGGCCGTCACCATATCGTAGTTGTTCTGATGGTTAGCGATATAGATGGCGTTACCGAAATTCTCCGCCCCTTCAGGCAGACGCTTTTCAACCTTCAGGCCAAACAGCGGCGCAAGACGACCAAACATGTGGCCAAACGTCGCGACATGCTTTGGGTTACGCGGGCTGAACAGGCAATAAATCGATCCGAAAATACAGACCAGAATGCAATAAATAACGGTAAGAATGAGACGAACAATGTATAGCATAGCGACCTCTGAAGCCCTGACAGCTGACAATTATACTTCACCTGTGGCCAGGTAAGGACTTTATTACGAGCGCGTATTGTTAATCGCAACGCACGAATTAACAACGTTTTTACGGGAAATTTTATGGTAATTCCCCCTCCGGAAAGAGGGGGGATGAAACAGGTTACTCTTCGCTGTCGTCCGCTTTGCTGCGCGCCGGCGAGTCGATCTCCACGCGGTCGATTCGCTGGAGGCCGCGCATCAGTGAGCCGCGACGTCCACGCTCACCCACCACCTTCTGCAACTCTTCCGGACGCAGTTTGATTTTACGCTTGCCGACATGAATGGTCAGTGTGCTCTGCGGCGGCAGCAGGAAGAGATGCGCGAGGCTATCTTCGCCTTTTGCCGCTTCCGCTGACGGGATGCTGATGATCTTGTTGCCTTTGCCTTTCGACAGCTCCGGCAAATCGCTGACCGGGAACATCAGCATACGTCCGGCAGCGGTGATCGCCAGCAGCATGTCGCTTTCGTTCTCGATGATCAGCGGCGGCATGACGTGTGCGTTATCCGGCAGGCTAATGAGCGCCTTACCGGCACGGTTACGCGACACCAGATCGTTGAAGGTACAGATAAAGCCGTAGCCCGCATCAGACGCCATCAGCAGTTTTTGATCGTCAGCCTCCATCAGCATATGCTCAACCGTGGCGCCCGGCGGCAGCGTCAGCTTGCCGGTGAGCGGTTCGCCCTGGCCGCGCGCAGACGGCAGCGTGATCGGGTCGATGGCGTAGCTGCGGCCCGTGGAGTCGATGAACGCCACCGGCTGGTTACTCTTGCCCTTCACCGCCGCCTTGAAGCTGTCACCGGATTTGTAGCTCAGACCCGGCGCGTCGATATCGTGGCCTTTGGCACTACGTACCCAGCCGCTCTGGGAAAGCACGATGGTCACCGGCTCGGAAGGCAGCATGTCGTGCTCGTTCATCGCCTTCGCCTCTTCGCGCTCGTGCAGCGGAGAACGACGGTCGTCGCCAAAGGCGTCGGCATCGGCCTGCAACTCTTTCTTCAGCAGGGTGTTCATCTTGCGCTCGGACGCCAGAATCGCCTGAAGCTGATCGCGCTCTTTTTCCAGCTCGTTCTGCTCGCCGCGGATCTTCATCTCTTCCAGTCTGGCGAGATGGCGCAATTTCAGTTCGAGGATCGCTTCGGCCTGGGTTTCGCTGATGCCAAAGCGCGACATCAGGGCAGGCTTAGGTTCATCCTCGGTACGAATGATCTCGATCACTTCGTCAATGTTGAGGAACGCCACCAGCAAACCTTCGAGGATATGCAGGCGCTTAAGCACTTTTTCCAGGCGATGGTTCAGACGACGGCGCACCGTATCGCGGCGGAAGGCCAGCCATTCGGTGAGGATCTCCAGCAGGTTTTTCACCGCCGGACGACCGTCCAGACCAATCATGTTCAGGTTGATGCGGTAGCTTTTTTCCAGATCGGTAGTGGCGAACAGGTGGTTCATCACCTGCTCCATGTCCACGCGGTTAGAGCGCGGCACGATCACCAGACGGGTCGGGTTTTCGTGGTCCGATTCGTCGCGCAGGTCGTCCACCATCGGCAGCTTTTTATTGCGCATCTGGGAGGCAATCTGCTCCAGCACCTTCGCACCGGACACCTGGTGCGGCAGCGCGGTGATCACCACGGCGCCATCCTCTTTATTCCACACCGCGCGCATGCGCACGGAGCCACGGCCGTTCTGGTAGATTTTGCGGATTTCCGCACGCGAGGTGATGATCTCGGCTTCGGTCGGATAGTCCGGCCCCTGCACGATATCCAGCAGATCGTCCAGCGAGGTTTTCGGCTGCTCAATCAGGGTGATGGCGGCTTTTGCCACTTCACGCAGGTTGTGCGGCGGAATGTCCGTCGCCATGCCCACGGCGATACCGGTCGTGCCGTTCAGCAGGATGTTCGGCAGACGCGCAGGCAGCATTTTCGGCTCCTGCATCGTACCGTCGAAGTTTGGCACCCAGTCGACCGTCCCCTGCCCCAGCTCGCCCAACAGCACTTCGGCATATTTAGACAGACGGGATTCGGTATAACGCATTGCCGCGAAGGATTTCGGATCGTCCGGCGCCCCCCAGTTCCCCTGGCCATCCACCAGCGGATAGCGATAAGAGAACGGCTGGGCCATCAGCACCATCGCTTCATAGCAGGCGCTGTCGCCGTGCGGATGGTATTTACCCAGCACGTCGCCGACGGTACGGGCGGATTTCTTAAACTTGGCGGTAGCATTCAGCCCCAGTTCGGACATCGCATAGACGATGCGGCGCTGAACGGGCTTCAGGCCATCCCCGATAAACGGCAACGCCCTGTCCATGATGACGTACATGGAGTAGTTCAGGTAGGCGTTTTCCGTGAATTCATGTAGCGCGAGGCGCTCTGCCATATCGCTCATTACGTGTGATTCCTCAACTCAGAAACCGATGGGTTTCAGGCAATATTGCCGCAGATACTACCTCATCTGGCGAGTTGAGTCACAAAGAAAAAGGGCCGCATAAGCGGCCCTTTCCGGGTTATTTGTTCAGCTTGATAACCTGCTTCACGTCGATTTCAAACTCGTTCCAGTCTTTATCGATTTTACCCTGGAGTTCGACTTTATCCTGCGGGCTGACGGTCACGCCGTTCCAGCGCTTGTGGTCGATCTCCACCACCACCGTGCCGCTCTCATCGCGGAAGGTGTAACGGTCATCGGACAGGCGCTCGGTAATGTTCCCGCGCAGCTTCACCCAGGCATCGTCCTTCAGGTCTTTCACTTTAGCCGCGGTGGTGAGGTTGGCGTTGTTATCGACAAAGCCACCCTGCTGGGTTTGCGTCTGGTTCTGTGTCGCAGATGGGCCAGAGAAGCCACCCTGTGCAGCAAAGACAGGGGCCGTGGTCATCATAATGATGGCAGCAATTGCAGCGAATTTTTTCATCTTTATCTCTCCCTTTAATGTCGTTTCACAATCCATTAAACAG
The DNA here is from genome assembly GCF_049237125.1 of Enterobacter cloacae complex sp. GYL001. Taxonomy (NCBI): domain Bacteria; kingdom Pseudomonadati; phylum Pseudomonadota; class Gammaproteobacteria; order Enterobacterales; family Enterobacteriaceae; genus Enterobacter; species Enterobacter cloacae complex sp. GYL001. The sequence goes on along the minus strand of NZ_JBMKGW010000002.1, from coordinate 267,637 downwards.
GGTAAACCTTAACAACTTCTTAAGGGGAAAATTTATTTATTTTTACTGTACAGCAGGCGCTTGCAGAAGGTTTACTGGCGGCATCAAGGAGGAAATATGCGCATTTTACTGGTAGAAGACGACAAGCTCATCGGCGACGGCATCAAAGCGGGCTTAAGCAAAATGGGCTTTAACGTGGACTGGTTTACCGACGGTAAAACCGGGCAGTCGGCCCTGTACACCGCGCCGTATGATGCCGTGGTGCTGGACCTGACGCTGCCAGAAATCGACGGGCTTGAGATCCTGCGCGCCTGGCGCGAAAGCGGTAAGAGCGAACCGGTGCTGATCCTGACCGCGCGGGATGCGCTGAGTCAGCGCGTCGAAGGGTTACGCCTGGGGGCGGATGATTACCTGTGTAAGCCGTTCGCGCTGATTGAAGTGGCGGCCCGCCTTGAAGCGCTGGTGCGCCGCAGCCACGGGCAGGCGCGCAGCGAGCTGCGTCACGGCAAGGTCACGCTCGATCCGGCAAGCCTTGTCGCCACGCTGGAGGGCGAAACGCTGGTGCTCAAACCCAAAGAGTTCGCCCTGCTGGAGCTGCTGATGCGCAACGCGGGCCGCGTGCTGCCGCGCAAGACCATCGAGGAGAAACTCTACAACTGGGATGATGACGTCTCCAGCAACGCCGTCGAAGTCCACGTTCATCATTTACGCCGCAAGCTCGGCAGCGAATTTATCCGCACCGTGCACGGCATCGGTTATACCCTGGGTGACGCATGAAACTGACCCAACGCCTGAGCCTGAAGCTGCGCCTGACGCTCCTCTTTTTGCTGCTGTCCCTGGCGGCCTGGTTTGCCGCAAGCGTGGTGGCCTGGCACCAGACGACCGACAAGCTCGATAAGCTGTTCGATACCCAGCAGATGCTGTTTGCCAAACGGCTGCTGACGATGGACGTGGACGAACTTCGCGCCCCGGAACGCATGCGCGAGGTACCGAAAAAAGCCAAACACGGCCATCTGGACGACGATGCGCTGGCCTTCGCAATCTTCACCGCCGACGGCAGCATGGTGCTTAACGACGGCGAAAACGGGCGCGACATACCTTACCTCTACCGCCGGGACGGGTTTGATGACGGTCGGTTGCAGGATGACAACGACGAATGGCGTTTCCTGTGGCTGACTTCTCCGGACGGGAAATACCGCGTGGTGGTTGGCCAGGAGTGGGAGTACCGACAGGATATGGCGCTGGACGTGGTCAGCTCGCAGCTGACGCCGTGGCTGGTGGCGCTGCCCGTCATGCTTTTGTTGCTGATTGTTCTGCTGAGCCGGGAACTGAAACCGCTGAAAAATCTGGCGCGGACCCTGCGCTCGCGCTCGCCGGATGCGACCGATACGCTGCCCACCCACGGCGTGCCGACGGAGGTTCGCCCGCTGCTTGATGCGCTTAACCATCTTTTCGCCCGTACGCAGGAGATGATGGCCCGCGAGCGCCGCTTCACCTCGGATGCCGCCCATGAGTTGCGCAGCCCGCTGGCCGCGCTGAAGGTGCAAACCGACGTGGCGCAGCTTTCCCTTGACGATCCCGGGGCGCAGTCTAAAGCGCTGGGGCAGCTGCATGCGGGCATCGACCGCGCCTCCCGGCTGGTGGACCAGCTTCTCACCCTGTCGCGCCTGGATTCACTGGATAATCTTGATGACGTCGAACCCGTGATGATGGCCGATTTGCTGCAATCCGCGGTGCTGGATATCTGGCATCCGGCGCAGCAGGCGGGCATTGATATTCGGCTCAACGTCAACGCGCCCGAGGTGATGCGTCACGGACAGCCGCTACTGCTGAGCCTTCTGGCGCGTAACCTGCTGGACAACGCCGTTCGTTACAGCCCGCGCGGCAGCGTGGTGGACGTGACGCTGCATACCCAAAGCTTTACCGTGCGCGACAACGGCCCGGGCATTTCTTCCGATGCGCTGGCGCGTCTCGGCGAGCGCTTTTATCGTCCACCGGGCCAGGACGCCACCGGCAGCGGTCTGGGGTTGTCTATCGTCAAGCGTATCGCGGCGTTGCACGGGATGCGCGTCTCGCTGGGCAATGCGCCGGAAGGGGGCTTTGAGGTGACCGTCAGCTGGTAGCCATTATTGCGCTCTGCGCAAAAGACTTTGCACATTTTGCTTATTTTTCCGCTCCGTCCTCGCGCGTAGAATACCCGGCATACTCTCATCATCGAGGACAAATAATGAGCAACATTCTGATTATCAACGGCGCGAAAGAATTTGCGCACTCTAAAGGCCAGCTGAATGACACCCTGACCGAGGTCGCGGATGGTTTCCTGCGCGACGCCGGACATGATGTTAAGGTCGTGCGCGCGGACAGCGATTACGACGTGAAGGCCGAAGTGCAGAACTTCCTGTGGGCCGACGTGGTTATCTGGCAGATGCCGGGCTGGTGGATGGGCGCACCGTGGACCGTGAAAAAATACATGGACGATGTGTTTACCGAAGGTCACGGTTCGCTGTATGCCAGCGACGGTCGCACCCGCTCAGACGCGTCTAAAAAATACGGTTCCGGCGGCCTGATTCAGGGCAAGAAATACATGCTCTCCCTGACCTGGAATGCCCCGCTTGAAGCCTTCACTGAGCAAGATCAGTTCTTCGAAGGCGTGGGCGTAGACGGCGCGTATCTGCCGTTCCACAAGGCGAATCAGTTCCTGGGGATGGAGCCGCTGCCGACCTTTATCGTCAACGACGTGATTAAAATGCCGGACGTCCCGCGCTATATCGCAGAATATCGCAAGCATCTCGCGGAAATTTTTGCTTAACTGGTAGCCTGGAATTAGAAGGAGTTAATTATGCTTACCGTTATTGCTGAAATCCGTACGCGTCCTGGCCAACATCACCGCCAGGCGGTACTGGATGAGTTCGCGAAGATCATCCCGACCGTACTGAAAGAAGAAGGCTGCCACGGCTACGCGCCGATGGTGGACGCCGCCACCAGCGCAAGCTTCCAGGCGACCGCGCCAGACTCAATCATCATGGTTGAGCAGTGGGAAACCGTCGCGCACCTTGAAGCGCATTTGCAGACCGCGCATATGAAAGCGTGGAGCGACGCGGTGAAAGGGGACGTTCTGGAAACCCACATCCGTATTCTGGAGCAAGGGGTTTAAGTTCCGTGAAATTTGCCGGGTGGCACTGCGTTTACCCGGCCTTCAACTTCCCTCCCAGGCCCGGTAAGCGTTAACGCCGCCGGGCTTTTTTTATCACCTTAACATTCAACTGCTATGCTTATTCTGACTTCATGTTTAACAGGAGGATGGAATGGGACTTTTTAACTTCGTAAAAGAAGCAGGCGAAAAGCTGTGGGATAACCTGACCGATCATAAAGGTCAGGGCGACAAAATCACCGAGCACCTCAAGAAACTCAACATTCCCGGTTCCGATAAGGTTCAGGTTAACGTCACTGACGGCAAGGCCAGCGTGACGGGCGACGGGCTGACGCAGGAGCAGAAAGAAAAAATCCAGGTCGCCGTCGGCAACATCGCGGGCGTCAGCGAAGTGGAGAACAATATCACCGCGACAGATGCCAAAGATGAAGCCACCTACTATACGGTGAAATCCGGCGATACCCTGAGCGCAATCTCTAAAACCGTGTACGGCGATGCCAACCAGTACAATAAGATTTTTGAGGCTAACCGCCCAATGCTCTCCAGCCCGGATAAGATCTATCCCGGTCAGACGCTGCGTATTCCGAAAGCGTGATCCCTCTGTCGGGGGTTACCCCCCGACTGTTTTTACCAGTACAGTTTCCAGCTCTGCGTAAAACGCACCAGTGCCTCAACGTAGAAGTAATCGCCCCAGCTCGCGCACTCATCCACGCCTTTATTGCTCGCCAGGTGATACACCGAGTGCTTAAGCAGCCCGTTGCCCTTCTCTTCTTTGCCCATCAGATAGTGCTTTGTCAGCGAGGACATAATCCCTTTTGCCCATTCGAGGTAACGTTCGCGATCCGGATCTGTGACCGGCAGATGTTTCACCAGCTCCAGCAGTCCACACACCGCAATTGCCGCCGAGGAAGAATCACGCAGTGCGTCGGTGCCCACCAGCGCCAGATCCCAGTGGCAGACGTAGTCTTCCGGCAGGCGATTGAGGAAGTAGTTCGCCAGCCGTTTTGACAGGGCGATCATCGTTTCGTCGCCGGTATAGATATAGCTCAGCAGGAAACCGTAAATGCCCCAAGCCTGCCCGCGCGACCAGCAGGAGTCGTCGGCGTAGCCCTGCTGGGTGTTGCCGTAGCGCGGTGCGCCGGTTGCCACATCCATATAGTAGGTGTGGAAGGTGGAGGCATCGTCACGAATGAGGTATGTCGCGGCCTGCATGACGTGCGCTTTTGCGGCGTCGGCAAAGCGCGGATCGCCCGTCTGCTCCGTTGCCCAGTAGAGCAGCGGCAGGTTCATGTTGCAGTCGATGATCATCCGCCCGGCCTGCTCCGGATCGGAGAGATCGCCCCACGCCTGGATGATTTTCGCCTTCTCGTGGAAGCGTTCCAGCAGGGCTTCCGCCGCCAGTAGCGAGAAGCCGCGCGCCTCGCGGTTTCCGGTCAGCCGCCACGCGGCTACGCAGGAGAGCGTGTAGAGGAAGCCTAAATCGTGGGTGTTGGTGTCGTTGCGCCCGGCGATGCGCAGGCCAAACGAGCGCACGTGTTTTTCCGCCATCGCGCGGAATTTTTCCTCGCCGCTCATCTCCCATGCCAGCCACAGCTGCCCGGTCCAGAAGCTGGCGGTCCACTCCACGTTGTCAGTCAGCGGATAAAAACCGTTCTGGCAGGTTTCCGCCGGGAATTTGTCGCCGAACTCCGTTAAATGACGGCTAATCAGGTCGAGAACGTGGCTGCGCGCCGAATTCAGTTCATCGCTGAATGCGCGGGAGTCAACGGGCGCAACGATAACAGGCAGACGTTCTTCTTTGATACGACTTAACATATTTCGGTTCCTTCTTTGACGGCGTAATTTATCGTGTTGACGTTTCTGCTACGTTCAGCGCACGAGCCCCGCGCCATTTGCTCTGACAGGCGGATAACGTAAAAGCAGAAATAAGGGTAAAGGTCAGCGCCGTTGCGCCCATGATGATATAGGTGTGCTCAAAGCCAATACGGTCATACATATAGCCGGCAGGGGAAGAGACCACCACGTTGCCAACGTAGAGCATCGCCTGATAGCCGAGTAAATACATGGTGGCATTGACGCGCTTGTCGAAATGCTCGGCGATATATTTAAATACCGACACCAGCAGGAGACAAATTTCCAGACCGTACAGCGGCTTAAGCACTGAAATTAACAGGTGTGAATCACACATGCCGGAAATAATCAGACGCGCCCCAACCACCAGCCCGACAATTAACAGCCCGCGTTTGGCGCCAATAAAGTTCACAAACAGCGGGACCACCATATACATGACAAATTCCATGCCCGACTGTACGGTCCCGAGATAGCCGAATACGGCGTTGCCCTCATGAATATCATCGAAGAAGGTGACGAAATAGCGCGAGAATTGCTGCTCGGCGATAAACATCATCCATGCCACGCCCGCCACGTACAGGCAGAAAGCCCAGAATTTGCGGTTACGCAGCAGGGCGTAAACGTCAGACGGGGCTATTTTCTCTTTCGTCAGCACCTCGCCTGCGTGAGCGGAGTTAGTGTTCACTTTCAGGCTCAGAAGGACAATCAGCATCACCACCGACGCCACGCTGCCGAGAATAAAGTTATACGCCGGTGAGAGGTTGAACAGCAGGCCGGAGAAAGATGACGCCACCGCCCAGCCGAGCGATCCCCACATACGGATCTGCCCGAACTCCATGCCATTCAAACGGCTAAAGCGGTCGGAATAAGATTCACACGCCGCCACGCCCGCGTACCAGGCAAAGCTTAAATAGAGCGCGCCGATAATAATCCCCAGCAGGGTATTAGACATTAACAGCGGCTGGTAAACATAAATAAAGAATGGCGCCATCAGGGCCGACATGATCACCACAAAATAGAGCAGATATTTGCTCATGCCGACCTTATCGAGAATATAGCCGTAGATCGGCTTGAGAATAACGGAGAATATCCCGTTCACCGCAAAGACGGTTCCAATCACCGATCCGCTCAGGTTGGCTTTCTGACCGAGCCAGATCGCCAGCAGACCAATACTGGCAGACCAGGTAAAGAAATAGAGAAAGATAAAGCTGCTGATTTTGTAGTATTCAGTTCTGTTGGTTGTCGATGTGCTTTTCATATCATCCTCGCCGGGGTGTAGGGCCAGATTTTTATAATGTGAACGACAGCTTACGTTCGCTTCCGGGTTCGCTAATCACGACCTGGTTATGGGTTATATTCAGATGCGGCGTCGCCGCAGCAGGCTGTTTTCCGCCAGCCAGAACGGCGCAACAGAGCCAGCTTTCCCCTTGCGTGAGGTCAGCTTTTAACAGCGGAATGGAGGCGCACTCCGCAAATATAATGCTGCTGTTCGGCGGCGTGACGATGCTGTCTGGCTGGCGCTGAATGATCGGCGAAAGATCGACAATGACGCTGCTGCCGTTTTCAGCCAACAGATAACAACCGCGTTCGCGCACCTGGTGGGCGGTTTTCATCACCGCAAAGCCGCCCTCGACGGTTTGCAGAGTGCGCGCGCTGTTGATACGGTGCAGGCGCAGGTGCCACTCCCCGAACGGGATCTGCCAGGTCGCAATCTGCACGTCGCGCCACGGCGACCAGCGCGAGAAAATGTAATTTTCATCCACCCGAACCTCTTCGCACTCGCGACGACCGCGGAAATAGTCATCTCCGTCCGCCAGCAGCAGCATGGAATCGCAGGCGGCATGCTTCAGGCCAAAACGCCCGCGCTCAAGGGTGAATCCGAAGCGGCTGGAGTAGGCAAATTTGGTGTATTTCGCTTCGGTGTTGACGTAATTGTTCAGCTCCAGCTGACCGGCGGTGAGCATGACGACGTGCTGAGAATCTTTCGAATGCATCAGGATCTGCTGCGCATGCGGAATCACATGTTTTTCAGCAAGCGTGGGCAGCGGTTGTTCTTCCGCCTGCCAGAACGGGTGTGCTTCCGGCAGCGCCAGGATCAGATAGATTTTCAGCGCCCAGTACGGTGAACCGGGGGAGTTGTAATCCTCGCACATCGCCAGGTTCGGATACGCAAACCCCAGGGTAAGAATACCGTCGCGATCGACAATCGACTGCTGCTGCCACCAGCGCAGATGCCGCAGCACAATGCCCTTCACGATGCCCGGGGTGAAGACGTCCAGTTGAGAAAAGGCCACCGCGCTCCAGAAGGCAACCATGGCAAAGCGGTAGGTCAGGCTGCGGCCAAACGGCACCGAGGCGCCATCGGCGGCGGACCAGTAGATAAAGTCTTCCGCGAACAGACGCGAGCGCTCGCGCAGCACCTTCGCCCTCGCCTCGTCGTCACTCAGGGTGGCGTAAATCAGGCCGTAGAAATGGAAAGCCATGGAGATGTAGTAATCTTTCGGGCGACCGGGACCGTCGGAATACCAGCCGTCGCCGAGGTAGTAGGCGTCCATTAGCGCAAAGCGGTGGTCAATGGCGGCCCGATCGTACGGCAGGCCGGCGCGCTTAAAGCCGAGCTGGACCATAATGGCAAAATAGTTCCAGTTGCTGTCCGGCATCTGCGCGTCGGTGATTTGGTTGAGCCACGCGTGCAGGTTCATCACCTCGCGCCCGGTAAAGTGCGCGGTGAGTTTATCCCCCAGCAGAGCGAGCCCCAGACCGTAGGCCGCCATCTCCACCAGACGTTGATCGTACGGGCCGGTTTCACCCCAGTAGCCGCTGCTTTGCGGGTCGGTACCAAGCTTAATGGCAGTAAGGTACTTCTCGCTGAACGGCGTGCTTTCGCCGGATGCCATCAGCGGAAACAGCCCCCAGAGCGCGCGGGAAAGTCCCTCCATCTGCGCAATATCCGCGGTGTAATGGGCGCAGGTGTCGCCCAGCGGGAATCGTGAACGGTTCGCCGGAAATTGCGTGTCCAGCGCCTGTAAAAGTGCATTCAACGACGCCACTACCTCCTGGCGTGAAGACAACGGATTTGATTTTTCTTTGTTTGCCGCCCACATCGGTTCGCCCTCGTAATCAACTGCGGCAAAGCATAGTGAATCCGCAAGGGGCAGAAATGTTAGCCATGTCACAGGCATGAACGATGAATAAACCTCCAGTTGAGAAAATTTAAAAAGGTGGTTTATAAAGACGATCAGACGGGAAAAAGTTGAGTTTTATTGCACTATGCGCGACACGCCGACATCCGACCTTCTGGAACTGATCGCCCTGAATGATACCGTGGCCTCGTTCAGCCGCCTGTTTGCCAATACGGTGCGCTACCATCACTGGCATCAGTGTCTGGAGATCCTCTATGTGGAAGAGGGCTTTGGCGTGGCGATTGTCGATAATCGTCACTACACCATGCGCCCCGGACGACTGTTTTTCTTCCCGCCTTTTACGCTGCACAAGGTCATGGTGGACGAACAGGCGGAGGCAATTTACCGCCGCACCATTATTCATCTCGACCAGCACGCGGTGCTGAAGATCCTGCGGGATTTTCCCCAGACCCGGCAGCGCCTGGAGCGGCTGTCACGCCGTGGCGGCGAAGCGTGGGTCGCCGATTTAGCCCACTGTCACCACCATATCGACCATCTGTTTAGCTGCTATAAACCGCCGATGAACGGCGAGAGCATCGCCAGCCTGCTGATCGGCCTGTTCGCGATGCTCCCCGACGATCACGACGGTGAGCCGGGCAACAGCCAGGGGATCGCCAGCCAGGTAATGTTCTGGCTCGACGAGCATTATCAGGAGAAATTTCGTCTGGATGCCCTGGCCGAAGAGCTGGGTAAATCACGCAGTTACGTATCGCGAAGATTCCATGCGGAAACGGGCGAAAAAATTCACGACTACCTGAACACGCTAAGGTTGCGTAAGGCGTGCGAGTGTTTACTCCACACGGATTCGAGCGTGCGTGACATTGCCGCACAGGCGGGATTTTCCGACGTGACGTGGTTTATCAGCGCGTTTAAAAAGGGGATTGGCGAGACGCCGTTGCAGTACAGGAAGAACCATCGTGCGGTTTGACGCCCTCACCCCAGCCCTCTCCCACGGAGAGAGGGGGAAGATCATCCGCTCTTCTTCCCCGGCTTTAATCCGCGGTGTAACTCGTTGATGCGCTTCATCGACTTGATGGTGCGCTGCGGCTCGGTGGAGGCGACGGACAGAATAATCATCTCCAGGCACAGCAGCACCGTGCCGTGCAGCGGGATTTTGCCTTTCTCGCCGCCGCGCGGGACGTGGATCACTACGCTTGCCTCTTTGCTAAAGCGCGAGTCCGTGGCGTTGGTCAGCAAAATGGTGGGAATACCCAGGCGCTTCGCTTCGCGCAGCGTGGTCTGCCCCTCCCGGTGCGCGGATTTTTGCGCCATCATTACCAGCACGTCACCGCGCTGTAGGGCAATCAGCTGTTCGGCGAGGCCAATACCGGTGCGGTTGAGCGGGATCGCAGGCAGGCCTATACGGCTAAACAGTCGCGAGGTGTACTCGGCCAGAATGCCGGATGCGCCAATGCCAAAAATAGCGACCTGTCTCGCCTGCGCCAGCAGCGACACGGCCTGCGCCATCGCGTAGCGGTTGCCCGGTTCGGACAACACCGCGCAGGTGTGCTGATGGCCTTCCAGCACAAAATCGATGCTCGCGTCGACGTCGCTGGTAAGCGTGTTTACCGTGGTGGACATCTTCTCGCTGGAGGTGACCACCGGGCCAAACCACTGCTCCAGGGTCTGCTTGAGATCCCGCAGCCCGCCAAACCCAAGCGCCTGAATGGCACGCACCACGGTGGCGTCCGAGGTGTGTAGCACAGCGGCAATCTCCATTGCCGTCTGCTCAATAACCGCTTCACGATTTTCATTGATATAGCTCGCCACCTGCAGCAGACGCGGCGTCAGCTGGTGCGCCCGCGAGCGGAGGCGGTCGCCGTAGACATCAATTTTTCGGATCATCGTGCGGCCTCCGGCAGCGGACGGCCCACTATCTGCGACTGCACCTGCGCGGCCATCAGCCCCAGCGAGGCAAATGAATTTGAGATCGCTTCCTCGCGGGAGATGAGCACGTAATGCCCGGTTCGGCAGGCGTTGAGAAACTGACACCAGCCCGGCATCACCGCATCCATCGCCGCCAGCTCGTCCTGCGGTTTTCCGCCGGTGTCCCCGCGCCAGGTGGCAAAGACAAAATCAGCATCCAGCTCCGGCAGGCGCTCGGCGCTGACGTCGATGCGCCCGCCCTCCGGGATGCTCTCAATCAGCGGCGGGAACCTGAACCCTGCGTCGCGCAGCACGCGCCCAAGCGAGTGGTAGCTGTGCATGGCGTTGATTTTGCCCTGATTGGCCTGAATCACCGAGACGGTCAGTTTGCTCGTATCGATGGTCGCCTTTAGCGCCTCGATCTGCTCCTGATAGCGACGCTCCAGAATCTTCAGCCGCGCCTCTGTCCCGGTAAGCTGCGCCAGCTTGCGGTAGATCTCCGGCGCACCGCCGTCGAGGTGATCGATACTCACCGTCGGGGCAATTTTTTCCAGCTGTTCGACCGGCGTGTTGCGGGTCGGCTCGGTGATGATAAGATCCGGCTTCGCCGCGGCGATGGCTTCAATATCGATATCCGCGGTGCCGATGAATGTGATGTCGGAATTATCAAAATCGATGCCCGTCAGCATACCGCTGGAACGCAGAAAATGGCTGCCGTCCGGTCGGGTGCGGCCATGGCTGGCAACCGGCGGTACGCCAAGCTCGATCAGCGGAATGGTGATATCCAGGTCGTGCAGGGACACAATCCGCTTCGGGTTAACCGGCACCACCACGTTGCGGTTCAGGTCGTCAGTAAACGTCTGCGTTGGCTCTGCGGCTCCTACAGCAAAACCCACCAGCACCAGCATTGCAAAAAATACGCGCATTTTTATCCCCTAAAATCGATCCCGACGCTGCCAGAGCAGCAGCAGGAAAAACGGTCCGCCAATCAGTGAAATGACAATTCCCGCCGGCAGCTGCAACGGGAGAAATGCCAGCCGCCCGACGTTATCCGCCAGCAGCACCAGCAGCGCGCCCAGTACGGCACTTCCCGTCAGCAGTGCCGTTTGCCCTCCGCGCAGCAGCAGGCGCGCCATGTGCGGGGCAATCAGCCCGACAAAGCCGATACTCCCCACGCAGGAGACGCAGGCCGCGGTGAGCACCACGGGGGCAAACACGCGCAGCAGAGCGAGGCGTGAAGTCCGCACGCCCAGCCCCGTCGCAGTGTGGTTGCCGAGCAAGGCTACGTCTGCGGCGCGTGCGGTAAAGAGCAGCAGCGCAAACGCTGGCACTGTCCAGGCAGCAGCGATGCTGACCAGCGTCCAGCTTGCCGCATGCAGGCTCCCCGCCAGCCACAGCATCGCCGTCTGGACGTCGCGCACGTCGGCGGTCGTCATAAAGACCCCCATCGCGGCGGCAAACGCCCATGACACGCCGATGCCAATCAGGATGAATCGCGGGCGCGAGATATCACGCGCCAGCGCCACTACCAGCAGCGCGGTCAGCAGCCCACCGGCCATGCCGATAAGTGGACGCCAGTACGGCCCCAATCCCGGAAACTGAAAAATCAGCAGCAGCACCGCCGCGCTACAGCCCTCTTTCACGCCGATAAGACCGGGGTCAGCAAGGCCGTTGCGGGTAATGGACTGCATGGCCGCCCCCGCCATGCCGAGCATCGCGCCGCACAGCACCGCCATCAGCAGGCGCGGCAGGCGGATATCCATCACAATGTAATGCGCATCCGCCGTCAGACGTTCAGGATAAAACAGCGCACGTCCGATGGCGGAAGCAGGAATGGGCAGCGAACCGTGCGTCAGGCCAAAACTTAGCAGCAGGAGAGCGGCAAGCGATAATACGGCCAGATACAGCAGCGCCCTCGGGCGAACCAGCGCCGAGAAGGAGAAAAATCGTACTGCCCTCAATCCAGCCCGGTTCATTTGAACATCCTTGACGCCATAAGGATAAAGACCGGCGCGCCGACCAGTGCAGTCATCACGCCGGTTGCCAGCTCATACGGCGTTAACAGCGTACGGGCGGCGATATCCGCCATCAGCAGAACCAGCGCCCCGCAGAGGGCTGAAAGCGGCACCATCACGCGCAGGTCCACCGATACCAGACGGCGAATCAGCTGCGGCACCACGAGTCCGATAAACCCGATCGGTCCGGCAACTGAAACCGCCGCGCCGCACAGCAGGGCGATGGCCAGCAGCGCGAGCAGGCGCGTTTTCAGCAGCGACACGCCAAGCCCCTGCGCCATTCTCTCGCCCAGCGCCAGCATGTTCAGCGACGGCGACAGCCAGAGCGCCAGCGCAAAACCCACGGCAGCGGCCCCCGCGGCGCTAGCGATCGTCTCGCCGATGACTCCCGCCACATCCCCCGCAAGCCAGGTCCGCACGGCCAGCAGCGTCTGTTCATCCAGAATCAACACCGTGGCGGTTATCGATGAGGCAAATGCCGACATTGCCACGCCGCACAGCGTGACCTTCATCGGCGTGAGACCGGTACGCCCGGATGAGGAGAACGTTAGCACCAGCAAAAAGAGCGCGGCGGCGCCAGCTGCGGCTATCAGAGGGCGGCCAAACGGCAGCGACAGCCCGAGGGCACTCGTCAGCACCACCGCCAGCGCCGCCCCTGCATTCAGCCCCAGGATATGCGGCTCGCCGAGCGGGTTGCGGATCACTGATTGCAGCAGCACGCCCGCGATGCCGAGCGCCGCGCCCGCCACCAGGGCGGCGCACAGCCGCATCAAGCGCAGCCTGACGATCACGCTATGCTCAAAATTGCGCGGGTCGAAGTGGAAAAATGCGTCTACTACCGTCCGGGGGGCGATAACGCGCGCCCCGATGCTCAGGTGCGCAATCGCGCCTGCCAGAAGCAGCAGCGTAAAGAGAATAAAGGCCACAGATGTGCGCATCATGGTTTGTCGTCAGCCTGACGGAACGGCATAAAGAACGGCTTGCCGGTCAGCGGGTTAACCGACATATGCACGTCGACGTCAAACACCGCTTTGATCAGCTCCGGCGTGCAGGCGTCGCCCTCATGCAGTACCCCCTCAACCTTTCCCTGACGTAAAAAGACCAGCGAATCACCGTAATTCACGGCGAAGTTGAGATCGTGCAGAACCACCACCACGGTGCGCCCGTGCCGGCGCGTCAGCGTGTGCAGCAGTTCGAGGATCTCCACCTGGTAGCGAAGATCGAGGTACGTCGTGGGTTCATCCAGCAGGATATAGGGCGTTTGCTGCGCCAGCACCATAGCGATCCAGCAGCGCTGGCGCTGGCCGCCGGACAGGCTTTCAACCAGATGATGGGCAAACTCTGCCGTTCCGGTCAGGCGTAACGCCTCTTCCACGGCCCGCTCGTCTTCCTCGCTCCACTGGCGCATCACGTTCTGCCAGGGGAAACGTCCGCGCGAGACCAGCTCAAATACGGTTAACCCTTCTGGAAGCAGCGGAGACTGCGGCAGGATCCCGAGCTGGCGGGCGACCGCTTTGGTTGGTTGCGAGTGGATGGCTTTGCCGTCCAGCACCGCGCTGCCGCCGAGCGGCTGAAGCAGCCGTGCGAGGGTACTTAACAGCGTCGATTTTCCGCAGCCGTTTGCGCCCACCAGAACAGTCATTTTCTGCTGGGGGATCGCAAGGGAGATATCATCAACGATGATTTTTTTCTGGTAACCCGCGGAGAGGTTCTCAAGAACCAGTCCCGGCTTTTTGATGTAGTAAGCCACGTGAACGCCAACGTAAGAAAAAAAACCAACAAATAAAAATAAAACTCATTCTCTTTTGTGAGTTTGCCGCCGCTCCATGTAGTAGTCAAGCGAAGATACACCCTGTAAAACCCAGGGATAATTGAGCATCACCGCACAAATTAAAATTCATTTTTATTAATTATTTTCAATATCTTAAACCAGAAAACGAAGCGTATTAGTCAGAGAGAAACCTCTGTAGCGAAATTTTTATTTATTTCATTTACTACTACATGCCCTCATGCTTGAATGATTCTCAATTACAAGTCCGACGCCATAGAGGCTAACGGACAGACCGTAAGGGCAATGACTCACACATTCTTCCGCGAGCATTTCATCGCAGGATATTTTGGGAAAACAGATGTAATGGCTAAGTTCACACCTTCATTCGCCGGGGTAAAAGGGCGCGCGCTCTTTTCACTCCTGTTCATGGCGCCTCTGGTGCACGCAGCAGCAAAAGACGGTGAGACGCTTACCGTCACTGCCGATCCTTACGCTTCCACCGACGCCACCAGCGGCTATCAGCCCCTGAACACCTCCACCGCCACGCTGACCAACATGCCGATGCTGGACATCCCGCAGGTGGTCAATACCGTCAGCGATAAAGTGCTGGAAGACCAAAACGCGACCACGCTAGACGAGGCGCTGTATAACGTCAGCAACGTGGTGCAGACCAACACCCTGGGCGGCACGCAGGATGCCTTCGTGCGCCGTGGCTTCGGCGCAAACCGCGATGGCTCGATCATGACCAACGGCCTGCGCACCGTGCTGCCGCGCAGCGTCAATGCCGCAACCGAGCGCGTGGAGGTGCTAAAAGGCCCGGCCTCGACCCTTTACGGTATTCTCGACCCCGGCGGCCTGATTAACGTGGTGACCAAACGCCCGGAGAAAACCTTCGGCGGCTCGATTTCTGCCACATCAACCAGCTTTGGCGGCGGTAGCGGACAGTTTGACGTCACCGGTCCAATTGAAGGTACGCGTCTGGCCTATCGCCTGACGGGGGAGTATCAGGACGAGGATTACTGGCGTAATTTCGGCACCGAACGCAGCACCTTTATCGCCCCGTCTTTGACCTGGTTCGGCGATGATGCCACCGTGACCGTGCTCTATTCGCATCGCGACTATAAAACGCCGTTCGATCGCGGAACGATCTTCGATCTCAACACCAAAAAGGCCGTCGACGTCGATCGCAAAACCCGCTTTGATGAGCCATTTAACGTGACCGACGGTCAGTCCGACCTCGCTCAGCTTAACGCGGAGTATCGGCTCAACAGCCAGTGGACCGCGAAGTTCGACTACAGCTACAGCCAGGATAAGTACAGCGATAACCAGGCTCGCGTGATGGCCTACGATTCAAAAACCGGCAACCTGACCCGCCGCGTGGATGCGACCCAGGGTTCGACCCAGCGTATGCACACAACGCGGGCAGATTTGCAGGGGAACGTGGACATCGCGGGCTTTTACAATGAGATCCTGACCGGCGTGTCGTATGAGAATTACGATCTGCTGCGCACGGACATGATCCGTTGTAAGAACGTTAAGGATTTCAATATTTACAACCCGAGCTACGGCAGCCTCGGCAAGTGCACCACCGTCTCGGCAGCCGACAGCGATCAAACCATCAAGCAGGAGAGCTACTCCGCCTACGCGCAGGACGCGCTGTACCTGACCGATAAATGGATCGCCGTTGCCGGACTGCGCTACCAGTATTACACCCAGTACGCGGGCAAAGGCCGTCCGTTTAACGTCAACACCGACAGCCGCGACGACCAGTGGACGCCGAAGCTGGGCCTGGTATACAAGCTCACGCCGGCAGTCTCCCTGTTTGCCAACTATTCCCAGACGTTTATGCCGCAGTCGTCCATTGCGAGCTACATCGGCGACCTGCCGCCGGAAACGTCGAACGCGTATGAAATAGGCGCTAAATTCGACCTGTTCGACGGCATTACCGCCAACATCGCGCTGTTTGATATCCACAAGCGCAACGTGCTGTACAGCGAGAGCGTCGGTGATGAAACCGTCGCCAAAACCGCGGGCCGCGTGCGCTCGCAGGGTGTCGAAGTGGATCTCGCCGGATCGCTGACCGAGAACACCAACATTATCGCCAGCTACGGCTATACCGATGCGAAGGTGCTGGAAGACCCGGACTACGCGGGCAAACCGCTGCCGAACGTACCGCGCCATACCGGCTCCCTGTTCCTGACGTACGATATTCACAATGCGTTTGCCGGGAATACGCTGACAATTGGCGGCGGCGGGCACGGCGTAAGCCGCCGCTCAGCGACTAACGGTGCGGATTATTATCTGCCGGGCTATTTCGTGGCGGATGCATTTGCGGCGTACAAAATGAAGCTGCAATATCCGGTGACGCTACAGGTGAACGTGAAGAATCTGTTCGATAAGACCTACTACACGTCGTCGATTGCGACCAACAACCTGGGCAACCAGATTGGCGACCCGCGTGAAGTGCAGTTTACGGTGAAGATGGAGTTTTGACGTAAAAAAGCCCGGTGGCGCTAACGCTTACCGGGCCTACGATCCTAACCCCCTCCCTGTGGGAGAGGGTTAGGGTGAGGGGACATCAGGCCTCAATATCCGCCATATCGCCTTTCTCCTGGAGCCAGTTACGTCGGTCTTCAGAACGTTTCTTGGCCAGCAGCATATCCATCACGGCGTTGGTTTGCTGTTCGTCTTCATCGCTGATGGTCAGCTGCACCAGACGGCGGGTGTTCGGATCCAGGGTGGTTTCACGCAGCTGCATCGGGTTCATCTCGCCCAGCCCTTTAAAGCGCTGAACGTTCGGTTTGCCCTTCTTGCGTTTGAGCTGCTCCAGCACGCCCGCTTTCTCTTCTTCCGTCAGCGCATAGTAGACTTCTTTGCCAAGGTCGATACGGTACAGCGGCGGCAGCGCCACGTGGACGTGACCGTTTTTCACCAGCGTGCGGAAGTGCTTCACGAACAGCGCACAGAGCAGCGTGGCGATGTGCAGACCATCGGAGTCCGCATCCGCGAGGATACAGATCTTGCCGTAGCGCAGCTGGCTCAGATCGTCGCTGTCCGGATCGATGCCGATCGCCACGGAGATGTCGTGTACTTCCTGCGAGGCCAGCACTTCATCAGACGAGACCTCCCAGGTGTTGAGGATCTTACCCTTGAGCGGCATGATCGCCTGATATTCACGATCGCGCGCCTGCTTGGCCGATCCGCCTGCCGAGTCCCCTTCCACCAGGAACAGCTCGGTGCGGTTGAGATCCTGGGCGGTACAGTCCGCCAGCTTGCCCGGCAGCGCGGGGCCGCTGGTCAGCTTTTTACGCACCACTTTCTTCGCCGCGCGCAGGCGACGCTGGGCGCTGGAGATGGCCATTTCAGCCAGCATTTCTGCGGCCTGAACGTTCTGGTTCAGCCACAGGGTAAACGCATCTTTCACCACGCCGGAGACGAACGCCGCACACTGGCGTGACGACAGGCGCTCTTTAGTCTGACCGGCAAACTGCGGATCCTGCATCTTCACGGAGAGCACGTAGGCGCAGCGGTCCCAGATATCTTCTGCGGAAAGCTTCACGCCGCGCGGCAGAATGTTGCGGTATTCGCAGAACTCGCGCATCGCATCCAGCAGCCCCTGACGCAGGCCGTTGACGTGCGTCCCGCCGAGCAGCGTTGGGATCAGGTTGACGTAGCTTTCCGTCAGCAGCTCACCGCCTTCCGGCAGCCACAGCAGCGCCCAGTCCACCGCTTCGGTGTCACCTTCGAAATTCCCGACGAACGGTTTTTCCGGCAGGGTCGGCAGGCCGTTAACCGCTTCGCACAGGTAGTCGTTCAGACCCTTTTCGTAGCGCCAGCTCTGTTCGGTGTTATTTACATGATCTTTAAAGGTGATTTCCACGCCCGGGCACAGCACCGCTTTGGCTTTCAGCAGGTGCGTCAGGCGAGAAACGGAAAAGCGTGGGCTGTCGAAGAAGCTTTCGTCAGGCCAGAAATGGACGCTGGTGCCGGTGTTGCGTTTACCGCACGTCCCGACGACCTGCAAATCCTGCACTTTTTCGCCGTTTTCAAACGCGATGTTATACACCTGGCCATCGCGACGAACGTTCACTTCCACGCGCTTTGACAGGGCGTTAACCACGGAGATCCCCACGCCGTGCAAGCCGCCGGAGAACTGGTAGTTTTTGTTGGAGAACTTACCGCCCGCGTGCAGACGACAGAGGATCAGCTCAACGGCGGGAACACCCTCTTCCGGGTGGATATCTACCGGCATGCCGCGGCCGTCGTCGATAACTTCCAGCGACTGATCGGCGTGCAGGATAACGTCCACGCGTCTGGCATGGCCTGCCAGCGCTTCGTCCACACTGTTATCAATTACTTCCTGGCCCAGGTGGTTTGGGCGCGTCGTATCGGTGTACATCCCCGGGCGGCGGCGAACCGGCTCAAGCCCGGTGAGTACCTCAATGGCATCAGCGTTATAGGTTTGCGTCATGATTTAAGCTAGCAATTCGCATTGATTGTCAGTGGCTGTGCAGTCCAAGAAAATCGACAATCTGGGTGAAATGATCTTCAAAGCCCGTGAAAGCATGGTTACCGCCCTCTTCTACAGTCTGGCGGCAGGATGCGTAATACGCCACTGCCTGGCGGTAATCCAGCACTTCATCTCCCGTCTGTTGCAGCAGCCAGATAAGATCGGGCGCTTCAAGCGGGTCGACCTGCATAACTTTGAGATCGTAAATATGGCGTGACTCTAGCACATATTGTTGGCCGGTGTAGGGGTTCTCGTTTTCGCCAAGAAAGTCCCTTAACAGCTCAAATGGCCGGACCGCCGGGTTGACGACGACAGCGGGTAACATAAAGCACTGCGACAGCCAGGTGGCGTAGTAGCCGCCGAGCGACGACCCGACAACGCCAAACGATTCGCCGCCGTGTTCAAGCACGATTGATTCCAGCATCTCTGCCGCATCCGCCGGATAAGGGGGCAACTGCGGAATAATCATCTCCACGTGAGGATGATTCGCGCTCAGCCACTGGCGAAGCTGCGTCGCTTTCGCCGATCGCGGTGAGCTGTTAAACCCATGCAGATAGAGAAGCGTCGACATCAATAGCCTTCCGAAGCGGTATCCGGGCGGAATTGAGCCCCAGCCAGACGGCAAACTTCGGTGGTCAGCGAGCCATCGGCATGCAGCTCCAGCCAACGCCAGCCCGGTGCGATGGTATCCAGCGTAAAGTTGGCGCAGTGCGGCTTAAACTGCACGCAGGTAGAGGGCGTCGCGAGCAGGCGGCGACCATTCCAGTCGAGATCCTGTTCCTGGTGAATGTGCCCGCACAGCAAATTTTTCACGCGCGGAAATTTCGCCAGTACGCCGTCCAGCGCCGCAGAGTTGCGTAAGCTGTGCTGATCGAGCCAGCTACAGCCCGCCGGCAGCGGGTGATGATGCAGCAACAGCAGCGTATTGCGATTCGGTTCGGCGGCCAGTTTTGTCTCCAGCCAGTCAAGCTGATAGTCGCTCAACTCACCGTGCGGAACGCCAAACACCTGACTGTCGAGGAGCACAATTTGCCACTGGTCCCCCGCAAAGACACATTTTGCCGGTGAAATCCCCGCATCCTGAAGCGAACTGTACATAGCGGGTTGAAAATCGTGATTGCCCGGTAGCCAGACGCAAGGCACGCTAAAGCTCGCAATCCCTTCAGCAAAATGCTGATAGGCTGCGGAGGATTGATCCTGCGCCAGATCGCCCGTCGCGACGATCAGATCGCATGGCCGCTTTTCAGCATGGATCGCGTCAAGAACCGCCTGATAACTCTCCCAGGTGTTCACGCCCAGAAGCGTCTCATGCTTTTCGGCAAAAAGGTGGGTGTCGGTGATTTGTAATATCCTGACTGGCGCCCCACCAGCAACAGTCAGGTTCAACAGGCTTTCCAAATGGTGTCCTTAGGTAGGTTTATGACGCTAACAAACCGGAATCGCCATTGCTCCATGTGCTAAACAATATCTTAGCCAGTCGGCTAAAAACTGGTTAATTTGATGCTTTTCGTCGCGTTGATGCAACTTTTTATTCGGGTAATCATACCGCGCTTTAAAGCGAAAGATCTGCTGGCTTGAACACACTTCAGCGACCATCGCGTCATGATAAAGACGTACCGTCATCGACGGCAGGCTCCAGTAGCTGATGCTCGGCGCCGTTTGCTCAATCTCCACCAGCGTAGTGTAGCGCGTTGATTCTGTTATCGTTAACCGATACTGCGCGTTGCTCACCTGATAGCTCACCGTTTCGCCGGGCGCGTCGTTTCGCGGCAGCAGGCGGCGCAGCTGGGCGAAATTGGTTTCGCACAGGCGCATCATTTCTGGGAAGTCAGGTGTATAACGCTTCATTTTTTCCACTCGTGTCGTAATGTCTGATAATGCAGCTGTAGCCATTGCAGGGCGATGACAGACGCTGCGTTGTCGATTTTCCCCTCTTCTACCCACTGGTAAGCCTGCTCCCGACTCACCACATGAACCCGAATATCTTCGTTTTCATCTGCCAGACCGTGGATCCCTTCCGCTGTCCTGGCGTCCACTTCGCCCACCATAATAGATGAACGTTCCGTTGTCCCACCCGGGCTTGCCAGGTAGCTCAACACCGGTTTCGTCCGGCCGATCGCCAGGCCCGCCTCTTCCAGCGCCTCACGGCGAGCGACGTCTTCGACCGACTCACCTTCTTCGATCATCCCGGCCACCATCTCCAGCAACCACGGCGTATCGCTGGTATCATAAGCCGCAATACGCACCTGTTCGACCAGCACCACTTCATCACGCACTGGGTCATAGGGTAGCAACACAGCCGCATGCCCGCGCTCAAAAATTTCGCGTTTGATTTCACCGCTCATCTCACCGTTAAACAGACGATGCCTGAAACGGTAAAGTTCCATTGAAAAAAAACCGCTATAAAGCGTTTCTCGTGCAATAATTTCTACATCGTTTTTGGCGAAGGTGACAGGCACGTTTTCTGGTTTTTGCATCGGTCGAGTCCTGGTAGCAATGGTGATGAAATTGTGAATTTCAAGGCTGTTTGGCTGCCGTTTGTATGGCTATATGGTAGATTGGAGCAAATTACCGCCAGATGGCACGTTACGCCAACCTTTTGGTGTGGATGATTCTGTTAGAATCGGCAATTATTTTTAATTAGATCAGCGCTAATACTGCTTCACAACAAGGAATGCAAATGAAGAAATTGCTCCCCATCCTTATCGGCCTGAGCCTGACGGGCTTCAGTGCAATGAGCCAGGCAGAAAACCTGTTACAGGTCTACCAGCAGGCACGTCTGGGCAACCCTGATTTACGTAAATCAGCGGCCGATCGTGATGCTGCGTTTGAAAAGATTAACGAAGCACGTAGTCCACTGCTGCCGCAGTTAGGCTTAGGTGCAGATTATACCTACACTAACGGTTTTCGCGATAACAATGGCATCGATTCGAATGCCACCAGCGCCTCTTTACAGCTTACACAAACCCTGTTCGACATGTCCAAATGGCGGGAACTGAGCTTGCAGGAAAAGAGCGCCGGCATTCAGGATGTCACCTATCAGACCGATCAGCAGACGCTGATCCTGAATACCGCGACCGCCTATTTCCAGGTTCTGAGCGCGATTGACGCCCTCTCCTACACCGAAGCGCAGAAACAGGCGGTTTACCGTCAGTTAGATCAAACCACCCAGCGTTTTAACGTGGGCCTGGTCGCCATTACTGACGTGCAGAACGCCCGTTCACAGTACGATACCGTACTGGCTAACGAAGTGACCGCACGTAACAACCTCGACAACGCCCTGGAAGCACTGCGTCAGGTCACCGGTAACTACTATCCTGAGCTGGCCTCTCTGAACGTGGACAGTTTCAAAACGGACAAACCGCAGGCGGTTAACGCCCTGCTGAAAGAAGCGGAAAACCGCAACCTGACCTTGTTGCAGGCACGCCTGAGCCAGGATCTGGCGCGCGAGCAGATCCGTCTTGCACAGGATGGTCACCTGCCAACTCTGAGCCTGAGCGCCTCTACCGGCGTATCGGACACCAGCTACAGCGGGTCTAAAACGACCTCTCAGGCCTATGACGACAGCAACGTTGGCCAGAACAAAGTGGGTCTCAGCTTCTCTCTGCCGCTGTACCAGGGCGGGATGGTTAACTCTCAGGTGAAACAGGCGCAGTACAACTTTGTGGGCGCCAGTGAGCAGCTGGAAAGCGCACACCGCAACGTGGTGCAGACCGTGCGTTCTTCCTACAACAACGTAAATGCCTCTATCAGCAGCATCAACGCCTATAAACAGGCCGTCGTCTCTGCCCAGAGCTCACTGGATGCGAACGAAGCGGGTTACTCCGTAGGTACGCGTACCATCGTGGACGTGTTAGACGCAACGACCACGCTGTATAACGCGAAACAGCAGCTCTCCAGCGCACGTTATCAGTATCTGATTAACCAGCTGAACATCAAGCAGGCGCTGGGTACGCTGAACGAGCAGGATCTGCAAATGCTGAACAGCACGCTAGGCAAACCGGTCCCTACGTCGCCTGACAGCGTCGCGCCGGAAAATCCACAGCAGGATGCCGCCGTTGATAATTTCACCCCTAACAGCAGCGCCCCGCTTGCGCAGCCAGCGGCAGCGCGTAGCACCGCACCTGCCAGCAGCGGTACGAATCCGTTCCGTCATTAAGCCTTGCCCGATGGCGCTGAGCTTATCGGGCCTACTTAACCGTAGGCCGGGTAAGCACAGCGCCACCCGGCGCAAAATCACACCTGAACGTAAGCCAACGTAAAGATCCCCCGCATTTCGCCCCTCTTCGCTTCATTTTCAACCACTCATCCTCTATCCTGAGCGTTATTACCACTGGGTCCTGGAAGACAAATATGAAACGGACAAAAACGATGAATCACGCGTCGTTCCGCAAAAGCTGGAACGCACGCCACCTGACACCTGTCGCGCTGGCGGTCACCGCCGTCTTTATGCTGGCAGGCTGTGAGCAAAACGACGAAACGGTTTCGCTGTATCAAAACGCCGACGACTGCGCGAGCGCAACCGGTAAAGCCGCTGAGTGTACGACGGCCTATAACAACGCCCTCAAAGAAGCGGAACGTACCGCGCCGAAATATGCCTCTCGCGAAGACTGTGTAGCCGAATTCGGTGAAGGCCAGTGCCAGCAGGCACCTGCTCAGGCGGGTATGGCACCGGAAAACCAGGCGCAGGCACAGTCCAGCGGCAGCTTCTGGATGCCGCTGATGGCGGGTTATATGATGGGCCGTTTGATGAGCGGCGGTGCGGGCTACCAGCAGCAGCCGCTGTTTAGCTCCAAAAACCCGAACAGCCCGGCCTACGGTAAATACACCGATGCCACCGGCAAGGGTTACGGTGCTGCAACGCCAGGCCGTACGATGACCGTACCGAAAACCGCAATGGCGCCGAAACCAGCCACCACCAGCACCATTACCCGTGGCGGCTTTGGTGAGTCTGTTGCCAAACAAACCACCATGCAGCGTAGTGCGAACGGCTCCTCAACCCGCTCAATGGGCGGCTGATCATGGAACGAGTCAGTATTGTTGAGCGCCCGGACTGGCGCGAAAAAGCCACCGAATACGGTTTCAACTTTCACACCATGTACGGCGAGCCGTACTGGTGTGAAGATGCTTACTATAAGCTCACGCTCGCTCAGGTCGAAAAGCTTGAAGAGGTAACCGCAGAGCTGCACCAGATGTGCCTGAAGGTAGTAGAAAAAGTCATCGACAGCGATGAGCTGATGACCAAATTCCGCATTCCGAAGCACACCTGGAGTTTTGTTCGTCAGTCCTGGAAAACGAACCAGCCTTCGCTCTACTCTCGCCTCGATCTGGCATGGGATGGCGTGGGTGAACCGAAGCTTTTAGAAAACAACGCGGATACACCAACCTCTCTGTACGAAGCCGCGTTCTTCCAGTGGATCTGGCTGGAAGATCAGGCAAATGCCGGAAACTTGCCCGAAGGCAGCGACCAGTTCAACAGCCTTCAGGAAAAGCTGATTGAGCGTTTCGTCGAACTGCGTGAACAGCACGGTTTCAACCTGTTGCACCTCGCCTGCTGCCGCGATACCGAAGAAGATCGCGGTACGGTTCAGTATTTGCAGGACTGCGCAGCCGAAGCGGAAGTGGCGACGGAATTCCTCTATATCGAAGATATCGGTTTAGGTGAAAAAGGTCAGTTTACGGACATGCAGGATCAGGTCATCAGCAACCTGTTCAAGCTCTATCCGTGGGAATACATGCTGCGGGAAATGTTCTCTACCAAACTGGAAGACGCCGGCGTGCGCTGGCTGGAACCGGCCTGGAAGAGCATTATCTCCAATAAAGCCCTGCTGCCGATGCTGTGGGAGATGTTCCCGAATCATCCGAACCTGCTGCCTGCTTACTTTGCTGAAGATGATTTCCCACCGATGGAGAAATACGTCGTTAAGCCAATCTTCTCCCGAGAAGGGGCAAACGTCTCGATTATCGAAAACGGTAAAACGCTGGAAGCGGTTGAAGGGCCGTACGGTGAAGAAGGGATGATCGTCCAGGCGTTTTATCAACTGCCGAAGTTTGGCGACAGCTATACGTTGATCGGCAGCTGGCTTATTAACGATCAGCCTGCTGGGATTGGCATTCGCGAAGATCGCGCGCTGATTACGCAGGATCTGTCGCGTTTCTATCCGCATATTTTCGTCGAGTAAGACTTGCCCGGTGGCGCTACGCTTACCGGGCCTACGCTCAATATGTAGGTCGGGTAAGGCGAAGCCGCCACCCGACATGTTTTTACCCCACCTGCACCGACAGCATACTCAAGCTCCCCATCTCAATACCGTCGACCGGGATTGTAATAACCTCCTGACCATCCCACGCGCCTAGTACATACAGCAATGGCAAGAAGTGTTCCGGCGTCGGGTTAGAGAGCGAACCGCCGTCGTGATCCAGATAGTTCACCAAAGGGTGTCGTTCGGCCGGCCCTTGCCAGGTCAGGTTGTCTTTTACATAGTCATTAAAGGCTGTTGCCCAGGGGTACGGCGTATTTTCACCGTGCCAGCGTACCGTACGCAGATTGTGTACCACGTTGCCACTGGCAATCAGCATGATGCCCTCATCACGAAGCGAAGCCAGCTTACGCCCCATCTCCATGTGCCAGGCAGCCGGTTTGGTGCTGTCGATACTCAGTTGCACCATCGGGATATCGGCATCCGGATACATTTTGATCAACACCCCCCATGAGCCGTGGTCAAAGCCCCAGGCTTCTTTGTCCAGCGCAACCGGAACAGGGGCGAGCAGATCAACGAGCCGCTGCGCCAGCTCGGGGGAGCCCGGAGCAGGATAATGCGTGTCATACAGCGCCTGCGGAAAGCCGCCAAAATCATGAATCGTTTTTGGCGCTTCCATGGCCGTCACACCGGTACCCCGGGTAAACCAGTGCGCAGAGACCACCACAATTGCCTTCGGACGCGGTAACGTCTCACCCAGTTGACGCCAGGCGCGGGTATAGACGTTATCTTCCAGGACGTTCATTGGGCTGCCATGGCCTAAAAACAGTGCTGGCATACGAGAAGAAGACATGGTGATATCCTTAGAGGAGGTGGCAATGTGATGGGCCTACATTACGCGCATTCAGGTGAAGATGAACGCAGATAACCGTGAAGATCATCATCAGGAAATTTGAATGTCAGATATCGCTTAAGGAGAATGCATGTCAGTACCGTTGATTTTGACCTTACTCGCGGGCGCCGCAACCTTTATCGGTGCGTTCCTCGGGGTACTCGGGCAAAAACCCTCTAATCGCCTTCTGGCCTTCTCGCTGGGTTTCGCCGCCGGGATCATGCTGCTTATCTCGCTGATGGAGATGCTGCCCGCCGCGCTTCACACCGAAGGTATGTCGCCTGTTCTGGGCTATGGCATGTTTATCATTGGACTGCTGGGTTATTTTGCGCTTGACCGTATTCTTCCTCACGCGCACCCGCAGGATTTAATGCAAAAAAGCGTTACCCCCATCCCGGGCAATATCAAACGCACGGCCATTCTGCTGACGCTGGGTATCAGCCTGCATAACTTTCCGGAAGGTATCGCCACCTATGTCACGGCCAGCAGCAACCTGGAAATGGGTTTTGGTGTGGCGCTGGCCGTGGCTTTGCACAATATTCCTGAAGGACTTGCCGTTGCCGGGCCCGTTTATGCCGCCACGGGTTCAAAACGTACGGCTGTCTTTTGGGCGGGTATCTCCGGGATGGCTGAAATTCTCGGCGGCGTGCTGGCGTGGCTGATCCTCGGTAGCCTCGTCTCCCCGATTGTGATGGCTGCGATTATGGCTGCCGTGGCCGGGATTATGGTCGCGCTCTCTGTCGATGAGCTGATGCCGCTGGCGAAAGAGATCGATCCCAACAATAACCCCAGCTACGGCGTACTGTGTGGAATGTCAGTGATGGGGATGAGTCTGGTACTGCTGCAAACGGCCGGTATTGGCTAAGAATTTATGCCTCCGTTTTATACGGAGGCTATATATTATTCAAAAAAACAATCCTATATATTTCACCTATAATAACCTGAAAAATATAGTCCTGTTAAAATCCCGAAAAACCACGCCTCTTAAGATAGCCTGCAAATATTAATTAAAACCATCTAAAAATATATTTAAGTCATGTTAATCGCGTCTCCCCACCCCAATTCGTATACTTCGCGAGTATTCTGAAATTAATATTCACATTATGAATCACTCTGAAAAAGGATATTTTCATGTATATGGGTAAAAAACTACTGTTAGCGACGGCTATGGCAGTCATTGTATCGGGTGCTGCTTTTGCAGATGATCAAGGCTCAGGAAAAATCACATTCAAAGGTATTGTTATTGACGCACCGTGCAGTATCGCACCAGACAGCGTTGATAAAGAAGTCGATCTGGGTGAAGTGACCACGGCTGTTATCAACGCCAACAAAAAATCTACCCCGGTACCGGTCGATATCAATCTGGAAAACTGCCAGCTTGACGATCCGGCAGACGAGACCGACACGCCAATTACCAAAGTGGATGTGACCTTTACCAGCGCAGCGACAGACGCGGCGGATACCAGCCTGATGAGCAACACCTATGCAAGCGGTGCGCAGAACGTGGGGGTGCGTCTGCTGGATAACGCGGAGTCTGCTATCACGCTGGGAGAGGCCAACGAGGTTGAGTTGCTGGCGGGTTCAACCACCCAGACGCTGCATTTCAAAGCGGTTATGGAAGTCCCTACAGGTAAAACTGCGACGGCAGGCCAGGTTGAAGCCACGGCTAACTACGTCCTGATGTACAAATAATTCTGTTACGTCACGGCACCAGCCGACTGGTAATTCATACCGGTCGGCACTCTCTATTTACTCGAGTAACAGGATGATGACATACAAATTACAATGGATAATCATCATTGCGTCCCTGTTAATGACGAAAGTTGCCTCTGCCACCGAGTTTAATATAAACGCCATCGATAAAGATCAGCGCGGCAGCGTCGATTTATCACTGTTTAAAGATCAAATATCGGTTACGCCGGGAAGCTATTTCGTTACGGTTGCCGTCAATGATATTCCGCTGGCAAATGGCTGGCAGCTTCGCTGGCGAGAAATAAATAACGCCGTTCAGGTCTGTATTCCCCCCGAGCTGGTCGATACCTTTGCGTTGCAGGATGACGTTCGCCACGCTTTGCCTGAGAAAGAGGGATGCGTTGATTTCTCCGCCAGACCCGACATCCGATTTACTTTTGAGCAAGGCAGCCAGACCCTGAAAGTGACCATCCCCCAGGCGTGGCTGCAATACCGTGCGGTTGACTGGATGCCGCCATCCACCTGGGACATCGGCGTGCCGGGCGTACTGCTGGATTACAATCTTTTTGCCAGCCATTATCAGCCCAATAGCGGCAGCAACAATGACAACGCCAATACCTATGGCACCGCCGGCGCGAACATGGGCGCGTGGCGGCTACGCAGCGATTACCAGTACACGCAAAGCCATACTGACGCAGGCTCGGAGCATAATGGACGTTTTTCACGCGTGTATATGTTCCGCCCTCTGCCCTCGATCGGTGCGAAACTGACGTTGGGTGAAACGGATTTCCAGTCCGCAATTTTTGACGCCTTTACCTACACCGGCGCATCGCTAATCAGCGATGAACGTATGCTGCCATGGTCGCTGCGCGGCTATGCCCCGCAGATTACCGGGATAGCGCAAACCAACGCCACGGTAACCGTAAGCCTTGCCAATCGCGTGATTTACCAGAGTAAAGTGCCGCCAGGTCCTTTTGTTATTCAGGATCTTAACCAGTCGGTTCAGGGCACGCTGGACGTCAAAGTCACGGAAGAGGATGGACGCGTCAGCACCTTCCAGGTCTCGGCCGAATCCGTACCATTTTTAACGCGCAAGGGTCAGGTGCGCTACAAGCTCGCGGCGGGTAAAGCGCGCCAGGGCGCCTCCCATGACGTTGAAGATAACGCCTTCATGAGCGGCGAATTTTCCTGGGGCATGCTGTCGCACACCTCCCTGTATGGCGGTACGCTGGCCGATGGCGACCGCTATCGTTCCGTCGCTGCCGGAATCGGCCAGAATATGGCCTGGCTGGGGGCGCTCTCTTTTGACGTCACGCAGGCCACCAGCCAGCTGCCACACCAGCGCAGCCAGACGGGTTACAGCTATCGCATTAACTACAGCAAGCGTTTCGATACCACCGGCAGTCAGCTTACGCTCGCCAGCTACCGCTACTCAGATCCACAGTTTTTGAGCTACGCCCGCTACCTTGATTATGACGACGGTGACCGCCAGTCGGAAAAACAAACCCTGAGCGTGACGGCAAGCCAGTACATTTCGGCGTTATCCCTGAACCTGTACGTCAATATGCTGCGTCAGACATGGTGGAATGATTCACCCTCCACGACCGGCAGTATCACGGCGGGCTACAACTTTGATATGGGCCGCTGGAAGAACCTTGGCGTAACCCTGTCCTGGAGTAAAACGCATTACGATGAGAAAGACGAAAGTGACGATACTCAGTTCTATCTCTCGCTCAGCGTACCGCTCGATCCCGATCATCGACTTAACTATGACCTGCGTAACCGCGACACGCTGAGCCATAACGTGTCGTGGTACGACACGTCGGATCGCAATAACACCTGGGGCGTTTCCGCGGGCGCGGAGAGCGGGAAGCCAGACTCCGGGGCGCAGTTCAGCGGGAATTATCAGCATTATTCTGCGTACGGCGATCTTAATCTCTCCGGCAGCTATAAAGCTGACGAATATAACTCCCTCAGCGCAAGCTGGAGCGGTTCCTTCACCTCAACGGTGAAAGGCGCCGCGCTGCACCGGCGCAGCTACGGTAATGAACCCCGCGTAATGGTCAGCACCGACGGGGTAGGCAATATCCCGCTGAACATGTCGCGAGATGAGACCAACCGTTTTGGCATCGGCGTTTTACCGTCATTCTCCAGCTATTCCCCCTCCAGCGTGCAGATCAATATGAACAACCTTCCGGATGGCGTGGACGTGGACAACCGCGTCGTGACCTCAACCTGGACTGAGGGGGCCATTGGTTTTCGTCAGATTGCCACGCGTGCAGGTCGGGACGTGGCAGGTGTTCTGCGGATGTCATCAGGAACGCCACCGCTCGGGGCGATTGTTCGCCTGGAAGCAAACGATTTGCAGGTTGGGATGGTGGCCGATGAAGGCCACGTCTGGCTCGGCGCCGTTGAGCCAGAACAGCAGTTTCGCGTGACATGGGGCGACAACCAACAGTGTCGCTTCTCGTTACCTTCTCACTTAGAAAACAGTATGCAGTTGATACTGCCGTGTCAGTAAGAAATCATCATGAAATTAACGCCGATTAAAAGCCTGTGCCTGATGCTAATCAGCACAGCATTTACCACCCATGCGGCCATTAATCTGGACCGCACGCGCATTGTTTTTCCAGAAAGCGACAAGGCCAGCAGCCTGAAAGTGGACAACCAGAGCAAGGCGCTGCCTTATCTGGCGCTCTCCTGGATTGAAGATGAAAAGGGGCATAAAGAAGATGCGCACTTTATGGCGCTTCCCCCCATTCAACGTATCGAAGCGGGCGCCTCGTCGCAGGTAAGAATTGTTAAACAAGCCGCCACCCGCCAGTTGCCAAAAGACAGGGAATCGCTGTTTTATTTCAACCTGCGTGAAGTACCGCCAAAAAGCATCAGCGCCAGCGAGGAGCGCAGCGTGATGCAGGTTGCCATGCAGAGCCGAATCAAGCTGTTCTGGCGTCCGGAAGCGATTCGCAAAAAATCCGGCGAACTGGCTGAAATGCGCATGGAAATTACCGCCAGCGCGAAAGGACTCACGGTCCACAACCCTACGCCGTACTACATCACGCTGGCGTGGCTGAGCAAAAATGCCAAAACCATGCTGCCGGGTTTTGACAGTCTGATGATTGCGCCTTTCGCCACGGCAACCGCCTCTACCGGTGATTACCACGGTAGTTATTACAGCATCGGCTATATCGACGATTACGGCGCCCTAAAAAAAGTCGACGTGCAGTGCACCGGAACGGCGCTATGTAAACTTACCGAACGGAAAATCGATAAAGATGCAAAAGCTCGCTAGTTTCCTGTTTACACTGCTGCTTTCAGCGCTGCCTTTGAAAGATGCGCTGGCGCTTAACTGCTATCTGGGTGGATCGGGCGGCCCCGTCGAGGAGACAAAAACGATCACCCCTTTTGCGATACCCAGCAACGCTCAGGTTGGTCAAAAAATATGGGAGTCTGATGACATTAAAATTCCGGTGACCTGTGATAACAACGTCACGAGCAATTTTCAGCCGGAAGATGTCTTTGCGTGGGTAAACCCTTATCCTGCCGCAACCGATCCCTATTATGAACTGGGCGTTACCTATGAAGGCATAGATTACGATGCCACGGGCCAGCCCAACGGCGTGGATACCCGCCAGTGCCTGGACAACGATAACATCACCATTTACACCCCGGATC
Source organism: Enterobacter cloacae complex sp. GYL001 (assembly GCF_049237125.1). Lineage (NCBI taxonomy): Bacteria > Pseudomonadati > Pseudomonadota > Gammaproteobacteria > Enterobacterales > Enterobacteriaceae > Enterobacter > Enterobacter cloacae complex sp. GYL001. Next base: position 236,853 of record NZ_JBMKGW010000002.1, on the reverse strand, counting down.
AAATCCGCCAGATGGGTTGGGAGAATCGCATCTGCTCCGGCAATCCGGATGATATCCATATTTCACGCACGTTCGTCGCCCGATTACGACTTTTCGTGAGAATTAAGACTATGCCGCCACATGGTTATGTCAGTTCGCTCAGCGATTACATCGTTGTGCAGTTTGACGGTAAGGGTGGCGTTAATCAGATGGCCGACGCGAAGAACCTCAAGTATCACATCAACGGACTGCAAAACATTACGGTGCTTGATTGCGGAGCGACGTTTAGCATTTTCCCTGAAAATCAGGAGATCGACTTCGGCGCCTTCAGCGCGCGCGACATTGTGAATCAGCAGACGCGTATGCGCACGTTTTCAATACGAACCACCAAAGTGCAGGATGCCCAATGCTCGGACGGATTTAAGATGGACTCGTCGTTTTACACAACCGAAACGCTTAGCGCAGACGACACCGCGGTACTGATAGGGAATGGGTTAAAGCTGCGTATTCTTAACGGAACGGAGCCTTACACCTTCAACCAGTACAAGGAGTACGCCGATTTTACGGGCGATACGATGAATGTTGAGCAAAACTACACGGCTGAACTTTCACGGGAAGAAGGGAAAGCGATTCAGTCCGGGCCGTTTGAAACCGTGGTACTGTTCAAAATTAACTACCACTAGAAACAAAAAAGCCGGGTTTCCCCGGCTTTTTCACATCAGCATGTTTAGCTGGCTTTGCGCTCGTGCGCCCGGCGGTACTCAACCAGATCTTCAATCGTCACCACTGGCATATTGTGCAGTCGCGCAAAGGTGATGCACTCCGGCGCGCGCGCCATGGTGCCATCATCGTTGGTCAGTTCGCACAGCACGCCTGCGGGTTTGAAGCCAGCCAGCGTCACCAGATCGATGGTCGCTTCGGTATGACCACCACGGGTCAGCACGCCGCCCGGCTGCGCGCGCAGCGGGAAGACGTGACCAGGGCGGTGCAGATCGGATGGTTTCGCACCATCAGCAATCGCTGCACGCACGGTAGTCAGGCGGTCAGCCGCCGACACACCGGTGGTTACGCCATGCGCTGCTTCAATGGTCACGGTGAAGCCGGTACCAAAGGCGCTGGTGTTGTTTTCAACCATCATGGGCAGATCAAGCTGCTTGCGACGGTCTTCGGTGATGCACAGGCATACGATGCCGCTACCGTGACGGATGGTCAGCGCCATCTGCTCAACGGTCATGTTCTCGGCGGCAAAAATCATGTCGCCTTCGTTTTCACGGTTTTCATCGTCAAGCACCATCACACCGCGGCCTTCGCGCAGTGCATCCAGTGCATGTTCAACACGTTGAGTTGAAGTGCCAAAAGAGGAAAGTAGCGTCTGATTCATGGTAAAAAAACCTCATTAACTTTATGGTTACCAGAATCAGGGCAGTCTTAGGAGCGCCGTACTAGCGGCAAAAAAATAACGTGAGCGGGCCATGCCCGACTGGATCGTTACTCTCTCCCATCCGGACTCTAACCGTCGGCCCCGGAATTACACCGGATCTGCTGACCTTTGAGAATTCACCCAAAGCGCTCGCGGGCTTTCAGCGTTAAGCTGATTTACCGCCGGTGGGGAATTTCGCCCCGCCCTGAGAATAAGCGAGATAACTATAACGCTATTGATTACCTTGGGCAATGCATAAGCTTCAAACAATTTTGTTTAACCCACGGCATGACGCGCTACAATAGGCACTAACACCTTTTCATCAAGGGAAACGACAATGATTGACCCAAAGAAAATTGAGCAGATCGCGCGTCAGGTTCATGAGTCCATGCCGAAAGGTATTCGTGAGTTTGGTGATGACGTTGAGAAGAAAATCCGCCAGACGTTGCAGGCACAGTTGGTTCGCCTTGATTTAGTCAGCCGCGAAGAGTTTGATGTGCAGACTCAGGTGCTGCTGCGCACCCGCGAGAAGCTGGCGCTGCTGGAACAGCGTCTGAGCGAGCTGGAGAGCCGCAATGCGCCGGAAGAAGTGAAGCCAGCGCCAGCTATTCCACCGGTGGATGACCAGGCATAAGTGCGGCCTGTTGTGCCCGGTGGCGGCTACGCCTTACCGGGCCTGGATGAATGCGTAGGTCGGGTAAGGCGCAGCCGCCATCCGACATAAAAAAACGGGCCTGTTGGCCCGTTTTTTACTGACTGTCTTTCTGGATCTTCTTAATGATGTTGGTGGTTGAACACCCGTCCTCAAAGTTGAGCACCATCACTTCACCACCATTTGCCCAGACCTCTTCGCTACCTGCGATTTGCTCTGGTTTGTAATCACCGCCCTTCACCAGCAGGTCAGGCAGAATTCCGGCAATCAGGCGCTGCGGGGTGTCTTCTTCAAATGAGACCACCCAGTCCACCGCTTCCAGCGCGCCGAGCACTATCATGCGCTGCTCCAGCGGGTTCACCGGACGCGTTTCACCCTTCAGACGTTTGGTTGAGGCATCGCTGTTGACCGCCACAATCAGGCGATCGCCCAGCTTACGCGCATTCGCCAGATACGAGACATGACCCGCATGCAGGATGTCGAACACACCGTTAGTCATCACCACTTTTTCACCGCGTTTGCGCGCGGCAGCAACGGCCACTTTCAGCTCGTCTTCAGTCATGACGCCAAAGCCGGTATCCGCACGCCCACGCACCGCGTTTTCCAGCTCGACTGGCGAAACGGTGGAGGTCCCGAGTTTACCGACGACCACGCCCGCCGCGGCGTTCGCGAAGTAGCATGCTTCTTCCAGGGAGTTACCCGCCGCCAGCGTCGCCGCCAGCACGCCAATCACCGTATCACCGGCACCGGTCACGTCGTACACTTCCTGCGCCTGGGTTGGCATATGCAGCGGCGCCTTGCCCGGTTGCAGCAGCGTCATGCCCTGTTCGGAACGGGTCACCAGCAGCGCAGACAGCTCGAAATCAGCGATGATTTTCATGCCGCGCTCAACCAGCTCTTCTTCAGTTTTGCACTTGCCCGCCACCGCTTCGAATTCAGAGAGGTTTGGCGTCAGCAGGGTTGCGCCGCGATAACGCTCGAAATCGGTGCCTTTCGGATCGATCAGCACCGGTACGCTGGCTTTACGCGCCAGTTGGATCATGGTCTGCACGCTCGCCAGCGCGCCTTTGGCATAATCAGACAACACCAGCGCGCCGATATTGCCCAGCGCCTGGCTAATACGCTCGTGCAGCGGCTCAGGATCAACGCCTTCGAATCCTTCTTCGAAATCGAGGCGGATCAGCTGCTGGTTACGCGACAGGACGCGCAGCTTGGTGATGGTTGGGTGGGTCGGAACAGAAACGAAGTCGCACTTCACGTTCACGTCCGCCAGCGACTGACTCAGGGCACGCGCCGCATCGTCAATGCCGGTCAGGCCCACCAGACGCGAATGCGCGCCCAGCGAGGCTATGTTCATCGCCACGTTTGCCGCGCCGCCTGGACGCTCTTCAATGGTGTCGACCTTAACTACCGGCACCGGCGCTTCCGGAGAGATACGGCTGGTCGGCCCATACCAGTAGCGATCCAGCATCACATCACCGACAACCATAACTCCAGCACGTTCAAACTCTGGCAGTGTTACTTTCATTCCTGACTCCAGAAAGATTCACAATTTGCGCGCGATAATATCACACTTGTTTTGTTACGCACGGTTCCACCAGCCACTTCTGCCAGCTTGTGGTCACCTGCGCGCGTTCATCGGCGAAACAGTCCAGCGCCACATGGCCCGGCTGTTCCTGTAAGGCCAGATGGTGCAACTCATCACGCAGCGTGGTGTAGGCGCGGGTTAATGCCTGCGCCTCCTGCTCATCCATAATGTCGTTCTGCGCCAGCAGTTCCAGTATGCGCACGTTATCCGACCAGCGGGTCAGCTTCGGCTTATCGTGCGCGTGCAGCAGCACCAGGTACTGAGTGATAAACTCGATATCGGTAATGCCGCCTTCATCGGCTTTAATATCAAAGCGATCGCGATGTTTGTTGCCAAGGTGCGCGCGCATCTTCTCCCGCATTTCCCGCACTTCGGTTTGCAGCGTACTGCCCTCGCGCGGGGTCGTCATGACCGCCTTGCGGATCGCATCGAACTGCGTTTTGAGCTGCGGATCGCCGTATACCACGCGGGCGCGCACCAGCGCCTGATGCTCCCACGTCCAGGCTTCGTTCTTCTGATAGTCGGCGAAAGCCTCCGTCGAGGTGACCAGCATGCCTGCCGCGCCGGACGGGCGCAGACGCGCATCCACTTCATACAGAATGCCGGATGAGGTGCGGGTGCTAAACAGGTGCATAATGCGCTGGGCCAGACGCAGGTAGAACTGCCGCCCGTCAATCTCACGTTCGCCGTCGGTCATGACGTCTGCCGGACAGTCGTGGAGGAAAATCAGATCCAGATCGGAGCTGTAGCCCAGCTCCCAGCCGCCCAGCTTGCCGTAACCCACCACCGCAAAACCGCGGCCTTCGCGCTCTGCAAGGTGTTTCGGCTGCCCGTAGCGGGCCACCATCTGCACCCACGCCTGATGGACAACCGCGTCGATGATCGCTTCCGCCAGCCAGGTTAAGTGATCGCTCACTTTCATTACCGGCAGGGTGCCGGCGATATCTGCCGCCGCCACGCGCAGCATCTGCGCCTGCTTAAACTGACGAAGCGCCTCAAGCTGTTGCTCTTCGTCCTCTTCCGGTACGCGCAGCAGATACTGACGCAGCTCGTCGCGGTAGGCATCCGTCGCCGTAGGCTGATACAGCGTATTCGGGTCGAGCAGTTCGTCCAGCAGCAGCGGATAACGCGCCAGCTTGTTCGCCACCATCGGCGAGGCGGCACAGAGGGAAATCAGGTGCTTCAGCGCGCCGGGAAACTCGCTTAACAGCTCAAGGTAAGTGGTACGCGTGACGATCCCGCTCAGCAGCGGCATCATGCGCGACAGCGGCACCGGCGCATCCTCGCGGGAGCAGACATCGCTCAGCAGATGCGGCATCAGATGATCCAGCACCTGACGACCGCGCGGGCCAATGGCGCGTTTGTTCAGTTCGAAGCGGAAATCGGCAATCAGCGCCACCACGCGATGGCGGGCATCGTCGCTTAAGTGCGCCAGCACCGGCGTGGTGTCATCTTCCTGGAGCGCGTCCTGCCACAGCTCGCGCCAGTGCTCGGAGAGCGCATCGTCCTGCGATTCGCTTTCGTCGTCGCCGATCAGATCGTTAAAGATGCGGCGCACGCCCGCCATATGCGCTTCCAGCCGTTGCGTCAGCGCCGCCCAGTCATCCACCCGCATCCCCCAGGCCAGACGCGCCCGGTTCAGCTCGTCGCCCGGTAACGTCTGGGTCTGTTCGTCGTTGATACTTTGCAGCAAATTTTCCAGACGACGCAGGAAGAGATAAGAGTCACGCAGCGTTTGCGCATCGCCTTCCGGCAGCAGATGCAGCTGCTCGATAGCGCTCAGCGTCGGCAGCAGCGAGCGGGATTGCAGAGAAGGTTCACGCCCGCCGCGTATCAGCTGGAAGACCTGGACGATAAATTCGATCTCACGAATACCGCCCGCGCCGAGCTTGATGTTGTCTTTCAGGCCACGGCGACGCACCTCGCGGGCAATCATCCCTTTCATATTTCGCAGGGACTGGATCACGCTGAAGTCGATGTAGCGGCGGAACACAAACGGGCGCAGCATGGCGCGCAGCTCGTTGGCCCAGGCATCGTCGCTGTCACCCATGATCCGCGCTTTGACCATCGCGTAACGCTCCCAGTCGCGCCCCTGCTCCTGGTAATAATCTTCCAGCGCGGCAAAGCTCAGCACCAGCGGACCGCTGTCGCCAAACGGACGCAAACGCATGTCCACGCGGTAGACAAAACCATCCTGGGTGGGCTGATCCAGTGCCTTAATCAGCCGCTGCCCCAGGCGAGTAAAGAACTGGGCGTTGTCCAGCTCGCGACGACCGCCGCGCGTGGAGCCGTTCTCCGGCCAGGCAAAAATCAGATCGATGTCTGAGGAGAAATTGAGCTCGCAGCCGCCCAGCTTGCCCATCCCCAGAATCAACAGCGGTTGCGGAACCCCGTCTTCGCTGCACGGCGTGCCCCACTCTTTACAGCAGGCGGCGTAGAGCCAGTCCCGCGCGGCGACAATCAACGTCTGCGCCAGCTCGCTCAACTGCTGCAAGGTACTCTCTTCGCTCACCAGCTCCAGCGCCTGCGCCCAGGCAATGCGTACCATCACCCGGCGGCGGAACTGACGCAGTACGCGCATCAGCGTGGCTTCGTCTGCCACCTCTGCCAGCGCGGTTTGCAGCCAGCCAGCATAATGCCGCCACTCGTCAGCCTGCGGCGGCGCGCTTTCCAGCTCTGCCAGCCAGTCCGGGTTGGCGCTGACGCTCTCCTGCACAAAATCACTGAACGTGAGCACGCTTTTCGCCTGCTCGCTTAACGATGACGCGGGTAACGACTCAGGCAGGCGTTCGCAAACGGTCTGCCAGTGCTGCTGTAACTGTGAAGAAAGCGGCATATCAGGGGTTCCTTGCCAGAATTAACGTTTTCCGCTGTGCAGCCAGTACGGATCTTGCGAAATGGCCTCGTTGCGGAAATGCTCGATCTCGATCTGCTGACGGGTCTCGATGGCATGCTTCAGCCCCTGCCAGTTCTCCAGCCAGGCCTGCGCCTTCACGCCCTCATACGCACCTGACAGCAGCAACATGCTGTCGATGTTACGCGCCAGGCGGGGAAGCTGATCGCCATACTGGTCGCCCAGCGGATGCGCAAAGGTGGTTCTCAGCTCGGCCGCGTGACGGGAGAGGTGGATATCCGCAAAACGTTTGAAGTTTTCCGCGATTTTGGTCTGCCCTTTCGCATCGAGGAACGTGCGCCAGCCGCGCGTCACCAGAAACTCGGTCAGCGCCAGTTTCGCGCCGGCGTTTTGCGGGCTGTAGATCGCCGTTTGTGCCGACACGTCGGAAAGCATCAGCGTTTCGGTTTGAGTGAGCAAATCACGTAAGTGAGTGCTGGCTTTACGCGGTACAATGCCGCCAAAGAGCGTCAGGGTATGACGCACCAGCCCCATAGCGGCCAGCACCTGTTTTTTGGCATTTTTCACGTTACGCGCCCACAGCTCCTCGTGGTACTGCCACTGAGAGAGCGCCAGCTCCAGCGCCGCTTCCATGCCCTGCTCAACGGAGGCTTTCGGCACAACGCGCAGAATCGGGGTTTCTCGCAGCACGCGCGGCGCATTCCCGGCGGCCAGGTGATAGCCGCGTGCCGCTTTACTCAGGCTGCCCTGACGCAGGCCAGGCTGGTTCACCAGCTTGTGCGCCAGCTTCAGCACGTCGCTCGCCTCGCCTTCCAGCAGTTCGAGTTCCAATTCGCAGATCGGCTCCTGCTCTTCACCCGCCTTAATTTCACCCCGATCGAACGCGATCTCAATGCGGCTCTTGCCTTCCGTCACCAGCCATTTTTCGCGCCAGAAATCGGTGCTGAACAGCGGTTGCGCCTCTGCCGACAGCGTTGCGGGCAGCGTCCCTTCCGGCCACACTTCCGCCGGAAAACGATCCAGCTCAAGTTCTGGCTTACTGATGTCGATATTGTATTCCGGACGCTGGTGCAAACCGCCCACCACGCGACCGGCGATTTTCATCGTCATCTCGTAGCGCCCGTTCGCACCCCGGATGCGCAGGCCCATATCGTGGTTGCGCAGCCAGTTGTCCGGCGTTTCGTAATAGATGTTGAGCAGCTGTACGGGTTCATGGTGCTCGCCGGACAGCGTATTCAGATGCTGGCGGAGCGCGTCAGCGCTGTCTTTTTCGACGATAAACTTTAATTCGATCTCTTGTGCCATAGCCTTGTACTTTTGCGTGCGTCACAGACGCGTCGATGAAGGCGAACTTCCTCGCCATTTATTTGTCAGTACATAGTATTTTGCGCCAAATTGCCACGCAATGAGCAATTTGACGGGCGTAAAAGTTTAAAGCGGTGGAAATCATGACACAGATGATTCCGATTGATGATGAATCCTTTGCGTAGCGACACTGATACCACTACTATCGTTCCACTTTTTATGAAAATAACGACTGATATGCTTAAATTACGCCTGATTGGACTTACTTTACTCGCTTTTAGCGCCGCAACCGCGGTCCACGCTGAAGAGAAACGTTACGTTTCTGATGAACTGAATACCTGGGTACGCAGCGGCCCTGGAGACAATTATCGCCTCGTGGGTACGGTAAATGCCGGCGAGGAAGTGACTCTGCTGCAAACCAATGCAGACACCAATTACGGTCAGGTTCGTGACAGCTCTGGCCGCACCTCATGGATCCCGCTGAAAGAGCTGAGCACGGTGCCGAGCCTGCGCACCCGCGTGCCGGACCTGGAAAATCAGGTGAAAACCCTGACCGATAAGCTGAACAACATTGACGGCACCTGGAACCAGCGCACCGCAGAGATGCAGCAGAAAGTGGCGCAAAGCGACAGCGTGATCGCCGGTCTGAAAGATGAAAATCAGAAGCTGAAAAATGAGCTGATCGTCGCGCAGAAGAAAGTGAACGCCGCGAATCTACAGCTGGATGACAAACAACGCACCATCATCATGCAGTGGTTTATGTATGGCGGCGGGGTGCTGGGCGTCGGTCTGGTGCTGGGTCTGGTGCTTCCTCACCTTATCCCAAGCCGTAAACGTAAAGACCGCTGGATGAACTAACTCGTCTTCTCTGCCACACTTACGTATCATCTTGCGAAAAGAGAAAACGGGAGTGTTGGCGTGAAGAGTTATCTGGTCGGTGGTGCGGTACGTGATGCGTTATTAGGTCTGCCGGTCAAAGATAAAGACTGGGTCGTGGTCGGTGCCACGCCCGAAGCGATGATTGACGCGGGCTACCAGCAGGTAGGCCGCGATTTTCCTGTGTTCCTCCATCCGAAAAGCCGGGAAGAGTACGCCCTGGCGCGTACCGAACGGAAATCCGGTTCCGGTTATACCGGCTTCACCTGCTATGCCGCGCCGGATGTGACGCTGGAGCAGGACTTACTGCGCCGCGATCTCACCATTAACGCCCTGGCGCAGGACGAAAACGGCCATATTATCGACGTCTACGGCGGCCAGAACGATCTGCGCGACCGTCTTTTACGCCATATTTCCCCCGCCTTTTCTGAAGATCCGTTACGCGTACTGCGCGTGGCGCGTTTTGCCGCCCGTTATGCCCATCTCAGCTTCCGCATCGCCGACGAGACGATGGCGCTGATGACGGCCATGACCGACGCGGGCGAGCTGGAACACCTGACGCCAGAACGCGTCTGGAAAGAGACCGAAAACGCCCTGACTACCCGTAATCCGCAGGTCTTTTTCCAGGTTCTGCGCGACTGCGGGGCGCTGAAAGTGCTGTTCCCGGAAATAGATGCGCTGTTTGGCGTGCCCGCCCCGGCGAAATGGCACCCGGAAATTGATACCGGCATTCACACCCTGATGACGCTGAGCATGGCCGCCATGCTCAGCCCGGAGGTGGACGTGCGCTTTTCCACCCTCTGCCATGACCTCGGCAAGGGGTTAACGCCAAAGGAGTTGTGGCCACGCCACCACGGGCACGGTCCGGCTGGCGTGAAGCTGGTTGAAGGGCTTTGCCAGCGCCTGCGCGTGCCGAATGACATTCGCGATCTGGCAAAACTGGTGGCCGAGTTTCACGACCTGATCCACACCTTCCCGATCCTGAAACCCGCTACCATCGTCAGGCTGTTTGATAACATCGACGCCTGGCGCAAACCGCAGCGCGTGGAGCAAATTGCGCTGACCAGCGAAGCCGACGTGCGCGGCCGCACCGGGTTTGAAGCGTCCGATTATCCACAAGGTCGTTTGCTGCGTGAGGCGTGGGACGTGGCGAAAGCGGTGCCAACAAAAGAGGTGGTGGAGGCAGGGTTTAAAGGCCCGGCGATCCGCGAAGAGCTGACGAAGCGGCGGATTGATGCGGTTGCAGCGTGGAAGGAAAAACGTTGCCCTCAGCCGAAAGACTGAGGGCGGTCGGTCATCAGAAGAAGACCACGTACACGGCAGCCGCGACGATAAAGCGGTAGATCGCGAACGGAATAAACGAAATACGCTTAATCAGTTGCAGGAAGGTTTTGATGGCGATCAACGCCACAATAAAGGCGGTGATAAAGCCCACGGCGAACATCGGAATGTCGCCCACGGTCAGGAAGCCGATGCTTTTGTAGAGATCCAGCGCGGTGGCGCCCATCATCATCGGCACCGCCAGCAGGAACGAGAACTCAGACGCCGCGTAACGGCTCACGCCCATCAGCATCCCGCCGGAAATGGTTGCCCCTGAACGGGAGAAGCCCGGCCACAGCGCCAGACACTGGAAGCAGCCAATCATAAACGCCTGGCGATACGTCATATCGTCCAGACCTTCCGCACGCGGGGTTTTTGGCTTCAGCACTTCGGCGGCAATCAGCAGGAAGCCGCCGACAACCAGCGCGTACATCACGTTAATCGGGTTGAAGAGCGATTTAATGGTGTCGTGGAACACCAGCCCCAGCACCACCGCCGGGATCATCCCGAGCAGAATATGAATCAGCGTCAGGCGCCCTTTGCCCTCTCCTTCACGCTGCGGCAAACGCCCGAAGTGGATACCGATCAGACCAAACAGACGTCGCCAGAACATCACGACCACCGCCAGGATAGAGCCCAGCTGGATCACCACCTCAAACGTCTTTGCGGTATCGCCTTCAAAGCCCAGGAGATGGCCAACGATAATCATATGGCCCGTACTGGACACCGGCAAAAACTCCGTCAATCCTTCGACCACACCCAGTATTGCCGCCACCAGCAGCGAGTGCATATCGCTCATCTATAAACCCCTAAAAAGATATAAAAAAACGGTGTCCCACGCGGACAACCGTGAAAGATACAGCTTTAAGACCGATATAACCTAAAATGGTTTAGCTATTATGACGTTAAATCTTTCCTTTCAGATTTGTGCCACGCTCGATAATCACGCCCACATTGGCGGCGCGCGCCACCGCTCCCGGCTTGCTTAGCTTAATGCGCACCCATGGGGAGTTAAATTTGCTCAGCAGCAGGTCTGCTACCTCTTCCGCCACGCGTTCTACCAGCGCAAAACGTTGCCCTTCAACATGGGCGATGACCGTTTCACTGATGTCGGCGTAGCTCAGACAGTCATTCACATCATCGCTTTTTGCTGACTTGCGGTTGTCCCAGCCCATTTCGATATCGAACACCAGTTTCTGCTCGATGGTCTGTTCCCAGTCGTAAACACCAATTGTGGTGATTACCGAAAGTTGCTCTATAAATACAATATCCATCACGACCTGCCTGCTTTTTGGCTAAACCGGATACCACTTCCGGCGAATTATGCGTATTATCCACAGATGCTGAGAATACAGATACATTTTCAAAACGGAACAGCGTTATGAGTGCAATCGCGCCTGGAATGATTATCCTCGCCTACCTTTGCGGCTCAATCTCCAGCGCCATTCTGGTCTGCCGCATCGCCGGGTTGCCTGACCCGCGTGAAAGTGGTTCCGGGAATCCGGGGGCGACCAATGTACTACGAATTGGCGGCAAGGGAGCAGCCGTAGCGGTTTTGATTTTTGATGTTCTGAAAGGAATGCTTCCCGTCTGGGGCGCGTATGCGCTCGGCGTCACACCCTTCTGGCTGGGGCTGATTGCCATCGCCGCCTGCGTCGGCCACATCTGGCCCGTTTTCTTTGGTTTTAAAGGCGGTAAAGGCGTTGCCACCGCGTTTGGCGCGATTGCGCCGATCGGCTGGGATCTCACCGGCGTGATGGCGGGCACCTGGCTGCTGACCATTCTGCTGAGCGGTTATTCGTCGCTGGGCGCCATCGTCAGCGCACTGATCGCCCCGTTTTATGTCTGGTGGTTTAAACCGCAGTTTACCTTCCCGGTGTCGATGCTCTCGTGTCTGATCCTGTTGCGCCACCACGACAACATTCAGCGCCTGTGGCGGCGTAAGGAAACCAAGATCTGGACGAAGCTCAGGCGTAAAAAGAAAGACGCTCAGTAAACCGTTCGTTATGCCTTATAACCAAATGTGATTTTTGTCACCTTCTGCCTGTGGTAACTGTTAGAGACACAACACAACCACACAAAAAGAAAATGGCAGAAATCACAGATTCAACTCCCCTTCCAACGGCAGGAAATACCCCGGATGGCGACATCAAGTGGGTGCGTAGCGCATCGGACGTTTCACGTCTCGTTAATGACGGCTCTCAGGGCCGGGCCAATGCCCGCATCGTGGTCGGTATCGCGCTCGGGGGAATTTTCCTCGATGCCTACGATCTCGGCGCGCTGGCATTCGGCATCAAAGACATCACCCGCGAATTTAACCTGACGCCCGCCGGTACCGGCATGGTGGCCTCGGCGATTACCTTTGGCGCGATTGTCGGGGCGCTGCTCGGCGGCTATCTTACGGATAAAATCGGGCGCTACCGCGTCTTTATGGCCGACATGGTGTTCTTTGTCGTTGCCGCTATCGCCTGTGCGCTGGCCCCGAACGAATATGTGCTTGCGGGCGCGCGCTTTGTGATGGGTCTTGGCGTTGGGATCGACCTTCCCGTCGCGATGGCGTTTCTCAGCGAGTTCGCCAGGCTGAAAGGCCCGGGGAATAAAGCCTCCAGCGTCGCAATGTGGTGCCCCACCTGGTACGCGGCCATCAGCATCTCTTATCTTCTGGTGCTCTTCTTTTACGCCGTGCTGCCGGAAAGCCACAGCGACTGGCTCTGGCGTCTGATCCTTGGCTTTGGCGCGGTGCCCGCGCTGGTGATTATCGCCATCCGCAGCCGCTATATGAGCGAATCCCCGGTCTGGGCGGCGAATCAGGGCAATCTGAAGGAGGCGGCGTCCATCCTGCGGCAGTCTTACAATATTAATGCCCACGTACCGCAGGATGCGCTCGACCAGCCCGCGCCTGTCGTGAACAAGGCAAAATGGTCGAACTACCTGAACCTGTTCCGCGGTATCTATCTGCGGCGTACCACGCTCGCCACGCTGCTGTCAGTGGTCTCCTCGTTCGCCTATAACGCCGTAGCCTTTGGCCTGCCGGTGATCATCTCCAGCTTCTTTGTGCAGTCGATGCTGACCACCATTCTGATCTCGCTGGCGCTTAACCTGCTGTTCGCATTTGTCGGCGGGCTGCTGGCGGTGCGCTATGTTCCGCGCTTCGGCGCATGGCGGATGTCACTGGCGGGTTATGCGTGCCAGCTTGCGGCACTGCTCGGCCTGGCGCTGATTGGCCGCCCTGACGGGGCTACGGAAGGCGTGGTCGCCGTCGCGATGCTGGCGCTGTTCCTGTTTGGTCAGGGTTTTGGTCCAGGTGCGCACACCATGACGTTTGCCTCCCTGAGCTACCCGACCTCGCTGCGCGGCGTGGGCGTGGGGCTTAACCAGACGCTGATGCGCAGCAGTTCAACGCTGTCACTGTTTCTGTTCCCGCTGCTGGTCGCCTCGCTGGATACCGCCGTGTTCTGGGTGATTGCGCTGGCGCCGTTTATCGGTCTGGCGTCGCTGCTGGCGATCCGCTGGGAGCCGTCGGGGTATGATGTGGATGCAGAGGATTATCGCTAGCCTTTCTTGCCGGGTGGCGCTGCGCTTACCCGGCCTACATTACTGAAACCGGCTCACATGAGCCGTTTTTTTATCCATAAGCGACTCATATGACAGCCTTCATTTCCGCCAGGGCATACTGAAACGTACCCCGATAGTGTGGAAATGGAAGCACCATGTTAGCAACTCAGGTCACTGATAATTCATACAAAGGCTGGCAGGCCTCGCTTGCCCTCCAGTTTTGTCATACCCCTGAGAAAACCCTCCTCCATTCCGCGCGTCACAGCGGGCCGCTCACCGTTCAGCGTCCGTTTTATCCCGAAGGGGAAACCTGCCACCTTTACCTGCTGCACCCGCCAGGCGGAATTGTGGGCGGAGATACGCTGGATATTTCCGTGCGGCTCGACGCCAAAAGCCATGCCCTCATTACCATGCCCGGCGCCAGCAAGTTCTATCGCAGCAACGGCCCGCTGGCCTGCCTCAGTCAGCATTTTTACCTCGACGAAGAGGCCACGCTGGAGTGGCTGCCGCAGGACACCATTATTTTCCCCGGCGCTAACGCCGCGCTGCGTTCCGTCTTTCACCTGCACGCCACCAGCACGCTGCTGGCGTGGGAGCTGTACTGTCTGGGCCGTCCGGTGATAAACGAAACCTTCAGCCACGGCACGCTGGAGAACCGCCTTGAGGTGTGGGTGGATGGCGAGCCGCGTCTGATTGAGCGACTGCATCTCAGCGGTGGCGATCTGACGCCAGTCGCGGACCATCCGTGGGTCGGCACGCTGCTGTTCTATCCGGCCCGGGAAGCACTTCTCGACGCGGTGCGTGCGCTTCTCGCCCCGCTGGAAAACGTTGGCGGGGCGACGCTCACCGACGATCTGCTGTCGGTGCGTTTTCTCTCCCACGACAACCTGATTTGTCAGCGGGTGATGCGCGATATCTGGCAGTCGCTTCGCCCGCTTTTAACTTCCAAAACCGCCTGTTCGCCGCGCATCTGGCAAACATAAGAGAAACGCTATGGAACTGACTCCCAGAGAAAAAGACAAGCTGTTGCTGTTCACCGCCGCGCTGGTTGCCGAACGCCGCCTCGCGCGCGGGGTAAAGCTCAACTACCCGGAATCGGTCGCGCTGATCAGCGCCTTTATTATGGAAGGCGCGCGCGATGGCGAAACCGTCGCCTCGCTGATGGAAGCCGGCCGCCACGTCCTGACGCGCGATCAGGTGATGGAAGGCGTGCCGGAGATGATCCCGGATATCCAGGTGGAAGCCACCTTTCCGGACGGATCCAAGCTCGTCACCGTCCACAACCCGATCGTGTAAGGAGCGCGTGATGATCCCAGGCGAATACCGGATCCAGTCCGGAAACATTGCTCTCAACGTCGGGCGCGAAACCCGAAGTGTGATCGTGGAAAACCACGGCGACAGGCCGATCCAGGTCGGATCGCACTACCACTTTTACGAGGTCAACCCGGCGCTGAAGTTCGATCGCGAAGCCACCCGAGGTTACCGGCTGAACATCCCGGCCGGCACTGCCGTGCGCTTCGAGCCCGGCCAGAAGCGGGAAGTGACGCTGGTGCAGGTGACGGGCGCACAGCGCATTTTCGGCTTTCGCGGCGAGGTCATGGGCGAGGTGAAACATGGCTGAGATTTCACGCCAGGCGTATGCCGATATGTTCGGCCCCACTACCGGGGATAAAGTGCGGCTGGCCGACAGCGAGCTGTGGATCGAAGTGGAAGACGATCTCACGATCTACGGCGAAGAGGTTAAATTCGGCGGCGGAAAAGTGATCCGCGACGGCATGGGACAGGGGCAGATGACCGCCGACGACTGCGTGGATCTGGTGCTCACCAACGCGCTGATCGTCGATCACTGGGGGATCGTGAAAGCGGATATCGGCGTAAAAGATGGGCGGATCTTCGCCGTCGGCAAAGCCGGAAACCCGGACATCCAGCCCGGCGTGACGATCCCGATTGGCGCGGCAACGGAAGTGATCGCCGCCGAAGGGAGGATTGTCACCGCCGGCGGGATCGACACCCACATCCACTGGATCTGTCCGCAGCAGGCGGAAGAGGCGCTGGTGTCTGGCGTCACCACCATGATCGGCGGCGGCACCGGGCCTGCGGCAGGCACAAACGCCACCACCTGCACACCGGGGCCGTGGTATATCGCCCGCATGTTGCAGGCAGCCGATACGCTACCGGTGAATATTGGCCTGCTGGGTAAAGGGAACGGCTCCAACCCGGACGCGCTGCGCGAGCAGATCGCCGCAGGTGCCATCGGGCTTAAGATCCACGAAGACTGGGGCGCGACGCCTGCGGCCATCAACTGTTCGCTGGAGGTCGCTGAAGAGATGGATATTCAGGTGGCGCTGCACAGCGACACGCTGAACGAGTCCGGTTTTGTCGAAGACACGCTGGCCGCCATCGGCGGGCGCACCATCCACACCTTCCACACCGAAGGGGCGGGCGGCGGCCATGCGCCGGATATCATCACCGCCTGCGCGCACCCGAATATTCTGCCCTCCTCCACCAACCCGACGCTGCCCTACACGGTCAACACCATCGACGAGCACCTGGACATGCTGATGGTTTGCCATCACCTCGACCCGGATATCGCCGAGGACGTGGCGTTTGCCGAATCCCGCATTCGCCGGGAGACCATCGCCGCCGAAGACGTGCTGCACGATATCGGCGCGTTCTCGCTCACCTCGTCAGATTCACAGGCAATGGGCCGCGTGGGGGAAGTGATTATCCGCACCTGGCAGGTGGCGCACCGCATGAAGGTGCAGCGCGGCGCACTGCCGGAAGAGACCGGCGATAACGATAACTTCCGCGTGAAGCGCTATGTCGCCAAATACACCATCAACCCGGCGCTGACCCACGGCATCGCCCATGAGGTCGGTTCTATTGAGGCGGGCAAGCTGGCGGATCTGGTGGTCTGGTCCCCCGCCTTCTTTGGCGTCAAACCCGCCACCATCGTCAAAGGCGGGATGATCGCCTGCGCGCCGATGGGCGACATCAACGCCTCGATCCCCACGCCGCAGCCGGTACATTACCGCCCGATGTTTGGTGCCCTTGGTGCCGCACGCCACGTCACGCGGCTGACGTTTGTCTCTCAGGCTGCTGATGTCAGCGGCATTCCGCAACGGCTCGGACTGCAAAGCGCCACCGCGGTGGTGAGAGGCTGCCGGTCGGTGAAAAAGGCCGACATGATCCACAACGATTTACAGCCGAATATCACCGTTGACGCGCAAACCTATGAGGTACGCGTCGACGGCGAATTGATCACCAGCGAACCGGCAGAGGTTTTGCCGATGGCGCAACGCTATTTTCTGTTTTGAGGAGTCATGATGATCTATTTAACCCAACGCCTGGACCATGCGCATCCGATTACCGCCAGCGTCACGCTACCGATTGATGTGCGGGTAAAAAGCCGCGCCCGCGTGGCGCTGAACGACGGCCGCGAAGCCGGGCTAATGCTGCCGCGCGGCCTGCTGCTGCGCGGGGGCGACCTGCTGACTACCGACGATGGCAGCGAGGTGATTGAAGTGATCGCCGCCCCGGAGTCGGTTTCCGTGGTGCGCTGCGCCGACCCGTTCCTGCTCGCCCGCGCCTGTTATCACCTGGGCAATCGTCACGTACCGCTGCAAATAATGCCTGGCGAACTGCGCTACCACCACGACCACGTCCTCGACGATATGCTGCGTCAGTTCGGGCTGGAGGTGACCTTCGCCAGCCTGCCATTTGAACCGGAAGCGGGCGCTTACACCAGCGATGCCCACAGCCATAGCCACTCTCACGCTCATTCACATTAAGGACTCATCATGCGCAAGTACTTACCGCTGTTACTGCTGGCTTTTTCCGTTCCCGCGCTCGCACATCCCGGCCACGGGACCGACAGCTTCCAGGCCGGATTTCTCCATCCGCTGACCGGGCTGGATCACCTGCTGATGCTGACGGGGGCTGGCGTGCTCTCCGCCCTGAGCGGCCGCAAGCTGCTGTTGCCGTTAGCGACGCTCGGCATGATGCTTGCTGGTGCCGTTGCGGGCAGCCTGCTCGGCGGCTTTAGCGGCATGGAGATGCTGATTATCGCCTCGCTGGCGGTCTGCGGCGTGATGATGTTTAAGACTGAAAATCGCCTGCTGCTGGCGGTGCCAGCCCTGGCGATGTTCCACGGCTGGGCGCACGGCGTGGAGATGTCCGGCCACAGCTTCTGGCTCTTCACCAGCGGGTTTATGTTAGCCAGCGCCACGGTGCTGTGTGCCAGCTTCGCGGCAGGGCTGCTGCTGCGCCGTCACGACGGCCTGCGTAAAACCTTCGGCGGCGGGCTGATCGTCTCCGCCCTGCTGGCGCTGATGAGCTGATGGAGCACGCCCGCCAGCGGCTGCGCCTGATGCAGCTCTCCAGCAGTAGCCTGCCGGTCGGATCGTTTACCTGGTCGCAGGGGCTGGAGTGGGCCGTTGAGGCCGGGTGGGTCACGGACGCTGAGGCCTTCAGGCGCTGGCAGATCCAGCAGATGGAGCAGAGCTTTTTCTGCGTCGACCTGCCGCTGTTTATCCGCCTGTATCGTGCCTGCGAGAAGCAGGACGTCGCGACAGCAAAACGCTGGACGGCATACCTGCTCGCCTGCCGGGAAACGCGCGAGCTGCGCGATGAAGAACGCAACCGTGGGGCGGCCTTTACGCGCCTGATTAAAAGCTGGGAACCCGCCTGCCCGCCAGAATGGCTGCCGCTGTTGATGCGAAGCCAGCTCGGCGGCATGGCGTGGCTCGGCGTGCGCTGGGGCATTAGCGCGCGCGAGCTGGCGCTGAGCCTCGGCTACAGCTGGATAGAGAGCGCGGTGATGGCGGGCGTCAAGCTGGTGCCGTTTGGGCAGCAGGCCGCACAACAGCTGATTATCGACCTGAGCGACCATTTTGCCGCCGGGTTTGAACAGGCATTTTTACGTGGCGACGACGCGCTGGGGGCCGCTACGCCGCTGTCGGCCATCGCCTCCGCGCGCCATGAAACCCAATATTCACGACTATTCCGTTCCTGAGGAGTCAACATGGCTGATTACAAACATCCCCTGCGCGTGGGCGTGGGCGGCCCGGTAGGGTCGGGCAAAACCGCCCTGCTGGAAGCGCTCTGCAAGGCGATGCGCGACACCTATCATCTTGCGGTGGTGACCAACGATATCTATACCAAAGAGGATCAGCGCATCCTGACCGAGGCGGGTG
Source organism: Enterobacter cloacae complex sp. GYL001 (assembly GCF_049237125.1). Taxonomy (NCBI): domain Bacteria; kingdom Pseudomonadati; phylum Pseudomonadota; class Gammaproteobacteria; order Enterobacterales; family Enterobacteriaceae; genus Enterobacter; species Enterobacter cloacae complex sp. GYL001. The sequence goes on along the minus strand of NZ_JBMKGW010000002.1, from coordinate 218,109 downwards.
CGCTGGAGCCAGAGCGCATCGTGGGCGTGGAAACGGGCGGCTGCCCGCATACCGCCATCCGCGAAGATGCCTCAATGAACCTGGCGGCGGTGGAAGCGTTGAGCGAGAAGTTCGGCAATCTGGATCTGATCTTCGTGGAAAGCGGCGGGGATAACCTGAGCGCGACCTTCAGCCCGGAGCTGGCGGACCTCACCATCTACGTCATCGACGTGGCCGAAGGGGAAAAAATCCCGCGCAAGGGCGGGCCGGGGATCACTAAATCCGATTTTCTGGTGATCAACAAAACCGACCTCGCGCCGTACGTCGGTGCGTCGCTGGAGGTAATGGAACGCGACACTAATCGCATGCGCGGCGAGCGTCCGTGGACGTTTACCAACCTGAAAGCGGGTGACGGTTTAGCGACGATTATTGCGTTTCTGGAAGAGAAAGGAATGTTGCGGGTGTAGGGTGGTTTATTGCACGTTAGCACACGTGGATCTTGTAGGCCCGGTAAGCGCAGCGCCACCGGGCAAAGAAACTCACGCCTCAGGCAGTTCCGCCAGCGGCCAGCGCGGACGCACAGACACGCTCAGGTCAGCCGTTGCGCCGGCGTTCAGACGCACCATCCCGGCGTAGGCGATCATCGCCCCGTTATCGGTGCAAAATTCAGGACGCGCATAGAACACTTCCCCGCGACGCTTTTGCATCATCTCAGCAAGCTTCGCGCGCAGCGTGCGGTTAGCGCTGACGCCACCGGCCATCACCAGGCGCTTAAAGCCGGTCTGATCCAGCGCGCGCTTGCACTTGATCATCAGCGTATCCACCACCGCGTCTTCGAACGCACGGGCGATATCGGCACGGGTCTGCTCACTGTCGTCATTATTGCGGATAGTATTGGCCGCGAAAGTTTTCAGGCCAGAGAAGCTGAAATCCAGCCCCGGACGGTCGGTCATCGGCCGCGGGAAGACAAAGCGCCCTTCCGTTCCCTGCGACGCCATTTTCGACAGCATCGGGCCACCCGGGTAATCCAGCCCCAGCAGCTTGGCGGTTTTATCGAAGGCTTCACCGGCAGCATCGTCGATCGACTCGCCCAGCAGCGCGTACTTGCCAATGCCCGTTACGCTAATCAGCTGGGTATGCCCACCGGAAACCAGCAGCGCCACAAACGGGAACTCTGGCGGATTGTCTTCCAGCATCGGCGCCAGAAGGTGCCCTTCCATATGGTGAACCGGAATGGCCGGAACATCCCACGCGAAGGCCAGCGAACGCCCTACCGTTGCGCCGACCAGCAGCGCGCCGACCAGGCCCGGCCCTGCGGTATAGGCCACGGCATCAATATCTTTTGCACTCAACCCGGCCTCTTTAAGCGCCGCCTGAATCAGGGGAACCGTTTTACGCACGTGGTCACGAGAGGCCAGTTCAGGCACGACGCCGCCGTAGTCAGCGTGCAATTTCACCTGACTATACAGCTGGTTGGCCAGAAGCCCTTTTTCGTCGTCGTAAATCGCGATGCCGGTTTCATCGCAGGATGTTTCAATACCCAGTACACGCATGACTTGTTTTACCTCGTTTCAATACCGCGCAGTGTAGAGCCTGGGCGGATTGTTGTAAAACTTTGTTCGCCCCAGGAAGAAGCCTCGTGTATACTCCTCACCCTTATTAAAGTCCCTTTCAAAATCGCATCGGTGCTTTACAAAGCAGCAGCATTTGCAGTAAAATTCCGCACCATTTTGAAATAAGCTGGCGTTGATGCCAGCGGCAAACCGAATTTATTAAAGGTGAGAGTTACATGCCGGTAATTAAAGTACGTGAAAACGAGCCGTTCGACGTAGCACTGCGTCGCTTCAAACGTTCATGCGAGAAAGCAGGTGTTCTGGCTGAAGTTCGTCGTCGTGAGTTTTATGAAAAACCAACGACCGAACGTAAGCGCGCTAAAGCTTCCGCTGTGAAACGTCACGCGAAGAAACTGGCTCGCGAAAACGCACGCCGTACTCGTCTGTACTAATCTGTTGAGGGCCACAGCCCTCAATTGACAGACAGAGTTGTAGTCGTAAGGCCGTGCTTCCGGAAGGAATGCGCGGCTTGTTTTCGTTTATAAGTCGCTTAAATTTTTGGGGCATATGGCCGGAAGAATCCCACGCGTTTTCATCAATGACCTGCTTGCCAGAACCGACATCGTCGATCTCATCGACGCGCGGGTGAAGCTAAAAAAGCAGGGCAAGAACTACCATGCGTGCTGTCCGTTCCATAACGAAAAAACCCCCTCTTTCACCGTAAACGGTGAAAAACAGTTCTACCATTGCTTCGGCTGTGGCGCACACGGTAATGCCGTCGATTTTTTGATGAACTACGACAAGCTCGAGTTCGTTGAAACCGTCGAAGAGCTGGCGGCGATGCATAACCTTGAAGTGCCGTATGAAGCAGGCAGTGGGCCAAGTCAGATCGAGCGCCATCAGCGGCAAACGCTGTACCAACTGATGGATGGCCTGAATTCGTTTTACCAACAGTCTCTTAAGCACTCTGCGGCTGAGCCTGCGCGTCAGTATCTGAACAAGCGCGGACTGAGTGACGATGTGATTGCGCGTTTCGCTATTGGTTACGCCCCGCCCGGCTGGGACAACGTGTTAAAGCGTTTTGGCGGCAATAGCGAAGATCGTAAATCCCTCATCGACGCAGGCATGCTGGTCACCAACGACCAGGGACGAAGCTACGACCGCTTCCGTGAACGGGTGATGTTCCCGATCCGCGACAAGCGTGGCCGGGTGATAGGTTTTGGTGGTCGCGTGCTGGGTGATGCCCTGCCGAAATACCTTAACTCCCCGGAAACCGATATTTTCCATAAGGGCCGCCAGCTTTACGGTCTTTATGAGGCACAGCAGGATAATGCGGAACCTCCGCGTCTTCTGGTCGTCGAAGGCTATATGGATGTTGTTGCGCTGGCGCAGTACGACATTAACTATGCCGTTGCGTCGCTGGGAACGTCCACCACGGCGGACCATATCCAGCTGCTGTTCCGCGTCACCAACAACGTGATTTGCTGTTACGACGGTGACCGCGCAGGACGCGACGCCGCCTGGCGAGCGCTGGAAACCGCGTTGCCGTATATGACCGACGGGCGTCAGCTACGCTTTATGTTCCTGCCCGACGGTGAAGACCCGGATACGCTGGTGCGTAAAGAGGGCAAAGCGGCGTTTGAAGCGCGGATGGAGCAGGCTCAGCCGCTCTCCACGTTTCTGTTTAACAGCCTGATGCCGCAGGTTGATTTGAGTACCCCTGACGGGCGCGCGCAGCTCAGCACGCTGGCGCTGCCGTTAATCAGCCAGGTGCCCGGCGAAACGCTGCGCATCTATCTGCGTCAGGAGTTAGGCAACAAGCTCGGCATTCTGGATGACAGCCAGCTTGAACGTTTAATGCCGAAACAGGCTGAAAACGGCACGGTACGCCCCGCGCCTCAGCTAAAACGCACAACCATGCGTATACTGATAGGGTTGCTGGTGCAAAACCCCGAACTTGCTCCGCAAGTGCCGTCGCTGGCGGGTTTGAACCACGAAAAATTGCCCGGGCTTGGCTTATTTTCAGAATTGGTCAACACTTGTTTGTCTCAGCCAGGTCTGACCACCGGACAACTTTTAGAGCATTATCGCGGCACAAAAGAGGCCGCTACCCTTGAAAAACTGTCGATGTGGGACGATATAGCAGATAAGGATATCGCAGAAAAAACGTTCACCGACTCGCTCAACCATATGTTTGATTCGATGCTTGAGTTGCGCCAGGAAGAGTTGATAGCTCGCGAGCGCACCCATGGCCTGAGCAGCGAAGAACGCCGGGAGCTCTGGATGATTAACCAGGAACTGGCGAAGAAATAAAAAATTTAACGGCTTAAGTGCCGAATATCGATCGGGAAGCCCCCGGCAGCCGCACTGAGAGGCAGCGGCAAAAATATAAGTACGCCCTCGCTTTAAAGGTTGGCAGCCCATCGCCGACACCAATCAAACGAATTAAGTGTGGATACCGTCTTATGGAGCAAAACCCGCAGTCACAGCTGAAACTTCTTGTCCAACGCGGTAAGGAGCAAGGCTATCTGACCTATGCCGAGGTCAATGACCATCTGCCGGAAGATATCGTCGATTCAGATCAGATCGAAGATATCATCCAAATGATCAATGACATGGGCATTCAGGTGATGGAAGAAGCACCGGATGCCGATGATCTGTTGCTGGCTGAAACCTCCAACAACACTGACGAAGATGCGGAAGAAGCTGCTGCACAGGTCCTGTCCAGCGTGGAATCTGAAATCGGGCGTACCACTGACCCGGTCCGCATGTACATGCGCGAAATGGGTACCGTTGAACTGTTGACCCGCGAAGGCGAAATTGACATCGCAAAACGCATCGAAGACGGGATCAACCAGGTTCAGTGCTCTGTTGCCGAATACCCGGAAGCGATTACCTATCTGCTGGAGCAGTACGATCGCGTTGAAGCGGAAGAAGCGCGTCTGTCCGATCTGATCACTGGCTTTGTCGACCCGAACGCTGAAGAAGATATGGCGCCAACCGCCACTCACGTCGGTTCTGAGCTGTCTCAGGAAGAGATGGATGACGACGAAGACGAAGATGAAGAAGAAGAGGACGACAGCAGCGACGATGACAACAGCATCGACCCTGAACTGGCGCGTGAGAAGTTTGCCGAGCTGCGTACCCAGTACGAAGTGACGCGTGACACCATCAAAGCGAAAGGCCGCAGCCATGCCGCCGCTCAGGAAGAGATCCTGAAGCTGTCTGAAGTGTTCAAACAGTTCCGCCTGGTGCCAAAACAGTTCGACTACCTGGTGAACAGCATGCGCGTGATGATGGATCGCGTACGTACCCAGGAACGTATCATCATGAAGCTGTGCGTTGAACAGTGCAAAATGCCTAAGAAGAACTTCATTACCCTCTTCACCGGCAATGAAACCAGCGAAACCTGGTTCAACGCCGCTATCGCGATGAACAAGCCGTGGTCTGAAAAGCTGCACGACGTGAAAGAAGACGTACAGCGCGGCCTGCAAAAACTGCATCAGATTGAAGAAGAGACCGGCCTGACCATCGAGCAGGTGAAAGACATCAACCGTCGTATGTCCATCGGTGAAGCGAAAGCCCGCCGTGCGAAGAAAGAGATGGTTGAAGCGAACTTACGTCTGGTTATCTCTATCGCCAAGAAATACACCAACCGTGGCCTGCAATTCCTGGATCTGATTCAGGAAGGCAACATCGGTCTGATGAAAGCGGTAGATAAGTTTGAATACCGTCGTGGTTACAAGTTCTCCACCTATGCTACCTGGTGGATCCGTCAGGCGATCACCCGCTCTATCGCAGACCAGGCGCGCACCATCCGTATTCCGGTGCATATGATTGAGACCATCAACAAACTCAACCGTATCTCTCGCCAGATGTTGCAGGAGATGGGCCGCGAGCCGACGCCGGAAGAGCTGGCTGAACGCATGCTGATGCCGGAAGACAAGATCCGTAAAGTGCTGAAAATCGCTAAAGAGCCAATCTCCATGGAAACGCCAATCGGTGATGATGAAGATTCGCATCTGGGTGATTTCATCGAGGATACCACCCTCGAGCTGCCGCTGGACTCTGCCACCACCGAGAGCCTGCGTGCCGCTACGCACGACGTGCTGGCTGGCCTGACCGCCCGTGAAGCCAAAGTGCTGCGTATGCGTTTCGGTATCGACATGAACACCGACCACACGCTGGAAGAAGTGGGTAAACAGTTTGACGTTACCCGCGAACGTATTCGTCAGATCGAAGCGAAGGCGCTGCGTAAGCTGCGCCATCCGAGCCGCTCTGAAGTGCTGCGTAGCTTCCTGGACGATTAATCGGTCCTGAAATGAAAAAGCTCCCAATCGGGAGCTTTTTTTGTTTATTCCCTCTACCTGTGGGAGAGGGTCAGGATGAGGGCATCAAACCGCAGAGGAGCTAAAGCCCCCTCACCACCAGCGCCTCATCCAGTTCCCGATACGCCTCCACCAGCTTGTCCAGCGTCGCCCTGTTCAGCCCGCTCGGGTTTGGCAGCACCCACACCTGCGTTACGCCAATGGTAATGTTCTGCTTACCCCAGCTGGCGCCGCGCTGGCTGAACGCCTGCTCGTAGGCCTGCTTGCCGAGGATCGCCAGCGCCGCGGGCTGATAGTCTTCAATTTTCGCGATCAGCTCACGCCCGCCAGCGCGCAGCTCATGCAGATTCACTTCGCTCGCCTGCACCGTGGGTCGCTCGACCAGCATGGTGATGCCACAGCGCGTATCCAGCAGCTGCTGCTCTTCTTCCGGCTTAAGCTGTTTGTCGGTAAATCCGGCCTGGTGGATCACCTTCCAGAAGCGATTTCCCGGATGAGCAAAGTGAAAACCGGTGTGCGCCGATGACTTGCCCGGATTGATACCGCAGAACACCACCCGCAGGCCAGGGGCCAGAATATCGTTGATCATCTCTACTCCTGTCTATGCATCTTAAGGTAAGTATAAAGGATTGATTATGCGTTGTTTATAAAAACAGCAGGCAGGTGTGAATGGCTGGATTGCTGAGGGGAGTTACTTTATAATTCACCGCCACGGCCCCTTAGCTCAGTGGTTAGAGCAGGCGACTCATAATCGCTTGGTCGCTGGTTCAAGTCCAGCAGGGGCCACCAAATTTTAGCTTTAGAATCATCCAGTTAAGCCACTCGATTGAGTGGCTTTTTTGTAAGTAATCCACCACACGTAGCCCGGCCTGTCGCTTCCCCTCACAAACCCTAAAAACTAAAGAAATCCCCCATCGCGCCGATCATCATCCGTGTGTATTATTTCCTGTAGCTTTTACAACAACTAACCTTAACTCAAATACTTAAGCGCCAGAGCGAAAGGCATCATGAGCACACCGATCAAACGGCTAGAAATCATTAAAAATGCCATTGAGCTGGAAGATGACGACATCATCCGGAGCCAGCTGAAACGTCTCAAAGAGGAAGCCTTTGACGATGATCTCCTGTCCATCGTCGCGGCGCTTGAGCAGAAAAACTACACCGCAGCCCTTCGCGCTATCACCGCCTGGCTGCAAAGCCAGCGCGCCGTTACCCCGTGGCGTGACCCACAGCTGGCGGCCAGCAAGCTGGAGCTGAAAGCCCTGGAAGAGCGTCTGCGCGATCTGATTGATCGCCGTAACGCCCGGGTACAGCAGCTTGATGAGTTCAACGATCTCTATTTCTCCCGCCTCGGGCCGTTGATGCAGCAGATCCTCGCCCTGCGTAAAACGCTGGCGGAGCTTAACCTGCGTCGTCAGCAGGCGGAGACGCGTCGTCGGGAAGAGGATTACCGCCGCTGCCAGGACTATATGGCGCAGGCCGTAGAGGTTCTGACAACGCTCACCCGGCGCTGGCGAGATCTGCCTGCGGATTCCGTTCAGGCGGCAGAGGCGCGCAAACATCTTCAGCAGCAAAGCAATCTGATTGCCAACCTGCTGGCCGAAGCAATGGAGCTGGAGACCGGTTTAACGCGTGAGGAAGAGCCGGCACGTCAGGCGCGCGATGAGGCCAACGAAGAGTACAAGAAGTATCGCGAACAGCATCATGATGCCGAAGTTCGCCTGTGTAAAGGCAAGGATCTCTCTGAAGAGGATCGGAACGAGCTGAAGCGGCTCTGGCGTCAGGCGAGCAAGCTATGCCACCCGGATCTGGTTGCCGATGATTTAAAAGAGGAAGCCAACAGGATGATGGTGCAACTCAACCAGGCCAAACAGCGCGGCGACGTGAAGGCCATTCGCTCGCTGGTCGCCCGTCTGCAACAAGGATTCGAACCGATGATGGCAAGCGACAGACTGAACGACCTGGAACGTATTCGTAAAAAGATGGCGCAGGTGCGTGAGCAAATCGACACTCTGGTGAACGAGCTGGCAGAGCTGGAGAAGGAAGAGTCCTGGCTGCTCGTCTCGTCGCTCAGCAATATGGAAGCCTACTTTGCCCAGCAGGAGAAAGCGCTGAAAGAGGTATGCGCCTCGCTCGAACATCAGGTGAGCGAAGCGCAGCTGGATCCCGCTGCCTGATTATTTGGCGTGCCAGTACGCGCTGGCACGCACCAGCTGCGGGTCAATTGCGTCGCTTTCAAACTGACGGCTCAGGCGTTTCACCACCTTCCCCTCTCCGGTCAGCCAGATAAAGTAATCCTCTTCCGGCACGGCCAGCGCGGCAAGATGGTCGGCCACCGCCTGCTCGTTGTGGCCGATAACCCAGGTGATGTTGAACCCGCTCAGGTGCGCCAGATAGTCCTGATACGCCGCATCGCCCACGGTGACGATGGCGTGGATCGCCGGGCGAACAGGCAGTTTTGCGATGCCTTCTAAACGGCGGCGCAGCGCAGGCATCCCCGACTCGTCGCACACGTACAGCTGCCAGGCGTAATCTTCCGGCACCACCAGCGAACCGCGCGGACCGCCGATGGTCAGCTTGTCGCCCACCTTAGCCTCTACCGCCCAGTTGCTGGCAATGCCGCCATCATGAACGAAGAAATCGAGCGCCAGCTCATGTTTTTCGTCATCGTACAGCGGGGTATAGTCACGCGCCTGCGGACGCACGCCGTCGCCCCAGTCGATGCCTTCATCGGTCACCACAGGCGGCACGAAAGTGGTGCCCGGTGCCGGGAAAAAGACTTTGGTATGGTCGTCAAAGCCGCGAGAGCTAAAGCCCTCCAGCGCCTCGCCGCCTAGCACAATGCGCTGAAATCCTGCGCTGACTCGCTCAGTGCGCAGCACGTTCAGCTCACGAAAACGCAGGTCATTGCGGACACGTTGAGGGTAACGGGTAGATGCCATGTTGATGCCCTTCTCAGGTGAATACGATATATCGGAATGAATTTTTAATGATAATGATTGCTATTAACTAAGAAATCAAGATTTTTTAGATTGCATCTGAATATATCTTAGATATAGTTTAGATATATCAAATTAAGGAAAAAACATGCGACACGAACACGACGGCGGCGGACGCCGGCCACGATTTTTTGGCCATGGCGATTTGCGGCTGGTGATCCTGGATATCCTGACCCGCAACGCGAGCCATGGTTACGAACTGATCAAAGAGATCGAAAACCTGACTCAGGGACATTACACGCCAAGCCCTGGCGTGATCTATCCGACGCTGGATTACTTGCAGGATCAGGCGCTTATCACCATTACCGAAGAAGAGAACGGCCGTAAGCGGATTGCGATTAACGCTGCCGGAGAACAGTGGCTGGAAAATAACCGGGAACAGCTGGAGCAGATCCAGACGCGTATCAAGGCGCGCTCCGTCGGTTTCCAGCTGCGCAAAAACCCGCAGATGAAGCGGGCGCTGGATAACTTCAAAGCGGTACTGGATCTGAAGGTTAATCAGGGAGAGCTCAGCGACGCGCAGTTGAAACAGATTATCGGCGTGATTGACCGCGCGGCGCTGGAGATCTCCCAGCTGGATTAAGCCAGCACGCCGTCGCTCACGCGGAACACGCGGACCAGCTCTTTCAGGTGCATGGCCTGTTCGTTAAGGGATGCCGCCGCCGCAACGGACTCCTCCACCAGCGCGGAGTTCTGCTGGGTGGTGGCGTCTATCAGGCCAATCGCGCTGTTGATCTGCGAGATGCCTTCCGTCTGTTCGTGGCTGGCCTGGCGAATCTCACGCAGGATTACGTCCATCTCCTCTACGTTGCCGACCATGCCGTTGATAAGCCCGCTGGCCTTCTCCACAAGGTTCATGCCGTCCTGCGTCTGGCTTGTGGAGCTTTCAATCAGCTGGCGGATCTCACTCGCAGATGTTGCACTTTTCTGCGCGAGCTGGCGTACCTCGCCCGCCACCACCGCAAAGCCACGACCATGCTCACCCGCGCGCGCCGCTTCGACCGCCGCATTCAGCGCCAGAATATTAGTCTGGAAGGCAATGGCGTCGATCAGGTCGATAATGTCGGACATCCTGTTCGATGTTTCGTTAATCAGGCGCATCTTGCTGGTGACCTGCTTCATCATCTCGCCGTTGTTTTTGACCACGGCAGCCGCATCGGCAGACAGGTTCGTCGCTTCTCCGGTGTGGGACGCGGTGTTCTTCACCGTAGCGGTGATCTGCTCCATCGACGCGGCCGTTTGTTCAACGGAACTGGCCTGCTCCTCCGTGCGGGCAGCCAGATCCTGGTTGCCCGCGACAATTTGCGCGGCGGCGCTGGAGATGTTTTCCGATCCGGTTTGCACCTGCTGCACAATCTCCAGCAGGCGCGTTTTCATCTCCATCAGTGCGGTGAGTAGCAGTCCGGTTTCATCTTTACCGTGCGAGATAATGCTGCCGGTGAGATCGCCATCGGCAATGGCCTCCGCAAAATTCACCGCGTCGTTCAGCGGTCGGGTAATGGATCGCACAATGAACCAGCCAGTCAGGCTGGCTGCCGCGACGCTGAAAAGCGTAATCAGGACCAGCAGGAGACGATTGGTGCGGAAATCGCCTTCCACCTGCTCGCCCGCACTCTGCATTTCATGGTCCTGGATCGCAATCAGCGCCTGCACTTTCGCTTTATAGGACTGTTGCAGATTCAGGGTGTTGGTCATCATTTCGTTTATCGCGCCCGCACGGTCGTTATTCTGCACGGCCTGCAAAATGCGGTAGCGCGAGTCAAGATATTGCTGGCGTACGCCGTGGATATCGGCCAGCACCTGTTGGGATTTTTTATCCTTGAGAGCGTTGTCCAGCTCGCTCAGGATTGAGGAGATGCGCTCGCTGATCGCCTTCAGACGCTGCTCTGATTGCGCCGTGTACGTCCCCTGTTCGTCCAGCAGCATGAGCTGCTGCGTGCTTATAAATTCCTGGAAGTTGTCGATTAACTGGTTCGCTTTTACCGTCGTTGGATAGTCGCTGGTAAGGATGGTTTGCATTCCATTGTTTGCCCGATTCAGGCTCATCAGAGACAAGCTTGCGCTGACGACCATCAGGACAATAAATAATCCAAACGCCAGAAATAATTTCGTGCCGATCTTTACGTCATGTATGAACATATTTACCCCATCGATGTGATTATTTCTCAGACGATCGCTGTTATCGACAGGAAACACGCTAACTTTATGACTTTGATCGTTTTTTTATTTTTCACTCTCAATGAATCTGGATTGTAACAATTAAAAACCGGGCGCTTTTTTTAGTTACTTAATATTTCATTAACAACATAACTTATTCTGAAAAACAAAAAAGCCGTTTATCCCGGAGGAATAAACGGCTTTATCGAAGCATACATTTCTTAATGCAGCACGGTAACCGCATCTTCAAGGCGTCCGGCCCGGTGCTTAACCATCGCGGAAATCTGCGCGCTCTCTTCGACCAGGTCAGCATTTTTCTGCGTAATGCTGTCCAGCTCTGCCACAGCACGGGTCAGCTCTGTCAGGCCTGTCGCCTGCTCTGAGGTGGCGTGACTGATCTGCGCGATGAGCTGCGTGACGTTTTTCACCTGCTCGACAATATCATCCATAGTACGTCCCGCGGCGTGGACCTGCTCGGCGCCCGACTGCACTTTGCTGGCGCTGGCGTCGATCAGCTTGCGAATATCGTTAGCCGCGTTCGCGCTGCGGCTGGCAAGATGACGCACTTCGCCCGCCACCACCGCAAAGCCTTTCCCCTGCTCGCCCGCGCGTGCCGCCTCAACCGCAGCGTTCAGCGCCAGAATATTGGTCTGGAAGGCGATGTCATTGATAAGCGAGGTAATAGAGCCAATGCGCTGGGTACTGTCGGCAATGTCATCCATGGTTTTCACCACGGTCTGCATCACGGTGCCCCCCTGCGTGGCCGCGCTGCTGGCGGCCATCGATAGCTTGTCGACTTCGGCTGCGGTCTCAGAGTTACTCTGCACCGACGCCGCCATCTGGTTCATTGTTGCCACGGTCTGCTGCACGTTAGCCACGGTCTGGCGCGTGCGGTCGTTGAGATCTTCATTGCCCTGCGCCAGCCTGTCGCTGCCGTCGCGCACGCTCACCACCTGGCTGGAGACGTCGTTGATCAGCCAGCGGCACATCAGCCCCAGCTGTCCGACGGCCCGCAGCGTTAGCCCCAGTTCATCGCTGCGGTTAAGATGCTGCACGCTGTTACGCTCTCCGGTAGCGACCCTGAGCGCCTGCCGTGCGACGTTTTCCACCGGGCGGACAATCTGTTGCTCAAACACCAGGGTGCCAAGCAGCATCACCACGGCTGCCGCCACCAGCGAAGCCCAGCCCGCGGCACTGGCAACAAGCGTTGCGGCCATCACCGCGAAAAGTACCGCCATTACGCTACGCACGCGCCAGCGCAGCGGCATCGCCGGTAGTTTGCCGAGCCAGCCTTTGCGCACCACCAGCCCTTTATGAATGCGTTTTTTGCAGCGTCCTTCGTTGAGCGCCTTATAAAGCGGCTCCACTGCGGCTACCTCGTCCTCGGTGGCGCGGGTACGAATGGACATATAGCCCGTCATCTGGCCGTTACGCACCATTGGTACCGCATTGGCGCGTACCCAATAGTGATCGCCATTTTTACGTCGGTTTTTGACAATCCCGCTCCAGGGTTCGCCCTTTTGCAGCGTGTACCACATGTCGGCAAAAGCCGCTTTCGGCATATCCGGATGACGCACAATGTTGTGCGGTTGCCCGAGCAGCTCCTGGAGCGTAAAGCCGCTCACTTGCACAAAGGTGTCGTTAGTGTGGGTCATGTAGCTGTGGAGGTCGGTGGTCGACATAAGCGTGGTGTCATCGTCCAGCGGATATTCATTCTGGGTGACATAGTCAGGAGAGGACATAGTGAGCATCCCTTGCAGGTTATTTGAATGTTAATTTTGTGGCTTATGTTTTTTCGGCGATAAAAAATTTATCTTTAGTTGTTAAATATGATTGAGATCGCAAATCTCGGTTAAACCGCACTTTTCGTACGTTTTTCTAATTAATTGATTTAAAATACTTTCGGCATGAAACTACCTACAAAGCATGATACCCCGGTGCACACTTAAGGCGCATTCCCTGCCCTGGAGCAGTGCAATTGACGACACCCCATCCCCGGCTCGTTATCCCTTATCCCGTGCGGCGCGCGATGGCATGATTAAATATTGTGCAACTTTGATTTCACCTGGCGTTTATCCCGATTTTTGTTAAGGCATCTGAGGTGGCGTAATCCCTGCAATACTTAACTCAGTATCATGTGATACGCGATCCCCGGGAGCATATTTTGAACAGGTTACCTTCCAGCGCCTCGGCTCTTGCCTGTACCGCGCACGCACTGAATCTCATTGAGAAGCGAACGCTTGATCATGAGGAGATGAAACAACTTAACCGTGAGGTCATTGATTACTTTAAGGAGCATGTGAATCCAGGTTTTCTGGAGTATCGCAAATCTGTTACCGCCGGCGGGGATTACGGAGCCGTAGAGTGGCAAGCGGGCAGTCTGAATACGCTTGTCGACACCCAGGGACAGGAGTTTATCGATTGCCTGGGTGGTTTTGGTATTTTCAACGTGGGGCACCGTAATCCAGTTGTGGTTTCCGCCGTACAGAATCAACTTGCGAAACAACCTCTCCATAGCCAGGAACTGCTCGATCCGCTTCGCGCCATGCTCGCGAAAACGCTGGCAGCCTTAACGCCCGGTAAGCTGAAATACAGCTTCTTCAGCAACAGCGGCACCGAATCGGTCGAAGCGGCGATTAAACTCGCCAAAGCGTACCAGTCGCCGCGCGGGAAATTTACCTTTATCGCCACCAGCGGCGCGTTCCACGGGAAATCCCTGGGCGCTCTGTCGGCGACCGCTAAATCTACCTTCCGCAAGCCGTTTATGCCGCTGCTGCCGGGCTTCCGCCACGTGCCGTTTGGCGACATCAACGCCATGCGCATCGTGCTGAGTGAATGCCGTAAAACCGGCGACGACGTGGCGGCGGTGATCCTGGAGCCGATTCAGGGTGAAGGCGGCGTGATCCTCCCGCCGCAGGGCTATCTGCCCGCCGTGCGTCAGCTGTGCGATGAGTTTGGCGCGCTGCTGATCTTCGACGAAGTGCAGACCGGGATGGGGCGCACCGGCAAGATGTTCGCCTGCGAGCACGAGAACGTTCAGCCGGACATTCTGTGCCTGGCGAAAGCGCTCGGTGGCGGCGTGATGCCGATTGGCGCAACGGTCGCCACTGAGGAGGTCTTCTCGGTGCTGTTCGATAACCCGTTCTTACATACCACCACCTTTGGCGGTAACCCGCTGGCCTGTGCGGCGGCGCTGGCCACCATCAACGTGCTGCTGGAGCAAAACCTGCCCGCGCAAGCGGAGCAGAAAGGCGACATGCTGCTGGACGGCTTCCGTCAGTTGGGCCGGGAATATCCGGATCTGGTACAGGATGCGCGCGGGAAAGGGATGCTGATGGCGATTGAGTTCGTTGATAACGAAACCGGTTATAGCTTCGCAAGCGAGATGTTCCGCCAGCGGGTACTGGTGGCGGGAACGCTTAACAACTCGAAAACCATCCGCATTGAGCCACCGTTGACGCTTACCATTGAGCAGTGTGAGCAAGTGCTGAAGGCGGCGCGTAAAGCGCTGGCGGCATTACGTATTGCCGTAACATCCGCCTGAACATTTATTTTTCCTGCCCTTTTAGCAGTATCAGGGCGATATGCAAAGAAATCCCTGGGATACGCCAGGGATTTCTTTATGCAGTCAGACTGAGGAATAATGTGCATAAGTGCAAACACGGTTCATCATATAAATTTAAAATATTTCTTTATGTAATATCAGATTGTAAAAGCAGCCGGATAATAACACCACCGCATTCCCAACGCATGTCCGAATAATGACAGCCGTAACGTCTTGCATTATTAACAAAACCACGATGACATTCATCGCAGACATTAATAAAACCGACCAGCGAATAGAAATGCGGTTCTGACGGCGTGCAATATCATTCAAACAAATAAATTATGAGTTAATTTTATATTTAGTAAAACTAATAAAACATCAACCCATTATCACATTGATATAATATTATTTAATCCGTAGAATCCCCTCATTCATCAGCGCAGTGGCGGATGATATAAAACCAGTAACAACGCCCTGGGTAAAAATAATATATTAATCTAAAAACATATCCTATACCACTGCCTCGAAAAAAGATTCACATGACATTGTGAATATATTATTTCAATTGACAGCATGATGTTTATCTAAAAAGGATTTGTATGAAAAAGCAAGTTATAGCAATGGCTGTTGCCGGCGCGCTGGCTGGTGGCATGGCAATTAATGCGCAGGCCGATACCGTTACCGTTTCCGGCGGGACCGTCAACTTTGTCGGCCAGGTGGTAAACGCCGCCTGTTCCGTCGCGGCTGACTCCGTAGACCAGACAGTTACCCTGAGCCAGGTGCGTACCGTCAAGCTGACAACGGTCGGCATGCAGGCCAACCAGAAAGAAGATTTTAAAATCGTTCTGGAAGATTGCGACGCCACCGTTAGCCAGAATGCCGCCGTGATCTTTAACGGCCAGCAGGACCCTGCTGTAGAAGGCAGCCTGGCGAACACCGCTGGCGCAGGCTCGGCCAAAAACGTTGCGCTGCAACTGTTCGGGCCGGACGGCCAGGCGCTGAACATTGGCGATACCTCCTCCAACGTTAAGCTGATCAACGGCGAAAACATCATCCCGCTGAGCGTGGATTACGTGGCCACAGGCGCGGCCGAGCCGGGCAACGTCTCCTCCGTCGCAACGTTCCAGATGGTTTATTCCTGATTCGTTAGCCGATCTCGCTTCTTCGCCTGCGGGCGGAGAAGCGTTGTCCGGCAAGCGTTAGAGAGTTCGCAATGCAGCAATCCATAAATCGGGCGCTGCTGATAGCCGGCACTGCGCTTTTTGCCGTATTGCCAGCCGCGGCAAAGGACGATGGAAGCGTGACCTTTCAGGGTCAGGTCGTCAATGCGGCCTGTTCCGTCAGCATGGATTCCCAGGATCAAATCGTGCATATGGGACAGGTACGCAATAGCCAGTTCATCGCCGCCGGTGACTGGGCCAAACCGGTACCCTTCTTCATCACGCTGGAAGCATGCGACACCAGCGTAAGCCAGCGCGCCGGGGTGCTGTTTAGCGGCGAGTCTGACAGCAACGATCCCCAGGTTTTTCGCGCGGGCTATGGGCCTGGCGCCGCCACCGGGATTGGTATCGGTCTATTCGATGCGATGGGGAACCTGGTAAAGCCAGACACCGCGCCCCCCTGGTACAGACCTTTGCAGGACGGTGAAAACCGGCTGAGCTATATCGCCAGGTATCGCGCCACCGAAGATAGCGTCAACGCTGGTACCGCGAACGCGCAGGTCTGGTTCATCGTTTTTTACCAATAACTGACTCACAGGCAAGAAGCCTGACACATGAGAAACTGAGGGAACAATGCGTATCATTACATCACGCTGTAAACTGACTTGTCTGATAGCTGGCGCGCTAACGGCTCTGTTCGCGATGGGGGTGGCCGGTTCTGCCAGCGCAGGCGGTATCGCGCTCGGGGGAACCCGGGTGATTTATCCCCAGGGTGATAAGCAGGCTTCATTAGCCATTATTAACTCTTCAACGAATACCACTTTTTTAATTCAGAGCTGGGTGTCCAATGCCGAAGGGGCAAAATCAGCGGATTTTGTCATTACGCCGCCGCTGTTTGTTATCCATCCTAAAAAAGAGAATACCCTGCGTATTATGTACGTGGGCCCCGATCTGCCTGTCGATCGTGAAAGCGTTTTTTATCTGAACAGCAAAGCCATTCCTTCCGTCGAGAAAAATAAGCTTTCCGGTAATACGCTACAAATTGCCACCCAGAGCGTTATTAAACTTTTTATCCGGCCGAAAAAATTGCCGTCGCTCTCTATTGATGCGCCCAAAACATTAACCTGCTCAGTCACCAATGGAAAAGTCACTATTACCAATCCATCGCCTTATTACGTTTCGTTGGTTCAGTTTTTCGTCGGCAGCACGCAACTGGCAAATAACATGGTAGCGCCCAAAAATAACCTGGTGGTGGAGATCCCCGGTGGCGGCACTGGCAGCGTGAGGTTTCAGACCGTTAATGACTTTGGTGCCAACACGCCCGTTCAGTCATGCGCGAAATAAGTCGTATACGGCGTTACGTATGACGTTTTGTCATTAAAAGCCTCGCAGGTAAGGGAAGACATGAAGCGTGTTCAGCCACGAAGATTTTACGCGCTCGTCAGAGCGTCGCTAACGCCGCTGGCGTTGACGATTGCGGGACTCCTTTCGTCCATCACCGTGCGCGCGGAGTATTTTTTTAACCCGGCATTTTTGTCGAGCGATCCTTCCGCCGTGGCGGATCTCTCCCGTTTTTCAACAAATGGCCAGGCGCCGGGCGTCTATCGCGTGGATCTCTGGCTGAATGGAACATTTGTCACCACCCGCGATATCAACTTTCTCGCCAGAACCGTAACGGACGGAGCCGTACAGGGCGACGACACGGGGCTAATGGCCTGCCTGACGCCCAAAGCGTATGAAAACCTGGGCGTCAACGTTCAGGCATTCCCGGCGCTGGCCGCCGCGAAAGCCGACAGCTGCGTGGACATTGCCGCCATTATTCCGGCCGCTGCCACTCTCTTTAATTTCGAACAGCAGCGTCTGGAAATCAGCATTCCGCAGGCCGCATTACGCAACAACGCGCGCGGCTATATCCCGCCAGAGCAGTGGGATGAAGGTATTAACGCTCTGCTGCTGAACTATAACTTTAGCGGCTCATACAGCCGCGATCGCAGCGAAAACGGCACAACCCACAAAAGCTATTTCCTCGGCCTGAACAGCGGGGTGAATCTTGGTGCGTGGCGTCTGCGGGACTACTCGACGTGGAACTACTATAACAGCGACGAGAACCGCCATAGCGAATGGGAACATATCAACACCTATCTTGAGCGGACGGTGATTCCGCTAAAGGGCAGACTGACGGTGGGCGATAGCTATACCTCGTCGGAAATTTTCGACAGCCTTCCCTTTCGCGGCGCGCAGATCGCCTCGGACGACAACATGCTGCCAGACAGCATGAAAGGCTTTGCGCCCACCATTCGCGGGATTGCCAAAAGCAACGCGCAGGTCACCATCAAGCAGAACGGCTATAGTCTTTACCAGAGCTACGTTCCGCCCGGCGCCTTCGCCATTAACGATCTCTTCCCAACCTCCTCCAGCGGCGACCTCACGGTGGAAGTGAAGGAGACGGACGGCAGTATCTCCCGCTATTCCGTTCCTTACTCCGCCGTACCGCTCCTCCAGCGCGAAGGGCGGGTGAAGTATGCCCTGACGGCGGCACAGTACCGCAGCAATAACGGTCAGCAGGACGAGGTGAATTTTGCCCAGGGCACGCTGATTTGGGGGCTACCGCAGGGCGTAACCGTCTATGGCGGCTCACAGCTTTCCGGCGATTATCACGCGCTGGCTCTTGGCGCTGGCCTCAATATGGGCAACTTTGGCGCCGTCTCTCTCGACGTTACCCACGCGCGCAGTACGCTGGCCGACGACACCAGCCATACGGGGCAGTCTCTTCGTTTCCTGTATGCCAAATCCCTCAACAAGATGGGTACGAACTTCCAGCTGCTGGGCTACCGCTACTCCACGTCCGGGTTCTATAACCTGGATGAGACAACCTACACACATATGCAGGGCTATACGGGCGATGCGGAGCAGGATGACGCGAATGAGGCCACGAACTGGCTGGACTACTACAACCTCAACTGGACTAAACGCGGCAAGCTTCAATTCAATATTTCGCAGCAGCTAGGCGGGCTCGGCTCGCTGTTCGTGACCGGAAGCCAGCAGAGCTACTGGCACACGGACGACAAAAACACGCTCGTCCAGGTGGGATACAGCGGTACCTGGGCCGGGATCTCATACAGCCTGACCTACAACTACAACAAATCGCCGGGCATGTCGGATAGCGATGAGATTTATGCGATTAACCTTTCCTTCCCGCTTAGCCAGTGGCTTTCACCTGCCAATGACGTCAGTCAGAAGCGGAACTACGCCTATGCCACCTACGGCATGAGCGCCAATAAACATGGAGAAACATCTCAGAACGCGGGGATTAACGGCACGCTGCTGGCGGAGAACAACCTTAACTACAGCGTGCAGGAAGGTTATGCCAGCCAGGGGGCTGGCTCGCAAGGTTCCGCCAGTCTGGAATACGATGCCGCCTACGGCAACGCCAGCCTGGGCTACAACTACAGCGATAACGGCGATTATCGGGAAGTGACCTACGGCCTGAGCGGAGGCGTGGTAGCCCACCGCAACGGCATCACCTTAAGCCAGCCACTGGGTGATACCAACGTGCTGATTGCCGTACCGGGCGCGGCGGACGTCAGCGTCGAGAATGAACCCGGTATCCATACCGACGGACGCGGCTATGCGGTGGTGCCTTACGCCTCGGCCTACCATCTGAACAGGATGGCGCTGGACATTAACTCCCTCTCAGACGCCATGGATATCGATGATGCCGTCACCAGCGTGGTGCCGACCCACGGCGCCATCGTGCGCGCCACGTTTAACGCCCGCCTGGGCGCACGCGCGCTGGTAACGCTGCGCTACCACGGCAAGCCGGTGCCGTTTGGCGCCATGGTTTCCCGCGACGATAACGGCAGCGACACCATCGTAGGCGAAGAAGGCGAAACCTACCTCTCCGGCCTGAGCCAAAAGGGAGTGTTGAAGGCGCAATGGGGAGAAGGGGCGGATAAGCGCTGTACGGCCAACTACCACTTACCTGAAAGCAAACAGCCGCTGCTGCGGATCATCATGGAGTGTTCATAAATGAAATTAAGGATGATGCTTCTCTCTGCCGCTGGGCTACTTTTTTCGCTGAGCAGCCTGGCCGCAACGTGCAAAAACGCTAACGGCGGAATTTCCATGGTGAATTACGATCTGACCACCACGCTCACCACGGATCAAAACATCAAGGGCAACGGTACAGAGCTGAACCGAACCCAGGATATCCACGTCAACGCCACCTGTCCCCCAGGCAACTGGGAGAAGCGCACCTATCGTACCTATATCTCACCTTTCCCCGTGGTCAAAACGGAAGGCGAGTGGAAATATTTACAACTTGATCCGGATTATATTATCGGTGCGATGAAAATCCATGATGCCACCATCGGCGATTTTTATCCGCCGGTGGAGTATGTCCACATGGGGGGGCACGAAGAGGTGGATACGGGCGGCGTCTTCCCGGTGAACGACAGCAATCTGACCTTCAAAATACAGATTGTCAGGCCGTTCATCGGCTCGGTCGTGATCCCGCCGAAACTGATGTTTAACGTCTATGTCACCACGACGGAAAATGACCGGCCCACCGTAATCGTTTATCAGATCACCTACAGCGGCGTAATAACCGTCCCGCAAAACTGCGTGATTAACGCCGGGCAAACCGTCACCGTCGATTTTGGGGCACTCTACCACGGCGATTTCACCCAGGCCGGACAGCGACCCGACAGCGTAGCGCCAAAAACCTTTACCGTGCCGATCGAATGCAACGCTGATGTCAACTCACCGGCGCAGCTCACCCTGCGGGTACAGGGGACGGCAGACGCTCGTTTCGCCAACGCGCTGGCGACGGATAACCCGGACGTGGCCGTCATCGTGACCAGCCCGCAGGGCGAGATCCTGCGGCCAAACGTGTTCTCAAGCAGCGTCCCCTTTACCACGGATACGTCAGGACGCGCGGACGTGACGCTGCAAGCCTACCCCATCAGCACCACCGGGCAGTCGCCAGAGCTGGGCGTCTTCAGGGCGCTGGCGCTGTTACGCATTGATTTCGCCTGAGGAAGCGTAATGACCATTTCATGGAAAAACACCGTATGGCTGAGCGTGGCCCTGTTAAACCCGCCGCTGGTGAAGGCTGACGACACAAGCTTTAACGTGCAGTTTATCGGCACCATCGTTGGGGAATCCTGTAACGTCGATACTAACAGCGCAGAGCAAACGATCGACCTGGGTGAATTTACGACAGAGGAATTTCCGCGCGTGGGCGCCACGACACCGGAAAAGCAGTTTGCCATCACGCTCAAAAACTGCACCCGCGCAATCGGCGGCACGACCGTCTGGTTTACCGGCGACGCGGACGCCAACGATCCCACGCTGCTTGCCCTCTCAGATACGGGAAAAGGGACGCAGCACATGATGGCGACCGGACTGGCAGTCGAGCTGCTCGACAGCGCGCGGGCGTCTGTCCCGATCAATAATACCGAGTCGCCGCTATATCCCCTGCTGCCGGGCGATAACACGCTGACCTTCTTCCTGCGCTATAAATCTACGCTGCCGACGGTCACCACCGGCAACGCCACCGCCGTGATGTATTTCGATCTGCTTTACCAGTAAGGAGACAGAATGACGATCCTGAACAGGTTATTTATCTGTTGCGCGCTGCTGTTGTCAGGCAAGACGCTCGCCCATGACGGCACGGTCTATATTACCGGCGTGGTGAAAGGCAAAACCTGTATTGTCTCCCCCGGCTCGGAACAGCTGGTAGTGGAGATGCATGATGTGGCGGCCCGCCAGCTGGCCGGGCAAAAAAACGAAACGCCCTATGAGCCGTTCACTATTAACCTTGAAGCCTGCGGCGCCGGGTTATCCGCCGTCAGCACCCATTTTGAAGGCACGCCGGACGGTAACAATAGCGATCTGCTGGCCCTGACCGGCGGGCCGGACTATGCAACCGGCGTGGCTATCGGCCTCTATAATCCTGATAAATCGCTGATCGCCATGGGGGATGAAAGCCTGCCGTTCGCGCTAAGCAATGACCAGACCACCCTGGCGCTGCATTTTTACGCCCGCTACCTCGCCGTGACGAACGCCGTTACGCCGGGGGTGGCTAACGCTGCCGCCACCTTTGTGCTGACCTATGCGTGAGGCCAGCCTGCTGAAAAAAGCGGAGATAGCCCTGCTGACCGCCGCGTCTTTCTGGCTCTTGCCCACTCAGGCCGGGGTGGTGATTGGCGGCACGCGGTTTGTTTATCCTCAGGATCAGCGCGCTATCAGCGTCACCGTGCGCAATAAGTCCT
Organism: Enterobacter cloacae complex sp. GYL001; assembly: GCF_049237125.1. Taxonomy (NCBI): domain Bacteria; kingdom Pseudomonadati; phylum Pseudomonadota; class Gammaproteobacteria; order Enterobacterales; family Enterobacteriaceae; genus Enterobacter; species Enterobacter cloacae complex sp. GYL001. The sequence continues at coordinate 196,111 of NZ_JBMKGW010000002.1, read as the reverse complement.
CGCTGCCGTATCTGATTGGCACAAAAATTTATCGCGGCGGCCGATGGCCGGGGGCGCAGCAGCCCCCCGAAACGGCCACCGCGTGGTTTACCGCGACGCCGCCACTTTTTGCACTCCAGCCCGGACGTGAGAATAAGATCCGTCTGTTTCGCGCCGATGCGCCGCTTCCTGCCGATCGCGAAACGCTTTTCACGCTAAGCATTGCCTCCATTCCGGCCAGCCAGCGTCACAGCGATAACGTTCAGATGGCGGTACGTTCCAGCATGAAGCTTATCTATCGCCCGGAGGGGATTCAGGGCGAACCGGCGCTGGCCTATCGTCAGCTACGCTGGCAGCTGACCGCCGACGGGCTGACGGTTGAAAACCCGTCGCCTTATTACGTTACGCTGTATCAGCTTTCCGTTAACGGAACGCGGGTGGATAACGCCGGCGTTGTCGCCCCTCTGAGCCAGCGACGAACGGACTGGTGTAAAGGGACTGTCAGGTGCCAGCTCACCTGGCAGTCGCTGAGCGACGAGGGGCGGATATTGCCCTCGATCGCCCGCACGGTGAAATAATTGCTCGCGGGGGTATCCTGGCAGCGGACCGACACTAGCGGTGAAACTCCGCTACCGTCATGGTAAAGCGCAGCACTTTTTCTCCCTCATTGGCATAGCCGTGCGCCGCTTCCGTTTTCGCTACCGCCGACGCGCCAGCATTAACCTGTACCACCGTCTCGTCCACCGTCAGGGTTAATACGCCTTCGTTCACGTGCAGCAGCTCAAACGTTCCCGCCGGATGTCCCGGAGAGGTGAAAGTCTCTCCAGGATGCATCTCCCACTGCCACAGCTCAATCATGTCCGGTCCTGCGGTGCCTGCCAGCAATCTGGCATAACCGCCCTGTGCGCCCTGCCACAGAACCGGGATCGCCTCTTCCTGAATGATGTGTACCTGCGGCTCGCTGGAGACGTTAACGATGTCTGCCACCGAGACGCCAAGCGCGGCGGCCAGTTTGCACAGAATGGCAATGCTGGGGTTGGCAGCCCCTTTTTCGATCTCCACCAGCATGCCTTTGCTGACGCTGGCGCGGCGGGAAAGCTCGTCCAGCGACAGCTTTTTCTCTTTCCGCCAGCTGCGGATACGGTTCGCCACGGCCAGGCTTACCTGGGCAACATCGGCGCCCGCATCGGTCATTATATTGACTTTATCAGTCATTGGTCACTACCATGGTATAAAACAGTCAATACAGGATTATTTATGTCTCTTCTAACACCGTCAATAGATTCGCGACTTGTCGGGATCGCGCCCGGCTTTCGGGCGCTGAGCATTCTGGTTGAAGCTGCCCCGATTACCCAACCGGAGGTTGCGCCCGCTGCGCTGGCGCAGGCCTGCCAGCAGATGCTCAATGATGATGTGCCCTGGGCAGAAAATCATCTCGCCGCCTGGGATGAGGTGTTTAAAGCCTTTGGTGCAAAACCCAAACGTACGCCCTGCTCGGCCTCGGCCCTGCGCAAGCGCGTGATGAGAGACGGTTCGCTGCCGCCGCTCGACCCGGTGGTGGATATCTATAATGCCATCAGTATCCGCTACGCTATTCCGGTAGGGGGAGAAAATCTGGCGGCTTACTCGGGAGCGCCGCGCCTGACGCTGGCCGACGGCAGCGAGCCGTTTGATACCTTTAAAGAAGGTGAGCCGGTTGTAGAAAATCCGGAGCCAGGCGAAGTTATCTGGCGTGACGATCTCGGCGTCACCTGCCGCCGCTGGAACTGGCGACAGGGGGTACGCACGCGTCTGGACAGTCAGGCGCAGTCCATGTGGTTTATTCTCGAAAGCCTGCCGTCGATGCCGCTGGCGGCATTACAGGAAGCTGGCGATGAGCTGGTGAGCAATCTGCAAAAGCTGATGCCGGGCGCGACTGCGCGTATTCAGTTGCTGGAGCTGGCGTGAACAACGCCGGGTGGCGCTTCGCTTACCCGGCCTACAAAATCAACACCCACCGTACCCGTAGGCCCGGTAAGCGTTAGCGCCACCGGGCAAACACCGCACCATCTCACCCCCGTAGGCCCGGTAAGCGCAGCGCCACCGGGCAAATACCGCACCATCTCGCCCCCGTAGGCCCGGTAAGCGCAGCGCCACCGGGCAAACATCGCACCATCCCCCGTAGGCCCGGTAAGCGCAGCGCCACCGGGCAAAGCCGCTACTCCGGCAACAACCCCACAAAACAGCGTTTTTTGCGCGGCTCTGACATCAGCTCTTCAAGCTTATCCACGCACGCCAGATAGTGTGGCGTTTGCTTATGCGCCAGCACCGCCGCTTCGTCTTTATAGGCTTCGTAGATAAAGAAGCGGGTTTTCACCCGCGGGTCCTGCAAGACATCAAAGCGCAGGTTTCCCGGCTCCTTGATGGCCCCCTCGTGGTTGGCGCGAAATACCTCCAGAAACTCGTCCACCCGCTCGGGTTTAATATTAATCTCCACCAGCGTCACGTTCATTTTGCTTCTCCCTGTTTCTCTTCCTGCCAGAACTGGAACGCCTCCCGGGCGCTCATGTTCTCGTGAACGACTTTCTTCACCGCCTTCAGCATGGCGAGTGGCGCGCTGGACTGGAAGATGTTGCGCCCCATGTCCACGCCGGATGCGCCCTGGTCAATCGCCCGCCAGCACATCTCCAGCGCCTCGTGCTCCGGCAGCTTTTTGCCCCCGGCGATAACAATCGGCACCGGGCAGCTGGCGGTCACTTTTTCAAAGCCCTCGTCCACGTAGTAGGTTTTGACGAACTGCGCTCCCATTTCGGCGGCGATGCGGCTGGCAAGCGAGAAATAGCGCGCGTCACGCGCCATCTCTTTCCCCACGCCCGTCACCGCCAGCGTCGGCATGCCGTAGCGCGCCCCCGCATCCACCAGCTTGATGATGTTGTTGATCGACTGATGCTCAAACGGGCTTCCGATATACACCTGCGCCGCCACCGCGCAGACGTTCAGGCGCAGCGCGTCCTCCATCGCCACCGCCACGCACTCGTTGGACAGCTCGCCCAGAATCGAGTTACCGCCGGAGGCACGCAGCACCACCGGTTTGTTCGTGGCGGCTGGCACCTGGCTCCTGAGGATGCCGCGGGTGCACATCAGCACGTCGGTTTCACCAAACAGCGGCGCGATGGAGAGATCGATACGCTCAAGGCCGGTGGTCGGCCCCTGAAAGTAGCCGTGGTCAAAGGCCAGCATCACCGTGCGGTTGCTCTGTGGGTTGAAGATGCGCGCAAGCCTCGACTGCATTCCCCAGTCCAGCGAGCCGCAGCCCTTCAGGGTGTACGGCACATTCTGCTGCGGCGTGCCGATGCCAAAATCCTTGCCGTCTTTGATGTCATCTAAATCAGCCATTTGCTCCCCCGTCAGAAATCGTATTTGCTGATGTTCTCTTTGGTGAACACCACCCGCTCCGGCAGCAGCACGATGCCGTTGCCCTTCGCCTCATACTGGTAGCCCTGCACGCTGTTCGGCTCGACCTTCAGCGTCCCGATATCTTTCACGTCGACGCTGTCGCCAGGGTTAAGATCGCCTTTTTTCAGTAAACGATCGGCGACATTGACCGCAATTTTGCCCTGTTGCACCACGTCCCACAGGCCGAAGGCTTTCACCGTGCCGCGCTCAACGTACGGGCGCATCACGTTCGGCGTGCTGAAGCCGACAATCGCCACCCCTTCCCGTTTCAGGTTTTCCGCCGCCTGTGCCGCGGCTGGCAGGGCGTTGGCGTCCGGGGCGATGATCGCATCCAGATCCGGATAGGCTTTTAAGATCCCTTCGGCGGTTTGCAGAGATTTGGTGGCATCGTTATAGCCAAACTGGGTGGTGACGACCTGCCACTGAGGATGATCTTTCTCGATTTTGGCCTTTGCCTCTTTCACCCACTGGTTCTGGTCGGTAACGGTCGGGCTGGAGTAGAAGAACGCCACTTTCGCGTTCGGTTTGGTGACCTGTTTGCCCGCCATCTCCACCAGCAGGCCGCCGAGCTGCTCCGGCGTTCCCTGGTTGATGTAGATGCTGCGGCACTCCGGTTTGGTGTCGGAGTCCCAGGTCAGGACCTTCACGCCGCGCTGCATCGCGCGCTTTAGCGCCGGGCAGAGACCGTCCGGCGACACGGCAGAGACGATGATGGCGTTATAGCCCTGGTTGACGAAATTATTGATGAGCTGCACCTGGCCGGAGACGCTCGGCTCGGTCGGGCCGTCGTAGGTCACGTCCACGCCAAGATCTTTCCCCGCCTCTTTCGCGCCGTTGCCGCCGCTGGTGAAGAATCCCACGCCTACCAGTTTCGGGATAAAGGCAATGCGGTCCGCCGCCTGCGCCGAAGCGAAGCTGAGGGCCATTGCCAGGACGAATAGTTTTGTTTTCATCTTACGCTCCGGATAGTTTTCTGAAGAGAGAACGCACCCATTCGCGGTGCAGACTCAGCGAACGTCCCATCACCACCACAACCAGCAGCGCCCCTGACAGCGCGCTCGACACCTGGTTGGGGATGCCGACCATCTGTAAACCCTGTTGCAGGTACCCCACCAGCAACGCCGCCAGCGCCGTACCGACAACCGAACCTGACCCGCCGTAGATATTGGCCCCGCCGAGTACGGCGGCGGTGAGCGCGGGCATGAGTAAATCGCGCCCCAGATCCGAGCGCGCGGAACCGAAATAGGAAACCATCACCAGGGCGGCAACCGCCGAGGCTACCCCCACCAGGCCGTACAGCGCATACGGCATGCCGTTCACCGACAGCGCCGCATAGCGCGCCGCGCGCGGGTTCTGCCCAATCAAAAACAGATGCCGACCAAAGCGCCCGCGGTGGGTAATCAGCCAGAAGAAAGCGGTAATCACCGCGAACAGCACCAGCGGGATCGGCAGGCCCACCACCGTGAGGTTAGCGAACGCCGTGAAGCCATCCGGGAAGCCGCCGATCCCCTCGTAGCCCGTCGCCCCCGCCATGCCGGAGAGCAGCAGCGCCCCGCCGCCGTAGAGGTAGAGCGTGCCGAGGGTAATGACCAACGGGCTGATGCCGGTGTAGTGGATCAGCGCCGCATTCACCAGCCCGCACAGCAGGCCGAGCAGCAGCGTCAGAGGGATGGCAACCGCCATCGGCCACCCTGCCTGCATCATCACCCCCAGCGCGATGGCGCACAGGCCGATGGTTGAGCCGAGGGAAATATCGATCCCGCCGCTGATAATCACAAGCGTAAGCGGCAGCGCCACGATGCCAATGCAGATAAAGTCGCTGGTGCTGAACAGCAGCATGTTGATATCAAGCATGCGCGGGTTGATGGCGCCGAAGAGCAGGATCTCCAGCACCAGTAAAATCAGCAGCGCGCTTTCCCAGTTAAGCCTCATTTACGCCACCTCTTTTTTGCGTTTCGGAAACGGGGTAACGTGCTTTCCCCCTTTGTTACCCGGCTGGAAACGGCTGTATTTCTGCGCCCGCTGATGCCGTGAGAGCGCCTGACGCAGCCGCCCGTCGAGCACCAGCACACCCAGCAGCACCAGCCCGGCGATAAAGTCGTTCCACCACGCCGGGAGCCTGAACAGCACCAGCACGGTATCGATTTGGGTGAGGAAGAACGCGCCGAGTAAGGCGCCGACCAGCGTGCCGGTGCCGCCCAGCAGCGAGATGCCACCGAGCACGCAGGCGGCGATGGCCTTCATCTCCAGCCCGCTGCCGGTCTGGTTCGGCACGAAGCCAATCTGTGAGGCAAACACAATCCCGGCGCAGGCCGCCAGCATGCCGTTGAGGGTAAAGGCGATCATGCGGGTGCGGTTCACCGCCACGCCCAGCTGGCGCGCGGCGGCGAGGTTATCCCCCACGGCGTAAAAATCACGTCCAAAGGCGGTGCGCGACAGCGTCCACGCGCCGATGGCCGCGATAATCAACACCAGTATGCCGAGCGGCGAAATGCCGACGGCGGCGGGCTCAGAGAGAGATTTCAGCCCCGGCGGCAGCCCTTCTATCCACTTCCCGCCGGTCCACAGCAGCATCGCCCCACGATACAGCCCCAGCGTGCCGAGGGTGGCGACAATCGCCGGAATGCGCAGGCCCACCACCAGAAAACCGTTGAACGCCCCCGCCAGCGCGCCGAGCGACAGCGCGAAGAGAATGGAAACGGGCAGGCTGTAGCCGCCGTTCAGCGCCACGCCGACGGCAATAGCGGAAAGCCCGACGGTGGAGCCGACGGAGACGTCAATATTGCGGGTCAGCATCACCAGCGCCGCGCCGATAGCCAGCAGGATCAAGATCTGCGAGCTGGCGAATATCATCCCCAGCGTCTGTAAGCTCAGGTAGGACGGGTTCAGCGCCACCAGCACGGCAAAGAGCGCCAGAATGGCGAGAAATGCGCTCAGCTCGCGGTTTTTGAGTAAGATCTTCATGATTGCCCTCCAAACGCCAGCGCCATCATCCGGTCGAGGCTGACGGCCTGGCGCGGCAGCTCGCCGCTGAGTACGCCCTGGTGCATTACCAGCACCCGATCCGCGAGGCCGGGAAACTCATCGAGATCGCTTGAGATCATCAGCACCGCCACGTTCTGCGCCGCCACGCTTTTCAGCAGCTGATAAATATCAGCGCGCGCCGATACGTCCACGCCGCGCGTCGGTTCATCGACGATCAGCAGCAACGGATTGGCCTCAAGACAGCGCGCCAACAGCACCTTCTGCTGATTACCACCGGAGAGCGTGCGCACGGTTTGATCCGCATGGTTGAGCTTGATCCCCAGCGCCCGGTGATAGCGTTCCACTACCGCAGACTCCCGCTTTCGCTGCTGCCAGAGCGACGGCTCGTTCAGCGCCACGGTGTTCCAGCGGATCGGCGCGTCGAGAAACAGGCCGGACACCTGCCTGTCTTCCGGCAGATAGACCAGCCCTTTTTGCAGGCGTGAACTGACCGGATCGGCGGTGATCTCCTGGCTCTCCAGCCACACCCGCCCGCCGCGAACCGGACGCAGGCCGTAGAGCGTTTCGGCAAACTCGGTGCGCCCGGACCCCACCAGCCCGGCCAGACCGACAATCTCCCCGGCGTAAATCTCAAGGCTGAGATCGATAAAGCCCTCCCCGGTGAGCGCTTCCACGCGCAGCACGGGAAAATCCTGCGCCTGGGTGCGGCGGTTGCCCGGCAGCGCCAGCCACAGCTTTTGCGTATCGCTCAGGGATGCTTCCCGGCTTACAGGCGTCATGGCGGCGATCAGGGCGTTATCGTCAAAATGCGCAGTTTCGCCGCTGAGCACCACCGCGCCGTCGCGCATCACTGAGACGTGACTCGCCAGCTGTCGAATCTCCGGCAGCTTATGCGAGATAAAAACAATCCCGACGCCAAGATCCTGCAAGGCGCGGATCTGGCGAAACAGCCGTTCGGTTTCACCGGGCGTCAGCGAGGCCGTGGGTTCATCAAGGATCAGAATTCTGGCGTTGCGCATCAGCCCGCGCAGGATCTCCACCATCTGCTGGTCCGCCACCTCGAGGGTGCTGGCGGTAGCGTCGAGGTTAAGCTGGCATTGCAGCTGCCGGAGTTTTTCCGCCAGGCGTTTTTCCCGATCGCGCTCTCGCGGCAGACGAAACAGGATGTTTTCCCGCACCGTCAGGTTGGGAAATAGCAGCGGCTCCTGCGGCACCAGATAAATGCCTAACCTGTGCGCCTGCGCCGGGGTAAGCCGTGCAAAAGACTCACCCGCCACCGAAAGTTCACCGCTATCCGGGGTTTCTACCCCGGCGATGATCTTCATCAGCGTCGATTTTCCCGCGCCGTTACCGCCCATCAGCGCATGCACCTGCCCCGCAAGCAGCGTGAAATCAATGCCTTTTAAGACCGGTACGCCTGAAAACTGCTTGCTGATATCACGCGCGTCGAGAAGTGGTGTCATCATCGCTCCGCTATTGAACAAATGATTTTTAGATTTAATAATGTTCAAAAGCGTAGACGGTGAACTATATTTACAACCGTGCAGGGATCACAGTTTTATCGATTGAGATTCGGATAAAGCGGAAACGATCGAAAAGATCCGTTTTGTCGCGTGGCTCACATTTTCACGTCGCACCATCACGAACATATGATCTAAATTTTTATAAGAGTTCAATTATGAGCGATAAACGCACTGCGGAAGAAGGACGGTTTGCCGGGCTGGCACTGGCGGAAGAGGAGCTGGTGGCGCGCGTGGCCTGGTGCTACTACCACGACGGGCTGACCCAGAACGACATCGGCGAACGGCTCGGGCTGCCGCGCCTGAAGATCTCCCGCCTGCTGGAGAAAGGCCGTCAGTCCGGGGTGATCCGCGTGCAGATCAACTCCCGCTACGAGGGCTGCCTGGCGCTGGAAACCGAGCTGCAACAACGATTTGGCCTGAAGCTGGTGCGCGTGATGCCCGCCCTGAATACGCCGCCGATGAACGTGCGGCTGGGCATTGGCGCGGCACAGTCGCTGATGGGCGTACTGCAACCCGGCCAGCTGTTAGCGGTGGGCTTCGGTGAAACCACCATGAGCAGTCTGCAACACTTAAGCGGCTTTATCAGCTCGCAGCAGATCCGCCTGGTGACGCTCTCCGGCGGCGTCGGGCCGTATATGACCGGTATCGGCCAGCTGGATGCAGCCTGTAGCGTCAGCATGATCCCCGCCCCGCTTCGCGTGTCATCCGCTGAAGTCGCCGGGATCTTAAAGCGCGAAACCAGCGTGCGGGACGTGATCCTCGCCGCCACCGCGGCTGACGTGGCGGTGGTCGGGATTGGCTCGGTAAACCAGCGCCGTGACGCGACGATACTGCGCTCCGGCTATATCAGCGAAGGTGAACAGCTGATGTACGCCCGTAAAGGCGCGGTGGGCGATATCCTTGGCTATTTCCTCAATGCCGAAGGGGAATGCGTTGAGGAGCTGGAGATCCACAAAGAATTACTGGGCGTCACGCTCGATGAACTGGCGCAGCTGCCCACCATCGTAGGCGTGGCCGGAGGGGAAGAGAAAGCCGATGCGATTTATGCCGCACTGAAAGGTCGCCGTATTAATGGCCTGGTGACGGAAGAGACGACAGCCCGCGCGGTGCTGGCTCTGGCCGGATAAGAGCAGCCCTGCGCCTGACACGAGGCAAGCTCATGAGTTACCTTTTAGCGTTAGATGCAGGGACAGGCAGCGTTCGCGCCGTGATTTTTGATTTACAGGGCAACCAGATTGCCGTTGGCCAGGCCGAGTGGAAGCACCTGAGCGTGGAGAACGTGCCGGGCTCGATGGAGTTCGACCTCGACACCAACTGGCGGCTGGCCTGCCGGTGTATTCATCAGGCGCTGGAGCGCGCACGCCTGAGCGCGGCGGATATTCAGTCCGTCGCCTGCTGCTCGATGCGCGAAGGGATTGTGCTGTACGACCGCAACGGCGAGGCTATCTGGGCCTGCGCCAACGTCGACGCCCGCGCCAGCCGCGAGGTGGCTGAACTCAAAGAGATCCACGACTACCGGTTTGAATCCGAAGTGTATGATGTTTCCGGCCAGACGCTTGCCCTCAGCGCCATGCCGCGCCTGCTGTGGCTGGCGCACCATCGTCCGGATATTTATCGTAAAGCCGCCACCATCACCATGATCAGCGACTGGCTGGCGGCGAAGCTCTCCGGTGAGCTGGCGGTCGATCCGTCCAATGCGGGCACCACCGGCATGCTGGATCTCTTCTCCCGCGACTGGCGTCCGGCGCTGCTCGACATGGCCGGGCTGCGCGCCGATATTCTCTCTCCGGTGAAAGAGACCGGCACCGTGCTGGGGGCGATTACCAGACAGGCCGCGCAGCAGAGCGGCCTGCGCGAAGGCACACCGGTGGTGATGGGCGGCGGCGACGTGCAGCTGGGCTGTCTGGGGCTGGGCGTGGTCCGCGCCGGACAAACGGCGGTTCTCGGCGGCACCTTCTGGCAGCAGGTGGTGAATCTGCCGCAGGTGCGCACCGACCCTGAGATGAACATCCGCGTAAACCCGCACGTCATCCCCGGCATGGCGCAGGCGGAGTCGATCAGCTTCTTTACCGGGCTAACCATGCGCTGGTTCCGCGACGCCTTCTGCGCCGAAGAGAAGCTGATTGCCGAACGAATGGGAATGGACACCTACTCCCTGCTCGAAGAGATGGCGAGCCGCGTCCCGGCGGGCTCCCACGGCGTAATGCCGATCTTCTCCGACGCGATGCATTTTAAGCAGTGGTATCACGCAGCGCCGTCGTTTATTAACCTCTCCATCGACCCGGAAAAGTGCAACAAAGCGACGCTGTTCCGCGCGCTGGAAGAGAACGCGGCCATCGTCTCGGCCTGCAACCTGGCGCAGATTTCGCGCTTCTCCGGCGTGACGTTTGAGAGCCTGGTGTTTGCGGGCGGCGGGGCCAAAGGCGCCCTGTGGAGCCAGATTTTAAGCGACGTTACCGGGCTGCCGGTGCGCGTGCCGGAAGTGAAGGAAGCAACGGCGCTGGGTTGCGCGATTGCGGCAGGTGCTGGCGCGGGGTTGTTTGCGGATATGGCTTCGACGGGCGAACGGCTGGTGAAGTGGAGCCGCGAGTTCACGCCGAACCCGCAGCACCGCGAGCTGTACGTCGGCATGATGCAGAAATGGCAGGCGGTGTATGCCGACCAGCTTGGGCTGGTGGACAGCGGGCTGACGACGTCGATGTGGCAGGCACCGGGGTTAGTGCGGGCATCCCCCTCACCCCGGCCCTCTCCCTAAGGGAGAGGGAGATTAAGTCCCCTCTCCCTGTGGGAGAGGGTTAGGGTGAGGGCATCAGGCCACACCAATATTTGAATCCCATCACATTCACTGCATTCCCCTTTTCCCTTTTACTCCCCGCTGGCTAAATTAGTAACTCATCCGACCACATAACAATAATTTTACACTGGAAGAAACTATGAGCCGCTACCCGTCGTTATTCGCCCCTCTCGATCTGGGGTTCACCACCCTCAAAAACCGCGTGCTGATGGGCTCGATGCACACCGGGCTGGAGGAGCGTCCGGACGGGGCTGAACGTCTGGCAGCCTTCTATGCCGAGCGCGCGCGCCACGGGGTGGCGCTGATTGTCACCGGCGGCGTAGCCCCTGCCCCTTCCGGGGTGACGATGGAGGGCGGCGCAGTGTTGAACGATGCGTCACAGCTGCCGCATCACCGCATTGTGACCGACGCGGTCCATAGCGAGGGCGGCAAAATCGCCCTGCAAATTCTGCATACCGGACGCTACAGCTATCAGCCGAACCTGGTTGCACCCTCGGCTATTCAGGCGCCGATTAACCGCTTTACTCCCCATGCCCTCAGCCACGACGAGATCCTGGCGCTGATAGACGATTTTGCCCGCTGCGCGGCGCTGGCGCGGGAAGCGGGCTACGACGGCGTTGAGGTGATGGGCTCGGAAGGGTATCTGATCAACGAATTCCTCGCCGCCCGCACCAACCAGCGCGACGACGAATGGGGTGGCGACTATGCCCGCCGGATGCGTTTTGCCGTGGAGGTGGTGCGCGCGGTGCGTGAACGTGCGGGTACGGATTTTATTATCATCTTCCGCCTGTCGATGCTCGACCTGGTGGAAGGCGGCGGCACCTTCGACGAAACCGTGCAGCTGGCGCAGGCGATTGAAGCCGCTGGCGCCACCATCATCAACACCGGTATTGGCTGGCACGAAGCGCGCATCCCGACCATCGCCACGCCGGTGCCGCGCGCGGCGTTCAGCTGGGTAACGCGCAAGCTGAAAGGGAAAGTCTCCGTTCCACTGGTGACCACCAACCGCATTAACGATCCGCAGGTGGCGGACGATGTGATCTCCCGCGGCGATGCCGATATGGTATCGATGGCACGCCCGTTCCTCGCGGATGCCGAACTGCTCTCCAAAGCGCAAAGCGGCCGTGCGGACGAGATTAATACCTGCATCGGCTGCAACCAGGCGTGTCTGGATCAGATCTTCGTCGGCAAGGTCACCTCCTGCCTCGTTAACCCCCGCGCCTGCCATGAAACCAAAATGCCGATCGTTCCTGCGGTCAACAAGAAGCGTCTGGCCGTGGTGGGTGCAGGGCCGGCGGGCCTGGCGTTTGCAGTCAATGCCGCCTCGCGCGGGCACAGCGTGACGCTGTTTGATGCGCTGGCGGAAATCGGCGGGCAGTTTACTATCGCCAGACAGATCCCCGGCAAAGAGGAGTTCTACGAAACGCTGCGCTATTACCGCCGGATGATCGAGGTGACGGGCGTCGATCTGCGGCTTAAACAGTTTGTCAGCGCGGCGGATCTGATCGGTTTCGACGAGGTGATCCTCGCGAGTGGGATCGCCCCGCGCACGCCAGCGATCGAAGGCATCGATCATCCGAAGGTATTGAGCTATCTGGATGTATTAAGGGACAAAGCGCCGGTTGGCGAGAAGGTGGCGATCATCGGCTGCGGCGGGATCGGTTTTGATACCGCGATGTATTTAAGCCAGCCGGGCGAAGCCACCAGCCAGAACATCGCTGAGTTCTGCGTGGAATGGGGCATTGATACCAGCCTCAGTCAGTCCGGTGGTTTACGCCCGGAAGGTCCGCAGCTGCCGAAAAGCCCGCGTCAGATTGTGATGCTCCAGCGTAAAGCCAGCAAGCCGGGTGAAGGTCTGGGAAAAACCACGGGCTGGATCCACCGCGCCACCCTGCTCTCGCGCGGGGTGAAGATGATCCCGGGGGTGAGCTACCAGAAGATCGACGACGACGGGCTGCACGCGCTGATCGGCGGCGAACCGCAACTGCTGCGCGTGGATCATGTGATTTTGTGCGCCGGGCAGGAGCCGAAGCGGGATCTGGCGGATCCGCTGCGTGAGGCGGGGAAAACGGTGCATTTGATCGGCGGGTGCGATGTGGCGATGGAGCTGGATGCGCGGCGGGCAATTGCGCAGGGGACGAAGTTGGCGCTGAGTATTTAACTGCATCGCCCGGTGGCGCTTCGCTTACCGGGCCTACGAGTCCGAGGCCATTGTAGGCCCGGTAAGCGAAGCGCCACCGGGCATCAGACCGCACACTACGTAGGCCTGTGCAAGCGAAGCGCCGCCAGGCAAAGCGATCTTACCGACGACGCCCCAGCTTCACCGATTTCAGCACCACGAATTTGTTATTGGTGGCAATGGTGACGCAGTTGCCGAAAATCTTCTTCAGCTTGTGGAAGTAGTCCAGGTGGCGGTTCGCCACGATATACAGCTCGCCGTTAATTTTCAGGCAGCGGCGCGCGTGGTGGAACATCTCCCACGCGACGTTATCCGTCAGGGCGTGCTTCTGGTGGAATGGCGGGTTACAGAATACCGCATTGAAGCGGAAAGGCTCTACGCCCGACAGCGCGTTATTGATCATAAACTCGCAGCGATCCAGTGCCTCCGGCAGGTTGGTTTCCACGTTCAGACGGCTGGAGGCCACCGCCATTGGCGATTCGTCGCTGAACACCACGCTGGCCTCCGGGTTCTTCGCCAGCAGCGTCAGGCCAATCACGCCATTACCGCAGCCGAGATCAACGATTTCCCCTTCCAGGTTTTCCGGCAGATGTTCCATAAAGAAGCGTGCGCCGATATCCAGACCGGTACGGGAGAAAACGTTCGCGTGGTTGTGGATGGTCCAGTCGGTGCCTTCCAGCTTCCAGCTCAGCGTCTCCGGCGCGTCGGCCAGCGCCGGTGCGCTGAAGGTACAGTTGATCAGGCGCGCTTTTTTCCAGGCAAGCGTCGTGGTGGTCGGGCCGAGCACTTTCTCGAACAATTCCAGCGTCGAGGTGTGAATATCGCGCGCTTTGGCACCCGCGATAATACGCGTTTCCGGCGTCACGACCTTACGCAGCGCGCGAAGCTGCTGCTCCAGCAGCGCCATGGTTTTGGGCACTTTAATCAGCACCACGCCCGGCGCCTGCGGGTAGTCCGCGGTGCTGTCGAGGAACTTCACGCTGGATTCTTCGATATCGTTGTGACGCAGGTTTTCACGCGTCGCCAGCTCGCTTAAGTAAGAATCGCCGATACTGTAAGGCGCATGTTCCGCCAGCGCGCAGGCCAGCGCGCCAAACGCGTCATTCAGGATCAGAACCGGGCCGCTGATTTCAGTCCCATCCAACTGTTGCAGCAGATATTCATCCGCCGCTTCCCACGCCTGAAGCGGGTTAACGTCGTCCGTTTCCGGGAAACGTTTAAGGTTGAGTGAACGGAAACCGTTGTCTAAGTGGCTCATCGGCCCTCCTGAATGGTAAAATTTGGCGTATCCCTGAAAAGGGTGCGTGAGTATACCCGTTTTCACACTATTTTGGGGTTTTGATGAACCAGCTGACTTATCTCCAGGGCTATCCGGAGCATTTACTTTCCCAGGTTCGTGACCTGATTGCCGCGGGAAAGCTCGGCGCGGTGCTGGAAAAACGCTACCCGGGCACGCATGATTTCGCGACTGACAAAGCCCTCTGGCAGTATACGCAGGATCTGAAAAACCAGTATCTTAAGAGCGCCCCGCCGATCAACAAGGTGATGTACGACAATAAGATCCACGTGCTGAAAAACGCGCTCGGCCTGCATACCGCCATCTCCCGCGTACAGGGCGGCAAGCTGAAGGCCAAAGCGGAGATCCGCGTCGCGACCGCCTTTCGCAATGCGCCGGAAGCCTTTCTGCGGATGATCGTGGTGCACGAGCTGGCGCACCTGAAAGAGAAAGAGCACGACAAAGCGTTCTACTCACTGTGCTGCCATATGGAGCCGCAGTACCACCAGCTGGAGTTTGATACCCGTTTGTGGCTGACGCATTTATCGTTAAAGAGTAATGCGCAGTAGCGCACGCGAAATGTCATGATGACGTGCTACAGTGGCTTTAGGTTCCCTGCTACGGAGTACGTAAACGTTTATGATACGTTTCGCAGTCATCGGTACGAACTGGATCACGCGCCAGTTCGTCGACGCCGCCCACGAAACCGGCAAATATAAGCTCACCGCAGTCTATTCCCGCAGCCTTGAGCAGGCGCAGAGTTTTGCGAATGACTACCTGGTTGAACATCTGTTCACCTCGCTCGATGAGATGGCGCAAAGCGACGCCATTGACGCGGTCTATATCGCCAGCCCGAATTCTCTGCACTTCCCGCAAACGAAGCTGTTCCTCAGCCACAAAAAGCATGTGATCTGCGAGAAGCCGCTCGCCTCGAATATTGAGGAAGTGGAAGCCGCCATTGCGCTTGCCCGCGAAAACCAGGTGGTGCTGTTTGAAGCGTTCAAAACCGCCAGCCTGCCGAACTTCCTGCTGTTGCAGCAATCGCTGCCGAAAATTGGCAAAGTGCGTAAAGCCTTTATCAACTACTGCCAGTATTCCTCGCGCTACCAGCGCTACCTGGACGGCGAAAACCCGAACACCTTTAACCCGGCCTTCTCGAATGGCTCGATTATGGATATCGGTTTTTACTGCCTGGCCTCTGCGGTCGCCCTGTGGGGTGAACCGCACGGCGTAACCGCCACCGCCAGCCTGCTGGAAAGCGGCGTGGATGCACACGGCGTTGTGGTGCTGGACTACGGTGATTTTAGCGTGACGTTGCAGCACTCGAAGGTCAGTGACTCCGTACTGCCAAGCGAAATTCAGGGCGAAGACGGCTCGCTGGTGATCGAAAAAATCTCCGAATGCCAGAAGCTAAGCATCGTTCCCCGCGGCGGCAAAGCGCAGGAGCTGACGCAGCCTCAGCATATTAACACTATGCTCTATGAGGCAGAGGTCTTCGCCCGTCTGGTAGAAGACAACGAAGTGAACCACCCGGGGCTGGCGATCAGCCGCACCACGGCGAAGCTGCAAACGGAGATCCGCCGACAGACTGGCGTGATCTTCCCCGCAGACGGCGTGAATGTGGAAGCCGTCGCGTAAAACTGTGTAATGAAATCGTGCAGACCATTGACGAAACCGATGGTCTGACATAATTTGTTACCTGCAAAGGGGAGTAACTTCTTCGCCGGTGGATCGTCATTACGATGCGTGCAAAACCGCATCCGGTCGCCGGGCAACCTTCGTGGTTGTAAGTGAGACCTTGCCGGAAGGCGAGGTCTATGCATAAAAAGCTAACGGCTATCGTCTTCTGACCATGGCCGTTTTTGTTTTTTATGTGTAAGGAAAATAGTATGCATTCTGTCGGCACTCCAATGCTGTGGGGCGGATTCGCGGTTGTCGTGCTCATCATGCTGGCAATCGACCTCTTTTTGCAGGGTCGTCGCGGCGAGCACGGCATGAGCGTCAAGCAAGCCGCCGTCTGGTCGCTGGTATGGGTTACCCTCTCACTCCTCTTCTGCGCCGCCTTCTGGTGGTATCTGGCCTCAACCGAAGGCCGCGCGGTGGCCGATCCTCAGGCACTCGCCTTCCTCACCGGCTATCTGATTGAAAAAGCGCTGGCGGTTGATAACGTCTTCGTCTGGCTGATGCTGTTCAGCTACTTCGCCGTGCCTGCGGCTCTGCAACGTCGCGTGCTGGTGTACGGCGTGCTGGGCGCTATTGTCCTGCGTACCATCATGATCTTCGCCGGTAGCTGGCTGATTACCCAGTTCGAATGGCTGCTGTATGTATTTGGCGCGTTCCTGCTGTTCACCGGGGTAAAAATGGCGCTGGCGAAAGAAGACGATACCGGGATCGGTGATAAGCCGCTGGTGAAGTGGATCCGGGGTCATCTGCGCATGACGGACAAGATCGAGAGCGAGCATTTCTTCGTGCGTAAGAACGGCCTGCTGTTCGCCACCCCGCTGCTGCTGGTGCTGATTCTGGTCGAACTGAGCGACGTGATTTTCGCGGTGGACAGTATCCCGGCTATCTTCGCGGTCACTACCGACCCGTTCATCGTGCTGACCTCAAACCTGTTCGCCATCCTCGGCCTGCGTGCGATGTACTTCCTGCTGGCGGGTGCGGCAGAGCGCTTCTCAATGCTGAAGTACGGTCTGTCGGTGATTCTGGTGTTTATCGGTATCAAGATGCTGATCGTCGATTTCTACCATATTCCGATCGCCATTTCGCTCGGCGTGGTGTTTGGCATTCTGCTGGTGACGCTGATTATCAATACCTGGGTTAACCGCCAGCACGATAAGAAGCAGCAGGCTTAGTGCGTTTTGCCCGGTGGCGCTACGCTTACCGGGCCTACAACGTCACCCCGTAGGCCGGGTAAGCGCAGCGCCACCCGGCACTTTCGTTAACCAATAGTTAAAAAACATGACGCAACACGTAAAATCCAGCATTTTACGCTTCCGCCTTTCGCTGCTTTCCCTGATACTCAACCAGGCAAACAAATACTTACATCCGGACACAAATGTGACTTAGAGCACATCCAGGATGGAACGCAATTTCACTCAGGAATAACGTATGAGCACACAATCACGCGGTCTGTTCGCGCGCCTGGCGCAGGGCAGTCTTGTAAAACAAATTCTGGTCGGGTTGGTACTGGGTATTCTGCTGGCGATGGTGTCAAAACCTGCCGCGGAAGCGACGGGGCTGCTCGGCACCCTTTTCGTTGGCGCACTTAAGGCCGTCGCCCCGGTACTGGTGCTGATGCTGGTGATGGCGTCGATTGCCAACCACCAGCACGGACAAAAAACCAACATTCGCCCTATTCTGTTCCTGTATCTGCTGGGAACCTTCTCTGCTGCCTTAACGGCCGTGGTGTTTAGCTTCCTGTTCCCGTCCACGCTGCACCTGACCAGCGCGGCCGGTGATATCACCCCGCCGTCCGGGATTGTGGAAGTGCTTCGCGGTCTGCTGATGAGCATGGTCTCTAACCCCGTCACCGCGCTGATGAACGCGAACTACATCGGCATCCTGGTCTGGGCGATCGGTCTGGGCTTCGCGCTGCGTCATGGTAACGAGACCACGAAAAACCTGGTGAACGATATGTCCAACGCTGTCACCTTTATGGTGAAGCTGGTGATTCGCTTTGCGCCAGTCGGGATCTTTGGTCTGGTCTCCTCCACGCTGGCAACCACCGGTTTCGATGCACTGTGGGGCTACGCGCAGCTGCTGGTCGTCCTGGTCGGCTGTATGCTGCTGGTGGCGCTGGTGATCAACCCGCTGCTGGTGTTCTGGCAGATCCGCCGCAACCCGTATCCGCTGGTGCTGACCTGCCTGCGTGAAAGCGGCGTGTATGCCTTCTTCACCCGCAGCTCGGCGGCAAACATTCCGGTCAACATGGCGCTGGCGGAGAAGCTGAATCTGGATCGCGATACCTATTCGGTGTCGATTCCTCTGGGTGCAACCGTGAACATGGCAGGTGCGGCGATCACCATCACCGTGCTGACGCTGGCGGCGGTGCATACGCTGGGCATTCCGGTGGATCTGCCAACCGCGCTGCTGCTGAGCGTCGTTGCATCACTGTGTGCCTGTGGCGCATCCGGCGTGGCGGGCGGCTCGCTGCTGCTGATCCCGCTGGCCTGTAACATGTTCGGTATTCCGAACGAGATTGCCATGCAGGTTGTCGCGGTCGGCTTCATTATCGGCGTATTGCAGGATTCCTGCGAAACCGCGCTGAACTCCTCTACCGACGTGCTGTTTACCGCAGCGGCCTGTCAGGCGGAAGACGCGCGTTTAGCGAAGAACGCCCTGCGCAGTTAAAAAGAAAAGCCCGGTGGCGGCTACGCCTTACCGGGCCTACAGGGTTTAGTAGGTCGGGTAAGCGCTAGCGCCACCCGACAAAGCACTTATAGCGTCACACCACTCTTAAAGATCGCCAGCTCGCGGAAGTCGTTCTTCTCGTTGCAGGTCTGCCTGCCGCTGGCAAATTCCACAATCGTGTCCACGAATTCGCTCAGCAGCTGCGGCATCGCTTTGCCGTGGATCAGCTGGCCGGCATCAAAGTCGATCCAGTGTTTTTTCTTCGCCGCCAGCTCGCTGTTAGTGGCGATTTTCACCGTTGGCACAAATCCGCCGTACGGCGTGCCGCGTCCGGTACTGAACAGCACCATGTGACAGCCCGCCCCCGCCAGCGCGCTGGTGGCGACCGCATCGTTGCCCGGTGCGCTCAGCAGATTCAGACCGTGCGTTTTCAGACGCTCACCATAGCGCAGCACGTCCACCACCTGGCTGGCGCCCGCTTTCTGGGTGCAGCCCAGGGATTTCTCTTCCAGCGTGGTGATCCCGCCCGCCTTGTTTCCCGGCGACGGGTTCTCATAAATCGGCTGGTTATGGGCGATGAAGTACTGTTTGAAATCGTTGACCATGGTGACGGTCTTCTCAAAGGTCTCTTCGTCGCGGCAGTGGCTCATCAGAATGCGCTCTGCGCCGAACATCTCCGGCACTTCGGTCAGCACCGTGGTGCCACCGTTGGCAATCACGTAATCTGAGAAGCGGCCCAGCATCGGGTTAGCGGTAATGCCGGAAAGCCCGTCAGATCCGCCGCACTCCAGGCCAAACTTCAGTTCGCTCAGCTTGCCCGGCTCGCGCTTGTCGTGACGCATCACCTCATACAGCTGGTGCAGCTGTTCAACGCCCGCTTCCACTTCGTCGTCCTGGTGCTGACACACCATAAAGTGCACGCGCTCTGGATCGAACTCGCCCAGCGTGTCGCGGAAGGCGTCGACCTGATTGTTTTCACAACCGAGGCCAATCACCAGCACCGCCCCCGCGTTCGGGTGACGCACCATATTTTGCAGCATGGTGCGGGTATTGATGTGGTCGTCGCCCAGCTGGGAACAACCGTAGGTATGGCTGAACAGATGCACGCCGTCGGTGCCTTCAGCATTGTTGGTCTCTTTCAGGAAACGCGTCTGAATTTGACGCGCGATCCCGTTCACGCAGCCGACGGTCGGGAGGATCCACAGTTCATTGCGGATCCCCACCTCCCCGCTGGCGCGGCGGTAGATCTGCACCTCACGATCGGCCGCCTGTCCTTCTTCTGCCTGGAAGTCAGGTTGATAGCTGTACTCGTCCAGATCGCTGAGATTGGTGCGGGTATTGTGGGAATGAATGTATTCACCCGGCGCAATATCCGCCAGCGCATGACCGATGGGCAAACCGTACTTCACCACGTTCTCCCCTTTCGCGATGGGGATCAGGGCAAACTTATGTCCACGTCCAATGGCCTGGCGTAACGTCACCGACTGGTTGTCGAAGGTCACTTCCGTCCCTTCGGCTAAATCGGCCAGCGCGACGGCAACGTTATCCAGCGAATGGATTTTGATGTATTGCATATCAACCTCAAACGGCCTTAGTTCAGTTCAATGGCGAAGTAGTCACGCGCATTGTTAAAGCAGATGTTTCTCACCATTTCGCCCAGCAGCTGGATATCCGCTGGCGCTTCGCCCGCGTGCACCCAGCGGCCAATCATCTGGCACAGAATGCGGCGGAAATATTCATGGCGGGTATAGGAGAGGAAACTGCGGCTGTCGGTCAGCATGCCAACGAAGCGGCTCAGCAGGCCGAGCTGCGCCAGCTGCGTCATCTGACGCTCCATGCCGTCTTTCTGATCGTTAAACCACCAGCCGGAACCGAACTGCATCTTGCCCGGCATCCCTTCGCCCTGGAAGTTGCCGATCATAGTGCCCAGCACTTCGTTATCGCGCGGGTTCAGGCAGTACAGAATGGTTTTTGGCAGCAGGTTTTGCTCGTTCTGTTTGCTCAGCAGTTTTGACAGCTCTTCCGCCATCGGACGGTCGTTGATGGAGTCAAAGCCTACGTCCGCGCCCAGCAGTTTGAACTGACGCTGGTTGTTATTACGCAGCGCGCCGATGTGATACTGCTGAACCCAGCCGCGACGGGCATATTCCGCACCGAGGAACACCAGCACTGCGGTTTTAAACTGCGCCACTTCGTGCTCGCTCAGGGCTTCGCCGGAGAGACGACGCGCCAGAATACTGTCCAGCTCAGCTTCACTGGATTCCGCGAACAGCACTACGTCCAGCGCGTGGTCAGACACTTTACAGCCGTGTGCGGCAAAGTGATCCAGACGTTTGGTCAGCGCGGTTTGCAGATCGTCAAAGCGACGAATGTCGGTATCCGAAACTTCCGCCAGCTTCGCCATGTAGTCGTTAAATGTCGGCAGCTCGATGTTGAAGGCTTTATCCGGGCGCCAGCTTGGCAGCACTTTGATGTCAAAGGTGCTGTCCTTCGCGACAACCGCGTGATGCTCCAGAGAGTCGACCGGATCGTCGGTGGTGCCCACCATCTTCACGTTCATCTGCTTCATGATGCCGCGCGCCGAGAAGCTATCCTGCGCCAGCAGTTCGTTGCACTGATCCCAGATTTCATCCGCCGTGGCGGGAGAAAGCAGCTTGCCGGTGATACCAAACGGACGACGCAGTTCGAGGTGCGTCCAGTGGTATAACGGGTTACCGATGGTGTGAGGAACGGTAGCGGCCCAGGCGTCAAACTTCTCGCGATCGGTCGCGTCGCCGGTACACAGGCGCTCGGCCACGCCGTTGGTGCGCATTGCGCGCCACTTATAGTGGTCACCCTTCAGCCAGATATCATACAGGTTTTTGAAACGGTAATTTTCGGCAACCTGCTGCGGCGGTAAATGGCAGTGGTAGTCGAAAATCGGCTGGTCTTTTGCGTAGTCGTGGTACAGGCGGCGAGCAAATTCGGTATCTAGCAGAAAATCGTCGGTCATAAACGGTGTCATTATCGTCTTCCTCATTACGGGAGCGTCAGAAAGCTTATGTTCAGATGCTGCAAAGTTATCACACCAATTTCCAGAGTCCGACGTTTTTTTCGTGAGTTAGATCAATAAACGTCGACAAATAAATTACCCTCAAAGGGGTAAACCCTCTCGCAGACCGCGCCAGTTCTGGCTTTGCGCACGCCGCATAATGTCCCTACAAAGATTCACACTTTTGTGATGTCACTCACCTTTTAAAGTTGTATGACAAGTTATCTTTTCGCCGTCGCAAACTATAAGCCGACGGAATGCATTACCGGTGTTTGATACATCGGATTTAACGGTACGGAAGCCGACTTAGCACGATTACTTATGGCAAGGTTCGGGCCGTTCCGGGACAGGTTCCCGGTTACGCCCCTCCCGTTACAGAACAGCTCCCGGCAACGGTTGAGTTGTTGCCGTGTCCCGACACGGAAATAACATAACGATGAGGTTTTACATGCGTAAAATTAAAGGGTTACGTTGGTACATGATCGCACTGGTGACGCTCGGCACCGTGCTGGGCTACCTGACACGTAACACCGTGGCAGCAGCGGCGCCAACGTTGATGGAAGAGTTACATATCTCCACGCAGCAATACTCTTACATCATTGCGGCTTACTCTGCCGCTTACACCGTAATGCAGCCTGTTGCAGGTTATGTTCTTGATATTCTGGGTACAAAAATTGGTTATGCCTTCTTCGCTGTAGCCTGGGCCGTCTTCTGTGGGGCGACCGCGCTGGCCGGCAGTTGGGGCGGACTGGCGCTGGCGCGTGGTGCGGTAGGTGCTGCCGAAGCAGCGATGATCCCCGCGGGTCTGAAAGCCAGCTCTGAATGGTTCCCGGCAAAAGAGCGTTCAATCGCTGTCGGTTACTTCAACGTGGGCTCCTCCATCGGGGCGATGATTGCTCCGCCACTGGTGGTGTGGGCGATTGTGATGCACAGCTGGCAGATGGCGTTCATCATCTCCGGTGTGCTGAGCTTTGCCTGGGCCATGGCGTGGCTGATCTTCTATAAACACCCACGCGATCAGAAAAAGCTGTCTGACGAAGAACGTGACTACATTATCAATGGTCAGGAATCTCAGCATCAGACCGACAACGGCAAAAAGATGTCCGTCTGGCAGATCCTGGGCACCCGTCAGTTCTGGGGTATCGCCCTGCCACGCTTCCTGGCAGAACCGGCCTGGGGTACGTTTAACGCCTGGATCCCGCTGTTCATGTTTAAAGTTTACGGCTTTAACCTGAAAGAGATCGCGATGTTCGCCTGGATGCCAATGCTGTTTGCAGACCTGGGCTGTATCGTCGGCGGCTACCTGCCACCGCTGTTCCAGCGCTGGTTTGGCGTGAACCTGATTGTGTCCCGTAAGATGGTGGTCACCATGGGCGCCCTGCTGATGATCGGCCCGGGCATGATCGGCCTGTTCACCAGCCCTTACGTGGCTATCGCCCTGCTGTGTATCGGGGGCTTTGCTCACCAGTCTCTTTCCGGTGCGCTTATTACGCTCTCGTCCGACGTGTTTGGTCGTAACGAAGTCGCTACCGCCAACGGCCTGACCGGGATGGCCGCCTGGACCGCAAGTACCCTGTTTGCGCTGGTGGTCGGCGCGCTGGCAGATACGATTGGTTTCAGCCCGCTGTTCGCGGTACTGGCTATCTTCGACCTGATGGGTGCGGTGGTTATCTGGACGGTGCTGAAGAGCAAATCCGCCGATGAACTGGCGAAAGAGTCCCTTGGGGGACCGGCGACGCAGAGTTAGCGTTGTTGTGCCGGGTGGCGCTGCGCTTACCCGGCCTACGATTTTATTGGGTTTTGTAGGCCGGGTAAGGCGGAGCCGCCACCCGGCAAAATCTTCTCAAAAGCCGCCTCCGGGCGGCTTTTTTCATGGTGAAATCTGGAGAGTGGCACGCAAAAGTGGTATAACAAATCATTCGCCGTACCCTGCCTGGAGCGCATATGGAAATCACCGAATCACGTCGTTTATATCAACAACTTGCCGCCGAGCTGAAAGATCGCATCGAGCAAGGGGTCTATCTTGTCGGTGATAAACTTCCCGCTGAGCGTTTCATTGCGGATGAAAAAAGCGTCAGCCGCACGGTGGTCCGCGAAGCCATCATCATGCTGGAAGTGGAAGGGTATGTTGAGGTACGCAAAGGTTCCGGCATTCATGTGATTTCCAGCCAGGCGAAACACTCCCCCACCCCGGACGAAAGTCTGGAGTTTGCCAGCTACGGTCCGTTTGAGCTTCTCCAGGCTCGCCAGCTGATTGAAAGCAACATTGCGGAATTTGCTGCGACGCAGGTGACCAAGCAGGACATCATGAAGCTGATGGAAATCCAGGATCATGCGCGTAAAGAAAAATGTTTCCGCGATTCCGAATGGGACCTGCAATTCCACGTCCAGGTCGCCCTTGCGACTCAGAACACGGCGCTGGCGGCAATCGTTGAAAAAATGTGGACTCAGCGCGTTCACAACCCGTACTGGAAGAAATTGCACGATCACATTGATTCCCGTACGGTAGATAACTGGTGTGACGACCACGACCAGATTCTTAAGGCTCTGATTCGTAAAGATCCGCATGCGGCGAAACTGGCAATGTGGCAGCACCTGGAGAACACCAAACAGATGCTGTTTAATGAAACAAGTGATGACTTTGAATTTAACGCTGACCGCTATCTTTTTGCCGATAATCCGGTCGTTCACCTCGATACCGCGACCAATCTCGCAAAATAATCCCCCGAACGGCTGGCAGGCGCACCGCCGCGCCTTCCGGCCAGACAGGGTAAGAAAACCTCTATAGTGTCAGCCTTTGTAAAATATCTCGCTCCCCTCCGTGGCTTACGCCAAAATCGTGTTTCCCCTCAAATTCTGTGACGCAGAACGTCGGGCTTTGTTACAATTGGATTCACTTCGTTATTTTGTAAGTTAGTGCTTGCTAACCAGCCAATTAACAGGGAACAGTGTTGGCCACACATCAATGTGTCCGCGAGCGACCATAATGAAATCATAACAATGTCGCCGTGCTGTTTTCCCGAATGACAGGCGTGACGTTAACCGATTTCCAGGAACACTGAATGGAACTTTTGACCCAACTACTGAACGCCCTCTGGGCTCAGGATTTCGAAACGCTGGCCAACCCGTCCATGATTGGCATGCTCTACTTTGTGTTATTTATGATCCTGTTCCTTGAGAACGGTCTGCTGCCTGCTGCCTTTTTACCCGGCGACAGCCTGCTGGTGCTGGTCGGGGTGCTCTGTGCAAAAGGGGCGATGGCTTTCCCGCAAACGGTCCTGCTTTTGACCATTGCCGCCAGCCTGGGCTGCTGGGTGAGTTACATTCAGGGGCGATGGCTGGGTAACACGCGAATCGTTCAGAACTGGCTTTCGCACCTTCCGGCCCATTACCACCAGCGAGCGCACCACCTTTTCCATAAGCATGGGCTTTCCGCCTTACTGATCGGCCGCTTTATCGCATTCGTACGCACCCTGCTGCCCACCATTGCGGGCTTGTCCGGCCTGAGCAGTACGCGCTTCCAGTTCTTTAACTGGATGAGCGGCTTGCTGTGGGTGCTGATCCTGACCACGCTCGGCTACGCGCTGGGTAAAACGCCGGTCTTTATGAAATATGAAGATCAGCTGATGTCTTGCCTGATGCTACTGCCCGTCGTTCTGCTGGTGTTTGGCCTGGTCGGGTCCCTGGTCGTACTGTGGAAGAAGAAATACGGAGCCAGGGGTTAACGATGGTTATCTCCCCGCTCGCGCTGCGCCGCTTCTCTTACGCTATCGTCGCGCTGATGATGTTCAGCGCTCTTATCCTGCTGTGGTCTGCGCTACAGCATCAGGAGTCGACGCTGGCTATCCGTCCTGTGAGCCAGGGAACCAGCGTGCCGGATGGTTTTTCCATCTGGCATCATCTGGACGCAAACGGGATCCGCTTTAAGAGCATCACGCCGCAAGACGATGTGCTGCTGATAAAATTTGACTCAAGTGCGCAAAGCGCCGCGGCGAAAGCCGTGCTGGACCGCACGCTGCCGCAGGGTTACATCATTGCGCAACAGGATGATGACAGCCACGTAGCCTCCTGGATGTCACGGTTACGCGACACGTCGCATCGATTTGGTTAACGACTAAGATTCCGAATATTTTCACCTACTTTGGTGAAACTCCCGTTTACTTACTATGCTTAAGTACGCGGAGCACCCCTCAGATGTTCTCCGCATAGTTCTGGAACACGGCTTACGCCGTAACACAATGGAAGGTTTCTATAATGAAATACCGCATCACTCTGGCTCTGGCCCTTTTTTCTTTAAGCACAGCTTCCTTCGCTATGTCTCTTTGTCAGGAGAAAGAACAGGATATCCAACGCGAAATCAGTTATGCCGAAAAGCATAACAATCAGCACCGGATCGACGGGCTGAAAAAAGCGTTGAGCGAAGTGAAAGACAACTGTACGGACAGCAAGCTGCGTGCCGATCATCAGGAAAAAATCGCTGAACAGAAGGACGAGATAGCCGAGCGCCGTCAAGACCTACAGGAAGCGAAAGAGAAAGGTGACGCGGAAAAAATTGCCAAGCGCGAGAGGAAGTTGCAAGAGGCGCAGGACGAACTGAAAGCGCTGGAAGCTCGCGATTATTGAGTTAACGGAAATCTCAACAGGAGAGAATCATGTCAAAAGATACAACTTCAGAAAATCTGCGCGCTGAACTGAAATCCCTGGCGGACACCCTGGAAGAGGTGCTGAACTCTTCTGCGGATAAATCGAAAGAAGAAGTAAGTAAACTGCGCAGCAAAGCGGAGCAGGCACTGAAAGAGAGCCGTTACCGTCTGGGCGAAACCGGTGATGCGCTGGCGAAACAGACCCGCGAAGCGGCAGCGCGCGCAGACGAATATGTACGTGATAATCCATGGACGGGTGTAGGTATTGGCGCCGCAGTGGGTGTGGTGCTGGGTGTCCTGCTGACGCGTCGTTGATTATGGAAGATCCACGTCACGCACAAGGGCCTGCTAAAAACGTCCTCGGCATCGGCCAGCGTATTCTTACGACGCTGGTCGGGATTGCCGAAACGCGCGTCCGGCTTGCGGTAGTGGAGCTGGAAGAGGAGAAAGCCAACCTCTTCCAGATGCTGCTCATGCTTGGGCTTACGATGCTCTTTGCCGCGTTTGGTCTGATGAGCCTGATGGTGTTAATCATCTGGGCTATCGATCCACAGTATCGTCTGAACGCGATGATTGCGACTACCGTGGTTCTGCTGGTGGCGGCGCTGATAGGCGGTATCTGGACCCTGCATAAAGCGCGCACGTCGACCTTCCTGCGCCATACGCGCCAGGAGCTGGCCAACGACCGCGCCCTGCTGGAGGATGATAAGTCGTGAGCGACAAAGCCGAACGTCAAAAGCGGAAAGCGTATCTGTTGAGCCAAATCCAGCAGCAGCGGCTGGATTTGTCTGCCAGCCGTCGAGATTGGGTTGAAGCCACGCATCGGTTTGACCGCGGCTGGAACACGGTCCTGAGCCTGCGCTCATGGGCGCTGGTCGGCAGCAGCGTGATGGCGATCTGGTCGGTTCGGCATCCTAACATGCTGATCCGCTGGGCACGCCGCGGCTTTGGCGCCTGGAGCGCCTGGCGTCTGGTGAAAACCACGCTGCGACAACAGCAGTTGCGCTAGCCTTCTTGCCGGGTGACGCTGCGCTTACCCGGCCTACGATTGCGTGTAGGCCGGGTAAGGCGTAGCCGCCACCCGGCAAAACCCCCTCCCTTACTCAATATCTTTGAAGAAGATTAACAGTTTTCCTTGCTAACATTTGCCATCCGCCCCGTTTACACTCCTCTCCATCGACAGCAAAGACGCGGTATCTACCCGAATTTGCACGCAAATAACGTTTAGCCGCTGATGTGGTTTCCTGGAGAGTAAAATGAAAAAATTAGAAGATGTTGGTGTACTGGTAGCGCGTATTCTGATGCCTGTTCTGTTCATCACCGCAGGCTGGGGCAAAATTACCGGCTATGCGGGCACTCAGCAGTATATGGAAGCGATGGGCGTGCCGGGGTTCCTGCTGCCGCTGACCATTCTGCTTGAGTTCGGCGGCGGCCTGGCAGTGCTGTTCGGTTTCCTGACCCGCACCACGGCGCTGTTCACCGCAGGCTTTACCCTGCTGACCGCGTTCATCTTCCACAGCAACTTTGCGGAAGGCGTGAACTCCCTGATGTTCATGAAAAACCTGACCATCGCGGGCGGCTTCCTGCTGCTGGCTATCACGGGTCCGGGCACCTACAGCATCGACCGTCTTCTGAATAAGAAGTGGTAAGCAGGCTATACTGATTACATTCAAAGCGAGGAGACATCTCCTCGCTTTTGCTATCTGACGGAGGAGTAAAAAATGGGACAACTCGTAGACGGCGTCTGGCAGGATGTCTGGTATGACACCAAATCCACCGGTGGACGCTTTAAGCGCTCTGTTTCGGCCTTCCGTAACTGGCTGACCGCCGACGGCGCACCCGGCCCGAGTGGCGAAGGGGGCTTTGCGGCGGAAAAAGATCGTTATCATCTGTATGTTTCTCTCGCCTGTCCGTGGGCGCACCGCACGCTGATTGTGCGCAAACTTAAAGGTCTCGAATCGTTAATTCCGGTTTCGGTGGTCAACCCGCTGATGCTGGAAAACGGCTGGACGTTCGACAGTGGCTTCCCGGCCGCGACGGGTGATGAGCTTTATCATCACGATTTCCTGTATCAGCTCTATCTGCGCGCCGATCCGCACTACACCGGACGCGTAACGGTGCCTGTGCTGTGGGACAAGAAAAACCAGACGATCGTCAGCAATGAATCCGCTGAAATCATTCGCATGTTCAATACCGCGTTTGACGCGCACGGTGCCCGCGCCGGGGATTACTACCCGGTTGAGCTGCGCGAGAAAATTGACGAGCTGAACGGCTGGATCTACGACAACGTTAACAACGGCGTCTACAAAGCGGGCTTTGCCACCAGTCAGGAAGCGTACGACGAAGCGGTCGGCAACGTGTTTGGATCCCTGGAGCGCCTGGAGCAGATCCTCGGCCAGCATCGTTATTTAACGGGCGATCGCCTCACCGAAGCAGACATCCGCCTGTGGACGACGCTGATCCGCTTTGATCCGGTGTATGTCACTCACTTCAAGTGCGACAAGCATCGCATCAGTGATTACCTGAACCTGCACGGTTTCCTGCGCGACATCTATCAGATGCCGGGGATTGCGGAGACGGTCAACTTTGACCATATTCGCACCCACTATTTCCGCAGTCATAAGACCATCAACCCAACGGGCATTATCTCCATTGGCCCGTGGCAGGACCTGGATGAACCGCACGGGCGCGACGTGCGTTTCGGATAATTATTTAGGGAATCAATTGATTCCCTTTTTTAATTCACAGCATACATCTATCCTTACCTCGATCGCTTAGAAAACAAGTGATTGACTGATTAAGAGGCAAGGAAAAATGGACTGGTATTTAAAGGTACTGCGCAACTACGTTGGATTTGGTGGCCGCGCCCGCCGCAAAGAGTACTGGATGTTCGTTCTGGTGAACTTCGTCCTGATTATGGTGCTGGGCATTGTGGACAAGATCCTCGGCTGGGAACGCGAGGGGGGTGAAGGCATTCTCACCACCATTTATGGTGTGTTAGTTCTGCTGCCTTCATGGGCCGTACTGTTTCGTCGTCTTCACGACACCGATCGTTCGGCGTGGTGGCTGCTGTTGCTGTTGATCCCGCTTATCGGCTGGATCGTGATTTTGATTTTCAACTGTCAGAGCGGAACGCCGGGCGAAAACCGCTTTGGTCCGGATCCTAAGGCAAGCGCGTAAATTCTGCCCGGTGGCGCTTACGCTTACCGGGCCTACGCTTATTTGTTGTGGTGGGCAAAGAGCTTGGGAATTTCACGCAAACACCATGATTTGGCTTCGCCCATGCTGTCACGACGCCACGCCATAATGATATCCACTTCGCTGGTGTATTCCGGGCTGACGACGCGCAGCCGCCCTTCTGCAATGTCCTTTTCGACAAACGGGTACGGCATCGTCGCCACGCCCAGCCCCGCCAGGAGCGCCTGCCGTTTGTCTTCCAGCGACGTTACCGTCAGTCGCGGCTGTTTATCCAGCAACTGTACCGTTAACACCGGGCGCTCTCGGGCGGTATCCGCGACCGCCACGCCGCGGTATTTCACGCGCGTGACCTCAGAGAGCGGCTCCGGCTCCTGATGGATCGGGTGATCCGGGGCGGCGACGTAGACGTTCATCACGCTGTACAGTTTGCGCGAATTGATTTCTGACGATGAGCGGAAATGCATGTCCGGCGCAATGACGATATCCGCCCTGCCCGTCTCAAGACGCTCCCACGCCCCGGCCAGCACCTCGGTGATGATCGACAGCTGGGTATTGGCTTTCGCGGCCAGTCTGTCCACCAGCGGGAACAGCGCCTCGGTGGGCACCAGCGCTTCGGTCACTAACGTCAGATGGGTTTCCCAGCCGCGCGCCAGCGCTTCGGCATCGGTCGTCAGCTTATCCGCCGCTTCCAGCAGCACACGACCGCGCTCCAGCAGCATTCGGCCAACGTTAGTGAATTTTGTTCGATGACCGGAACGATCGAAGAGCACCACGTCCAGCTCCTCTTCCAGCTTTTGCATGGTGTAGCTCAGGGCAGACGGAACGCGCCCCAGTTCATCTGCCGCCGCGGCAAAACTGCCGCGCCTGTCAATCGCGTCCATGACGCGAAGCGCCTCAAGCGTCAATGCTCTCTCTTTAGCCATCTCGTTCTCATTCAGGAAATTTGAACATACCAGGCAGAATATCTGGCTAACAATGCAGCGTCCATACCTTTACCATTGATTTAGTGTAAAGAGAGGTCAAGTTTATGATTACGACAAGAACAGCGAAACAGTGCGGACAAGCCGATTTCGGTTGGTTGCAGGCCCGCTACACCTTTTCCTTTGGACACTACTTTGACCCTAAACTCCTCGGTTACGCTTCACTGCGCGTATTGAATCAGGAAGTGCTCGCCCCGGGCGCGTCCTTCCAGCCGCGCACGTACCCTAAAGTCGATATCCTGAACCTGATCCTGGAAGGCGAGGCAGAATACCGCGATAGCGAGGGCAATCATGTCCAGGCGAAGGCTGGCGAGGCGCTGTTAATTTCCACGCAGCCAGGTATTAGCTACAGCGAGCATAACCTCAGCAAAGATAAAACGCTGACCCGCATGCAGCTGTGGCTGGATGCCTGTCCGGAGCGGGAAAATCCGCTGGTGCAAAAAATCGATCTGAAGGGCGGTAAACAGCAGCTGATTGCCTCGCCAGACGGCAGCAAAGGCAGCTTGCAGTTGCGCCAGCAGGTGTGGTTGCACCATATCGAACTGAAAAAAGGTGAACAGGCGAGCTTCCAGCTTCATGGCCCGCGTGCCTATTTGCAGTCCATTCACGGAACGGTGCATGCGGTCACGCATACGGAAGAGAAAGAAGCGCTCACCTGCGGTGACGGGGCGTTTATTCGTGACGAAGCGAATATCACCCTGGTTGCCGATACGCCGCTGCGCGCGCTGCTGATTGATTTGCCGGTTTAAGATCAACACGCCCCCTCGCTCGATCGGTTCCCTCTCCCTATGGGAGAGGGTTAGGGTGAGGGGTAACGGGTTGGATTAAATCACAACACCTTACTCGCCATAATTTCAATGATCTGCCGGTCCGTCGCCTGCATTGAGCGGCACGCCAGGGCGCACAGGTTAGAGATAGACTGTTCCACGTCGTGCGCCACAATCCCCTCGTTACCCGTCACGGCAGTATCATCCAGCGCCATCATCACGGCTTTCCAGGCGCTGGTGACGCTGGTCGAGACCTTCATTGCGCAGCTGTTAGAGGCCCCATCGCAGATCATCCCGCTCACGTCGCCGATCATACTGCCGATCGCCATGGCAATGGTCTGGTAAGATCCGCCCATCAGCCACGCCATCCCCGCCGCTGCCCCCATTCCGGCCGTTGTCGCCGCGCACAACGCGGACAAGCGCGGAAGCTGGTAATGGATATAGATAGCCGACAGATGCGAGAGCATCAGCGCCCGCGCCAGCCGTTCGTCATCGGCCTGAACGTGCTCAGCCACCACCACTACCGGCATGGTGGCGGTGATGCCCTGATTCCCGGAACCCGAGTTGCTCATCGCCGGCAGCGTCGCGCCTCCCATGCGGGCATCCGAGGCTGCGCTGGTGCGGATAATAATGTCTGAACCCAGATCCTGCGCCATCCAGCCGCGTGCGCGCTGTTTATTGAGCGTCGCGCCAATATGCAGCCCCCAGTTGCCACGCAAACCTTCGCGGGAGAGCGCATCGTTCAGCCGCCCCGCATCGAGGATAAAGCGGATCGCGTCAAACGGCACCTGCTCTACAAACTCAAGGATCTGCGACAGCGTGGTGGTCGAGAGTACCGCCAGCGGATCGTCGTTGTTCTGGCTCTGACGATCGTCAAGCCTGAAGCGCGTTTCGCCCTGACAAACTACCTCCACCACGCGAGTGTGCCCGCCAGCGATGGTCACCATCGCCGAGGATTCACCGACGTAAACGCAGGCGCGTGAATAGAGGATCTCCTCGCACGGCTCCTGCAATTTCACCTGCACCAGACCTGCGTTCAGCAGTGCTTTGGCGCGCGTTAGCGCCTCGGCCGACGCGTCTTTCAACACCTCCAGCCCGGCGTGTGCATTACCGCCTGTCGCCCCCAGCGCGGCCGCGATGGGTAAACCGACCATACCGGTGCCGGGCACCGTTACGCCAAGCCCGTTTTTCATCAGGTTCGGCGATACCCACGCCTCGATACGCGTCACCTCACCGTCAAGCTGTCCGGCAGCCATCGCGCACGCCAGCGCCAGCGAGACGGGTTCGGTACAGCCCAGCGCAGGCTTTACCTCTTCCTGCACGGCGCGAATAAAATGGTTCCATAAAGGATTAATTTGCTCAGACATCGTTACGACCTTATTTAACCTCATGAGAAGGCGAGGAAAGGAGAAACACAAAGCAGCAGCCCGGTAATCACAATAATCACCAGCGATACGCCTTTATATTTATGAAGTGCGGGCACTTTGTAGACCAGCCACGCCGGAATTAAGCAACCCACCATCCCGAAAATAGGGCTACAGATGGAGGTAAAGCTCAGCACCGGCGCGTTTAACACAATCGCGCTCCAGGCAAGCAGGATAGCGAACAGCATAATCCCGCGCTGGACGGTGCTTTCATTGATTTTCTCCGCCGGCATTTTGCGGCGCAGGATGTTCATCACGATGCCCTGCGTCGCCTCACGAAAGCCGAGATAGACGCCAAAGAACGCGGTCATCACGGCAAAAATGTTGAGGATCACGCTGACGATTTTGACCCAGCCCGCACCGTCACCGCTGATGAACTGTGCTGCGATTGCCAGGGCGGAAATATTCTGCTCGTAGGCTTTTACCGCCTCGTCGTGCCCCATCGCCAGCGTAAAGGAGACCGCGTAGAAAAAGACCGTCACAAACAGCACGCCAAAGGCGATATTCATTGCCCGCAGCGCTTTATGACGCGCCACCTCAACGGATTTTTCCCGTGAACGATAGGAAATCACCATCGGGCTTAATGTCTGAATAAACAGAATGGAGGTTAAGGTGAAAGGCAGCGTAATAATGGCGTTTTTAATCAGCAGGCCCATCGGCGGCAGCATACCGACGTTGGCTAAATGCCAGAGGCCAATCATCGAAAGCCCCAGCGCCGCTACCACAAATAATTTGGTCAGCACCATCAGGCTGGAGACTTTAAACAGCAGTTTTTCACCGCGCGACGAAATGGCGACCAGAATGCAGATCAGGAATAAGCCGTAGAACGGATTTTCCGACAGCAAACCGTCGGTTACGCCGAAGGTGTGTAGGTAGGATGCGCTGTCGTTGGTGATAGCCGTGGAATAGACAAACATCCAGATCACCAGCATCACGAAATAAAGCGCACCCAATAAGATGCCCCAGTTTTTACCTAAATAACCGCTAATGACGCTCGGGTAATCTTTGCATTCCGGTGATTCCGCCAGCGTATTAATAAACAGGCGCTGGAACAGGTACATAGCCGGATAACCAATTATCGACGAGAGTAAAAACACCCACAGCCCCATTAACCCGACCTGCACAGGAAGAAAAACGATGCCCGCGCCGATAGCCATCCCGATACTCATGATGACCCAGCCCGTATCGGTGATGTCGAATTTGATCGCCTCTCGCCATTCGCTTTCGCTCATTCCCGCCCGCCTTGCCGCAGGGGAATCACTCACAATCACACTGCTGTTTGTTGCCATATTCATTGGGCACTCGCTTATTTTGTAGGGTAACTGGTTGTTTTTATAAGGTTCCGATCGCCAGCGATTGCGAGTCAGAGGGTGCAGGTGTGAGTTATTGATATGGGAAGATCATATCCGGAGCGCGGGAGAAAAAAGTCACAACTTTTATAGGGATTTTCTAAAGCGAGAGAATAATATTACTTCGGGATAGCAGAAAGGAGAGTAAGTTTTCTAAAATTGACGGCGTTCACAAAATTAAAAGCCTCCCCATTTGAGGAGGCTGAAGATGAAGCCTGTATTACATCGCCTGCGTAAACGTCCTCGAAATCACGTCCTGCTGCTGCTCGCGCGTCAGGGCGTTAAACCGCACCGCATAACCTGAAACGCGGATCGTCAGGTTCGGATAGTTCTCCGGATGGGCGACGGCATCCAGCAGCATCTCCCGGTTCATCACGTTGACGTTCAGGTGTTGCCCGCCCTCAATGGTCGCTTCGTGGTGGAAGTATCCGTCCAGCAGCCCAACAAGGTTGGTTTTGCGCACCGGCTCGTCCTTGCCCAGTGCCTGCGGCACGATGGAGAAGGTGTAGGAGATCCCGTCTTTGGCATAGGTGAACGGCAGCTTGGCGACCGAGGTTAACGACGCCACCGCCCCTTTTCTGTCGCGCCCGTGCATCGGGTTGGCGCCAGGCGCAAACGGTGTGCCGCCGCGACGTCCGTCCGGCGTGTTGCCGGTCTTCTGCCCGTAAACCACGTTGGAGGTGATGGTAAGGATCGACTGCGTCGGTACCGCGTTGCGGTACGTCGGCAGCGCCTGGATTTTCTTCATAAAGCGCTCAACCAGATCGCAGGCGATACTGTCCACGCGATCGTCGTTGTTGCCGTACTGCGGATAGTCGCCTTCGATGACGAAATCGACCGCCAGACCAGTGTGGTCGCGCACCGGTTTTACCGTGGCGTATTTGATGGCCGACAGGGAATCCGCCGCCACCGACAGCCCGGCAATGCCGCAGGCCATGGTGCGGTAGACGTCCCGGTCGTGCAGCGCCATCAGCGAGGCTTCGTAGCTGTATTTATCATGCATGTAGTGAATGAGATTCAGCGCGCTGATGTACTGCACCGCCAGCCAGTCCATGAAGTGATCGAGGCTCGCCATTACGGTGTCGTAATTCAGTACCTCATCCAGCAGCGGCTCGGTTTTCGGCCCCACCTGGATCTTCAGCTTCTCATCCACCCCGCCGTTGATTGCATACAGCAGCGTTTTCGCCAGGTTGGCGCGTGCGCCGAAGAACTGCATCTGCTTGCCGATCACCATCGGGCTGACGCAGCAGGCAATGGCGTAGTCGTCGCTGTTGAAGTCGGCGCGCATCAGATCGTCGTTCTCGTATTGCAGCGAGGAGGTGACGATCGACACCTGCGCGGCGTATTTCTTGAACGCGATCGGCAGTTGTTCGGACCAGAGGATCGTCAGGTTTGGCTCCGGCGCAGGCCCCATGGTGTGCAGGGTATGCAGGTAGCGGAAGCTGTTTTTGGTCACCAGCGTACGGCCATCCAGCCCCATGCCGCCAATCACTTCCGTGGCCCAGATCGGATCGCCGGAGAAGAGCGTGTCGAACTCCGGCGTGCGCAGGAAGCGCACCATGCGGATCTTCATGATGAAGTGGTCGATCAGCTCCTGGGCCTGCACCTCATTCAGCCGTCCTGCCTGCATGTCGCGTTCAATGTAGATATCGAGGAACGAGGCCGTGCGCCCCAGTGACATCGCCCCGCCGTTCTGGGATTTCACTGCGGCAAGGTAGGCAAAGTAGACCCACTGCACCGCTTCCTGCGCATTCATCGCCGGACGTGAAATATCAAAGCCATAGTTCGCCGCCATCTGCTGGATCTGGAGCAACGCACGTTTATGCTCCGCCAGCTCCTCGCGCAGGCGGATCGTGTCCTCCAGATCTTCTCCGCGCTCCAGTTTCCCCTGGAGATCGGCGAACTGAAGTTCACGCTCGCGCACCAGATAGCTGATGCCGTACAGCGCCACGCGACGGTAGTCGCCGATGATGCGTCCGCGCCCGTAGCCGTCCGGCAGACCGGTCAGCACCCCCGATTTGCGGCAGCGCATCATCTCCGGGGAGTAAACGTCAAACACGCCCTGGTTGTGGGTTTTGCGCAGGTCTGTGAAGAGATATTCAAACTGCGGATCCATCTCGCGACCGTAGGCTTCGAACGAGCTGCGGATCATGTTGATCCCGCCGTACGGATGCAGGGCGCGCTTGAGCGGCTTGTCGGTTTGCAGGCCAACGATCGTCTCCAGCTCCTGATCAATATAGCCCGGCCCGTGCGCGGTAATAGTAGTGGCGATGTTGGTGTCAAAATCCACCGGAGCGTGAGTAGCATTCTCCTGACGAATGCCGACCATCACCTTCTGCCACAGCGCCGTCGTTGCTGGCGTCGCCTGCGCGAGGAAAGCTTCATCGCCTTCATAAGGGGTGTAGTTATGCTGAATAAAATCGCGCACGTTAATGGCGTTTTTCCATTCTTCACCGCGAAACCCGGCCCATGCATCGCTGTAAGGCGCGACGCCCGTATCGATTGTTACTTTCATCAGATTCTCGCTTTATCAGGCGTAAGCCGCAGCCGGAGTAACCTTCCCAAGACGGAGGGCGTCCAGTGCGATCATTTTTTCTTCATTGGTAGGGATCACCGCGCAGGCCGCGCGGGACGACTCGGTGGAGATCACGCGCTCGCCCGCGCTGCCCGGCAGGGCATTTTTGGACTCGTCGAGGATGATGCCAAACACCTTAAGATGCTCCACCACCAGCGCGCGGATAAGCACGGAGTTCTCACCGATCCCGCCGGTAAACACCACGCCATCCAGACGGTGCAGGGACGCGGCATGACCGGCGATATGTCGCGCAATCCGGTGGACAAAGGTCTTTATTGCCAGCCGCGCCCGCTCGTTGCCGTCATGCCAGGCTTTCTCCAGCGCGCGCAAATCGGAGGAGATGCCAGAGATCCCCAGCAGCCCGGACTCTTTGTTGACCACGCGCTCCAGATCCTCGAACGACTGGCCGGTCTGCCGGGCAATCCACGCCATCGCGCCAAAATCCACGTCGCCGCAGCGCGTGCCCATCACCAGTCCTTCAAGCGGCGTCATCCCCATGGACGTGTCCACGCTTACGCCGTTACGCACCGCGCAGATGGACGCCCCGTTGCCGAGATGGGCAATCACCAGGCCGCTGTCATCGGGAGAGAGCCCGAGAAGCGCGTGCGCCTGCGCCGACACGTAGCGGTGAGAGGTGCCGTGGAAACCGTAGCGGCGCACGCCCAGCTCTTCAAAATAGCGGTACGGCAAGCCGTACAGATACGCCTGCGGCGCCATGGTCTGGTGGAAGCTGGTATCAAATACCGCCACCTGCTGCACGCCGGGGAACAGGCGCCCGGCGGCTTCCACGCCGCTCAGGTTGGCGTAGTTATGCAGCGGCGCCAGCGGGGAGACCTGGCGGATCTGCGCCATCACCTCTTCCGTGATCAGGGTCGACTCGCTGAAGAGGTCGCCGCCGTGGGCAATGCGATGGCCAATCAAGGCCACGCTGCCCATCAGGTTGCGTTTCTCCAGCTCCAGGGCGATGGCGGCCAGCGCCCCTTCGTAGTCCTGGTGAGCCAGTCTGACCGGCTCACCCCCATTCACGGAAATAAAGGCTTTTTCTGTGTTGATGCCGTCCGCAATGCCCGTCATCAGGGCATCGCAGCCTGCGGCGTCCAGCACCGAGAACTTAACAGAGGACGATCCGCAGTTAATGACCAGTACTACCGGAAACTCAATCATGGTATGGCTCCGCTCTTCCTGAGCTTTGGTTTAAAACAGTTTGTACACGATGTTCAGAATGGTCAGCAGGCCGACCACGGTTACGAAGATGTTCTCGGTCCGGCCTTTGTATTTCGCCAGCGCAGGCGCCTTGCGGATGGCGTACATCGGCAGCAGGCACAGCAGAGAGGCGATAATTGGCGCACCCATGGCTTCAATAAGGTCCAGGATGTTCGGGTTGGCGTAGGCCACAATCCAGGTGGAGCCCATGATGAAGACCATGCTGATGGTGTTCAGCTTGCCCACGGAGACTTTCTTCTTGTCGCCCTTGTAACCGAACTTGAGGATCAGACCGTTCAGCCCCTCCAGCGTGCCCAGATAGTGGCCGAAGAAGGATTTAAAGATAGCGACCAGCGCGATGATGGAGGCGCCGTATTCCAGCACCGTGGCGAACGTGGATTTACTGCCTGACATCGACGCGAAGTGGTTCGCCAGGTAAGAGAGCACCGGAATGTTCTGCGCTTTGGCGTCCGCCATGTTCTGCGGAGAGAGCGTAAACAGGCAGCTAAAGGCGAAGAACATCACCACCGCCACCATCAGCAGGCTGGCGCGACCGATGATTTTGGAACATTTCTGCTCGGTAAACTCTTTCCCGAACTCCGGTTCGTACTCTTCGCGCTTGGAGACCACAAACGAGGAGACGATAGGCGAGAAGTTGAAGGAGAAGACCATGATGGAGATCCCCAGCCACACCGTGACCAGAATGCCGTCATGACCGGTGAAGGCGATATCGCTCAGGTTAACCTGGTCGATCACCGCCGAGTTCCAGTACGGGATCAGCGAGAGAGAAATTAACACCAGGCTGGCGATGAACGGGAACACCAGGTAGCTCATCACTTTCACCATCAGGTCTTTACCGAACCAGATAACAAAGGCCATCAGCAGCAGCAGGAACAGCGCCACCACGCCGCGGTTCAGGGCGGGCATCTGGAGCTGGTTTTCCCAGAAGGTCATAAAGGTGTTGGTAATGGTGACGCCGTAAATCCACAGCAGCGGGCAAATGGCAAAGAAGTAGAGGAAGGTGATCACCACCCCGCCGGTCTTACCAAAATGCTCCTCCACCGTTTCGGTGATGTTGCCGGAGACGTTACTGCCGGACAAACACAGACGCGCCAGCGCGCGGTGGCAGTAAAAGGCAATCGGGAACGCGAGTACCAGCATCAGCAGGATAGGGATCAGGCCGCCAAAGCCTGCACGGATAGGGAAGAACAGCACGCCTGCGCCAATGGCGGTACCAAACAGGCCGAGCGTCCAGGTGGTATCCGATTTACGCCAGGTGGACGTTTTTGTCTGGCCAACGATAATGCTTTCTGTGTTGCTCATAAGTCATCCTTTATGCGTCAACGAAGCCGGTAATTTGGGAAACACGGGAGAGATCAATATTGCCGCCGGAAATAATGCAGACGGTTTTTCGGCCCTGAATATAGTGGTCCAGCTTGCCGCTTAATAACGCCGCGCACGCCAGCGCACCGGCACCTTCCGTGACCACCTTATTTCGCTGAATAAGCGCGATCATGCTGTTGCGAATCTCGTCTTCGCTGACCAGCACAATGTCATCGACTAATTCACGAACAATTTCGAAGGTTAAATTACCTGGGCGAGACACGTCGCAGCCGTCAGCTAATGTGCCGGTAACACGATGACTGGTTATTTCTCCGGCCTGATACGATGCCGCCATTCCGTGCACATTTTCAGACTGCACGCCGATAATATTGATAGTTGGGTTGATGGATTTAATTGCTGTCGCAATACCGGCAATTAAACCGCCGCCGCCGATGGGGACAATCACGTTATCCACGTCATATAAATCTTCGAGGATTTCCAGGCCGATGGTGCCCTGGCCGGCAATGACTTTCGGATCGTCGTAAGGCGGGATAAAAATGCGCCCTTCCATCTCGACGATTTCGCTCACTTTGGCGATGGTGTCGTTAAAGTTCTCGCCGTGCAGCACCACTTCGGCAGAGTAGTCACGCGTGGCGGCAACCTTGGATTTCGGCGCGCCCATCGGCATGACCACTTTGCCGTCGATGCCGAGCATGGCGCAGGAGAGAGAGACCCCCTGCGCGTGGTTCCCTGCGGAACAGGCCACCACGCCCTTGCGTTTTTCCGCATCGGTCAGCGAGCTTAATTTATTAAACGCCCCACGTATTTTAAACGAACCGGTACGCTGCATATTTTCAAATTTCAGGAATATCTCACCCTTACACCGTTCGCTCAGATAATTCGAGCGCGGCATACCGGTTTTATAGATCTTTCCCGCCAGTCTTTTTCTGGCGTCCTGAATATCTTCAATGGTCACCGGGAGATCGTAAGTAATGTGCATAATATCCTCGTTATAATAATTCATTGTTTTCAGGCAAAGTCAGGGTATCAGAGCGTTAAAAAGCGTCGCTCCGGGTGTTTTAAATCATCATTATTTCTATCGTCGTTTTTCGATATTCATCGACGAATATTGTTTTGCCAGTTCAACTAATACTGACGCCGATTTTTTAATACTGTAATTTTTTGACCACACGGCGGCATAACGCGCCACGGGTAATTCATCTTCCACCGGCAGAACAATAAACTGGTCCGAGCCGAATGGCGCAATCATGTCACGGGGGATCACCGTCAGGTAATCGGCATTGAGGACAAGGTTATAGATGGTGACGACGGAATCGGTCTGGACGATGTTTTCAATGCTGATGTGGTTGTCTTGCAGGGTGGTCAGGAGTTCGTTGTAGTAGCCCATATCGGTTTGCGGCATCACCCACTGCTCGTGCGTGAGCGATGCCAGTCTGGTCGGGCCGGTGCACGTTCGTGATTTACTCGCCACCAGCACAAACTCGGATTCAAACAGTGGCTCAACGTGAAGATCCTGAAGCTGCATCCCGTCGCTCAGCGTGCCGATGGCGAAATCCAGCCGGCCATCGCGAATGGCGGGCAGGAATGAAGAGAGCTGCGCTTCATACATTGAGACGCGCGCTTTCGGGAACACTTCCTTGAATTTTTTGATCATTCCGGACAGGAAGGTGAAGCCAATCAGCGACGGATAGCCAAAAGAGACGTCCATGACGGTACTGAAACTGAGGCTGTTAATCTCGCTCACCATGTTTTTCATTTCGCGGGTGATCGACTCAGCGTAGGACAGCAGCACCTGACCGGCGGCAGTGAGTTTTACGCCGGTGTTCTTACGCACCATCACTTCCACCCCAAAGTAGGATTCGATGTCGCTGATGATTTTGCTGACGGCAGGTTGCGTCAGCCCCAGTTGTCTTGCAGCAGAACCTATGGAGCCACTTTTGATGACTTCCTGAAATACCACGAGGTGCTGTGTTTTCGGTAGAATAATAGTATTCATAATATTCTGCGCTTATTTCCCTATGACGCAGCGGATTCTACCCAATATTGTTTCAGGGGGTATGTGCTGTTACTCACAATTTGCCAGGACGCTCTGTTTTCAATCGCACCCTAAATCTATTTATGTCTTTATAAATCAAGTGCTTATCACAATAAAAATACGCATTTACGCTGATATTGATCAATAAAAAACGCGGTAATAAATTTATTTTATGGCAATAACCAGCGTGAATTTTTTTGCCTTAAAAATATTAATAAAGGCTATCTTTCAGGCAATTAAAGGTTAATAAAACACCATTATTCCTTTAAAACATTTTTGTGGTTTATCAACTTTACCAGGAATATTTATTCACTTTCCGGTTAAAGAGTGGGATATATCACACATTCACCAGAAGAATGTTTTTAGATTCAATATTAAATTATCAAATGAATAACATTCGGCATCACTGACTAAACATTTACAACATCTGCTCAACACTAAAATTTTCTAATTTCATAGCGTTAAATTTTGTGATTGCGATCATGCGCAGCAGATGAGAGGAATGCACAGTCAGGCAAATAGTGAAATGTGCTTAGCATCGCAAAATTGAGAATTAATGTCGTTTGGCGCTTCGCTTACCCGGCCTGCAACCTTCTGAAAGCAAAAACCCCGCCGAAGCGGGGTTTCGTAAGAAGTTGAAGCTGACCGATAAGCCGGGTTCTGTCGTGGACAGTCATTCATCTAGGCCAGCAATCGCTCACTGGCTCAAGCAGCCTACC
This sequence comes from Enterobacter cloacae complex sp. GYL001, assembly GCF_049237125.1. NCBI lineage: Bacteria > Pseudomonadati > Pseudomonadota > Gammaproteobacteria > Enterobacterales > Enterobacteriaceae > Enterobacter > Enterobacter cloacae complex sp. GYL001. Next base: position 154,319 of record NZ_JBMKGW010000002.1, on the reverse strand, counting down.
CGGGTTCAGTACGGGCCGTACCATGTGAACCCCTATTTGGCCTTGCTCCGGGTGGAGTTTACCGTGCCACGGACTGTTACCAGCCGCGCGGTGCGCTCTTACCGCACCCTTTCACCCTTACCTGATCCCGCTTGCGCGGGCCATCGGCGGTTTGCTCTCTGTTGCACTGGTCGTGGGTTTCCCCCCCAGGCGTTACCTGGCACCCTGCCCTGTGGAGCCCGGACTTTCCTCCCCTCCGCCCGTCTCCCCCGAAAGGGACGACGACGAAGCGGCGACTGTCTGGTCAGCTTCGGCGCGCAGTATAGAGGGTTTGCGCGCCGCTGTCACCCCTGGCTACGCATGCCTACCTGCAATGTGGCCGCGATATTCCGCGAGGCGCGGTAAATGTTGTCATATGCTCTCTGGAACGCCTCTTCCAGTGAACCGATACTGGTCAGTACGCTGAACACCGCGTCGATGCCGTACTGATGCACCACACCCACATCCTGCGTCAGACTTCCGGCAATCCCGATCACCGGCTTATGGTATTTTTTGGCGACGCTCGCCACGCCGACGGGCACTTTGCCATTAATGCTCTGGCTGTCGATGCGCCCTTCCCCGGTCAGCACCCACGTGCAGTCGTGAATATGTTCTTCAAGATTGAGCGCCTGAGTGACAATCTCGATGCCGCTTTTCAGCTCAGCGCCCAGGAAGGCCATCAGCGCCGCGCCCATGCCGCCCGCGGCGCCAGCCCCCGGAACCCGGTTGACGTCAATGCGCAGTGATTTTTTGATCACCCCGGCGTAGTGGCTAAGATTGGCGTCGAGTTCGAGGATCATCTCCTCCGTGGCGCCTTTTTGCGGGCCAAAGATACGCGACGCGCCGCTTTCACCCACCAGCGGATTCGTCACGTCACAGGCGACGCGGATTGCGCATCCCTGAAGACGCGGATCGAGATCGGAAATATCAATCCGGTTAAGCGCCATCAGGCTGCCGCCGCCGTAGCCGATCTCCGTCCCGTTCGCATCCGTAAACTTCGCGCCCAGCGCCTGCATCATACCCGCGCCCCCATCGTTGGTTGCGCTCCCGCCGATACCGATAATGATGTTGCGCGCGCCTTTATCCAGCGCGCTGAGGATCAGCTCCCCCGTCCCGCGCGACGTCGTGACCAGCGGGTTACGCTGCGCGGGAGGAACAAGCACCAGGCCGCTGGCGGCGGCCATCTCGATAAACGCGGTGGTACCGTCGCCCGAGATCCCCCAACTGGCCTTCACCTTTTCCCCTAACGGGCCGGTGACGACAGCCTGCTGCCAGGTGCCCTGCGTCGCAGCGATCATCGCTTCAACCGTACCTTCTCCGCCGTCAGCAACGGGAACAGACACGTAATGAGCATCGGGGAAAATTTCCCGAAATCCTTTTTCTATCGCCTGCGCCACCTCGGTGGCAGACAGGCTTTCTTTATAAGAGTCTGGCGCGATTACGATTTTCATAGTTGTATGCCTGAGCCGTAGGCCCGGTAAGCGTAACGCCACCGGGCAGGACGTCATTAGCGAGCAATTTCAACCTTCGCCAGTTTTTCGTAATAGCACGCTAACGCGCTGTGATCGGCGGTGCCCAGACCGTCCGCACGCAGCGCCTGCATCATCTCCATGACGGCGGCAGTCAGCGGCAGCTGCGCGCCCACGCCGTGGGAGGTATCCAGCGCATTCGCCAGATCCTTAATGTGCAGATCGATGCGGAAGCCCGGCCTGAAGTTACGATCCATCACCATCGGCGCCTTGGCATCCAGCACGGTGCTGCCCGCCAGACCACCGCGAATGGCCTGATAAACCAGATCCGGATTAACGCCCGCTTTGGTGGCCAGCGTCAGCGCTTCGGACATGGCCGCGATGTTCAACGCCACAATCACCTGGTTTGCCAGCTTGGTGACGTTGCCTGCGCCAATTTCACCGGTGTGCACCACGGAGCCAGCCATGGCTTTCATCAGGTCGTAGTATTTGTCAAACACGGCTTTATCCCCCCCCACCATCACCGACAGGGTGCCGTCGATGGCTTTCGGTTCGCCGCCGCTGACCGGCGCATCCAGCATTGCCACGCCTTTCGCTTTCAGCGCCTCGCTGATTTCGCGGCTTGCCAGCGGTGCGATAGAACTCATGTCGATCACCACCAGACCCGGCTTCGCGCCGTCGATAATGCCGTTCTCACCCAGCGCCACCTCTTTCACGTGCGGGGAGTTTGGCAGCATGGTGATAATCACGTCGCACTGCTCAGCAATCGCTTTTGCGGTTGTCGCCGTTTCTGCGCCAGCCGCAATCACCTCTGCCACCGCGTCTGAATTACGATCTAAAACCACCAGTGAGTAACCTGCTTTGATGAGGTTTTTGCTCATTGGTTTGCCCATGATACCCAGGCCAATAAAACCCACTTTCAGCGTCATAATCTGTTTCCTCAATGATGGTTATTTTTTAAAAGCGTCCGCTAACTTCTGCGTGGCGGCGCGGAATACGCCGAGATCGCTGCCGACGGCGACAAACGTTGCGCCCCACTCCAGGTAGCGGCGGGCATCGGCTTCCACTGGCGCCAGAATGCCGCACGGTTTACCGTGCGCTTTGGCACGGGCAAAAATGTGCTGAATTGCGCGCTGCACGTCCGGATGGCTGGCGTTGCCCAGATGACCAAAGGCGGCCGCCAGATCGCTCGGGCCGACGAAAATGCCGTCTACCCCCTCCGTCGCGGCAATAGCGTCGACGTTATCGACCCCCTGCTGGCTCTCGATCTGAACCAGAATGGTGATGTTTTTGTTGGACTGGGCGAAATAGTCCGGCACGGTGCCAAACATGTTGGCGCGGTGCGAGACGGACACGCCGCGGATCCCTTCCGGTGGATAGCGGGTCGCCGCCACGGCCAGCACCGCTTCTTCTTCCGTTTCAACAAACGGGATCAGGAAGTTGTAGAAGCCGATATCCAGCAGACGCTTGATGATCACCGGCTCGTTGGTGGGCACACGCACCACCGGCGCGCTGTGGCTGCCTTTCAGCGCCATCAGCTGCGGAATAAACGTGTTGATATCGTTTGGCGCATGTTCGCCGTCCAGCACCAGCCAGTCGAACCCGGCCAGGCCCAGCACTTCGGTGCTGATGGGGTTGGCCAGCGCAGACCAGCAGCCAATCTGAATCTGGTGCGCCGCGAGGGCCGCTTTAAATTTATTCGGGAAGATGTCGTTACTCATTACTTATACCTTTTTTAATTCCGCAGTTTTAGCCAGTAGCTTTTCTTATTTATTCCGACTCAGCGTCAGCGTTATATTTATTTTCCTGACTGAATTTTGGCGTTATAAAATCGTCATTCAGTATAATCGTCACCACCCGGCAGCACATTGTCTCAATGCTCAATTATCCAACGGGAGTGGCACGCTATTTTGAGCATATGCCCAACACAGTGGGCGCTGATGCACAGAATCAACGATTAGTGGTTCGGGAGCGATCGCGATCACATTCTCACCTTTCCTCTCCTGGCATTCTTTATTTCCTCAATAAGAAACAATTAACCATCTGGCTATATTTAGTATCAGATATTTTGCTGGAGAAGAGTGAACAATGGCCGATATTGAAATTCGACAGGCGTCGCCGACGGCGTTCTATATAAAAGTGCACGATACCGATAACGTGGCGATTATTGTCAACGACAATGGCTTAAAAGCTGGCACCCGCTTTCCGGATGGCCTGGAGCTGATTGAGCACATTCCGCAGGGGCATAAAGTCGCACTGGTCGATATCCCGGCGCAGGGCGAAATCGTGCGCTACGGCGAAGTCATCGGCTATGCGGTGCGCGCTATCCCGCAGGGTAGCTGGATTGAGGAGTCGCTGGTTGAGCTGCCCACCGCCCCACCGCTGGAGAGGTTGCCGCTGGCTACCCGCGTCCCTGAGGCGTTGCCTCCGCTGGAGGGTTATACCTTCGAAGGTTACCGCAACGCGGATGGCAGCGTGGGAACCAAAAACCTGCTTGGCATCACCACCAGCGTGCATTGCGTGGCGGGCGTAGTGGATTATGTGGTGAAAATTATTGAGCGCGATCTGTTGCCGAAATACCCCAACGTTGACGGCGTGGTGGGTCTTAACCACCTGTACGGCTGCGGCGTGGCGATCAACGCGCCCGCAGCGGTCGTGCCGATCCGCACGATTCACAATATCGCCCTTAACCCAAACTTTGGCGGTGAGGTCATGGTGATTGGTCTCGGCTGTGAAAAATTGCAGCCAGAACGCCTGTTGCAGGGTACGGAAGATGTGAAAGCCATTCCGGTTGACGATGCCAGTGTTGTGCGACTTCAGGATGAACACCATGTCGGCTTCAGATCGATGGTCGACGACATTTTACAGGTGGCAGAGCGCCATCTGGAGAAGCTGAACAAACGCCAGCGTGAAACCTGCCCGGCCTCTGAACTGGTCGTTGGGACACAGTGTGGCGGCAGCGATGCGTTTTCCGGCGTCACCGCCAACCCGGCAGTCGGTTATGCCTCCGATCTGTTCGTGCGCTGCGGCGCCACGGTGATGTTCTCCGAAGTCACCGAAGTACGTGATGCTATCCACCTGCTCACGCCGCGCGCCGTCAACGAAGAGGTGGGCAAACGCCTGCTGGAGGAGATGGCCTGGTACGATAACTATCTCGACATGGGCAAAACCGACCGCAGCGCCAACCCGTCTCCGGGTAACAAGAAAGGCGGCCTGGCGAACGTGGTGGAAAAGGCCCTCGGGTCGATTGCCAAATCCGGCCAGAGCGCGATTGTGGAAGTGCTCTCCCCTGGCCAGCGACCAACCAAACGCGGTCTGATCTACGCGGCAACGCCTGCCAGTGATTTCGTGTGCGGCACCCAGCAGGTGGCGTCCGGCATTACGGTACAGGTCTTTACCACCGGGCGCGGCACGCCGTACGGCCTGATGGCGGTACCGGTGATCAAAATGGCGACCCGCACCGAGCTGGCAAACCGCTGGTATGACTTAATGGATATCAACGCGGGCACCATCGCCACCGGGGAAGAGAGTATTGAAGAAGTGGGCTGGAAGCTGTTCCACTTCATTCTGGATGTGGCAAGCGGGCGGAAGAAAACCTTCTCCGATCAATGGGGATTGCATAACTCGCTGGCGGTGTTTAACCCGGCGCCGGTGACCTGATGGCCCCTCACCCAGCCCTCTCCCTTGAGGGAGAGGGCTGGGGTGAGGGGGAACATACGGCTCTGGTGGTCATTCCGTTCACTTTATGTTCCTTGCTACTCTGTCACGACATGACCGGTGAACGTGCCAGGGTGGCTCAGTCGCCACCACCCTGGCGACCCGGGCTACCGGCGGTAAATCGCCGCTTCGCGGTGCCTTCGGCTTATTCCTTCCGGCTTATCGGGGACGGGCGGAGGTAACATCCCTGTAAAGCCCGCCCTCTCGGCGCATCCCTGCGCCTCGCCCCGGCCTACAGGAAACGCCTCAGCGATTTACAGCCGGACCGAGGCATCGCTGAAAGCCCTCAGTTATTCTGAGGCAACGTTATCGCTTTTGCTTTCAAATTACTGGGGAACCCTCTCCCTATGGGGAGAGGGTTAGGGTGAGGGGAAAAGCCTCTTTAGACCAGCACCACATCGATCCCGCTTTTGCGTAATCCTTCAAGGCTTTCCGCCGGAATGCCTTCATCAACGATAATCATGTCGATCCGCTGAGTATCAATGATTTTATGCAGGCTTGAACGGTTAAACTTGCTGGAGTCAGTGACAACGATAATACGCTCCGCCACCTCGCACATTTTGCGGTTCAGACGGGCTTCATCCTCGTTGTGCGTACTCACCCCCCGGTCGAGATCGATGGCATCGACGCCCAGGAAAAGCAGGTCAAAATGATAATTCTGTAAGGACTGCTCCGCCTGGTCGCCGTAGAAGGACTGCGACTGACGGCGCAAGTGCCCGCCGGTCATCAGCAGCTCCACGCCCTCCGCTTCCAGTAGCGCGTTTGCCACGTTCATCCCGTTGGTCATGGCAATGACATCGGTGTGCTGGCGCAGCATGCGGGCAATTTCAAAGGTTGTGGTGCCGGAGTCCAGAATAATGCGGTGACCCGGCTTCACCAGTTCAGCCGCCGCCTGCGCGATGCTGCGCTTCACTGCCGTATTAAGGGAACTTTTGTCCTCAACGGACGGCTCCACGCCGGGGGCATTGCCTTCGCAAATCAGCGCGCCGCCGTAAGCGCGAACGGCAATCCCCTGCTTTTCCAGAAAGGCCAGATCGTTACGGATCGTTACCGTCGACACGCCGTATAAAAGAGAAAGATCGTTAACCTGCACGCTTCCCTGCGCCCGCAACCGCTGAATGATCTGCTCTCGCCTTTCACTGGTGCCGGTGATGCGCTTCTCTGCGGATGAATCGGTGCTGCTCATACGAGCTCCTTAGTAAATACACTTTCGTTTCATTTCGTTTTGCTTATTAACGCCTTTCTTTTGAGGGAATGCAAGCCCTGTATGGTGTGCGGACGCAAGCTTAACCGCCGCTGAAACCTTTCATTATGTTTCTTTTGTGAAACAGATCGGAAAACTATTATCTTTCGTTTTATTTTTACCTCACCATAATGCAGTATCAAATGAAACAAAACGAAAGATGAATACCAACACCATCCGAAATGGAGAGGAAAGTGAAACATCTGACAGAAATGGTGGAACAACATAAACGGGGGAATACAAACGGGATTTATGCCGTCTGTTCCGCACATCCACTGGTACTTGAAGCTGCACTACGTTACGCCCATTCACAACAGACGCCCCTGCTGATAGAAGCCACCTCAAACCAGGTGGATCAGTTTGGCGGTTATACCGGTATGACGCCCGCCGATTTTTATGGGTTTGTCTGCAAGCTGGCGGGATCTCTTGGTTTCCCCACCTCGCAGCTGATCCTTGGCGGCGATCATTTAGGTCCAAACCGCTGGCAAAACCTGCCGGCTTCGCAGGCGATGGCGAACGCCGACGATCTGCTCAGAAGCTACGTGGCGGCCGGATTTAAAAAAATTCACCTCGATTGCAGCATGTCCTGCGAAGACGACCCGGTTCCGTTAACCGATGCAATCGTTGCCGGGCGTGCCGCTCGGCTGGCTAAAATTGCCGAAACCACCTGTCTCGAGCAATTTGGCGTAGCCGATCTGGTCTACGTTATCGGCACGGAAGTTCCGGTTCCCGGTGGGGCACACGAGACGCTGACCGAGCTTGAGGTCACCACGCCAGAGGCGGCACGCGCCACGCTTGAGGCACACCGCCACGCATTCGAGAAGGAAGGGTTAAGCGACATCTGGCCGCGCATTATTGGCCTGGTGGTTCAGCCTGGCGTTGAGTTCGACCATGCGCAGGTTTGTGACTATCAACCGCATAAAGCCGTCGCGCTGAGCGAGATGGTTGAAGCCTACGACACGCTTGTATTTGAAGCACACTCTACCGATTACCAGACGCCGCAGGCGCTGCGCCAGTTGGTGAAAGATCACTTCGCCATTCTGAAAGTCGGCCCTGCGCTAACCTTCGCGCTGCGCGAAGCGCTGTTCTCACTGGCAGCAATTGAAGAAGAGCTGCTGCCGGCAAAAGCCTGCTCAGGGCTGCGTCACGTCCTGGAAAACGTGATGCTCGATCGCCCGGAATACTGGCAAAGCCACTATCACGGCGACGGCAATGCCCGTCGCCTGGCGCGCGGTTACAGCTATTCCGACCGCGTGCGCTATTACTGGCCAGACAGCCAGATTGACGACGCCTTTGAGCGGCTGGTACGCAACCTGGCGGATGAACCGATCCCGCTGCCGCTGATCAGCCAGTATCTGCCGTTGCAGTACAGCAAAGTTCGCGATGGCGCTCTCAGGTCCACACCACGGGAACTCATCCTCGACCACATTCAGGACATACTCCAGCAGTACCATGCCGCCTGCGAAGGCGTAACGACTCAACACGCATAATTAAAAAGAGGAAAACGCTATGCCAAACATTGTCTTATGCCGCATTGATGAACGCCTGATCCACGGTCAGGTGGGCGTACAGTGGGTGGGGTTTGCGGGGGCGAACCTGGTGCTGGTGGCAAATGACGAGGTTGCAGACGATCCGGTTCAGCAAAACCTGATGGAGATGGTGCTGGCGGAAGGCATCGCCGTGCGTTTCTGGTCCCTGCAAAAAGTGATCGACAACATTCATCGCGCCGCCGACCGGCAGAAAATTCTGCTGGTCTGTAAAACACCGGCTGATTTTTTAACGCTGGTCGAGGGCGGCGTGCCCATCACCCGTATTAACGTCGGAAATATGCATTACGCCAGTGGCAAACAGCAAATTGCCAAAACGGTATCTGTAGACGCGAACGATATCGCCGCGTTTAACGGCCTGAAGGCGGCCGGAGTGGAATGCTTCGTTCAGGGCGTTCCAACAGAGACTGCTTTGGATCTCTTTAAACTGCTCTGAGGGATTCACAATGGAAATCAGTCTGTTGCAGGCTTTCGCGCTGGGGCTTCTCGCCTTTATAGCGGGCCTGGATATGTTTAACGGCTTAACACACATGCACCGTCCGGTGGTGCTCGGGCCACTGGTTGGCCTGATTCTGGGCGATTTGCACACCGGAATTCTGACCGGCGGTACGTTAGAACTGGTCTGGATGGGACTCGCGCCGCTGGCGGGCGCGCAGCCGCCAAACGTGATTATCGGCACCATCGTTGGCACCACATTTGCCATTACTACAGGCGTGAAGCCGGATGTCGCCGTTGGGGTCGCCGTGCCGTTTGCCGTGGCGGTTCAGATGGGGATCACTTTCCTCTTCTCGGTGATGTCCGGCGTGATGTCCCGCTGCGATCGCATGGCGGCTAACGCAGACACCCGTGGTATTGAACGGGTCAACTATCTGGCACTGCTGGCGCTCGGCGTCTTCTACTTCCTGTGCGCGTTTCTGCCCATCTACTTCGGGGCTGAACATGCGAAAACCGCCATTGACGTGCTGCCGGAACGTCTGATCGACGGTCTCGGCGTCGCGGGCGGCATCATGCCAGCGATCGGCTTCGCCGTGCTGCTGAAGATCATGATGAAAAACGTTTACATCCCTTACTTCATTATCGGCTTTGTCGCCGCGGCCTGGCTGAAACTCCCGGTGCTGGCGATTGCCGCGGCTGCGCTGGCGATGGCGCTGATCGACCTGCTGCGCAAATCGCCTGAACCCACGGCGCCTGCGGCCCAGAAAGAGGAATTTGAAGATGGCATCTAATCACACCACCCTGCCGGGCGTGTCTGAAAGTGAAGAGACACTGCTGACCGGCGTGAATGAAAACGTCTACGAAGACCAGAGTATTGGCGCTGAGCTAACGAAAAAGGATATTAACCGTGTCGCCTGGCGTTCCATGCTGCTACAGGCCTCGTTTAACTACGAGCGTATGCAGGCCTCCGGCTGGCTGTATGGGCTACTGCCCGCGCTGAAAAAGATCCACACCAATAAGCGGGACCTGGCGCGCGCCATGAAAGGCCATATGGGCTTCTTCAACACCCACCCGTTCCTGGTGACCTTCGTCATCGGCATTATTCTGGCAATGGAGCGTTCCAAGCAGGATGTGAACAGCATCCAGAGCACTAAAATTGCCGTCGGCGCACCGCTCGGTGGCATTGGTGACGCCATGTTCTGGCTGACCCTGCTGCCCATCTGCGGGGGGATTGGCGCCAGCCTGGCGCTACAGGGATCCATTCTTGGCGCGGTGGTCTTTATCGTGCTGTTTAACGTGGTGCATCTCGGCCTGCGTTTTGGTCTGGCGCACTATGCCTATCGAATGGGTGTCGCCGCGATCCCGCTGATCAAGGCCAACACCAAAAAGGTTGGTCATGCTGCGTCCATTGTCGGGATGACAGTGATTGGTGCGCTGGTGGCAACCTATGTGCGCCTGAATACCACACTCGAGATTAAAGCCGGGGATGCGGTCGTCAAACTGCAAACCGATGTGATCGACAAACTGATGCCCGCCTTTCTGCCGCTGGTCTACACCCTGACCATGTTCTGGCTGGTACGCCGTGGCTGGAGCCCGCTGCGCCTGATTGGTATCACCGTGGTGCTGGGCGTTGTCGGTAAATTCTGTCACTTCCTGTAAAAAGCAAAGAGGTTGCGATGTTAGGCATTATTTTGACGGGTCACGGCGGTTTTGCCAGCGGGCTGGAACAGGCGATGAAGCAAATCCTCGGCGAACAGCCGCAGTTTATCGCCATCGATTTTCCGGAAAGCTCCACCACTGCGCGGCTGACCGGGCAGCTTGAGCAGGCAGTGAATGAACTGGATGCAGAGCACGATATTGTGTTTCTCACCGATCTTCTCGGCGGTACGCCGTTTCGTGTGGCCTCTACCCTCGCGATGCAGCGCCCCGGCAGCGAAGTGATCACTGGCACCAATCTCCAGCTTTTGCTGGAGATGGTTCTGGAGCGCGACGGATTAAGCAGTGAAGCCTTTCGTTTGCAGGCGCTGGAGTGCGGCCATCGCGGCCTGACCAGCCTTGTGGATGAACTTGCACGCTGTCGCGAGGAAGCGCCCGCCGAGGAAGGGATATGAGCCAGCTGCTGCGCGCGCGTCGTCTGCTTACCGGGCAGGGCTGGCTGGATGACCATCAGCTGCGTATGGATAGAGGCGTCATCACCGCCATCGAGCCGATTCCGGCAGGGGTTAATACCCGCGAGGCAGACCTGCTTTGCCCGGCATACATTGATATCCACGTCCATGGCGGCGCGGGTGTGGATGTAATGGATGATGCGCCCGACGTGCTGGACCGGTTAGCCATGCACAAGGCGCGTGAAGGCGTGGGGGCGTTTCTGCCTACCACCGTCACCGCTCCGCTGGAGGCGATCCATGGCGCGTTACGGCGCATTGCCCGACGCTGTCATGCCGGTGGCCCCGGCGCGCAGATCCTGGGCAGCTATCTGGAAGGCCCGTACTTTACGCCGCAGAACAAAGGGGCGCACCCGCCAGAACTGTTTCGCGAACTGGATCTCGCGGAACTTGATGAGCTGATTTCGGTTTCGCAGAACACGCTGCGGGTGGTGGCGCTTGCTCCGGAAAAAGTGGACGCCCTGAAGGCGATCCATCACCTCAAGCAAAAAGGGATACGCGTCATGCTGGGCCACAGCGCCGCTACATACGCGCAAACCCTCGCCGCATTTGATGCAGGCGCAGCCGGGCTGGTGCACTGCTACAACGGCATGACGGGGTTACACCACCGGGAGCCGGGCATGGTTGGCGCCGGGCTTACGGACCCACGCGCGTGGCTGGAGCTTATTGCCGACGGGCATCACGTTCATCCTGGAGCCATGCGGCTGTGTTGTTGCTGCGCGAAGGATCGTACGGTGCTGATTACCGATGCCATGCAGGCAGCGGGTATGCCTGATGGACGCTATACGTTGTGTGGTGAAAATGTCGGAATGCAGGGCGGCGTTGTCCGCACGGCCTCAGGCGGGCTGGCGGGCAGCACGCTCGCGCTGGATGCCGCCGTGCGAAATATGGTGGAGCATGCGGGGGTCGCCCCAGAAAACGCTATCCATATGGCCTCGCTGCATCCTGCCCGTCTGCTCGGGATGGATCACCTGCTGGGAACGTTAGCGCCAGGCAAACGCGCCAATGTTCTTGCGCTGGATGCGGGTTTACATCTCCGGCAGATCTGGATCCAGGGTCAGGCTCTTTCCCTGTAGCCCCTTCACAGTGTGCCCTGTTGGCCTTACGGAAGACGATCGTAAGGCCTTTCTTTTCCTTTCCTTGATTTTCGCCTTTCCTTTCGCGATCACACTTTTCGTTTTATTTCTTTTTCGCCATTGAACTTTCGATTTCTTTTCTATAAATTTTATTTAACTGCTGAAGTGTACAAGTGAAACGAAACGAAAGATAGCGACACATTTGCCAGCGTCTGATGTGGAATTCACACGACTAAGGACTGAGTTATGCCACAAACCACTATCGCCACCACCGGCACCTGGACCGAAAAAGAGATCCGCCAGCAGCCAGCCAGCTGGCTTCGCTCGCTCAACAATATTGATAATCTGCGCGCGTCGATCGACAGTTTTCTGACGCCACTGTTGCGCAAGCCCGATCTGCGGATCGTTCTGACCGGCGCGGGTACGTCTGCTTTTATCGGCGACATCATTGCGCCATGGCTTGCCAGCCACACGGGGAAAAACATCACCGCGATACCTACGACCGATCTGGTCACCAACCCGATGGATTATTTCAGCCCTTCGCACCCGCTGCTGCTGGTCTCTTTCGCCCGTTCTGGCAATAGCCCGGAGAGCGTCGCCGCCGTTGAGCTGGCGAATCAGTTTGTACCGGAGTGCTACCACCTGTCGATCACCTGTAATGAAGCAGGCAGCCTGTACCAGAATGCCGTCGACAGCGATAACGCCTGCGCTCTGCTCATGCCAGCCGAAACGCACGATCGCGGGTTCGCGATGACAAGCAGCATCACCACCATGATGGCGAGCTGCCTGGCGGTATTCGCACCGGAAACGATCAACAGCAAAACGTTCCGCGACGTGTCCGATCGCTGTCAGGCGATCCTCACATCGCTTGGCGATTTCAGTCCCGGCGTCTTTGGTAACGAACCGTGGAAACGCATTGTTTATCTGGGCAGCGGTGGATTACAGGGCGCCGCACGGGAGTCTGCGCTGAAGGTGCTGGAGCTGACCGCCGGCAAGCTGGCGGCATTCTACGATTCGCCCACGGGTTTCCGTCACGGGCCTAAGTCGCTGGTAGACAACGAAACGCTGGTCGTCGTGTTTGTCTCCAGCCATCCGTATACGCGTCAGTACGATCGGGATCTGCTCGCCGAGCTGCGACGCGATCGTCAGGCTATGCGCGTGGTAGCCATTGCAGCCGAAACGGATCCGGTCATTGAAGCTGGCCCGCATATCCTGCTGCCGCCTTCACGTTCATTTAACGATATGGAGCAGGCGTTCTGCTTCCTGATGTACGCCCAGGTCTTCGCACTGACCCAGTCTCTGCACGTTGGCAATACGCCGGATACGCCATCCGCCAGCGGTACGGTTAACCGTGTGGTCCAGGGCGTCGTTATTCATCCGTGGCAGGCTTAAGAGGACAGGCTCATGAGTATTATTTCTACTAAATATCTTTTGCAGGACGCACAGGCGAAGGGCTATGCCGTTCCGGCCTTTAACATCCATAACGCCGAGACGATCCAGGCGATCCTCGAAGTCTGTAGCGAAATGCGATCGCCGGTGATCCTCGCGGGTACGCCGGGGACGTTTAAACATATTGCGCTGGAAGAGATCTACGCCTTGTGCAGCGCATATTCTCTGACTTATGACATGCCGCTGGCGCTACACCTCGATCACCACGAATCGCTGGACGACATTCGCCGCAAAGTCCATGCCGGCGTACGTAGCGCAATGATCGACGGTAGCCATTACCCCTTCGAACAAAACGTCAAGCTGGTGAAATCGGTCGTCGATTTCTGCCACCTCAACGACTGTAGCGTCGAGGCCGAACTGGGCCGACTGGGCGGAGTGGAAGATGACATGAGCGTCGACGCCGAAAGCGCGTTCCTGACCGACCCGCAGGAAGCAAAACGCTTTGTCGAACTAACAGGCGTGGACAGCCTCGCCGTTGCCATCGGTACCGCGCACGGTCTTTATACCAAACGCCCAAAAATCGACTTCCAGCGGCTGGCCGAGATCCGCGAGGTAGTGACAGTGCCGCTGGTGCTGCACGGTGCGAGTGATGTGCCGGATGAGGATGTGCGCCGCACCATTGAGCTGGGCGTCTGCAAAGTTAACGTCGCAACAGAGCTGAAAATCGCCTTCTCTGACGCAGTCAAAGCCTGGTTTGCCGAGAACCCACAGGGCAACGATCCGCGCTTCTACATGCGCGTCGGCATGGATGCCATGAAAGAGGTGGTCAGAAGCAAAATCACCGTTTGCGGCTCGGCGAACCGGCTGCTGCTTGCGACTGAAGCCTGAACCCATCGCGCATAACGTTAGTACCTAAAAAAATAACTATAAGCCTCGCAAATATGAAGGCGCGTCCTTAAGCCGGACAGCGCCTTCCATTATCCTAAAAAACCGAGGAGTCCCTACATGACACAGGAAAAGTCGTTTAAATCGAAAGCGTGGGAGTTTTTCCAGAGCCTGGGAAAGACGTTTATGTTCCCGGTCTCACTGTTGGCCTTTATGGGGTTGTTGTTAGGTATCGGTAGTTCTGTCACCAGCCCTTCCACCATCAAAAGTTTTCCCTTTCTGGGCGGCGAGTTAACGCAGCTCACCTTTGGTTTTATCGCCATGGTCGGCGGCTTTGCTTTTACCTATCTGCCGCTGATGTTTGCCATGGCGATCCCGATGGGCCTTGCCAGACGTAATAAAGCGGTTGGCGCTTTTGCCGGATTCGTTGGCTACATGCTGATGAACATGAGCATCAACTACTACCTGACCGCCACCCACCAGCTTGCGGATGCCGCCACCATGAGACAGGTGGGACAATCCATTGTGCTTGGCATTCAAACGCTGGAGATGGGCGTGCTCGGCGGCATTGTGGTAGGGGTGATCACCTACTTCCTGCACGAACGCTTCCAGGACACGGTGCTGCACGACGCGTTTGCCTTCTTTAGCGGCATTCGTTTTGTGCCCATCATTACCGCCCTCACCCTGTCGCTGGTCGGCTTGTTTATCCCCCTGCTGTGGGAATATGTGGCAATGGGCATTGCCGGGATTGGTCATATCATCCAGAGCACCAGCGTCTTTGGGCCGTTCCTGTATGGCGTGGGCGTACTGCTGCTCAAACCTTTTGGCCTGCACCACATCCTGCTGGCGATGGTGCGCTTCACCCCGGCGGGTGGCATTGAGATGGTTAACGGCCAGGAAGTGGCCGGTGCGCTGAACATTTTCTACGCCGAGCTGAAAGCTGGCCTGCCGTTTAGCCCGCACGTTACGGCATTTTTATCGCAAGGGTTTATGCCGACCTTTATCTTCGGCCTGCCTGCCGTGGCTTACGCTATCTACCGCACCGCGCGCCCGGAAAACCGTCCGGTGATTAAAGGGCTGCTGCTTTCAGGCGTGCTGGTTTCAGTTGTCACGGGTATTTCAGAGCCGATTGAGTTCCTGTTCCTGTTTATTGCCCCTGTGCTTTACGCGTTTCATATCGTTATGTCTGGCCTGGCGCTGATGGTGATGGCGCTGCTCGGCGTCACCATCGGCAACACCGACGGCGGCATTCTGGATCTGCTGATCTTCGGCGTCATGCAGGGGATGTCGACCAAATGGTATCTGCTGTTCCCGGTGGGTATTGCCTGGTTTGCTATCTACTTCTTCGTCTTCCGCTGGTACATCCTCAGGCACGATATTAAAACGCCGGGCCGTGAGGTTGACGCGCAGGGTGCGCTCCAGGCGGTGGAAGCCAATACCCGGGCACGTGGAAAATCGAAATACGATCATGGGCTTATTCTTCGCGCGCTTGGCGGTAAAGAGAATATTGAGTCGCTCGACAACTGCATTACCCGCTTACGTCTGGTGGTAAAAGATATGGGGCTTATCGACCAGCAGGCGCTGAAGGCCGCGGGCGCCTTGTCAGTAGTGGTGCTTGATGCCCACAGCGTTCAGGTGATCATCGGTCCGCAGGTGCAGAGCGTCAAATCCGGCATTGAAGCCTTAATTTAACAGGGGGTCGTTGTGTTTGATTTCGACAGAATCATTGAGCGTAAAAGCGATAAATGCCGTAAATGGGATCATACGTATGTGTGCTCGCGTTTCGGTGATGTCCCGGAGGGATTTATCCCGCTGTGGATAGCAGACATGGATTTCACCTCGCCACCCGCTGTGATTGAAGGCTTCCAGCGCATCGTGGAGCATGGCACCTTCGGTTACACCTGGTGCTTCGACGAATTCTACGATGCGGTCATCGCCTTCCAGCGCACCCGTCATCAGGTTGAGGTGCATAAGTCATGGATCACCCTGACCTACGGCACCGTTTCCACGCTGCACTATACGGTTCAGGCGTTCTGCAAACCCGGCGACTGCGTGATGATGAACACCCCGGTGTATGACCCGTTTGCGATGGCGACACAGCGACAGGGAGTGCAAGTACTTGCTAACCCGCTAAGTGTGGAAAATAACCGTTATCAACTTGATTTTAATCGGGTGGAAGAGCAGCTACGAACACACCGCCCCACCCTGTGGTTCTTCTGCTCGCCGCATAACCCCTCGGGGCGAATCTGGCGCGCGGATGAGATACGCCAGGTGTCCGATCTCTGTAAGCGCTACGGCACGATTCTGGTGGTTGATGAGGTTCACGCCGAGCACATTCTGGACGGTACATTCGTCAGCTGTCTGACTTCGGGCTGTGCCGCCCAGGACAACCTGATTGTGCTGACCTCCCCCAATAAAGCGTTCAACCTTGGCGGGTTAAAAACATCCTACTCGATAATTCCAGACGATTCGCTACGCCAGCGTTTCCGCCAGCAGTTGGAGAAGAACTCCATTACCTCGCCCAATATCTTCGGCGTGTGGGGAATTATTCTGGCTTATCAGCAAGGTCTGCCATGGCTCGACGCGCTGAATGGTTATCTGCGTGGCAATGCCCGCTACCTTGCGGATGCCATCCAGACCCACTTCCCTGCATGGAAGATGATGAACCCGGAGTCGTCGTATCTCGCCTGGATAGACGTCAGTGCGGACGATCGCAGTGCGACGGCGCTAACTCAACATTTCGCAAAACAGGCTGGCGTGGTCATTGAAGATGGCAGCCACTACGTACAAAACGGCGAAAACTACCTGCGTATTAACTTCGGCACCCAGCGCTACTGGCTGGAACAGTCCATCAACCGAATGCTGAAGCATTACTGATAAGGATCTTACCCCGATGAAAAAAATGCTCACTCTCTCGCTGCTGGCTCTCTGCGTTTCTCATGGCGCGGCGGCAGCAAACTACGCGCTCAGTAACGACAATATTGCCCTTTCGTTTGATGATGCAAATGCAACGGTAGTGGTAACGGACAGCAAAGCTAACCATCCGCTCACGCCCCAGGAGTTGTTCTTTCTGACGCTACCGGATGAAACAAAAATCCACACCGCTGATTTCAAAATCAAGCACGTCGAAAAGCAGGACAATGCGATAGTCATCGACTTTACGCATCCGGATTTTATCGTAACGGTGAAACTGAACCTGGTGAAGGGAAAATACGCCAGCATTGGCTACACCATCGCCGCCGTCGGGCAGCCGCGGGACGTAGCGAAAATTACCTTCTTCCCGACGAAGAAGCAGTCTCAGGCACCTTACGTTGACGGGGCGATTAACAGCTCGCCAATCGTGGCCGACTCGTTCTTCATCCTGCCAGACAAACCGATTGTGAATACTTACGCTTATGAAGCCACCACGAACCTCAACGTGGAGCTGAAAACGCCAATTCTGCCTGAGACACCGGTTAGTTTTACCACCTGGTTCGGCACTTTCCCGGAAACTAATCAGCTGCGCCGCAGCGTAAACCAGTTTATCGATGCCGTGCGTCCGCGGCCTTATAAGCCTTACCTGCACTACAACAGCTGGATGGACATCGGCTTCTTTACCCCTTACTCCGAGCAGGATGTCATTGGGCGGATGGACGAATGGAATAAAGAATTTATTGCCGGACGCGGGGTGGCGCTGGACGCGTTCCTGCTGGACGATGGCTGGGACGATCGCACCGGACGCTGGCTGTTTGGCCCGGCATTCAGCAACGGTTTTGGCAAAGTCAGGGAAAAAGCCGACAGCCTGCATAGCTCGGTTGGGCTGTGGCTTTCTCCGTGGGGCGGATACAACAAGCCGCGCGATATTCGCGTCTCGCATGCAAAAGAGTATGGTTTCGAAACCGTAGACGGCAAGCTGGCGCTGTCGGGGCCGAACTATTTTAAAAACTTTAACGATCAGATCATCAAGCTGATCAAAAACGAGCATATTACCTCGTTCAAGCTCGACGGAATGGGTAACGCCAATTCGCATATCAAGGGCAGCCCATTTGCATCGGATTTTGACGCGTCCATTGCCCTGCTGCACAACATGCGCAGCGCAAATCCGAACCTGTTTATCAACCTGACCACCGGCACCGACGCCAGCCCGTCCTGGCTGTTCTATGCTGATTCAATCTGGCGTCAGGGCGATGATATCAACCTGTACGGCCCCGGCACGCCAGTGCAGCAGTGGATGACCTACCGCGATGCCGAAACCTGGCGATCCATCGTGCGTAAAGGTCCGCTGTTCCCGCTGAACTCACTGATGTACCACGGGATCGTCAGCGCAGAGAACGCTTACTATGGACTCGAGAAAGTGCAAACAGACAGCGATTTTGCCGATCAGGTCTGGAGCTACTTCGCAACCGGAACTCAGCTTCAGGAGCTGTACATTACGCCGTCCATGCTGAATAAGGCGAAGTGGGATACCCTGGCGCAGGCGGCGAAATGGTCGCGTGAGAATGCCAGCGTGCTGGTGGATACTCACTGGATTGGCGGAGACCCAACTTCGCTTGAGGTTTACGGCTGGGCCTCATGGAGTAAAGACAAAGCGATTTTTGGCTTACGCAACCCATCGGATAAGCCGCAACGTTACTACCTGGATTTAACCAAAGATTTTGAGATCCCGGCAGGAGAGCGTTCGCAGTTTACCCTGAAAGCCGTGTACGGCAGTAATTCGACCGTACCAGAGGAGTATAAAAACGCTGTGGTGATTACGCTGCAACCGCTGGAAACGCTGGTGTTTGAGGCGATGCCGGGGAAATAAAAAGTGTTCAACTGGCAGGTTAAGCCATGACCTGCCAGCTTCCCCCTTTCCTTGCCCCAAGGCGTTTTAATTTACCTTTTGTTTGCAAAGAACGGAGATAACGTTCCGCGGTGCGGGACGTCACGCCCAATACAGAGGCCAACATCACCGCAGTCATTTGCGGTTGAACGGTAAGCAACTCAAGGATAGTGTGTTCCTTTTCCGACAATTCTTCCGACATTTTTTCCGACATGGCGGATGTCATATTGATGCCTTCCCGCAAAGCTTCGGCCAAATTTTGCAACATAAACGCCACGAATGCCGTGCAGTCACTGGCCCGATCGCATTGTCCTAAAATCTGATAATAGCGCGCTTGCTGGAAGTGAATGAGTGTTTCAACGGGCAGCCATGCAAGTTCTGCACGCCACTGGCTTAAGATCAACGTTTGCCACAGCCGCCCCATTCGGCCATTTCCATCCGAAAAGGGATGAATAAATTCAAACTCGTAGTGAAATACCGAACTGGCAATCAGCGGGTGAAGATCGGTTTGCTTAAGCCAGGAAAGAAGATCGTCGATAAGGCGGTTCATCTGTGAGGCTGGCGGAGCCATGTGGACTAACTGGTTTCCACGGTTCACCCCTACGTCCCCATTTCTGAGCTTTCCGGGATGATCGACCAGACCCATCATTAATAATCGGTGTGCACTGAGTAAGTCGTTGAGCTTCCAGGGCTTCCATTCGGGCAGTTTCTCATATGCCAGGATAGCATTGCGTACTTCCTGAATATCTTTTTCAGGTGCAAGCACGCGTTTGCCATCCATGATTGCCGTCACCTGCCCTGTCGTCAGCGAGTTGTGCTCAATGGCTAGCGATGCCTGGATGGTTCGAATACGGTTCTCTTTACGCAGGAGTGGCGAAGTTCTGCCTGAATGTGCCGCCCAATGCCCCAATAGTTCACCAATCTCAACCACCTGATTGAGGATAAAGGGTGTGATGGTGAAGGGAGGCTGATAGCGGCTCATTTGGCTTACTCCCCCTGCTGCTCCAGCGCATATTTATACAGCGCATTTTTCTTCACGCCGTGGATCTCCGCCGCCAGCGCCGCCGCTTTTTTCAGAGGAAGTTCAGCCTGTAGCAGGGCCAGCGTACGCAGCGCATCGGCAGGCAGAGCGTCTTCCTGCGCTTTGTGGCCTTCGACAATCAGCACCATTTCGCCCTTGCGGCGGTTTTCGTCTTCTTTCACCCACGCCAGCAGTTCGCCGACCGGCGCACCGTGAATGGTTTCCCACGTTTTGGTCAGCTCGCGCGCCAGCACCACGTAGCGCCCTTCGCCCCAGACGGTCACCATATCCTCCAGGCTTTCCAGCAGACGGTGAGTGGATTCGTAGAAGATCAACGTACGCGGTTCAGCTTCCAGATCCTTTAACACATCGCGACGGCCTTTGGATTTAGCAGGCAGGAAGCCTTCGTAGCAGAAACGATCGGACGGCAGACCCGCAGCGCTTAACGCCGCAATCGCCGCGCACGGCCCCGGCAGCGGCACAACGCGGATGCCTGCTTCCCGGCAGGTGCGCACCAGATGGTAACCCGGATCGTTGATCAGCGGCGTTCCCGCGTCGGACACCAACGCGATGTTCTGCCCTTCCTTAAGCTTCGCCACAAGCGTTTCGGCTTTTTGTTGCTCATTGTGATCGTGCAGGGCAAACAAACGGGCGTTGATGGCAAAGTGTTGTAGCAGTAAACCGGTATGACGGGTGTCTTCAGCCGCAATTAAATCAACAGCTTGCAATACGGTGAGCGCACGTTGGGTAATATCAGACAAATTCCCGATAGGAGTAGGTACAATATAAAGCTGGCCTTGAGAATTATCTGCCGTTTCGTGTTGTTTCATTGTTTCGTCCGTATTGCCGATTTAATATTGAGCATTGCGTAAAAAAATCACTGGATACAGTATGGTACCGTTAACGTTTCTTCGAAAAAAAGCCGCGCACAGCGTGCCCCTCCTGCTGGCAGCCCTGATCTTTACCGGCTGCGGCACCCAGGCACCTGACCAGAGCACTGCTCATATGCAGGGATCCGCTCAGGCTGATTCTGGCTTTTATCTGCAACAAATGTCGCAGAGTACAAATGATACCAGGATCAACTGGCAATTACTCGCCATTCGTGCACTGCTGAAAGAAGGGAAAACCCAGCAGGCCGCCGAGCTGTTCAGCCAGCTGCCGCAGGATCTTAACGACACTCAGCGCCATGAGCAGACGCTGCTGTCGGCAGAACTGAAGGTCGCGCAAAAAGATTACGACGGCGCGAAGAAGATCCTCGGCACCATCGATCTCAGCGCGCTGGATAAAAACCAGCAGGCCCGTTTCTGGCAGGCCGGTATCACCGCTGAGCAGGGTCGCCCTTCCCTGACGCTACTCCGCGCGCTGATTGCCCAGGAGCCTCTGCTCGCGGGTGCGGACAAGCAAAAAAATATTGACGCAACCTGGCAGGCGCTCGCCTCCATGACCCAGGATCAGGCCAAGGCGCTGGTAATCAACGCCGATGAAAATGTCCTGCAAGGCTGGCTGGATCTGCAACAGATGTGGTTCAACAACCGCAGCGATCCGAACATGCTGAAAGCTGGCATTACCGACTGGCAAAAGCGTTACCCGCAAAACCCGGGAGCGAAAATGCTGCCAACGCAGCTGGTGAACGTGCAAAACTTTAAGCCCGCCTCCACCAGCAAAATCGCCCTGCTGCTGCCGTTAAACGGTCAGGCTGCGGTGTTTGGTCGCGCCATTCAGCAAGGTTTTGAAGCCGCGAAAAACGGCACCACCGCCGTCAGCGGCAGCGCGGTTCCGGCGCAGGCTGCACAGGCGGCGAATGTGAATGACGTTGTCAGCCCGTCCGCCGCCGAAACCAGCGACCTGACCACCGCGCAAACCCCTGCGCAGGGCACCATGCAGAATCCGGTTACCGCCCCAACGACGCAGCCTGCTACCCCAGCGCCTGCGGCAACACAGGCCCCGGCTGAAACACCGGCGCCCGCGACGGCAGAACAACCTCAGCCGCAAACCGCGCAGCCGGAACAGCAGCCAGCAACCCAGCCGCAGGCTGTGGCCACCACCAGCGCTAATCCTGGTGCAGAGTTGAAAATCTACGACACCAGCGCCCAGCCGCTTGACCAGGTGCTGGCGCAGGTTCAGCAGGACGGGGCCAGCATCGTTGTCGGCCCGCTGTTGAAAAACAACGTGGAAGCGCTGATGAAGAGCAACACCACGCTGAACGTGCTGGCGCTTAACCAGCCTGAGCAGGTTCAGAACCGCGCCAATATCTGTTACTTCGCCCTCTCTCCGGAGGATGAAGCCCGCGATGCGGCCCGCCATATTCACGAGCAGGGCAAGCAGGCGCCGCTGCTGCTGATCCCACGCAGCACGCTGGGCGATCGCGTTGCCAACGCGTTTGCGCAAGAGTGGCAGACCCTTGGCGGTGGCGTGGTGTTGCAGCAGAAATTTGGCTCAGCTTCCGAACTGAGAGCGGGCGTGAACGGCGGGGCAGGTATTGCCCTCAACGGTAGCCCGGTATCCGCCAGCCTGCCGCAGCAGCAGAGCGTCACCATCGGCGGTCTGACGATCCCGGCGCCACCTACCGACGCGCAAATCAGCGGCGGCGGTAAAGTGGATTCGGCGTACATCGTCGCTACGCCGGAAGAGATCGCCTTTATCAAACCGATGATCGCCATGCGTAACGGCAGCCAGAGCGGTGCAACGCTCTACGCCAGCTCACGCAGCGCACAGGGTACCGCAGGCCCGGATTTCCGTCTGGAAATGGAAGGACTGCAATACAGCGAGATCCCCATGCTGGCAGGCAGCAACCCGCAGTTGATGCAGCAGGCGCTGGGCGCGGTGCGCAATGACTATTCCCTGGCGCGTCTGTACGCGATGGGCGTCGATGCCTGGGCGCTGGCAAACCACTTCACCCAGATGCGTCAGGTACCGGGCTTCGAGCTTAACGGGAATACCGGCGATCTGACCGCCGATCAGGATTGTGTGATTAACAGGAAGTTATCATGGCTCAAATACCAGCAGGGGCAGATTGTCCCGGCCAGTTAAGCCGTAAACAGACCGGCGACGCGTGGGAGTTAAAGGCGCGTCGCTGGCTTGAAGGCAAAGGACTGCGCTTTGTCGCCGCCAACGTTCGCGGGCGCGGCGGCGAGATTGACCTGATCATGAAAGACGGTCAGACCATCGTGTTTGTTGAAGTTCGCTTCCGACAGTCGTCCCGTTTTGGCGGTGCTGCCGCCAGCGTGACGCTCGCCAAACAACAAAAATTATTACAGACTGCCCACTTGTGGCTTGCCCGCCATAATGGGAGTTTTGATACTGTGGATTGCCGTTTCGATGTGGTAGCCTTCACCGGAAATGCGATCGACTGGCTTAAAAACGCGTTTGGCGAAGACGCATAAATAAGATTTTAAAGGGATACCGTGCTCGAACGAATTAAAGTGTGCTTCACAGAAAGCATTCAAACGCAGATTGCCGCGGCGGAAGCCCTCCCGGACGCGATCTCGCGTGCAGCGATGACGCTGGTTCAGTCGCTGCTCAACGGCAACAAAATCCTCTGTTGTGGCAATGGCACGTCCGCCGCCAACGCACAGCATTTTGCTGCCAGCATGATCAATCGCTTCGAAACCGAGCGCCCGAGTTTACCTGCCATTGCACTAAACACCGATAACGTGGTCTTAACTGCGATTGCCAACGATCGTCTGCATGACGAAATCTACGCCAAGCAGGTGCGCGCCTTAGGCCATGCCGGAGACGTGCTGCTGGCGATCTCCACGCGCGGTAACAGCCGGGATATCGTTAAAGCGGTTGAAGCGGCCGTGACCCGGGATATGACGATTGTCGCCCTGACCGGTTACGACGGCGGTGAGCTGGCTGGCCTGCTGGGGCCGCAGGATGTGGAGATCCGCATTCCTTCGCACCGTAGCGCCCGCATCCAGGAGATGCATATGCTCACGGTGAACTGCTTATGCGATCTGATCGATAACACGCTTTTCCCTCACCAGGATGATTAAGGAGTTCTCATGAAGGTTTTATCGGCCCTTGCAGTCGTGATGTCTGCATTACTGCTTCAGGGATGCATCGCTGCCGCTGTAGTCGGCACCGCAGCGGTCGGCACCAAAGCAGCGACCGATCCGCGCACCGTTGGGACGCAGGTGGATGACGGTACGCTTGAGCTGCGCGTAAACAGTGCGCTGTCGAAAGACGAGCAGATCAAGAAGGAAGCACGCATCAACGTGACGGCTTATCAGGGCAAAGTGCTGCTGGCAGGCCAGGCGCCAAATCCTGAACTCGCCTCGCGCGCCAAACAGATCGCGATGGGTGTGGAAGGCACGGCGGAAGTGTTTAACGAGATCCGCCAGGGCCAGCCGATTGGTCTCGGCACCGCGTCATCTGATACCTGGATCACCACCAAAGTGCGTTCCCAGCTGCTGGGTACCGACCAGGTGAAATCCTCAAACGTGAAAGTGACCACGGAGAACGGCGAAGTGTTCCTGCTGGGTCTGGTGACGGAACGTGAAGGGAAAGCGGCGGCGGATATCGCCAGCCGGGTGAGCGGCGTGAAACACGTCACCACCGCCTTTACTTACATTAAGTAATTCCCACCTGGCTACAGGCCCGGTAAGCGCTAGCGCCACCGGGCTTTTTTTCACACAAGCGCCATACTCCCCACAATCACTCCGCTTAACGCCACCAGCCCCGCAGTCAGCCACAGCGCTTTCGCCGGGAATGACTTACGCAGCATGATAAGCGACGGCAGGCTCACCGCCGGCAGCGTGATGAGCAGCGCCAGCGCCGGTGCGGTCCCCATACCGGCCATCATCATGGTCTGAATAATCGGGATCTCCGCCGCGGTTGGGATCACAAACAGGCACCCGGCCACCGCCATCGCAATCACCCACATCAGCGTGTTGTCGATAGCGCCATCCGCATGCGGGAACAGCCAGACACGCGCTGCCCCCAGCACCAGTACGGCCAGGATATAGACCGGAATGGTGCTCCAGAAAAGCTGCCACAGCGCTTTGCCCCAGCGAGCTAAGAAACTGCCCTGCGGCTCGCTGACGTCCAGCTCAACGGAGGCAGGCCCGGCCTCGTTGTCTTTCACCAGGTGCTGCACCAGCGTAGCGACAAGCACCACCGTCAGCAGGCCAGCCGCCAGACGGATAAACGCAAAATGCCAGCCGAGAACGAAGCCCATAAACACCAGCGTTGCCGGGTTCAGCAGGGGGTTACCCATCCAGAAGGCAAGCGCGCCGCCCATCGACACACGCTGTCGGCGCATACCCGCCGCCACCGGTGCGGCGCAGCAGGAGCACATCATGCCCGGCAGGGAGAAAATCGTCCCCAGCAGCGTGCCCTGCAAGCGCGGCTGTCCCAGGGTTTTCACCAGCCAGTTACGCGGGATAAGTACCTGAATCAGCGAGCCCAGCAATACGCCCAATACCGCCGCTTTCCAGACGGCAAGAAAATAGACCATGGCGTAATCCCACGCCGCGCGTAGCGGGCTGGAATCGGCCTGCGCGAGAATCGATTTACCGATGCTGTGGGTGTCGGCGGCGGTGAAGGCTTTACCGTAGTACGGCTGCCATTTCACATACCAGAGGCCAATGATGACCACGAGAAAGAAGAGTGCGGGCTTCCACCACTGAACAGGTGTTGCCGCCTGAGATGAAGACTGACCAGTCATACCATTCCCCGGAAGGTGTTATTTAATAAGCCGGGGAAGTTTACGCCTCGCCCTGCGCGATTTCACGCAGTTTTGCCGAAGGGATAATATTAACCCCCTCCTGCGACGGAGCCAGCGCCTCTTTTAGCATCGCCAGCGCGACATCCCGTGCCTCGATGGACTTCCAGTTACCCGGCAGAATGCGAAACAGCGGAGCGAAAAAAGACTCGTTAAAACGACGTTCGTCACGGTGCCCCATCAGCATGGAAGGTCGCGCGATGGTCAGGCGCTCCCATTTCTGCGCGATTAACGCCTCTTCCATTTTGCCCTTCACCTGGTTGTAAAAAAACGGCGAGCCTGCGTTCGCGCCGTGCGCGCTGACCACCAGGAAATGTTTTGCGCCCAGCTTTTTCGCCGTCAGGGCGGTATCCACCACCAGTGTGTAATCCGCATGGACAAAAGCTTCTTTACTACCCGCTTCCCGTCGGGTGGTGCCAAGGCAGCAAAAGGCGATATCAATGGGATCCTGCACCTGCGCCAGCGCGTCGGTGAGCTGTGGATCGTGCGGGTTATAGACGCCGGTGATATCCAACAGCGGGCGACGCGTCGGGGCGGCGATATAATTGATATGCCGATCCTGGATCAGCAGCCGCAGCAGATGTCCACCCACCAGCCCGGTTGCGCCGGTAATCAGTACCTGACTCATCTTATCCCCTTTACAGAATTGTCCGTTTGCGTTCTGGGCCTGCTCTACCACACTTAAAAGTCTGTTACCGGTAAGTATTTACCACAAACGGGAAAAAAACAGTCTGAAGCGAAAACAACGGAGGAAGCATGGGTAAAAAAATCGCAGTCTTGATTACCGACGAGTTTGAAGATTCAGAATTTACGTCGCCAGCAGAGGCATTCCGCAAGGCGGGCCACGAGGTGGTCACCATCGAGAAAGAAGCGGGTAAAACCGTGAAGGGCCATAAGGGCGAAGCCAGCGTGACCATTGACGAATCCATTGATAACGTCAGCCCGTCGGATTTCGACGCCCTGCTGTTACCGGGCGGTCATTCACCGGATTCCCTGCGCGGAGACGAGCGTTTCGTCACCTTTACCCGTGACTTCGTCGGCACCGGTAAACCGGTATTTGCCATTTGCCACGGTCCGCAGCTGCTGATCAGCGCCGAGGTGGTACGCGGGCGTAAGCTCACCGCGGTGAAGCCGATCGTTATCGATCTGAAAAACGCGGGAGCCGAGTTCTACGATCAGGAAGTGGTGAACGATAACGATCAGCTGATCACCAGCCGTACACCGGACGATCTGCCGGCGTTTAACCGTGAAGCGCTACGCCTGCTCGGCGCGTAACCAGTGCAGCTTCTTGCCAAAGCCCAGGGTGTTGTCGGTAAATTTCAGCTCATCAAGGCGGATTTCCCACACCGGGGCTTTTAGCGCCGCGGCCACCGGGAAGCGGCGCGTATAGCGTTTGCGTTGCGCGTCGCTCTCCTCACCTTCCAGGCGACGAATTTCGCCTTTAAACTGGACCCCGCGGATCAGCGCAACGGTTTTAGGCTGACCGTTTACCGTGCCCGCCACTTTTGCCCGCTGGCCCGTCATCTGCGCATGCCGCGTTTTATCTTCGCTCATCACGTAAAAGGCCACGCGCCCGGGATCGTAGTAATAAAAGGCATTTGCGCACCACATCTCCTCGTCTTTACAGACGCACCAGGTCACGACATGCTGCTTTGCCAGCCAGCGGTTAATGGCGGCCAGTGTTTCCATTTTCGCTCTCTCTCATGCTATGGTGCGTTCACCTTAACATACTGAATCTGTTTACCGTGTGCTGGTTTCTCTATCTTGTCCGAACCGCTGATAACGCACTCTACACCGGGATCACTACCGATGTGGCACGGCGTTTTTTACAACATCAAACGGGGAAAGGGGCGAAGGCGCTGCGGGGGAAAGGTGAACTTCAGTTAGCGTTTTCAGCCGCCGTGGGCGACAGATCCCTGGCGCTCAGGCTGGAATACCGCATCAAGCAGCTGACGAAGCGCCAGAAAGAGCGTCTCGTCAACGGGGACGGCTCTTTCGAGGCGCTACGCGAAAGCCTGCTTAAAAACGATTGAAATGATCGTGGTACTCCACCAGACCGGTAACGCCGTCGAGCGCATCATCCGCCAGAGGATGCACCAGGAAAGATGTTTCCGTGCCCGGCCAGTGGCAGCGCAGATCGTATCTGGACGCTGGCTTAAAACCTAAACGTTCGTAGAACGCCGGATCGCCCAGAACGACGACAGCGGCATAGCCAAATTCATTCAGTGAATCCAGCCCTTCATAGACCAGCTGGCGCGCCAGGCCCTGGCCACGGTAGTTTTCATCCACAGCCAGCGGCGCCATGCCGACCCACTGTAACTCTTCACCCTGCACAATCACCGGGCTGAAGGCCACGTAGCCGACCACCTGCCCTTCATCGTCGGTGGCAACCAGGCCCAGCGTAATCAGGCCATCTTCGCGAAGATCGTGAACCAGTTGGGCTTCGGCGTCGCCTGCAAAAGAGCGGCGTAACAACGCATCGATACCCGGCGCATCAATCCCAATTTCGACTCGAATCAGCATGGCTCACCTACTGAAGTGTGTTTACTGTCCGGCGGGGTTTTTAGCCCGGCCTCAACGAAATCTGCCATTTGCATCAACATCATACGCAGCGCTTTCGGCATCTGCTCCAGCTCAATGGCATCCATTAAATTTTTGACGTACAGACCGAGCTCCGTGTCGCCTTCAATCACCAGACGACGCTGGAAGAAGAGGGTGTCCGGATCCTGTTTGCGCGCGGCGATCATCAGCAGATCGCTGGCATCCGCGCTAAAGCTGACATCCGCCTCGGCGGTTTCACGGACGATCAGCCGATCGCTCTCAACGGAAGTAAACCAGCGCAACCCGATATCGCGCACTTCAATCTTTAACCAGCGGCCTTCCAGAAACTCCAGCTCACCGTCCTGTAGCGCCTGGCGGAACTGCCAGCTCAGTACCTGTTCCAGCACCTGGCGTTTAAGCGCGAACGGCGCCAGTTTTACCGGCACGCTCAGCATTGATGGACCAAATTGTACGAGACGTGAACGCAGTTTATCCAGCACGAGCTTTACTCCCTGATAGCTATAGTCCTGCTATTTTGCCATATCCCGACAAGAAGATAGCGGCGTAAATCAACAAACCGTTGTCCGGTATACCTCATTATTGGTGCCATCAATACGCCATTAGCTGCCTTAAATCAAAAATTGTCGCGTATGGGTTAATTAAAATCCCAGCTCGTTAACATTTTTTACGATCCCTGCGATCGACAACATCGGGATAAATTATGGAGCTGCTCTGCCCTGCCGGAAACCTTCCGGCGCTTAAGGCGGCCATCGAAAATGGGGCCGATGCGGTCTATATCGGGCTGAAAGATGATACCAACGCCCGCCATTTTGCGGGTCTTAACTTTACGGAGAAAAAGCTTCAGGAAGCCGTTAACTTCGTTCACCAGCACCGGCGCAAACTGCACATCGCCATCAATACCTTTGCCCATCCTGATGGCTATGCCCGCTGGCAGCGCGCCGTGGATATGGCGGCCCAGCTGGGCGCAGATGCGCTGATCCTGGCTGACCTCGCCATGCTTGAGTATGCGGCAGAACGTTATCCGCATATTGAGCGCCACGTCTCTGTTCAGGCATCGGCCACCAATGAAGAGGCCGTGCGTTTTTATCATCGACACTTTGACGTGGCTCGCGTGGTGCTGCCGCGCGTGCTCTCTATTCATCAGGTTAAGCAACTGGCGCGCGTCACGCCAGTGCCGCTGGAGGTTTTTGCCTTCGGCAGCCTGTGCATCATGGCCGAAGGCCGCTGCTATCTTTCTTCCTATCTCACCGGGGAATCGCCAAATACCGTCGGCGCCTGCTCGCCTGCCCGCTTCGTTCGCTGGCAGCAAACGCCGCAGGGACTGGAGTCACGCCTGAATGACGTGTTAATTGACCGCTATCAGGACGGTGAAAACGCGGGCTACCCGACGCTGTGCAAAGGCCGTTATCTGGTGGACGGCGAGCGCTACCACGCACTGGAGGAGCCCACCAGCCTCAACACGCTGGAATTGCTGCCGGAACTGCTGGCCGCCAATATTGCCTCGGTGAAAATCGAAGGCCGCCAGCGCAGCCCGGCCTACGTGAGCCAGGTAGCGAAGGTGTGGCGTCAGGCCATCGACCGCTGCATGGCGGACCCGCAAAACTACGCCCCGCAGCCGGCATGGATGGAGACGCTCGGCGCGATGTCCGAAGGCACCCAAACCACGCTCGGCGCGTATCACCGTAAATGGCAGTGAGATAATCATGAAATATTCATTAGGGCCGGTGCTTTACTACTGGCCAAAAGAGACGCTGGAAGATTTTTACCAGCAGGCGGCTAACAGCGGCGCCGATGTGATTTACCTCGGCGAAGCGGTGTGCAGCAAGCGCCGCGCCACCAAAGTGGGCGACTGGCTGGATATGGCGAAAAACCTGGCCGGCAGCGGCAAGCAGGTGGTGCTCTCGACGCTGGCGCTGGTACAGGCGTCCTCTGAACTGGGCGAGCTGAAGCGCTACGTCGAAAACGGTGAGTTCCTGCTGGAGGCGAGCGACCTGGGCGTGGTGAACATGTGTGCCGAGCGTAAGCTGCCGTTTGTCGCCGGACATGCGCTGAATTGCTATAACGCGGTGACCCTGCGCCTGCTGCTCAAACAGGGGATGACCCGCTGGTGCATGCCGGTTGAGCTCTCCCGCGACTGGCTGGCCAACCTGCTCACACAGTGCGAAGAGCTGGGCATTCGCAACAAGTTTGAAGTGGAGGTTCTGAGCTACGGCCATCTGCCGCTGGCCTACTCTGCCCGCTGCTTCACCGCACGTTCCGAAGATCGCCCGAAAGACGAGTGCGAAACCTGCTGCATTAAGTACCCGAACGGCCGCAGTATGCTGTCGCAGGAGAACCAGCAGGTGTTTGTCCTCAACGGCATTCAGACCATGAGCGGTTACGTCTATAACCTCGGCAACGAACTGGCGTCAATGCACGGGCTGGTGGATATGGTGCGTCTTTCGCCGCTTGATACCGGTGTTTTCGCGATGCTGGACGCCTTCCGCGCCAACGAAAACGGCGCCTCACCGCTGCCGCTGACGGCAAACAGCGACTGCAACGGTTACTGGCGACGTCTCGCCGGGCTGGAGTTGCAGGCGTAAAAAAAGCTCACTTTGTTAACAACGGTTATCATTTTTTAATGCAGTATTAAAGATTGACCGTCGACAAAGTGAGCTGTTATGACTGACAAAACCATTCCGTTTTCGGTGCTGGATCTGGCGCCGATCCCACAAGGCTCCTCGGCCAGAGAAGCCTTCACGCACTCTCTCGATCTTGCTCAGCTTGCCGAAAAGCGCGGCTATCATCGCTACTGGCTGGCGGAGCACCACAATATGGTGGGCATCGCCAGCGCCGCCACCTCGGTGCTGATTGGCTATCTGGCGGCGAATACCACCACTCTGCACCTGGGCTCCGGCGGTGTGATGCTGCCGAACCACGCCCCGCTGGTGATTGCCGAGCAGTTCGGGACGCTGAATACCCTTTATCCGGGCCGTATTGATCTAGGGCTTGGCCGCGCGCCGGGCAGCGACCAGCCGACCATGCGCGCCCTGCGTCGCCATATGAGCGGCGATATCGATAACTTCCCGCGCGATGTGGCGGAGCTGGTGGACTGGTTTGACGCGCGGGATCCGAACCCGCACGTGCGTCCTGTGCCGGGGTACGGGGAAAAGATCCCGGTATGGCTGTTAGGCTCAAGCCTGTACAGCGCGCAGCTCGCCGCTCAGCTGGGGCTGCCGTTCGCGTTCGCTTCCCACTTCGCGCCGGATATGCTGCATCAGGCGCTGCATCTTTATCGTACGCACTTCAAACCGTCTGAACGTCTGGAGAAGCCGTATGCGATGGTGTGTATCAATATCATTGCCGCCGACAGCAACCGCGACGCGGAATTCCTGTTTACCTCTATGCAGCAGGCATTTGTGAAGCTGCGTCGCGGTGAGACGGGCCAGCTTCCACCGCCGGTAGAGAATATGCATCAGCTGTGGTCGGCCTCCGAGCAGTATGGCGTGCAGCAGGCTCTGAGTATGTCGCTGGTGGGTGATAAGGCGAAAGTGCGTCACGGGCTGGAGGCGGTGC
Source organism: Enterobacter cloacae complex sp. GYL001 (assembly GCF_049237125.1). Lineage (NCBI taxonomy): Bacteria > Pseudomonadati > Pseudomonadota > Gammaproteobacteria > Enterobacterales > Enterobacteriaceae > Enterobacter > Enterobacter cloacae complex sp. GYL001. The sequence goes on along the minus strand of NZ_JBMKGW010000002.1, from coordinate 122,711 downwards.
TGCGTGAAACGCAGGCGGATGAGATTATGGTTAACGGCCAGATTTTCGATCACCAGGCGCGTCTGCATTCGTTTGATTTGGCGATGCAGGTGAAAGAGGAGTTGGTGGGGTAGTTTTTTGCTTTGCCCGGTGGCGCTTCGCTTACCGGGCCTACGGGATCGCGTAGGCCGGATAAGGCGTAGCCGCCATCCGGCACAAAAACTTACTGATATACCGGCAACAGATTAAAACTCGACAGCACGTGGACCACCGCGTTGCCGATACCAAATACCAGAATCAGCGCAATCATCGGTTTTCCGCCCCAGACGCGGAATTTCGGGCTGCCGAAGCGCTTACGTGATTTGCGCGCCAGCAGCGCCGGTACAATCGCCGCCCAGATGGTGGCCGCCAGTCCCGCATAGCCGATGGCGTACAGGAAACCGTTCGGCCACAGCAGGCCGCCCACAATCGGCGGCAGGAAGGTCAACAGCGCGGTTTTGAAGCGCCCCATAGCAGAGTCATCAAAACCAAACAGATCCGCCAAGTAGTCAAACAGGCCCAGCGTCACGCCGAGGAATGAGCTCGCCACCGCAAAGTTCGAGAAGACCACCAGAAGCAGATCCAGACTGCGGCTGTTCAGCACGCCGCTCAGCGCCTGTACCAGCACATCAATGTTACCGCCCTTCTGCGCAATGCCGATAAATTCCGGACGCGGGATGTTACCCATCGTCCCCAGCAGCCAGATCACATACAGCCCCAGCGCCAGCAGCGTGCCGTAAACCAGGCATTTCACGATGGTGCGCGGATCCTTGCCGTAGTATTTCATCAGGCTCGGTACGTTGCCGTGGTAGCCGAACGACGCCAGACAGAATGGCAGCGTCATCAGCAGGTACGGCGTGTAGGAGGTGTTCACTTCCGCAACGTTAAACAGCGTGGCCGGCGTGACGTGCCCCAGCAGGCTGCCGAAGGTCAGAAAGAAGGTGATGACCTTTGCGCCCAGCACGATCGCCGTCATGCGGCTGACCGCTTTGGTGCTCATCCAGACGATAAACGCCACGACCAGCGCGAAGCAGAGACCCGCCAGACGCGCCGGAACGTTCAGCGACATCTCTGAGAAGGTGTGATGCAGAATCGACCCGCTCGCTGAAATGTACGCGTAGGTCAGGATATAGAGTACAAACGCGATGGACAGCCCGTTCACCAGGTTCCAGCCTTTGCCCAACAGATCCCGGGTGATGGTGTCGAAGCTGGAGCCAATGCGGTAGTTCAGGTTTGCTTCAAGGATCATCAGCCCGGAATGGAGCATGCAGAACCAGGTGAAAACCAGCGCCGCCAGCGACCAGAAGAACCACGCACCGGACATGACCACAGGCAGGGAAAACATCCCGGCACCAATGATGGTTCCGCCGATGATCACCACGCCGCCAAGCAGCGAAGGTGACGTTTGGGTGGTGGTTAGTGTTGCCATGCGGCCTTATCTCCAGTGAAAAATGTGGTTCTGCATTTTAGTGTGTTGCACTGTACCAGTACAAGAGTACAAAAGGAATAAAAAAAGCCCCGATAGCAACTATCGGGGCTGTATATTTTACTTTACGTCAGAAGCGAAAGGCTTACGCGTCACCGAAACGACGACGGCTGGCGCCTTCTTCACGGCGTGGACCACGGTTTTCGCGGCGCTCACCGGAGAAACGACGGCCTTCACCACCGCGACCTTCGCTGCGACCGCCTTCACGACGCTCGCCACCGAAACCGCGACCACCGCCACGACGTTCGCCGCCACGGTCAGGACGTGGCTGTGCATCGCCCAGCAGCTGCATGTTCATCGGCTTGTTCAGGATGCGGGTGCGAGTAAAGTGTTGCAGTACTTCGCCCGGCATGCCTTTTGGCAGCTCGATGGTGGAGTGGGAACCGAACAGCTTGATGTTACCGATGTAACGGCTGCTGATGTCGCCTTCGTTAGCGATCGCGCCAACGATGTGACGAACTTCAACACCATCATCACGGCCCACTTCAATGCGATACAGTTCCATTTCGCCAGCGTCACGACGCTCGCGACGTGGACGGTCTTCACCACCACGCTCTGGACGGTCACCGCGTGGACCACGGTCGTTACGGTCGCCACGACGTTCGAAACGATCGTCACGGTCACGGAACTCACGCTTAGGACGCATCGGCGCATCAGGTGGCACGATCAGGCTACGTTCGCCCTGCGCCATTTTCAGCAGTGCTGCGGCCAGGGTTTCCATGTCCAGCTCTTCGCCTTCAGCGACAGGCTGGATCTGGGACAGCAGCGCACGGTACTGATCCAGATCGCTGCTTTCCAGCTGCTGCTGTACTTTCGCGGCGAATTTTTCCAGACGGCGTTTGCCCAGCAGTTCTGCGTTTGGCAGCTCGGCTTCTGGAATGGTCAGCTTCATGGTGCGTTCAATGTTACGCAGCAGACGACGCTCGCGGTTCTCAACGAACAGCAGCGCACGGCCTGCACGACCCGCACGACCGGTACGGCCGATACGGTGAACGTAAGACTCGGAGTCCATTGGGATATCGTAGTTTACAACCAGGCTGATACGCTCAACGTCCAGGCCACGTGCTGCCACGTCGGTTGCAATCAGGATATCCAGACGACCGTCTTTAAGACGCTCCAGAGTCTGCTCACGCAGGGCCTGGTTCATGTCGCCGTTCAGCGCTGCGCTGTTGTAGCCGCTACGCTCCAGGGCTTCAGCCACTTCCAGGGTCGCGTTTTTGGTACGAACGAAAATAATCGCCGCATCAAAATCTTCCGCTTCCAGGAAACGCACCAGCGCTTCGTTTTTGCGCATGCCGTACACAGACCAGTAGCTCTGGCTGATGTCCGGGCGAGTGGTCACGCTGGACTGAATACGCACTTCCTGCGGCTCTTTCATGAAGCGGCGGGTAATGCGACGGATCGCTTCTGGCATAGTTGCAGAGAACAGAGCGGTCTGATGACCTTCCGGGATCTGCGCCATGATGGTTTCTACGTCTTCGATGAAGCCCATACGCAGCATTTCATCGGCTTCGTCCAGTACCAGACCGCTCAGTTTAGAGAGGTCCAGGGTACCGCGCTTCAGGTGATCCAGCAGACGGCCCGGCGTACCGACAACAATCTGTGGACCCTGGCGCAGGGCGCGTAACTGCACGTCATAACGCTGGCCGCCGTACAGGGCTACCACGTTTACGCCGCGCATATGTTTAGAGAATTCCGTCATAGCTTCAGCAACCTGAACAGCCAGTTCACGGGTTGGAGCCAGGACGAGGATCTGCGGCGCGCGCAGGTCCGGATCAATGTTGTTCAGCAGCGGCAGCGAGAATGCTGCGGTTTTACCGCTACCAGTCTGGGCCATGCCCAGCACGTCACGACCAGAAAGCAGGTGTGGGATACACTCAGCCTGGATCGGAGATGGTTTTTCGTAACCCAGATCGTTAAGGGCTTCAAGGATAGGAGCCTTCAGGCCCAGATCTGCAAAAGTGGTTTCGAATTCAGCCATGTAGTACAAGTGCCTCGATATTAATGGCGGCCAGTCTACTTAGCTCATCGTGAAAATGATTAGCAATTTTCATTGAAAAGTGTGAACCGGCTCAAATTAGGTGTATTGACGAACAACAACGCCCTCACCAGTGAAGGTGATGGCAATCAAAAGATTACGGGCTGATGTTTATGTCGTCAGCTATTGCTGGTCCGATTCTGCCAGGTCGTCTTGCTCCTGGCCCAAGAGCGATAATTCCAACAATGCATAACGGTGCTCAACGAAGTTATGTACGTTGTTAGCAACCGCTAATTTGAACAGTGCCGTAGCGCTGTCCATATCCCCCAGACTTAGGTAGTACTTACCTAAATAGAAGTTGGTTTCACTGAGATGCTCAGCGAGCGAGGTGTTATCCGTTGCGTCCGCCTTGAGGCGTTCCATCAGCGTTGCTTCGCTAATGTTGCCCAGGTAGAACTCGACAATGTTCCATCCCCACTGTTCCTTGTCCGATTTATCGAAGCGCTGTTTCAGTGCTTCTTTGGCCTGCTTCTCATCGAGCTTCTGCTCAACGATGTAAAGCCACAGGCTGCGGAAAGGATCATTAGGATCGTCTTGATAAAACGCCAGCAGATCATCTTGCGCTAACTTATCACGACCGCCGTAATACAATGCGATACCGCGATTCAAGTGCGCGTAGTTGTAAGTTGGATCAAGCTCAAGTACAGAATCAAACGCTTCATAGGCAGCATCAAAATTGCCTGCCTGCGTTAAATAAATGCCTAAGTAATTGAATACTTCAGGCATATCAGGTCGGATCGCCAGCGCTTGTGAAAAATCATTTCGCGCTAGTGCCCTCAGACCGAGACTATCATACAACACTCCGCGCTCATATAAAAGCTGTGCGCGTTCGTCATCGGTTAAAGCCCGACTGGCAAGTATTTGTTCCATGCGTGCCAGAATGACTTCCTGCTGCAAAGTCGGTTGCAATGGCACTGCGAGGACTTCGCTCTTACGCCAGGCAGAGTTGCTGCATCCTGCCAGCGTTAAAGCTGTCGCAACGAAACACCAGCGCAAAAAAGGCTTCATTTCCCACTCCCGAAGACAACTATTGATGAACGTCCTGTCCCCCGGCGGCTTAACAAGGCGTCCTGCCTGATAATAAGCCCTCCGCCTGCGCGGAGGGCAAATGGCAACCTTACTCGCCTTGCTGTTCAGCAGCCGGGGCTTCCGGTGCCGCAGCAGGCTGAGACTGCTCGGTTGCTTCTTTAATGCTCAGACGGATACGGCCCTGGCGGTCAACTTCCAGAACTTTCACCGGTACTTCCTGACCCATTTGCAGGTAATCGGTCACTTTCTCAACGCGCTTGTCAGCGATCTGAGAGATGTGTACCAGACCTTCTTTACCGCCACCGATGGCAACGAATGCGCCAAAGTCAACGATACGGGTCACTTTACCATTGTAGATACGGCCCACTTCGATTTCTGCCGTGATCTCTTCGATACGACGGATAGCGTATTTCGCTTTCTCGCCGTCGGTTGCTGCGATTTTCACAGTACCGTCATCTTCGATTTCGATGGTGGTGCCCGTTTCTTCGGTCAGTGCACGGATAACAGAACCGCCCTTACCGATAACATCTTTGATCTTGTCTGGATTGATCTTGATGGTGTGGATACGTGGAGCGAACTGAGAAATGTCGCCACGCGGCGCATTAATCGCCTGTTCCATCACGCCCAGGATGTGCAGACGCGCACCTTTAGCCTGGTTCAGAGCAACCTGCATGATCTCTTTGGTGATACCTTCAATTTTGATATCCATCTGCAAGGCAGAGATACCGTCACGGGAACCCGCTACTTTGAAGTCCATATCGCCCAGGTGGTCTTCGTCGCCCAGAATGTCAGACAGAACAACGTAGTTGTCGCCCTCTTTCACCAGACCCATTGCGATACCCGCAACGGCGGCTTTAATTGGCACGCCTGCATCCATCAGCGCCAGAGAGGCACCACACACGGAAGCCATAGAAGAGGAACCGTTGGATTCGGTGATTTCAGACACCACACGTACGGTGTACGGGAATTTGTCTGCTTCTGGCATCACTGCCAGCACGCCGCGCTTCGCCAGACGACCGTGACCAATTTCACGACGCTTCGGTGAGCCAACCATACCGGTTTCGCCCACAGAGTACGGAGGGAAGTTGTAGTGGAACAGGAAGCTGTCAGTACGCTCGCCCATCAGTTCGTCGATGATCTGTGCGTCACGTGCGGTACCCAGGGTCGCGGTTACCAGCGCCTGCGTTTCACCACGGGTGAACAGCGCAGAACCGTGAGTACGTGGCAGTACGCCAGTACGCACGTCCAGACCACGGATCATGTCTTTTTCACGGCCATCGATACGCGGCTCGCCTGCCAGGACGCGGCTACGAACAACGTTTTTCTCGATGGCGTGCAGGATTTCGCCAATCTCGTTAGCGTCCAGCGTTTCGTCTTCGGCAACCAGGGTCGCGGTCACTTCAGATTTGATCACATCAACCTGAGCATAGCGCTCCTGTTTGTCGGTGATGCGGTATGCGTCGCTCAGACGAGATTCTGCCAGTGCAGCAACGCGTGCGTTCAGCGCGTCGTTCACCGCTTCTGGCTGCCAGTCCCAACGTGGTTTACCGGCTTCTTTCACCAGGTCGTTGATGTTCCGGATAACGATCTGCTGCTGCTCGTGGCCAAATACCACAGCGCCCAGCATCTGATCTTCGCTCAGCAGTTCAGCTTCGGATTCAACCATCAGAACCGCTGCTTCAGTACCGGCAACAACCAGGTCCAGCTTACTCTCTTTCAGCTCTTCCTGAGTTGGGTTCAGTACGTACTGGTCGTTGATGTAGCCAACGCGCGCGGAACCGATTGGGCCATTGAATGGAATACCAGACAGTGACAGGGCCGCAGATGCGCCGATCATAGCAACGATGTCCGGGTTAACCTGTGGGTTAACGGAAACAACGGTCGCAATAACCTGAACTTCGTTTACGAAGCCTTCCGGGAACAGCGGACGAACCGGGCGGTCAATCAGACGCGCGATCAGGGTTTCGCCTTCGCTTGGACGGCCTTCACGACGGAAGAAGCCACCCGGGATTTTACCGGCAGCGTAGGTACGCTCCTGGTAGTTAACGGTCAGTGGGAAGAAGTCCTGACCTGGTTTAGCTTTTTTCTGGCCAACTACGGTAACGAATACAGCGGTGTCATCCATGCTTACCATAACGGCAGCAGTAGCCTGACGCGCCATCATGCCGGTTTCCAGCGTGACGGTATGCTGACCATACTGGAATTTACGAACGATCGGATTCAGCAAAATTCTGTCCTTTCTTAAATGTTTGAAAGCACACCTCAGGTGTGCTGACGATTTAACCCGACCTTCTTCGCATCCTCGCGACTAATGACAACCGACACCCCCATGGGTGAAGCCTCTCATTAGCCGCGCGAACCTCTGCAATGAAGATCATTTATAGCAACAATACAATAGTTTCCATTGAATTGCTGCCGTCTGGTTGAAAAAAGGGGCCATCAGGCCCCCTTTTCTGAAACTCGCAAGAATTAGCGACGCAGGCCCAGACGCTCGATCAGCGCGGTGTAGCGTGCAACATCTTTACGCTTCAGGTAGTCGAGCAGTTTACGACGCTGAGAAACCATACGCAGCAGACCACGACGGCTGTGGTGATCTTTTTTGTGCTCTGCAAAGTGACCTTGCAGGTGGTTAATCTGTGCAGTCAGCAGTGCAACCTGAACTTCGGTAGAACCGCTGTCGTTAGTACCACGACCAAACTCAGAAACGATTTTAGCTTTAGCTTCAACGCTTAGAGACATTTTCAAACTCCAAAGTATAAAGAATGTAAGGATGCCGATCTCTAATTCAGCTATCCCATGTACGCCCCGCAGATTGTTAAACAATTTACCAGGCGTTAAGCGGCGATATTCTACTCGTCTCCCCTGCTTATCGCAAGGTGAGGCGTTATCACCGTCACGCTTCGACCGGATATTCGACGACCAGACGACGCGGCGCCACACGCCCTTCGCCGTCCATTTCGCCCATACCGATGAATTTCCCTTCGTCACCTTCCGTCACGCGTACCAGGCCCTCAAGCGGCGCCCCCGATGTGCGAACCGGGTTTCCGTTCTTAAAGTAAACGGACGATGTTAAAGGAAGATTAACAACCGGGAAGTCCACTGCCGGACTGTCCATTGGCATCAGCAGCGGGTCCAGCAGATCGGCTGGCGCAACGCCCTGCGCTTGCGCCTGTTCAACCAGGGCGTGCAGATGCTCAAGCGTCACCATGCGTTCGACCGGATATTTGCTGACCGCCAGACGACGCAGATAAATCACATGCGCGCCGCAGCCCAGCTTTTCACCGAGGTCATCAATGATGGTGCGGATATAGGTCCCTTTCGAACAGTGTACTTCCAGCTCGAGTTCATCACCTTCGTGGCGAATGAACAGCAACTCATACACGGTAATCGGACGAGCTTCACGCGGAACCTCAATGCCCTGACGCGCATATTCGTAGAGCTTTTTGCCCTGATATTTCAGCGCCGAATACATCGACGGCACCTGTAGCGTATCACCACGGAAGCTGTCCAGCGCCGCATCAAGTTGCTCCGCGCTGAAGGTCACCGGGCGCTCTTCCACCACCAGGCCATCTGCATCGGAGGTATCCGTGCGCTGGCCCAGTTTGGCAATCACGCGGTAGCGCTTATCCGAATCCAGCAGGTACTGGGAAAACTTTGTCGCTTCCCCCAGGCAGATCGGCAGCATGCCGGTTGCCAGCGGATCCAGCGCGCCAGTGTGCCCTGCACGGTTGGCGTTATAAATACGCTTCACTTTTTGCAGCACGTCGTTGCTGGATGCGCCCTGTGGTTTATCCAGCAACAGCACGCCATGCACGTCACGACCGCGACGACGAGGACGACTCATCAGTCCTCCTTGCTGTCGTCCGCCGGGTTAACACGACGCTCATCGTCATGTTTCACCACGCTGGTCACCAGGTTGGACATACGCATACCTTCAACCAGCGAGTTGTCGTAGAAGAAGGTCAGCTCTGGCACGATACGCAGGCGCATTGCTTTGCCAAGCAGAGAGCGGATGAAACCAGAGGCTTCCTGCAATGCTTTAATGCCGTTCTTCACGGCGTCTTCATCCTGGTCATTCAGGAAAGTAACAAACACTTTGGCGTACGCCAGGTCGCGGGACATTTCCACGCCAGACACGGTGGTCATCATACCCACGCGTGGATCTTTGATTTCACGTTGCAGAATGAGAGCGATCTCTTTCTGCATCTCCTGCGCGACGCGCTGTGGGCGACCAAATTCTTTCGCCATAATAAATTCTCCAGACAAAAAAGGGGCTTAAGCCCCTTTTTAAAATTACTGCCGGGTGGCGCTTCGCTTACCCGGCCTACGCTAATTACTCTTCAGTTGACGAAGATTACGCGATGGTACGCTGAATTTCGATGATCTCGAACACTTCGATCATATCGCCAACGCGAACGTCGTTGTAGTTCTTCACGCCGATACCACATTCCATGCCGTTACGGACTTCGTTAACGTCATCTTTGAAGCGGCGCAGGGATTCCAGCTCACCTTCGTAGATAACCACGTTGTCACGCAGTACGCGGATTGGGTTGTGACGCTTGATGGTTCCTTCGGTAACCATACAGCCCGCGATCGCACCGAATTTCGGTGATTTGAACACGTCACGTACTTCAGCCAGACCGATGATCTGCTGTTTCAGCTCAGGAGACAGCATGCCGCTCATCGCTGCTTTCACTTCGTCAATCAGGTTATAGATAACGGAGTAGTAACGCAGATCCAGGCTTTCAGCATCAATCACTTTACGCGCAGATGCGTCAGCACGAACGTTGAAGCCAACCAGGATCGCGTTGGACGCTGCTGCCAGGGTTGCGTCGGTTTCGGTGATACCACCTACGCCAGAACCGATGATCTTCACTTTCACTTCGTCGGTAGACAGTTTCAGCAAGGAGTCGGAGATCGCTTCCACAGAACCCTGAACGTCCGCTTTCAGAACGATGTTCACTTCGTGAACTTCGCCTTCGGTCATGTTGGCAAACATGTTCTCGAGTTTAGATTTCTGCTGACGAGCCAGCTTCACTTCACGGAATTTACCCTGACGATACAGAGCGACTTCACGCGCTTTCTTCTCGTCACGTACCACGGTGACTTCGTCACCGGCAGCCGGAACACCGGACAGGCCGAGAATTTCCACTGGAATGGACGGACCCGCTTCCAGCACTTCCTGACCCAGTTCGTTACGCATCGCACGAACGCGACCGTATTCGAAACCACACAGAACGATGTCGCCCTTGTGCAGAGTACCTTCGCGAACCAGAACGGTTGCAACCGGACCACGACCTTTATCCAGGAAGGATTCGATTACCGCGCCGCTCGCCATACCTTTACGAACCGCTTTCAGCTCCAGAACTTCAGCCTGAAGCAGGATAGCGTTCAGCAGGTCGTCGATACCGGTACCTGCTTTTGCAGATACAGGGATGAACTGCGCTTCACCGCCCCACTCTTCCGGCATAACGCCGTACTGGGACAGTTCGTTCTTCACGCGATCCATATCGGCTTCTGGCTTATCGATTTTGTTAACTGCGACAACCAGAGGCACCTGCGCCGCTTTCGCGTGCTGGATAGCTTCAATGGTCTGTGGCATCACGCCATCGTCGGCAGCAACGACCAGAACAACGATATCCGTTGCCTGAGCACCACGAGCACGCATTGAGGTAAACGCTGCGTGGCCTGGGGTATCCAGGAAGGTGATCATGCCGTTTTCGGTTTCTACGTGGTAAGCACCGATGTGCTGGGTAATACCACCCGCTTCGCCGGAGGCAACCTTAGTAGAACGAATGTAGTCAAGCAGAGAGGTTTTACCGTGGTCAACGTGACCCATGATGGTCACGACCGGTGCGCGCGGTTCAGCCGCTGCGCCCGTATCACGGTCGCTCATTACTGCTTCTTCCAGCTCGTTTTCACGACGCAGGATAACTTTGTGGCCCATCTCTTCGGCAACCAGCTGTGCGGTTTCCTGGTCGATGACCTGGTTGATGGTGGCCATTGCGCCCAGTTTCATCATCGCTTTGATGACCTGAGAGCCTTTCACCGCCATCTTGTTAGCCAGTTCGCCAACGGTGATGGTTTCGCCGATCACAACGTCACGGTTAACGGCCTGAGCAGGCTTCTGGAAGCCCTGCTGGAGAGCGGAACCTTTACGCTTGCCGCCTTTACCGCCGCGAACCGCTGCACGCGCTTCTTCACGGTCAGCTTTTGATTCAGCGTGTTTGTTACCTTTTTTCGCAGGACGCGCAGCTTTTGCACTGCGAGTACGGCCACGACCACCTTCAACTTCGCGGTCGTTGTCGTCTTCTGCCTGACGCGCATGCTGAGACGTGGTGACGTGATAATCGCTGGTATCTTCAGTTGGTTCAGCGGTATTCACACCGTTCTTCTCGTTTTCTTCTGCCATGCGACGCGCTTCTTCGGCGACGCGGCGAGCTTCTTCTTCAAGCTTGCGGCGGGCTTCTTCTTCCGCTTTACGCTTCAGCTCGGCAGCTTCATTTTCACGGCGGGCTTTTTCAGCCTGGGCAGTTTTGGTCATTTCGTCGGTCTGTTGATTGCTCACTTTGTCTTTTTCCGCAGCGTCACGCTTCGCTTTTTCACCGGCGTCGCGTTTCGCTTTTTCTGCGGCCTCACGTTCAGCTTTTAATTCTGCTTCACGTTTGGCAGTGGCTTCTGCCTCACGCTGAGCTTGTTCTTCCGCTTCACGCTGTGCCTGCTCTTCCGCGGCAAGGCGTTCTGCCTCTTGCGGATCACGTTTTACAAAGGTGCGCGTCTTGCGGACTTCAATTTGTACCGACTTGCTTTTGCCACCGGTACCAGGGATGTTCAACGTGCTACGCGTTTTACGCTGTAGCGTTAACTTGTCAGGCGTAGAGCCGTGTTCACGGTTCAGGTGCGCTAACAAGGTTTGTTTTTCTTGCGCGGTCACCGAGTCATCAGCGGACTTCGGGATCCCTGCATCAGCAAATTGCTGTACCAGGCGGTCCACGGAGGTCTGAATCTCAGCAGCCAGCGATTTTACAGTTACATCAGTCATGCTGTTCCTTCCTGCTACAGTTTATTACGCTTCGTCGCCGAACCAGCAAATATTACGTGCGGCCATGATGAGTTCGCCGGCTTTCTCGTCGGTTAAACCTTCGATATCGGCCAGGTCATCAACGCCTTGCTCAGCGAGATCTTCCAGCGTACAAACACCACGGGCAGCCAGCTTGAACGCAATCGCACGATCAAGACCTTCCAGATTCAGCAGGTCATCAGCCGGCTTCTTATCGCCAAGGCTTTCTTCCTGAGCCAGCGCCAGGGTGGTCAGTGCGTTTTTAGCGCGTTCACGCAGGGCTTCAACGGTTGGTTCATCCAGACCGTCAATTTCCAGCAGCTCTTTCATTGGCACGTAGGCCAGTTCTTCCAGCGTAGAGAAACCTTCTTCAACCAGCACAGTGGCGAAGTCTTCGTCAATGTCCAGGTATTTGGTGAAGGTATCGATCGCCGCGTGGGCTTCAGCCTGATGCTTGGCCTGAAGGTCATCAACGGTCATCACGTTGAGTTCCCAGCCGCTCAGCTGTGACGCCAGACGTACGTTCTGACCGTTACGGCCAATCGCCTGCGCCAGGTTGCCCGCTTCTACAGCGATATCCATGGTGTGTTTGTCTTCGTCAACAACGATAGACGCCACATCAGCCGGTGCCATTGCGTTGATCACGAACTGCGCCGGGTTATCGTCCCACAGAACGATATCAATGCGCTCGCCGCCCAGTTCGGTAGAAACCGCCTGAACACGTGCGCCACGCATACCGACGCAAGCACCGACCGGGTCGATACGCTTGTCGTTGGTTTTCACCGCAATTTTCGCACGGGAACCCGGATCGCGGGCCGCCGCTTTGATTTCGATAACTTCTTCGCCGATTTCCGGCACTTCGATACGGAACAGTTCAACCAGCATTTCTGGTTTAGAACGCGTCACGAACAGCTGTGCACCACGCGCTTCAGGACGTACGGCATACAGCACACCACGAATACGGTCGCCTGGGCGGAAGTTTTCACGCGGCAGCATGTCTTCGCGCAGGATCACGGCTTCAGCGTTACCCGGCAGCCCCTCGGATTTGATCTCCAGAGAGATGTTGTCGCGGTTCACTTTCTTCACCACACCTGTGATGATTTCGCCTTCCTGATCGCGGAACTGATCGACAACCAGCGCGCGCTCGGCTTCGCGCACTTTCTGCACAATAACCTGCTTCGCGGTCTGGGTGGTGATACGGTCGAAGGTAACAGATTCAATCTGATCTTCAACGTAGTCACCCACGTTCAGACTTTCGTCTTCAAAACGTGCCGCTTCCAGGGTGATCTCTTTAGTCGGTTGGGTCACTTCTTCAACGATTACCCAACGACGGAATGTATCGAAGTCACCGCTTTTACGATCGATTTCTACGCGAACATCGATCTCTTGTTCGTATTTTTTCTTGGTTGCTGTAGCCAGTGCACTTTCCAGCGCTTCGAAAATCTTCTCACGCGGCAGTGATTTCTCGTTGGAGACGGCTTCAACAACAGCCAAAATTTCTTTGTTCATCGCGGGCTTTTCACCTCAATCCAGACTGTTAAAAGTGGGGAACCAGGTTCGCCTTCTGGATATTACTCAGCGCGAACACTTCATCTTTGCCTTCGACTGTCACCGTGATCATTTCACCATCAACGGCTTTGATAATTCCCTGCCATTTACGGCGGTTCTGTACGGCCATACGCAGAACGAGAGCCACTTCTTCACCGGTAAAGCGCACGTAGTGCTCGGCCGTGAACATCGGACGATCGAGGCCAGGTGAGGAAACTTCCAGGTTGTACGCAACGGTAATCGGATCTTCAACATCAAGAACCGCACTCACCTGGTGGCTGACATCAGCACAATCATCAACATTGATGCCATCTTCACTATCAATATAGATGCGCAGTGTGGATGTACGGCCGCGAACGAATTCGATGCCGACCAGTTCGTAGCCCAGTGCTTCGACCGGTGCAGTAATCATCTCTGTTAATTTTTGCTCTAATGTGGACAAGCCCACCCCCAAGACATAAAAAAAGGGCGTAAAGCCCAGTTATTCTGTAGTCAGATAACAAAAAACCCCGATAAATCGGGGCTTTAGATAACTGAACCCTATAGCCACAACTGTGGCCTGGAGCACTCTCCGAAAGCATTTTTTCAAATCCAGCTACGAAGGCTCTAAGTCTTCACAGTATATTTGAAAAAGAACTTTATGGGAAAGTGGTTGCGGGGGCCGGATTTGAACCGACGACCTTCGGGTTATGAGCCCGACGAGCTACCAGGCTGCTCCACCCCGCGCCTGAAACGTGGCAAATTCTACGCGTTTTGGACAGAATTTGCAAATAATGCTGGGATTTGGTACCGAAGACGGGACGTAAAATCGGCGTTCAGTATATTGATAGTTGACCCCACCTGTCAACCCAACTTCAGCCAGGGCAATAAAAGGGAAATTTTTACAAAAAACGCACACGTCTCTTTCGGTCGTCGATAAAAGATGATTAAATGAATACTCACTTATTTTGCATAAACATGCATCGAGAGCGAAAGCGGTCTCTAATCAGTCAATCAAGCAGGGTTTTATTATATGACGACGATTCTCAAGCATCTCCCGGTAGGACAACGTATTGGCATCGCTTTTTCTGGCGGCCTGGATACCAGCGCTGCACTGCTGTGGATGCGCCAGAAGGGAGCGGTTCCTTATGCATATACTGCGAACCTGGGTCAGCCGGACGAGGAAGATTATGACGCGATCCCTCGTCGTGCCATGGAATATGGCGCAGAGAACGCACGTCTGATCGACTGCCGTAAGCAGCTGGTTGCCGAAGGGATTGCCGCAATCCAGTGCGGTGCTTTCCATAATACGACCGGCGGCCTGACCTATTTCAATACCACCCCGCTGGGTCGTGCCGTCACCGGCACTATGCTGGTTGCCGCCATGAAAGAAGATGGCGTGAACATCTGGGGGGACGGTAGCACCTATAAAGGCAACGATATTGAACGTTTCTATCGTTATGGCCTGCTGACCAACGCCGAGTTGCAGATCTACAAACCGTGGCTGGATACCGACTTCATCGACGAGCTGGGTGGCCGTCATGAAATGTCTGAGTTTATGATTGCCTGCGGCTTTGACTACAAGATGTCCGTTGAGAAAGCCTACTCAACCGACTCCAACATGCTGGGTGCGACGCATGAAGCGAAAGACCTGGAATTCCTGAACTCCAGCGTAAAAATTGTTAACCCGATCATGGGTGTGAAGTTCTGGGATGAGAACGTGAAGATCCCGGCGGAAGAAGTGACCGTGCGTTTCGAACGTGGTCATCCGGTTGCCCTGAACGGTAAAACCTTCTCCGACGATGTTGAACTGATGCTGGAAGCAAACCGCATCGGCGGTCGTCACGGGCTGGGTATGAGCGATCAGATCGAAAACCGTATCATCGAAGCGAAAAGCCGCGGCATTTACGAAGCTCCGGGGATGGCGCTGCTGCACATCGCTTACGAGCGTCTGCTGACCGGTATTCACAACGAAGACACCATTGAGCAGTATCACTCTCATGGCCGTCAGCTGGGCAAACTGCTGTATCAGGGTCGCTGGTTTGATCCACAGGCGCTGATGCTGCGTGACGCCCTGCAACGTTGGGTGGCAAGCGCAATCACCGGCGAAGTGACCCTGGAACTGCGTCGCGGCAATGATTACTCCATCCTCAATACCGTGTCTGACAACCTGACCTATAAAGCAGAGCGTCTGACCATGGAGAAAGGTGAGTCAGTGTTCTCTCCGGACGATCGTATTGGCCAGCTGACCATGCGTAACCTGGACATCACCGATACCCGTGAGAAGCTGTTCAACTATGTTGAGAATGGCCTGCTCTCCGCCAGTTCCGGTAATGGCCTCCCTCAGGTTGAGAACCTGGAACACAGCGATAAGAAATAATCGACAGCAAGTCATGCAAAAGGCGCCCATTGGGCGCCTTTTTTATGCTCTTCGTAGGCCCGGTAAGCGCAGCGCCACCGGGCAAAACGGCGGGTGGCGCTGCGCTTACCCGCCCTACAAAAGATCGGATACACAGAATGTACAGACGAAAAAAAAGACGTCTTGCGACGTCTTTCTTCTGGAATATTGGTACCGAGGATGGGACTCGAACCCACAAGCCCGTTAGGGCACTACCACCTCAAGGTAGCGTGTCTACCAATTCCACCACCTCGGTACGGAATACTTACTGCGGGATATCGCTGGTTGGCTTAGCCGGTGCAGCTGGCTGAGTTTGCTCAGTTTTTGCTGGCGCGCTCAGATTTTCCCACTCGCTTCCTTTACTGGTCTTGTTGCTGTTGATATTGCCCAGCACCAGACTGATGATGAAGAACAGCGTAGCCAGAATCGCCGTCGTACGGGTCATGAAGTTCGCAGAACCACTTGAACCGAACAGCGTACCGGAAGCGCCTGCTCCGAAGGAGGCTCCCATATCAGCGCCTTTACCTTGCTGTAGCATAATCAGCGCTACGAGAGCGATGGCTACAATAAGGAAAATAACTAAAAGAGCTTCGTACATAATCAACCTGTTCCTTGCGGATTTGCCGCATACCAATGCTTCGACCAATTAGCAGGATTTTGTTTCCCACTGAAGCGGGTGTGAATACTAACCAAAGCGAATCACCTTCGCAAGGGCATTTTCGAGGCATTGTATCAACTGCGGAAAAAAACAGCAAAAAGCCATTCATTGCTTAAAAAAAAGGCGGCAAACGCCGCCTTTTTAAACACTTATTCTGAAAGATTATGCAGCTTTGACTGCATCCGCAATGCGGTGCGCAAATTCAGTTACCTGCGCTTCGTCTTCGCCTTCCACCATCACGCGGATCAGCGGCTCGGTACCCGACTTACGCAGCAGGACGCGCCCACGGCTGCCAAGAGTCGCTTCCACGTCTGCCATCACCGCTTTCACGTTATCATTTTCCAGCGGGTCGCCTTTACCCGCGGTGAAACGCACATTGACCAGAATCTGCGGGAACATTTTCATGCCGCTGCACAGATCGTGCAGGCTCATATGGTTACGCGCCATCGCGGCAACAACCTGAAGCGCCGCCACAATACCGTCACCGGTGGTGGTTTTATCGAGCAGGATCACGTGGCCGGAGTTTTCCGCGCCAATACGCCAGCCTTTCTCCTGGAGTTTTTCCAGCACGTAGCGGTCACCCACTTTCGCACGAACAAACGGGATGCCCAGCTGTTTCAACGCCAGTTCCAGGCCCATATTGCTCATCAGCGTACCCACCGCGCCACCGCGCAATTGCCCCTGACGCAGGCCTTCACGGGCAATGATGTAGAGGATCTGATCGCCATCGACCTTGTTACCTTCGTGGTCAACCATGATCACACGGTCACCATCGCCATCCAGGGCAATACCCAGATCGGCCTTTTCAGCCAGCACACGCGCCTGCAAGGCACGCACGTCTGTCGCGCCGACTTCTTCGTTGATGTTCAGACCATCCGGCTCGCAGCCGATAGTGATCACTTTGGCACCCAGCTCGCGGAACACATTCGGCGCAATGTGGTAAGTCGCACCGTTGGCACAGTCCACCACAATTTTGAGGTGTGCCAGGCTCAGCTCATTCGGGAAAGTGCCTTTGCAGAATTCAATGTAGCGGCCTGCGGCATCGACAATACGGTTTGCTTTACCCAGCTCAGCGGAGTCAACACAGGTGATCTCTTTTTCCATTTCCGCTTCAATCGCCTCTTCCACGTCATCCGGCAGTTTGGTGCCGTCGATGGAGAAGAATTTGATACCGTTGTCATAGAACGGGTTATGGGAAGCGGAAATGACGATGCCCGCTTCCGCACGGAAGGTGCGGGTCAGATAGGCAACAGCAGGGGTCGGCATTGGCCCCGTAAAGGAAGCTGAAAGCCCCGCCGCCGCCAGCCCGGCTTCCAGCGCGGACTCCAGCATATAACCCGAAATACGGGTATCTTTCCCAATAATGATCTTACGGGAGCCATGACGCGCCAGCACTTTCCCCGCTGCCCAGCCCAGCTTCAGGACAAAGTCAGGGGTAATTGGCGCATCGCCTACGCGCCCACGGATGCCATCGGTACCAAAATATTTACGATTACTCATAGCGTTTGTTTTCCTTCGCTGCCAGTGTGGCTTCTACCACACGCATGGCTTCTACTGTTTCTTTTACGTCATGGACGCGAATGATGTGTGCACCTTGCATCGCGGCAATCACCGCGCAGGCCAGACTGCCGCTCAGACGTTCGCTCGGCCCGACATTCAACAACTGACCAATCATCGATTTTCTCGACATTCCCACCAGCAGTGGCAGGCCGAACTGATGAAACTCTGATAAGCGCGCAAGCAACGCGTAATTGTGTGAGAGATTTTTACCGAAACCGAAGCCCGGGTCGAGCAGCAATTTCTCTTTTGCGATACCCGCACGTTCACAGCGTTCGATATGCTCAATAAAGAAGCGGGTGACGTCGGCAAACACATCTTCATATTTTGGCGCCTCCTGCATTGTCTTAGGCTGACCCTGCATATGCATCAGACACACCGGTAGCCCGGTTTCTGCGGCGGCTTCAATCGCGCCCGGCTCGGTCAGCGAGCGGATATCATTGATAATGTGAGCGCCCACTCTCGCCACTTCACGGATCACTTCGGGTTTGGAGGTATCAACGGAGATCCACACTTCAAAGCGCCGGGCGATAGCCTCCACCACCGGCACCACGCGCGCCAGCTCTTCTTCCACTGAAACCTCCGCCGCGCCAGGCCGCGTTGACTCCCCTCCAACGTCAATGATAGTGGCACCCGCGTTAATCATTAAATTCGCGTGTTTAACCGCGTCGATAAGCGAATTATGCGTGCCGCCGTCAGAGAAGGAATCAGGCGTGACATTCAGGATCCCCATCACATGGGGATGTGAAAGGTCGAGATGCGAGTCCTGGGCGAATAGTTTCATGGTGAAGTCCCTTGGATTAATGTGGTTAAACAGATAAGAAAAACCCCGGAGCAAGCTCCAGGGTTTGAGATACAGACAAACGCTTCAACAGCAGTGACTTACTTGTCGCCCAACTGCTCTGACATGGTGTTGCCCGGGTTTGGCGTACGCGGTTCATCGACCGGACGCGGCGCACGCGGGGTGCCATTGTTGTCAGAATTGTTAGACGCGCCTGGGTCTTCCCAGCCTGCCGGCGGACGCACTTCGCGACGCGCCATCAGGTCGTCAATCTGCGGTGCATCGATGGTCTCATATTTCATGAGCGCATCTTTCATCGAATGCAGGATGTCCATATTGTCGTTCAGGATCTGACGGGCGCGAGCGTAGTTACGTTCAATCAGCGCTTTCACTTCCTGGTCGATGATACGTGCCGTTTCATCGGACATATGTTTCGCTTTTGCCACAGAGCGGCCCAGGAATACTTCGCCCTCTTCCTCTGCATACAGCAGCGGACCGAGTTTGTCGGAGAAGCCCCACTGAGTCACCATGTTACGCGCCAGGTTTGTCGCCACTTTAATATCGTTCGACGCACCGGTGGAAACATGTTCCGCACCGTAGATAATCTCTTCAGCCAGACGACCGCCGTACAGGGTTGAAATCTGGCTTTCCAGCTTCTGACGGCTGGCGCTGATCGCGTCGCCTTCAGGCAGGAAGAAGGTCACACCCAGCGCACGACCGCGCGGAATAATCGTCACCTTGTGTACGGGATCGTGTTCCGGCACCAGACGACCGATAATCGCGTGGCCCGCTTCGTGATATGCCGTGGACTCTTTCTGCGCTTCCGTCATCACCATGGAGCGACGTTCCGCACCCATCATGATTTTGTCTTTCGCTTTCTCGAATTCCACCATGGACACCACGCGCTTGTTACCGCGAGCGGCAAACAGTGCTGCTTCGTTGACCAGGTTAGCCAGATCCGCACCGGAGAAGCCTGGAGTACCACGCGCGATGATTGCCGCGTCGATATCTGGCGCCAGCGGTACGCGTCGCATATGCACTTTCAGAATCTGTTCACGACCGCGAACATCCGGCAGACCGACCACAACCTGACGGTCAAAACGGCCTGGACGCAGCAGCGCAGGGTCGAGTACGTCCGGACGGTTAGTTGCCGCGATAACGATGATACCTTCGTTACCTTCGAAGCCGTCCATCTCAACCAGCATCTGGTTCAGCGTCTGCTCACGTTCATCGTGACCACCACCCAGGCCTGCGCCACGCTGGCGGCCTACGGCGTCGATTTCATCGATGAAGATGATGCACGGTGCTGCCTTCTTAGCCTGCTCGAACATGTCACGCACACGAGATGCACCGACACCCACGAACATTTCAACGAAGTCAGAACCTGAAATAGTAAAGAACGGCACCTTCGCTTCACCCGCGATGGCTTTTGCCAGCAGGGTTTTACCGGTACCCGGAGGGCCGACCATCAGGACGCCTTTCGGGATCTTACCGCCCAGTTTCTGGAAACGGCTCGGCTCGCGCAGGTATTCAACCAGTTCACCCACCTCTTCTTTTGCTTCGTCACAACCTGCTACGTCAGCAAACGTGGTCTTGATCTGGTCTTCCGTCAGCATACGCGCCTTGCTCTTACCGAACGACATGGCACCTTTGCCACCACCGCCCTGCATCTGGCGCATAAAGAAGATCCAGACGCCGATAAGAAGCAGCATCGGGAACCAGGAAATGAAGATAGAAGCCAGCAGGCTTGGTTCTTCCGGCGGCTCGCCTACCACTTTGACGTTTTTGGTCAGAAGGTTATCAAGCAGCTTAGGATCGTTCACCGGGATGTAAGTCGTGTAACGGTTACTATCTTTCTTGGTAACGTTGATCTCACGTCCGTTGATACGCGCTTCGCGAACCTGGTCCTGATTGACCTCTTGCAGGAAGGTAGAATAATCCACCTTGCGGCCATTCGACTCGCTGGGCCCAAAGCTCTGGAATACTGACATCAGCACAACGGCAATGACCAGCCAGAGTATTAGGTTTTTCGCCATGTCACTCAAGGGATTAACCTCATATTACAACTGTGTTAAAAACAGCGTCAGGATACTCTATATCCAGTTTCATTCAAACTTTCGCCTGAAATCTACCGGTTATCATTTTCGCCCGGTCGCTACAATATACACTTCACGGGAACGGGCCCGGGAAGAGTCCGGCTTACGAACTTTGACCTTCGCAAACAGGGAGCGAATTTCCTTAAGATACTCCTCGAAACCTTCGCCCTGAAACACCTTCACAACAAAACTACCACCAGGCGCTAGTACATCACGACACATTTCTAACGCTAGTTCCACCAGATACATGGCGCGGGGGATATCCACCGCCGGTGTTCCACACATATTTGGCGCCATATCCGACATGACAACCTGGACCTTAGTGTCACCTACACGATCAAGTAGTGCTTTAAGCACTAATTCATCACGAAAGTCGCCCTGAAGGAAGTCGACACCGACGATGGGATCCATTGGTAAAAGATCGCATGCGATGATTCGGCCCGTTCCGCCGATCTGCGTAACCGCATACTGGGACCATCCGCCAGGTGCCGCACCGAGGTCGACCACCGTCATTCCCGGTTTAAAAAGTTTGTCACTTTGCTGTATTTCATCAAGTTTAAACCAGGCGCGGGAACGCAACCCCTTTTTCTGCGCCTGTTGAACATATTTATCGCTAAAGTGTTCCTGAAGCCAGCGGCTGGAGCTGGCAGAACGCTTTTTACCTGTCATTTAACATTTCCGTCCTGGTTCATCGTTGCTTGCCTGTGACGTAAATTTCTACGCAGCTATTTGGCGATATTAGGGAGATGGCGGTAGAATGAACCGTTTTCAATCCCAACGTAAGCAAAAATATACGATGAATCTGAGTACTAAACAAAAACAGCACCTTAAAGGTCTGGCACATCCGCTCAAGCCTGTAGTGATGCTTGGCAACAATGGTTTGACCGAAGGGGTGCTTGCCGAGATTGAACAAGCGCTGGAACACCACGAGCTGATCAAGGTGAAAATCGCCTCTGAAGACAGAGACACTAAAAACCTGATCGTGGAAGCCATCGTGCGCGAAACCGGCGCCTGTAATGTACAGGTCATCGGTAAAACGCTGGTGCTCTATCGCCCATCAAAAGAGCGCAAAATCTCGCTGACACGTTAAGGATATCCTGAATCGAACACATTTTCTGTGTGAAACGAGGGATTTCTTTCAGCAGGCGAGCAAAATGCCATGCTCCTTGAGTTGATAAAAGGCCGCTATGCGGCCTTTTTCTTTTCTTTACAATGTATCAACATCTTAGTAGAGAAGCGAATTACAGGTATTCAACCTTAATAATTTCGTATTCCACTTCACCACCAGGGGTGCGGATGGTGACCACATCGTCCTGCTCTTTGCCAATCAGGCCACGAGCAATCGGCGAGTTCACCGAAATCAGGTTCTGTTTGAAGTCCGCTTCATCATCACCCACGATGCGATAGGTCTGCTCTTCGTCGTTGTCCAGATTCAGGACGCTGACGGTAGAGCCGAAGATCACACGGCCATTATTTGGCATTTTGGTGATATCGATAACCTGCGCGTTAGACAGTTTCGCCTCGATATCTTTAATGCGCCCCTCACAGAAACCCTGCTGCTCACGCGCCGCGTGGTATTCAGCATTCTCTTTCAGGTCGCCATGCTCACGCGCTTCCGCGATAGCGGCGATGATTTCAGGGCGACGCACGGATTTGAGAAAATCCAGCTCTTCGCGCAGTTTTTCGGCACCACGTAAGGTCATCGGAATAGCTTGCATTTGTTATACCTCTTAAACATTCCTGTTGGGAGCAGTGTTCCCTGCTCCAGCCCACCTGAACAGGCCAGAAGCAAAAAGAAAACCGACCCGGGAGCAACGCCCCAGGTCAGCAGCAATTTTTCAATTTGATACGCATTTTACCGCGAAGTTCACTATGGGTCATCGTTTACTTTACAGTGCCATGCACCGTAGTATGACGGTTTGTTTTCGGGTTGTTAGCGCGAGATTATGCGATTTTCCAGTTTTATCATCGGATTGACTACCAGTATAACGTTCACCGTTCAGGCCGCGAATGTTGATGAGTACATTAATCAACTGCCCGCCGGCGCGAACCTTGCCCTGATGGTGCAGAAGGTTGGCGCGCAGGCTCCCGAGATTGACTATCACAGTCAACAGATGGCGCTGCCTGCCAGTACCCAGAAGGTGATCACTGCCCTCGCCGCCCTGCTCCAGCTCGGGCCTGACTTCCGTTTTACTACCACCCTTGAAACCAGAGGTAACGTTGAGGGTGGCGAACTGAAAGGCGATCTTATCGCCCGTTTTGGTGGCGATCCCACCTTTAAGCGCCAGGATGTCCGCAATATGGTGGCGGTACTGAAAAAATCCGGCGTAACAAAAATTGATGGCAACGTGCTGATCGACACCTCCATTTTCGCCAGCCACGATAAAGCGCCTGGCTGGCCGTGGAACGACATGACGCAGTGCTTTAGCGCCCCGCCAGCCGCCGCCATCGTTGACCGTAACTGCTTCTCCGTATCGCTTTACAGCGCGCCAAAACCAAATGACTTAGCTTTTATCCGCGTGGCCTCATACTACCCGGTCACGATGTTCAGCCAGGTGCGGACGCTGGCGAAAGGCTCCCCGGAGGCGCAGTATTGCGAGCTGGACGTGGTACCGGGCGATCTCAATCGCTATACGCTCACCGGCTGCCTGACCCAGCGGTCCGATCCCCTCCCGCTGGCCTTCGCCATTCAGGATGGCGCGGGCTATGCCGGTGCCATTTTTAAAGATGAACTGAAGCAGGCGGGCATAACCTACACCGGAACGCTGCTGCGCCAGACGCAGGTGAATGAGCCAGGCACGGTGATCGCCAGCAAACAGTCCGCGCCACTGCATGATTTGCTTAAGATTATGCTGAAAAAGTCGGATAACATGATTGCCGACACGGTGTTCCGCATGATTGGGCACGCGCGATTTGGTGTGCCGGGCACCTGGCGGGCCGGTTCTGATGCCGTACGTCAGATCCTGCGCCAGCAGGCGGGTATCGATCTGGGCAATACGATCGCCGTTGATGGTTCCGGTTTATCGCGTCATAACCTGATCTCGCCGGCCACCATGATGCAGGTGTTGCAGTACATTGCTCAGCATGACGCTGAGCTAAACTTTATTACGATGCTGCCGCTTGCCGGACACGACGGCTCTCTTCAGTACCGCGCGGGCCTTCACGCTGCGGGCGTGGATGGCAAAGTGTCAGCCAAAACGGGTTCCCTGCAAGGCGTTTACAACCTTGCCGGTTTTATCACTACCGCCAGCGGACAACGCATGGCATTTGTGCAGTATCTTTCCGGCTATGCCGTCGAACCGGCTGACCAGCGCAATCGCCGTATTCCACTGGTGCGTTTCGAAAGCAGGCTCTATAAGGACATCTACCAGAATAACTAGCGATGAAACTACTGATAGTTGAAGACGATCTGTTATTGCAGGAAGGGTTAGCGCTGGCGCTAGGGAATGAAGGCTACGCCCTGGATTGTGCCACCACGGCCGCTGAAGCAGATGCCCTGATCCAGAGCGGTGAATACAGCCTCGTGATCCTGGATTTAGGGCTGCCGGATAAAGACGGCGCGACGCTACTCTGCCAGTGGCGTCGTCGCGGGGTTGAGAATCCCGTCTTGATTCTCACCGCCCGCGATGCCATTGAAGACAGAATTAACGGGCTGGATTCTGGCGCTGACGATTATCTGGTAAAACCCTTCGCCCTTGCCGAGCTACAGGCTCGCGTACGGGCGTTGATCCGCCGCTATCAGGGCCACAGCGACAACCTGCTGACGGACGGAGATATCACCCTCAATCTGCAAACTCAGCAGGTGCTGCGCCAGTCTCAGCCTGTGGAAGTGACGCCAAAAGAGTTCGCTCTGCTGACGCGCCTGATCATGCGCAGCGGGCAGACCGTGCACCGCGAAACGCTGCAACAGGACATCTACTCCTGGCAGGACGATCCAGGATCAAACACGCTTGAAGTTCACATTCATAATCTGCGGCGCAAGCTCGGTAAAGATCGCATCAAAACCGTACGCGGCGTGGGTTACCGTCTGGAGAGCCAGAAATGAACAGTATGCGCCGGCGATTAATGGTGTTGCTGGCGGTTATTCTGCTATTTTTTCAACTCATTAGCGTAGTCTGGCTGTGGCATGAGAGCCGCGAGCAAATCGGTTTTCTTGTGAATGAAACGTTGTCCGCCAAAGCGCGCAACAACCATGTCGAAAAAGAGATCCGCGAAGCTATTGCCTCCCTGCTGGTCCCTTCTCTGGTGATGGTCGGTTTTACCTTGCTCTTCTCATTCTGGGCAGTCACCTGGATCACCCGACCACTCAACAAACTTCGCGCCAGCCTTGCGAACCGTTCGGCGGATAATCTGACTCCCCTGCCGATGTATTCCGATATGGAAGAGATAGGCGCTGTGACCACCTCGCTCAATCAACTCCTCGCCCGGCTGGACCACACTATTCAACAGGAACGCCTGTTTACCGCCGATGCGGCACACGAGTTACGTACGCCGCTTGCGGGGATCAGGCTCCATCTGGAACTGATGGCTCAGTCCGGTTCCCCGCAGGCCACGCCACTGATAAGCCGTATCGATCAGTTGATGCACACGGTGGAACAGCTGCTGATGCTGGCGCGTGCCGGGCAGGCGATGGCCAGCGGCCATTACGATACCGTGAACTGGACAGAGACGATCATTGCTCCGCTCAGCCTGGAGCATGAAGCCAAAGAGCATACGGTAATATGGCCGGCCCACAGTGTGCTGACGGTTCAGGGGGACGCCGTCCTGTTACGTCTGATGCTAAGGAACCTTCTGGAGAATGCCGCCCGCTACAGCCCGGCAGGCACAACCATTGAAGTGGCATTAACAGCGACGGAGGGCGGTACCCGGGTGAGCGTTACCGATCAGGGGCCGGGTATTGATGAGGCGCACCGCCAGTCGATCACCGAACCTTTCCGACGTCTCGACCAGCGCTACGGCGGCAGCGGCCTTGGGCTGAGCATCGTACAGCGTATCGTACAACTCCATCATGGCCATTTAACGCTGGAGAACGGCGCTGAGGGCGGCCTCATCGCCAGCTGTTGGTTACCGGCGAAAATAGGATAAAAAAAAGCCCCGTTAAGGGGCTTTATACAGGGGTTAGTGCTTGTAGATGAACTCGACGCCTTCTTCGTCGTCTTCATCCCAGTCATCGTCCCAGTCTTCATCATCTTCTTCCGCTTCCAGCTCTTCGAGCTGCTGGCGGTGGTAGTCATCCCACATGAATTCGACTTTTTCAGGCTGTTTCGCCTCTTCTGCCTGAACAACCGGATTCTCGATGATAAAGGTCATCACATCCCAGCAGAGATCTTTCACGCCAACCTGGCTGGCGGCAGAGATCAGATAGTACTTATCTTCCCAACCCATCGCGTCGGCAATCGCTTTAGCTTTCGCTTCAGCTTCCGCTTTGTCCATCAGGTCGATCTTGTTGAATACCAGCCAGCGCGGTTTTTGCGCCAGTTTTTCACTGTATTTCTCCAGCTCGCCAATAATGATACGGGCGTTTTCAACCGGATCGGAACCGTCGATTGGATCGATGTCGATGAGGTGCAACAGTACGCGACAACGCTCAAGGTGCTTCAGGAAGCGAATACCCAGACCGGCGCCTTCTGCTGCCCCTTCAATCAGACCCGGGATGTCAGCGACAACAAAGCTTTTCTCGTTATCCATACGGACAACGCCCAGGCTCGGCACCAGCGTCGTAAACGGATAATCCGCTACTTTGGGTTTCGCCGCAGAGACCGCACGGATAAACGTCGATTTACCGGCGTTTGGCATACCCAGCATCCCCACATCCGCCAGCAGCATCAGTTCCAGTTGCAGGTCGCGCTTATCACCCGGGGTACCCATGGTTTTCTGACGCGGGGTACGGTTAACGGAAGATTTGAAACGGCTGTTACCCAGACCATGCCAGCCGCCTTTCGCCACCATCAGGCGCTGACCGTGTTTGGTCATATCACCCATGGTTTCGCCCGTGCCCTGATCGATGACACGCGTACCCACCGGCACTTTGATCGTCACGTCTTTACCGCGTTTACCGGTACAGTCGCGGCTCTGGCCGTTCTGGCCACGCTCGGCGCGGAAAGATTTTTCGAAACGGTAGTCGATCAGCGTGTTGAGGTTTTCATCCGCCTCCAGCCACACGTCGCCACCGTCCCCACCGTCACCGCCGTCAGGACCGCCACGAGGAATATATTTTTCACGGCGGAAGCTTACACAACCGTTACCGCCATCACCTGCCACGACCAGAATCGTCGCTTCATCAACAAACTTCATTTTACTCTCCGTAACTCATTCGCCTGAGCGGGGGACTATTACAACCGCTTCATTTTTGCGCCAACGCCCCCAGAGACGATGACCAATGGCGGAATACATCGCGCCCGCAACCACGACAAACGCACCGAGATAACCCAACAGGTTGAGCATCGGCTTGACGAAGACATCGGGCCAGGCCATTGATAACAAATCTGAAAATAACAGCGTAAACAGCGGGGTAAGCGTGATTAAGGCGCTCACCTGTGCTGCCTGCCAGCGCGCCATGGCTTCAGCCAGAGCGCCATAACCGACCAGCGTATTCAGCCCACAAAAAATGAGGCACGCCAGTTGCCAGTCGCTGAGCTGGGTAATTACACCCGGCTTCGCTAAAGGCAATAATGCCAGTGTACACAAAGTGTACAGCAAAAAGAGGATCTGCTGTGAGGCAAGACGGCGCAATAACACCTTTTGCGCGACGCCATAACTCACCCAGACCGTTGCTGCACCCACCCCAAAAATGACACCCCAGGTGTAATCCGTCAGGCGGGTAAAAATCTCAATCAGGCTGGTGTTAAAGAACATCACCAGCCCGCAAAGCAGCATGCTTGCCCCGATGATCTGCGTGCCGCGCATCTTCTCCTTGAGGATGAATACGCTGGCGACCATCATGCCGACCGGTGAAAGTTGACCAATCACCTGCGACGCTGTAGGGCTAAGATATTGCAGGGAAGAGCTGAACAGAATGAAGTTACCGAACAGACCGCCCGTCGCGATAGCCAGTAACACCAGCCAACGCGGTTTTCGGAAGATGCGCAGCGGTGGCAGCTTACCTTTGACGGCCAGAATGGCGCCCAGGCCTATGCTTGCCATCAGGAAGCGATAAAACACCACCGTCGGTGGCTCCATGACTTCCAGTACCTGCTTCATTGCAATTGGCAGCGCACCCCAGCACATTGCGGTAGTGAGCGCCAAAAGAATACCCATGCCGGCCTGCTGCTTCATGCCCGTTTTCCCTACAGAAAATTTTCCGGGTTTCCAATGTAAAAAGCCCCGCAACACGTTGCGGGGCTTTAATCCGTTACCGGACCGAGAAAACCTTACTCAGCAACGATGCTGATGTATTTACGGTTGTTCGGGCCTTTAACTTCAAATTTCACTTTACCGTCTGCTTTAGCAAACAGAGTGTGGTCACGACCGCAACCTACGTTGGTACCCGCGTGGAACTTGGTGCCACGCTGACGAACGATGATGCTACCCGCCAGAACGGATTCGCCACCGAAACGCTTAACGCCCAGGCGTTTAGCTTCTGAATCGCGACCGTTACGTGTGGAGCCGCCAGCCTTTTTATGTGCCATTTAAATCTCTCCTCAGGTCTTAGGCGCTGATGCCAGTAATTTTCACATCAGTGAACCACTGACGGTGGCCCTGCTGCTTACGATAGTGTTTACGACGACGAAACTTAACGATTTTAACTTTCTCGCCACGACCGTGAGCAACAACTTCAGCTTTGATAACGCCGCCATCAACGAAAGGAACGCCGATTTTGACTTCTTCACCGTTTGCGATCATCAGAACTTCAGCGAACTCAACAGATTCGCCAGTTGCGATGTCCAGCTTTTCCAGGCGAACGGTCTGACCTTCGCTTACTCGGTGTTGTTTACCACCACTTTGGAAAACCGCGTACATATAAACTCCGCTTCCGCGCACATCCTCGTATGATTCAGAGTGCGCTATAAATATTCACAATAGGGCGCGAATATTACGCAAAACGCGAGCCTTTGACAAGTGCTACCATCAATACATGAAGAAAAAAAACACAACACGTACGGTAACGTTTATCTGAGCCGTTTTTTCAGTACAATCAGCAATACTATTTATAAACCGAAACCCTTTGTGTACCCATCTCGTGTGGGATAAACAGGATAAAAAGCCCGGCTTTTGCGATGAATTTAGAAAAAATCAATGAGTTAACCGCGCAAGATATGGCGGGTGTGAATGCAGCAATCCTGGAGCAACTCAACTCTGACGTTCAGCTGATCAATCAGTTGGGCTATTACATCGTCAGCGGCGGCGGTAAACGTATTCGTCCGATGATTGCCATTCTGGCCGCACGCGCGGTTGGCTATCAGGGAAATGCCCACGTCACGATCGCGGCGCTGATCGAATTTATCCACACCGCCACCCTACTTCACGACGATGTTGTGGATGAATCAGACATGCGTCGTGGTAAAGCCACCGCCAACGCCGCGTTTGGTAATGCGGCAAGCGTTCTGGTAGGCGATTTTATCTATACCCGCGCCTTCCAGATGATGACCAGCCTTGGCTCGCTGAAGGTGCTGGAAGTGATGTCAGAAGCCGTGAACGTTATCGCTGAAGGTGAAGTCCTACAGCTGATGAACGTCAACGACCCGGACATCACCGAAGAAAACTATATGCGGGTGATTTACAGCAAGACCGCACGTCTGTTCGAAGCCGCCGCGCAATGCTCCGGCATTCTGGCAGGCTGTAGCGAAGCTCAGGAAAAGGGCCTTCAGGACTATGGCCGTTACCTCGGCACCGCGTTCCAGCTGATTGATGATTTGCTGGACTACAGCGCGGATGGCGAAACGCTCGGTAAAAACGTCGGCGATGACCTGAACGAAGGCAAGCCAACGCTGCCGCTGCTCCACGCGATGCGCAATGGCACACCAGAGCAGGCGAAAATGATCCGGGAGGCTATCGAGCAGGGAAATGGACGCCATCTTCTGGAACCGGTACTGGAAACAATGGCTATCTGCGGCTCCCTGGAATGGACGCGTCAGCGCGCTGAAGAAGAAGCAGACAAAGCCATCGCCGCCATTCAGGTCATTCCCGACAGCCCATGGCGTGATGCGCTAATCGGCCTCGCGCACATCGCCGTCCAGCGCGACCGTTAATCCCCTCCTCATCTCCCTGCGCCCACGCAGGGAGATTCCAGTACGCACCAATAAATTACATTTCCGCGTAAGCCCATCGGGTTACAGGCCGCATGTATAAAGCCGTGCCTTATTCTGAATATTGCTTCTCGTAACATGAACTTTTTAGAACACATGTTCGAAGTGAGTATAGTAATGCTGTCTTTTCACACGAAACGACGTGGACGATAACGAACACAAGGACAGCATTATGGATACAAAATTCATCGACTGGCATTCTGCTGACATTATTGCGGCACTGCGTAAAAAAGGAACATCGCTGGCTGCCGAATCACGTCGTCATGGGCTAAGCTCGTCGACGCTGGCAAACGCCCTGACCCGCCCATGGCCGAAGGGGGAACTGATTATCGCGACGGCGCTGGATACGCATCCGTGGGTGATATGGCCGTCACGCTACCACGATCCTATTACCCATGAATTTATCGACAGAACGCGCATGATGCGCCAGGGCAAAACGAAGAAAGCACATCAGGACTGATGCACCAGGATTGACAGGAACAGCAATCCCCCGGCCTGTTATGGCAGGGGGGTGCCGGAACGATTACTCGCCCTTCACACGCTCGATATTTGCACCCAGCGCGCGCAGTTTGTCCTCAATACGCTCGTAACCACGATCGATGTGGTAGATACGATCGACAACGGTAGTCCCTTCCGCAATACAACCTGCCAATACGAGGCTCGCAGACGCGCGCAGATCGGTCGCCATCACCTGCGCACCGGACAGTTTTTCAACGCCGTGGCAAATTACCGTGTTGCTTTCAATCTCAGCATGCGCACCCATACGGATCAGTTCCGGTACGTGCATGAAACGGTTTTCGAAGATAGTTTCCGTGATGAAGCCTGTGCCTTCGGCCACCAGGTTCAACAGCGTGAACTGTGCCTGCATATCCGTCGGGAATGCCGGATGTGGCGCAGTACGCACGTTAACGGCTTTAGGACGCTGCCCGTGCATATCGAGGCTGATCCAGTCTTCACCGATTTCGATATCCGCACCCGCATCGCGCAGTTTCGCCAGCACCGCATCCAGGGTATCTGGCTGGGCGTTACGGCAGACAATCTTACCGCCAGAAATGGCCGCGGCCACCAGGAAAGTACCGGTTTCGATACGATCTGGCAGTACGCGATACACACCACCACCCAGACGTTCAACGCCTTCGATGGTGATACGGTCTGTGCCCTGCCCGCTGATCTTCGCCCCCAGCGCGACCAGGAAGTTCGCGGTATCCACGATCTCCGGCTCACGGGCGGCGTTTTCGATGATGGTAGTGCCTTCTGCCAGCGTAGCAGCCGACATGATGGTGACCGTTGCGCCCACGCTCACTTTGTCCATGACAATATGCGCGCCTTTCAGACGACCATTGACGGATGCTTTAACGTAACCCTCTTCCAGCTTGATCTCTGCGCCGAGTTTTTCCAGGCCGAAGATATGCAGGTCAACGGGACGCGCGCCGATAGCGCATCCGCCCGGCAGTGAAACCTGTCCCTGACCGAAACGCGCCACCAGCGGACCAAGCGCCCAGATGGAAGCACGCATGGTTTTCACCAGCTCATACGGCGCTGAGAAGTTGTTCACGTTGCTGGCATCGATCCAGACGGAACCGTTACGCTCCACTTTGGTGCCCAACTGGCCGAGCAACTTCATGGTCGTGTCGATATCTTTCAGCTTCGGTACGTTCTGGATCTCTACCGGCTCTTCTGCGAGCAGCGCAGCGAAAAGAATGGGCAGCGCGGCGTTTTTAGCGCCAGAAATTGTGACTTCGCCCTGGAGACGCGTGGGTCCCTGTACACGAAATTTATCCATCGTTTGCTCTCTTATAAATTCAACCGTGCTGCGGGCGTTTCGCCCTCAGCTCAAAAACCGTTTAGTTTGCGATCGCGTGCCCACTCCTGTGGGGTGAACGCTTTAATCGACAGGGCGTGGATGCGGTTATCCGCAATGTATTCCATCAGCGGCGCGTACACAGCCTGCTGTTTCTTCACGCGACTCATTCCGTCGAACATCTCACCCACAGCAATAACCTGGAAGTGACTGCCATCGCCAGAGACGTGGGCTTCCTGAAGGGAGAGTGCATTCATCAGCACAGTCTGGATTTCATTATTTTCCATGGGGTCTACATCATCTGATAGTGAAAACAAGCTCAACATCTTAGAGCAAAGTGGCGCGGTCTTAAACAAGCAAAAAGCCCCGACGCGTAAACTGTCGGGGCTTTCAGAAGTAACGTACTGAAAAAATTAGCGAGGTAATACGTCTTCGGGCAAATTGTAAAGCTGTGCAAGGGTAATCACGTTATCGCTTACCCCCGTCAGGGTAACGCCACTCCCCTGCTTTTTGCCCGTGGCCACCAGGTGCGCCAGCAGGGCGATACCGGCGGTATCTACCCGCGTAACGCCATGGAGATCAATCAGCGTCACGCCCTGCATCGCGTTATGGCGAGCGTCCCACAGCGGGTTAAGCAGATCCTGATCCAGCTCTCCCGTCAGCGTCAACGTCTCGCCGTCACGCGCCCAGCTAAGCTGCTGTGACATTACTTCTTCTCGTCCAGGGTAATTTTCTGACGAGAGATGGACTGAAGCTGAGCCGTCAGGCCATCGATGCCTTTAGTGCGCAGCAGATCGCTCCACTCGTTCTGTTTAGTGGTGATCATGCTGACGCCTTCAGCGATCATGTCGTACGCCTGCCAGTTTCCGGTCTGGCTGTTTTTACGCCACTGGAAGTCCAGACGAACCGGTGGACGACCGTTTGGATCGATAATCGTCACGCGAATAGGAATGATAGTGGCATCGCCCAGCGGCTGTTCAGGGGCAATCTGATAGGTCTGCCCGTGGTACATCGCCAGCGCCTGGCCGTAAGCCTGTTTCAGGTATTCACGGAACGCCGCAAAGTAAGCCTCGCGCTGTGCAGGGGTCGCATCTTTGTAGTAACGGCCCAGCACCAGTGCGCCCGCATACTTGATCTGCACATACGGCAGCAGTTCCTGATCCACCACATCACGCAGATAATCAGGGTTAGAACGGATTTTTGGCTGTTCGTTTTTAAGACGGTCGAAGGTTTTCTTCGCGGCCTCATCCATCAGTTTGTACGGGTTACTCTGATCCGCAGCGTGCGCCGCGGTAAGAGGGGCAATGACCAGCATGGCAACCATTAACAGTCGTTTAAACATGAATGACTTCTCCTGAAATTAATTCGTCGCGCCTGGCGTCGGTTCGACGTTGGTGTGGTCTTCACTCTGCGCAGGGGCATCGTCAGACTTTTTATCATCCCCTTTACTGTTGTAAAGGAACTGACCAATCATATCTTCCAGCACCATCGCTGACTTGGTATCCTGGATTACGCTACCGTCTTTAAGGATAGTCGTTCCCAGCTCAGGATCTTCAAAACCAACGTTAAGGGCCAGATATTGCTCCCCCAGCAGGCCAGAGGTGCGGATAGAAAGCGAGCTGGTGTCCGGAATGTGGTTATAGCGCTCTTCGATATCCATCGCGACGCGCGGCAGATAGGTTTTCTCATCAAGCGTAATGTCAGCGACACGTCCGATAACGACGCCACCAATACGCACCGGTGAGCGCGCTTTCAGGCCGCCGATGTTATCGAAAGTCGCGTAGACACGATACGTCGGCTCGGCGCGAACAGAGGTGATGTCCGCCGCTCGCAGGCAGATGAACAGCGCGGCCAGCAGCGCCAGAAGCAGAAACACGCCAACCCAAATTTCATTTTTTCTCGTTTGCATGAACTCAATTCCCAAACATCAGTGCGGTGAGCACAAAATCCAGACCTAAAACGGCCAGCGACGAATGTACGACAGTACGCGTCGTTGCACGGCTAATGCCCGCCGACGTCGGAATGGCATCGTAACCATTAAACAACGCAATCCAGGTAACCGTCACAGCGAAAACCACGCTCTTGATCAGACAGTTCACTAGATCCATCCGCAGATCGATGGCGTCCTGCATGGCAGACCAGAAGAATCCGGCATCAATGCCTTTCCAGTTAACGCCAACCAGCGCGCCTCCCCAGATACCTACCGCCACAAAGAGGATAGTCAGTAACGGCAAGGAGATAACCCCGGCCCAGAAGCGCGGCGAGATTACCCGGCGCAGCGGATCGACTGCCATCATCTCCATACTGGAGAGCTGCTCGGTGGCGCGCATCAGGCCAATTTCCGCCGTCAACGCTGACCCGGCACGCCCGGCGAACAGCAGCGCGGCAACCACCGGCCCGAGTTCACGCAGCAGCGAGAGCGCCACCAGCATGCCAAGGCTGGTTTCCGCGCTGTAGGTTGTCAGCACCAGATACCCCTGCAACCCCAGCACCATGCCAATAAACAGACCCGACACGATGATGATAAGCATCGACAGCACGCCGACGTTATAAAGCTGCCGTACCAGTAACGGCGCATGCTTGCGGAACTCCGGTTTGCCGACCAGCGCGTTGAACAACATTAATCCGGCACGCCCGAACGTACTGATGGTTTTTAGGCCACGGTGTCCAAGACCCGCCAACGCATTTAACAGCATGAGTGGCTTAACTCCCTATTCCGAGTAAATCGTCATGATAGTCGCCCGCCGGATAGCGGAAAGGCACCGGCCCATCTGCGATACCGTCCAGGAACTGCCGCACGCGCGGATCGCCATTCTCCTGCAACGCCTGCGCGCTGCCGTGGGCGACGATCTTTTTGTCAGCCACAATATAGGCGTAATCAGCGATACTCAGCACTTCCGGCACGTCGTGGGAAACCACCACGCAGGTGACGCCAAGGGCGCTGTTCAGCTCCGAAATTAACTTCACCAGCACGCCCATGGTGATGGGGTCCTGCCCGACGAACGGTTCATCGAACATGATTAAATCGGGTTCCAGGGCAATAGCACGCGCCAGCGCGGCGCGGCGCGCCATCCCACCCGAGAGTTCGGACGGCATGAGTTTCGCAGCCCCCCGCAGCCCCACGGCTTCAAGCTTCATCATCACCGTACTGTGCAACAGCTCAGGAGGAAGATGGGTGTGCTCACGCAACGGATAGGCCACGTTGTCAAAAACGTTCATATCCGTGAACAGCGCGCCCGACTGAAAGAGCATGCTCATCCGTTTGCGAACCGTGTAGAGGCGCGAGCGAGACATCGCCGGGACATTTTCGCCGTCGAAGAGAATTTCGCCGCTGTCAGGGGGGATTTGCCCGCCGATAAGACGCAGCAACGTGGTTTTACCGATCCCTGACGGCCCCATGATGGCGGTGATTTTACCGCGCGGCACGGTCAGCGAAATATCATCAAATATTAACCGGTTGCCGCGAGAAAAACTGACGCCCCGGACATCGACTATATTCGCCATCGTTTGGCTCATTTATGGTTCCTTACTTACCTTGCTTCACGGCTGGCATGAAGCGTAAATCAGCCCTAAACCCCGCATTTTTACAGAATATTCACTATTGGGGTTAGCGAAAGCTGGCATTTGTTTTACTTTTCCGGCGCATAAAGTCAAAATTAGGAATTCGTTACGTCTCAGACTTCATCTGGCGCCAACATTCGTGCGCAGTGGACCAGCGAGTATACCTGAAGAAAGGACTTTTGATGCTTTTAGCAACAGCACTGTTAATAATTGGTTTACTGTTGGTGGTCTACAGTGCTGACCGTTTGGTCTTTGCCGCATCCATTCTCTGTCGACTCATTGGCATGCCGCCCATCATTATCGGCATGACGGTGGTCAGTGTAGGCACATCGCTTCCTGAAATCATCGTTTCTGTTTCAGCCTCGCTGCATGGGCAGGTCGACCTCGCTATCGGCACCGCGATTGGCTCTAACATCGTCAATATCTTACTGATTTTAGGCTTAGCCGCATTACTGCATCCATTTCGCGTGCATTCTGATGTTTTGCGCCGGGAATTGCCGTTAATGTTAGTCGTCAGTCTGCTGGCAGGCTACGTACTTTATGACGGGGTGCTGAGCGTCGGTGACGGTATATTCCTGCTCGCCCTGGCCGTGATCTGGTTGCTTTACAGCGTGAAGATCGCACGTCTGGCGGAAAAACAGGGTAACGATAGCCTTACGCGTGAGCATCTCGCCGAGCTGCCCCGGGAAGGGACCTTACCCGTCGCCCTGCTGTGGCTGGGCGTCGCGCTGATCATCATGCCAATGGCCACGCGGATGGTGGTCGATAACGCGACGGTGCTGGCGAACGCGTTTGCGATGAGCGAACTGACAATCGGTCTGACGGTAATCGCCATCGGCACCAGCCTGCCAGAGCTGGCCACCGCCATCGCCGGGGCGCGTAAAGGGGAAGATGATATCGCCATCGGCAATATCATCGGCTCGAATATTTTCAATATCGCGATCGTGACAGGGCTGCCGGCGCTAATCTCGCCGGGGCCGTTTAACCCTATGGTTTTCACGCGCGATTACGGTGTGATGCTGCTGGTCAGCGTGATTTTCGCCCTGCTCTGCTGGCGGCGAAAAGAGCAGATCGGCAAAGGCGCAGGCGCGCTGCTGACGGGTGGATTTATCGTATGGCTGGCGATGCTGTACTGGCTTTCGCCTCTTCTCTCTGGGTAAACGGAAACGCATTATGTCGCAAATAGAATTGCAGCCGGGTTTTGACTTTCAGAAAGCAGGCAAAGACGTTCTGGAGATTGAACGTGAAGGTCTGGCGCAGTTAGATCAGTACATTAATCAGGATTTTAGTCTGGCCTGTGAGAAGATGTTCTACTGTGCCGGCAAAGTCGTGGTGATGGGGATGGGCAAATCCGGCCATATCGGACGCAAAATGGCGGCGACCTTTGCCAGTACCGGCACGTCGTCATTCTTCGTTCATCCCGGTGAAGCCGCGCACGGTGACCTCGGCATGGTTACGCCGCAGGACGTGGTTATTGCGCTGTCCAACTCCGGGGAATCGAATGAAATCCTGGCGTTGATCCCGGTGCTGAAGCGTCTGCACGTACCGCTGATTTGCATGACCAGCCGACCGGAAAGCAGCATGGCGCGTGCGGCGGATATTCACCTGTGCGTGAAAGTGCCTAAAGAAGCCTGTCCGCTGGGGCTGGCGCCGACCTCCAGCACAACCGCCGCGCTGGTGATGGGCGATGCCCTTGCCGTTGCGCTGCTGGAAGCCCGCGGTTTTACGCCTGAAGATTTTGCCCTGTCTCATCCCGGCGGCGCGCTCGGGCGCAAACTGCTGCTG
The DNA here is from genome assembly GCF_049237125.1 of Enterobacter cloacae complex sp. GYL001. Classification (NCBI taxonomy): domain Bacteria; kingdom Pseudomonadati; phylum Pseudomonadota; class Gammaproteobacteria; order Enterobacterales; family Enterobacteriaceae; genus Enterobacter; species Enterobacter cloacae complex sp. GYL001. The sequence continues at coordinate 85,671 of NZ_JBMKGW010000002.1, read as the reverse complement.
CGGGTTAACGATATTATGCACACCGGAGATGAGATCCCGCACGTGAGCAAAGAGGCCTCTTTGCGCGACGCGTTACTGGAGATCACCCGTAAAAACCTGGGCATGACGGTTATCTGCGACGATCTGATGAAGATTCAGGGCATTTTCACCGACGGCGACCTGCGCCGGGTATTCGATATGGGTGTGGATGTCCGAACGCTGGGCATTGCTGATGTGATGACGCCAGGCGGGATCCGCGTCCGTCCGGGCACGCTGGCGGTAGATGTGCTGAACCTGATGCAGTCCCGTCATATTACCTCAGTGATGGTTGCCGATGGCGACCAACTGCTGGGTGTGGTACATATGCATGATCTGCTGCGCGCTGGCGTAGTGTAATGAAGGATAAGACAATGAGTAATGCGGGTGCATCCCTTGCAACCTGTTATGGCCCGGTGAGCGCCCACATGATGGCAAAGGCGGAAAATATCCGCCTGCTGATCCTCGATGTGGATGGTGTGCTCTCCGACGGTCTGATTTATATGGGCAATAACGGCGAAGAGCTGAAAGCCTTTAACGTTCGCGACGGTTACGGTATCCGCTGTGCGCTCACGTCCGGAATTGAAGTTGCAATCATCACCGGGCGGAAAGCTAAACTGGTAGAAGATCGGTGTGAAACGCTGGGCATTACCCATCTCTATCAGGGGCAGTCTGATAAGATGGTAGCTTTCCGGGATCTGCTGGGAAAACTGGCCATTGCACCAGAGAATGTGGCATACGTCGGGGATGATTTGATCGACTGGCCAGTGATGGCGGAGGTGGGTCTGAGCATCGCCGTGGCTGACGCGCACCCGCTGCTGATCCCGCGTGCTGATTACGTTACCCATATTCACGGTGGCCGCGGCGCCGTCCGTGAAGTCTGCGATCTGCTTCTGCTGTCGCAGGGCAAGCTTGATGAGGCGAAAGGGCAATCGATATGAGTAAAACCAGACGTTGGGTTATCATTCTGCTTGCGCTTGTCGCCCTGGTACTGATTGGCGTCAACCTCGCTGACCGCGATGATACGCAAGCGGAAGTGGTTAACACGAGCGACCCGACCTATAAAAGCGATCACAGCGACACCGTGGTCTATAGCCCGGAAGGCGCGCTGAACTATCGCCTCGTTGCTCAGCATGTAGAATATTTTTCAGATGACGGTACCTCGTGGTTTACCCAACCGGTCATGACCACCTTTGATACGGACAAAGTGCCGACGTGGTCTATCAAGTCTGACCGGGCAAAACTGACAAATGACCGTATGCTTTACCTGTATGGTCACGTTGAAGTCAACGCCCTGACCGCTGACGCGCAACTGCGAAAAATTACGACGGATAACGCCCAGATCAACCTGGTCACCCAGGATGTCACGTCGCAGGATTTAGTCACCCTGTATGGCACAACATTTAATTCCAGCGGTTTAAGAATGCGCGGGAACTTACGCAGCAAAAACGCCGAGCTGATTGAAAAGGTTAGAACCTCCTATGAAATTCAAAACAAACAAACTCAGCCTTAAAGTTGTTATCGCCAGCGCGCTGCTGGCGGCCAGTCTTCCCGCGCTTGCTGTGACTGGCGACACCGAACAGCCGATTCATATTGAATCCGATACCCAGTCTCTGGATATGCAGGGTAACGTCGTCACCTTTACCGGCAACGTCGTCATGACCCAGGGCACAATTAAAATCAACGCCGACAAAGTGGTCGTTACCCGTCCGGGCGGCGAGCAGGGCAAAGAGATTATCGATGGTTATGGCAACCCGGCCACCTTCTACCAGATGCAGGACAACGGCAAGCCGGTGAAAGGCCATGCCTCGCATATGCACTATGAACTGGCGAAGGATCTGGTCATCCTGACCGGTAATGCTTACCTGGAACAGCTGGACAGCAATATCAAAGGCGACAAGATCACCTATCTGGTGAAAGAGCAGAAAATGCAGGCCTCCAGCGAAAAAGGCAAACGCGTCACGACCGTGCTTGTGCCTTCGCAGTTGCAGGACAAGAACAACGGTCAGGCTCCGGCACAGAAAAAGAGTAACTAATTCGTTATGGCAACTTTAACTGCAAAAAACCTCGCGAAAGCGTATAAGGGCCGCCGCGTCGTCGAAGATGTCAGTCTGACCGTCAACTCCGGCGAAATCGTGGGTTTGCTTGGCCCTAACGGGGCGGGTAAAACCACGACCTTCTACATGGTGGTGGGCATCGTCCCGCGTGACGCCGGCAACATCATCATCGATGATGAAGATATCAGCCTGCTGCCGCTTCATGCCCGCGCGCGTCGTGGCATCGGCTATTTGCCGCAGGAAGCGTCTATTTTCCGCCGCTTAAGCGTGTTCGACAACCTGATGGCCGTGCTCCAGATCCGTGACGATCTGACCAGCGAGCAGCGCACTGACCGTGCGAACGAGCTGATGGAAGAGTTTCATATCGAACATCTGCGTGACAGCCTCGGCCAGGCGCTGTCCGGTGGTGAACGCCGCCGCGTTGAGATTGCGCGCGCGCTGGCAGCAAACCCAAAATTCATCCTGCTGGATGAACCGTTTGCGGGCGTTGACCCCATCTCCGTTATCGATATCAAACGTATCATTGAGCACCTGCGCGACAGCGGGCTTGGCGTACTGATCACGGACCATAACGTTCGTGAAACGCTGGCCGTGTGTGAGCGCGCCTACATAGTGAGCCAGGGCCATCTGATTGCCCACGGTACGCCGCAGCAAATCCTCGAAGATGAGCATGTTAAGCGCGTGTACCTTGGGGAAGACTTCAGACTCTGATAGGGTAGAGGTTAAGTCACGCCGAACCGGAGAAAAACGCTCTGAACATGAAGCAAGGTTTGCAATTACGGCTCAGCCAGCAACTGGCCATGACGCCGCAGCTACAGCAGGCAATCCGTCTGTTGCAGCTGTCCACGTTAGAACTCCAGCAGGAGCTCCAGCAGGCGCTGGACAGCAATCCGCTGCTGGAGCAAACCGATCTTCATGACGAGGTAGACGCCCAGCAGACGCAGGACACAGAAACGCTCGACTCCGTAGATGCGCTCGAACAGAAAGAGATGCCGGACGAACTGCCGCTGGATGCCAGCTGGGATGAAATCTACACCGCGGGTACCCCTTCCGGGACGCGCGCAGACTACCAGGACGATGAACTCCCGGTCTACCAGGGCGAACCACCCAGTCGCTTCAGGACTACCTGATGTGGCAGGTAGAGCTGACCCCTTTCTCCGATACCGATCGCGCCATTGCCACCTCGATTGTCGATGCCGTTGACGACACGGGCTATTTGACCGTGACGCTGGACGAGATTCTGGAAAGCATCGGCAATGACGAGATTGAACTGGAAGAGATTGAAGCCGTCCTGAAACGCGTTCAGCGCTTCGACCCGATTGGCGTCGCCGCGAAAGATCTGCGCGACTGCCTTCTGATCCAGCTTTCGCAGTTTGCCAAAGAGACACCGTGGATTGACGAAGCCCGGCTCATCATCAGCGATCATCTGGATCTGCTGGCGAATCATGACTTCCGCACCCTGATGCGCGTCACGCGCCTGAAAGAAGAGGTGCTGAAGGAAGCGGTGAATCTGATCCAGTCGCTCGATCCGCGTCCGGGGCAGTCGATCCAGACCAGCGAACCGGAATATGTCATTCCTGATGTGCTGGTGAGAAAACACAATGGCCGCTGGGTCGTTGAACTGAACGCCGACAGCATTCCTCGCCTGCAAATCAACCAGCAATACGCCTCCATGTGCACCAGCGCACGTAATGACGCTGATAATCAATACATTCGCAGCAACCTTCAGGAAGCACGCTGGTTGATCAAGAGCCTGGAGAGCCGTAATGACACGCTGCTGCGCGTCAGCCGCTGTATTGTCGAACAGCAGCAGGCGTTCTTTGAGCAGGGCGAAGAGTTTATGAAACCGATGGTGCTGGCAGACATCGCCCAGGCCGTCGAGATGCATGAATCAACCATTTCCCGCGTGACCACGCAGAAATATCTGCACAGCCCACGCGGTATTTTTGAGCTTAAGTATTTCTTCTCCAGCCACGTGAACACCGAAGGCGGCGGCGAGGCCTCGTCAACGGCTATTCGCGCACTGGTGAAGAAGTTGATCGCCGCGGAGAACCCCGCGAAGCCACTCAGTGACAGTAAGTTAACCACCATGCTGTCCGATCAGGGTATTATGGTGGCACGTCGTACTGTCGCGAAGTATCGAGAGTCTTTATCCATTCCGCCGTCTAACCAGCGTAAACAACTGGTTTGACACAACCGATAAGGAAGACACTATGCAGCTCAATATCACCGGACATAACGTCGAGATTACTGAGGCTTTACGCGATTTTGTAAACACTAAGTTTGCGAAACTCGAGCAGTATTTCGAGAGGATCAACCAGGTCTATGTTGTGTTGAAAGTGGAGAAAGTGACGCATATCTCGGATGCGACCCTGCACGTCAACGGAGGGGAACTCCATGCCAGTGCGGAAGGGCAAGACATGTACGCGGCTATCGACGGCTTGATTGATAAGCTTGCGAGACAGCTCAATAAACATAAAGATAAACTGAAACAACACTAATTGTCCGGGCAGTTAACGGGTGCAGGACGGCCTGTTGTGAAACACAACAGGCCATTTGTACAGTTAGCGCTTAGGTGAAATTATGATAAACAACGATTCCGCTCTTCAACTGAGCAATGTCCTTAACCAGGATTGTACCCGCAGTGGCGTTCACTGCCAGAGCAAAAAACGTGCGCTGGAAATCATCAGTGAGCTGGCCGCAAAACAGCTGGGTCTGCCGCCGCAGATCGTGTTTGAAGCCATTCTGACCCGTGAAAAAATGGGCAGTACCGGCATCGGCAATGGCATTGCGATCCCGCATGGCAAGCTGGAAGAAGATACGCTGCGTGCCGTGGGGGTGTTTGTGCAACTGGAAACGCCTATCGCTTTTGACGCCATCGATAACCAGCCTGTGGATCTGCTTTTCGCGCTGCTGGTTCCTGCCGATCAGACCAAAACCCACCTGCACACGCTGTCGCTGGTTGCCAAACGTCTGGCGGATAAAACCATTTGTCGTCGACTGCGCTCAGCCCAAAGTGATGAAGAGCTTTATCAAATTATCACTGAAGCAGAAGGCAATCAGGATGAGGCATAATCGGGAAAGGGCCTTCAGAACGGCTGCCCTGAGGAGAAACGGAACATGGTGCTGATGATCGTCAGCGGTCGTTCGGGGTCCGGGAAGTCCGTGGCCCTGCGCGCGCTGGAAGACATGGGATTTTACTGTGTAGATAACCTGCCGGTAGTGTTGTTACCCGATCTGGCGCGGACGCTGGCGGACAGGCAAATCTCTGCCGCCGTCAGTATCGACGTGCGTAACATGCCGGAATCGCCGGAAATCTTCGAGCAGGCAATGAACAGCCTGCCGGAATGCTTCTCGCCTCAGCTCTTGTTCCTGGACGCTGACCGCAACACGCTGATCCGTCGCTACAGCGATACACGTCGTTTGCATCCGCTCTCCAGTAAAAATCTTTCGCTGGAAAGCGCCATCGATAAAGAGAGCGATCTGCTTGAGCCGCTGCGTTCCCGGGCCGACCTGATTGTCGACACCTCCGAAATGTCCGTCCACGAGCTGGCGGAAATGCTGCGTACGCGCTTACTCGGCAAGCGCGAGCGCGAACTGACGATGGTGTTTGAATCCTTCGGCTTTAAGCACGGCATACCTATCGATGCGGATTACGTTTTTGATGTGCGTTTCCTGCCGAACCCACACTGGGATCCGAAACTGCGTCCGATGACCGGTCTGGATAAGCCGGTGGCAGCGTTCCTCGATCGACACACAGAAGTACACAATTTTATCTACCAGACGCGAAGCTACCTTGAGCTATGGTTACCTATGCTGGAAACAAACAATCGCAGCTACCTGACGGTGGCGATTGGCTGTACCGGCGGTAAACATCGTTCGGTCTACATTGCCGAACAGCTGGCCGATTACTTCCGCTCACGCGGGAAGAACGTTCAGTCCCGTCATCGCACGCTGGAAAAACGCAAAACATGACCGTAAAACAGACCGTCGAAATCACCAACAAGCTGGGCATGCATGCGCGCCCGGCGATGAAGCTGTTTGAACTGATGCAGGGTTTTGATGCTGAGGTGCTGCTGCGCAACGACGAGGGAACCGAGGCAGAAGCCAACAGCGTGATTGCGCTACTGATGCTGGATTCTGCCAAAGGCCGTCAGATTGAAGTTGAAGCCACCGGCCCGCAGGAAGAAGAAGCGCTGGCGGCAGTGATTGCCCTGTTCAACGCCGGGTTTGACGAAGACTAACGTTCGCCATGTCGGCGGGTAGCGCTGCGCTTACCCGCCCTACCTAAGATTATTTCGCTCCATAAACCCTTCCCCACCCAGCTGACGCATCTGGCGCATAATCCACGCCTGGCGGCTTCGCACATAGCCTGACGGGGCGCTGGCCTTAAAACGCAGCGGGTTCGGCAGCACGGCGGCAAGCAGTGCCGCTTCGGACATAGTCAGCCTGCTGGCGGGCTTGCCAAAATAGCGCTGCGATGCCGCTTCGACACCAAATACGCCGTCACCAAATTCCGCGATATTCAGGTAGACGGTTAAAATGCGTTTTTTGCTCCACACCGTCTCGACGCCCAGCGTCAGCCCGGCCTCCAGCCCTTTTCTCACCCAGCTGCGACCGTCCCATAAGAACAGGTTTTTTACCGTCTGCTGAGAAAGCGTCGATGCGCCGCGGACGCGGTTTTCATGACGTTCATTATGATCCAGCGCCTTCTCGATAGCCGCCACGTCAAAACCCCAGTGCTCCGGGAATTTCTGATCTTCTGCCGCAATGACCGCCAGCCCCATCCACGGGGAGATAGCATCCATGCTGACCCAGTCAGAATGGGCAACATAGCCAAAATCCCCTGAGAGCCAGGCGCTAATCTGCCGCTCTGCCATCACGGCCGAGAACGGGACGGGCAGGATGCTGAACAGCGCAATACCGCCGCCCCAGAACACAGCCAGGACCAGCACAATACGCAGCAGGATCCGTTTTAACCACCCGCCGGGGGAGAATTTACGACTCATTCGGCCAGGACCAGCACTCTGTCTACCAGCTTTTCAATGCCTGCGGCAGCCTCGGCGATGTTCTGCGCCAGCATATACGCTGGCGTGGTGATGATCTTGTTGTCCTCGTCCACCACAATGTCGTCTACCGGACATGGCACGTGTTCGCCGCCCATATCCTCGACAATCTCAGCGGTATCAATGTCGGTTCCGATCGTGAGCCGCAGCGGGAAATCAAAAATTTTCGGCAGCATGGCCGGCGCAATGCAGATAAAGCCCTGCGGCTTACCTGCCGCATGCATCGCCAGCGATAGCGCTTTCAAATCGGGATCGACATGACACGCCGTGCCTTCCGTTGCAAACGTGCTCAGGTTTTTCGCCGCGCCAAAACCGCCCGGCACGATGAGCGCATCAAGTTCAGCGGCATCGGCCTGTGCCAGCGGGTGAATATCGCCGCGCACAATACGCGCCGCTTCAATCAGCACGTTACGGCTTTCCGCCATTGGCTCGCCGTTAAGATGATTAATCACATCTGCCTGGGTTTTATCCGGGGCGAAGCAGATAACGTCTGCTCCCTGGCGCGATAATGCCAGCAGCGTTAATACGGTTTCATGTATCTCTGAACCATCGTAAACACCACATCCGCTCAGCACGACACCAATCTTTTTCATTCTGACGATCCTTCTATGCAACTCGCTGAAGCACATTAAAAATTCTGATTAAAACGCTATGCTTCACACATTTCACTGATTCATGTAACAAACTGTTTAAGATTTGCTATCTTATCTGCGTGCGGCCTCAATTTTCAGGCGGCGTCCATGCGAAAACAACCCATAAAAATCAGGCGCAGCCACGATTTCCCTGGTGTTGGCGCAGTATTCGCGCACCCCGGTATAGCCGGGGTCATTTTTTTCTGGCGTCCACCCAGGCTTTCAGCACTGCCACATCGTTTTGCCACTCTTGTTTCATCTCTTCGACCCAATCACCTACGTTATCTTCCCAGGCAGGTAAATCAGGAGACTGAATCTGTTGGCCCAGCTGCTGGAGATGGCGTAACCCGACAGATCCTGCCGCGCCTTTGATTTTATGTCCCTCTTCGACGATGCCCTTCTGGTCACGCGCCGTCAGGTTGGATTCGAGCACGTTCAGATAGCCCGGCATCATTTTTTCGAACACGGCGAGGCCATCGGTGATCAGTTTTGGTCCCACCAGATCGATATACTGCTCCAGCATGGCGGTATCCAGTATCGTTTGGGCTTTAGCGCTATCAACAGACGTCATGGTGCTCTCCTCTTCATCACAGGTATCCCAGAACTTCTTGATCATCGCCGTCAGGGCGGGTACCGCCAGCGGCTTGCTGAGCACATCGTCCATACCGGCCTCGAGATACTCTTTTTTATCTTTCAACACGTTTGCGGTCAACGCCACCAGCGGCGGCAGCTCGTCAGGAGCATATTTGCGCGTCAGCTCGCGGGAGATATCCAGCCCGGTCATGTCCGGTAGCTGAATATCGAGCAGCACCAGGTCATACTCGCCCGGCGTGAACATCTCCAGCGCGGCTTTGCCGGTCATCGCCACATCCACGCTGTTACCGAGTTTTTCCAGTACCGACCGGGCGACAATAACGTTCAGCTCAATATCTTCCACCAGCAGGACGTGCAGGGCTGGCAGCGGCATATCGTCGTTCTCAAACGTATCTTCCACCTCTTCCGCCACGGCAGGCGCGTGGACGGTAAGCGTAAAGGTGGAGCCTTTACCCGGCTGGCTGGCAACGGTGATATCCCCGCCCATACTTTTCGCCAGACGTTTCGACACCGCCAGTCCAATGCCCGTACCGGTCGCCGGTTTACCGCCGTGGCTGTCTTTAACCTGATAATACATGGCGAAGATCTTATCCTGTTCCTCTTGAGGAATGCCGATACCCGAGTCCTCAACTTCAAAGTGCAGCATGTCGCCTTCGTCATAGCGAATGCGCACCGCAACCTGCCCCTTCTGGGTAAACTTCACGGCGTTGCTGATGAGGTTCCACAGGATCTGCCGCAGACGTGTGCCGTCCGTCACCACTTTATGCGGCAACGGCAGCGTTGGCTCCATCACAAAGCTCAACCCTTTTTGCTGAGCCTGTAAACCTGACAGGTTTTCCAGGTCCGCGAGGAAACCGGTAAAATCAACCGGCTGGTTGTCGAGCTGAACTTTACGGCGTTCCATCTTATCCATGTCGATAATATCATTGAAGATATTGCCCAGCGTGACCGCCGAGACGTGGATCGTTTTCAGGTATTTTTCCTGCTCGCTGGTCAGCTCGGTATCCAGCAGAATGCGGCTCAGCCCCACAATGCCATTCAGCGGGGTGCGCAGTTCATGGCTGATGGTGGAGATGAAGGTGGTTTTATCCCGGCTGGCGCGCTCCAGCGCATCCTGATAGCGCTTACGCTCGGTGATATCACGGCCAAAGCCCATCAGACCATGACGTTTCCCCACCCGGTCGTAATAAGGCACTTTGCGGATCTCAAAGCAGGCTTTGCGCCCGTCAGGATAGTCCAGCCACTGCTCATAGGTCAGCGAAACGTTATGGCGGAAGACCTTTTCATCCGTCTCCATCACTTTTGCTGCCGCCTCTTCGGAATAGACATCCTGAGGTTTCAGGTGGATCAGCTGCTTTTCGCTTTTCCCGGTCAACAGTTCCATGGCCCGGTTACAGCCGGAGAACTCTTTATCTTCATTACGGTAGAACACCAGATCCGGCGAAGCATCGAGGAACGAGCGCAGGAAAGAGGATTGCTGTTCAAGCTGGATCTGCGTCACTTCACGCTCTTTCATCTCAACTTTTAGCTGCTCAAGCGTGGTCTGACGCTCGGCTTCCGCCTTCTCACGGTCTGAAATTTCCTGATTCAGCTGGGCAATGTTGTCCTTGAGCTGGACGTTGAGTTTGAGATCGCGCTCGCGCATCTCTTCCAGCTTATCCACCAGTTTCGATAAACGCTGTCGGGACTCTTCCAGTTGCTCAACCACCACGGAGAGAAAATAGACCGCCCATGGGGTAATCAGCAGGCCAAAGAAAATAGAGCGGATCACGTCGATGCTCTCGACCTGACCATGCAGAACCATGGTCACGGCCATTTGCACGACGATGGCCAGAACGACCAGCGCCAGCGCCAGCAGCATGGAAAAACGCACCAGCCCGAGCTTCATCATCAGGTCGACGTAGTACTGGGCCAGCATTCGAATTTGCTTCATAGAGGATCCCTTCACGACTTTATCGCTCAATAATACTCAAATTCACGGCGAGGCGTTGAAGGTTGTGAGAAAAAGTGCGGGGTGAAACAGGAGATTAGCCTCGCCCCCGGGCAACCGGGAGCGAGGAAGAAGGTTTATCAGGAGCGTTTTAGCAGCATCCAGAGGCTGATCAGGAAGAAACTGGCGCTCGGCAACAGTGCGCCGATAATTGGCGGAATGCCATACACCAGCGTCAGCGGACCGAAAATCTGATCGAGGACGTAGAACACAAAACCAAAGCTGATACCGGTTACCACGCGAACCCCCATCGGCACGCTACGCAGCGGTCCAAAGATGAACGATAGCGCCATCAGCATCATCACGGCCACGGACAGCGGCTGGAAGATTTTGCTCCACATGTTGAGCTGGTAACGCCCCGCATCCTGTCCGCTCGATTTCAGATACTTCACGTAATTATGCAGACCGCTGATGGAGAGCGCATCGGGATCAAGCGCTACCACCCCAAGCTTGTCCGGCGTCAGGTTGGTTTTCCAGGTACCGCTAACGGTCTGCGAACCGGTGATCTGTTTCGGGTTCGTCAGGTCAGATTCATCAACCTGGGATAACCGCCACAGCTTGTTGTTCGCATCAAATTTAGCGGAGGCGGCATAACGCACCGACTGTAAACGACGATCGTTATTGAAGGCATAGATGCTCACGCCGCCCAGTTCATCGTCCCCTTTCACGCGTTCGATATAGACAAAGTTCTGACCATCTTTCGCCCATAATCCCTGCTGCGTGGAGAGCAGTGAACCGCCGTACATAGCCTGAGCACGGTAGTTACGCGCCATCTGTTCGCCCTGCGGCGCGACCCATTCGCCAATCGCCATGGTCAACAGCACCAGCGGGATCGCGGTTTTCATCACCGACAGCGCAACCTGCATACGGGTAAAACCCGATGCCTGCATCACCACCAGCTCGCTACGCTGAGCCAGCATCCCCAGGCCCAGCAGCGCCCCCAACAGGGCCGCCATCGGGAAGAAGATCTGCACATCTTTTGGTACGCTGAGCAGGGTATACATCCCGGCGCCCAACGCGTCGTAACTCCCCTGCCCGGCTTTTTTCAGCTGGTCGACAAATTTGATAATGCCCGAGAGCGACACCAGCATGAACAGGGTCATCATGATGGTGGTGAAAATCGTTTTACCGATATAGCGGTCAAGTACGCCAAACGCCTGCATTAGATGGCTCCTTTACGCGTAAACCGGGCACGAAGACGACGCACAGGCACCGTGTCCCACAAGTTGAGTCCGACTGCCAGCAGCAGATACAAACCATTCACGACCCAGGTCCAGATCATCGGGTCAATTTTTCCTTTCCCGCCGTTAGACTTGATTGAGGTTTGCAGCAGGAAGAACACCAGATACAGCAGCATCGCTGGCAGCATCGACAGCACGCGGCCCTGGCGCGGGTTTACCACGCTCAGCGGAACCACCATCAGCGCCATCATAAATACGGTGAATACCAGCGTGATACGCCAGTGCAGTTCAGCACGCGCACGATCGGTATCGGTATTCATTAAGGTGCGCATATCCATCTGCTCAGTATCCGTGGGATCGAGCGCGACGGCCTGATGGCCAATGATGGCCTGGTAGTTCTGAAAATCGGTAATACGGAAGTCGCGCAGCATAGCCGTGCCTTCGAAACGCGTTCCTTTGTTCAGCGTGACAACCTGAGAGCCGTCTTTACGCTGAGACAGCTGACCGGAGTCCGCCACCACCACAGAAGGCCGAGCGTTACCTTTCGGGCGCAGTTGAGCAAGAAACACGTCATTGAAGCGGTTGCCATCAACGCTTTCGATAAACAGCACGGAGTTACCGTCGGTAGCCTGCTGGAACTGCCCCTGCGCCAGCGCCGCCAGCCCTGGGTTAGCTTTTGCTTCCGCCAGCACCTCATCCTGATGACGAGAGGAGGTCGGCCCCGCCCACATGACGTTAACCGCGGCAACAATGCCCGTAAACAGCGCCAGCACCATGGCTGCTTTTACCAGTACGGCTTTACTGAGGCCGCAGGCATGCATCACGGTGATTTCACTTTCGGTATAGAGCTTACCCAGGGTCATCAGCAGACCAAGGAACAGGCTTAACGGCAGGATAAGCTGCGCCATTTCCGGCACGCCAAGCCCGAGCAGGGAAAGCACCAGATTCGTTGGGATTTCGCCATCAACCGCCGCGCCGAGGATCCTGACCAGCTTCTGACAGAAAAAGATCAGAAGGAGGATAAAGAGGATCGCCAGTTGGCTCTTCAGCGTCTCCCGAACCAGATATCTTATGATTATCACTTTAAATACGCCCGTTAAAACTCGTCTTATGCAGGAATTTAGCTTGTTTCATGGCTTAAACGTCATTTATTCTCTTGAGTCGTCGAAATCATCGCTAAGATTAAAAAACCCGGCGGATTCGCGCTTCATGACATTTATTGACGTGTCGAAACCGTAGTAACGTAAGATTAACACGAAGTCACCACAACGGCGGACATGAGTTACGAAAGGTTTCAATTCTATCCGTAGCCGCCGCCGTTGTCTTTAAGATTCAGGAGCGTAGTGCATGGAGTTCAGTGTAAAAAGCGGTAGCCCGGAGAAACAGCGGAGTGCCTGCATCGTTGTGGGCGTCTTTGAACCACGCCGACTCTCCCCGATCGCCGAGCAACTCGATAAAATCAGCGACGGCTATATCAGCGCCCTGCTGCGCCGTGGCGAACTGGAAGGCAAACCAGGGCAGACCCTGTTGCTGCACCATGTTCCGAACGTCCTGTCCGAGCGTATTCTGCTGATTGGCTGTGGTAAAGAACGTGAGCTTGATGAGCGCCAGTACAAGCAGGTTATTCAGAAAACCATTAATACACTGAATGATACTGGTTCGATGGAAGCCGTCTGCTTCCTGACGGAGCTGCACGTTAAGGGCCGCAACACGTACTGGAAAGTGCGTCAGGCCGTCGAAACCGCAAAAGAGAGCCTCTACAGCTTTGATCAGCTGAAGACCACCAAAAGCGAGCCGCGTCGCCCGCTGCGTAAAATGGTCTTTAACGTGCCAACCCGTCGCGAGCTGACCAGCGGCGAGCGCGCCATTCAGCACGGTCTGGCCATTGCCGCCGGTATTAAAGCGGCAAAAGATCTTGGCAATATGCCGCCAAACATCTGTAACGCCGCGTACCTGGCGTCTCAGGCGCGCCAGCTGGCTGACGCGTACAGCAAGAACGTCATCACCCGCGTTATCGGCGAACAGCAGATGAAAGAGCTGGGGATGCACTCTTATCTGGCGGTCGGTAACGGTTCCCAGAACGAATCCCTGATGTCGGTCATTGAGTACAAGGGCAATCCGTCAGAAGATGCGCGACCCATCGTGCTCGTCGGTAAAGGGCTGACCTTCGACTCCGGCGGTATCTCCATCAAGCCTTCAGAAGGCATGGATGAGATGAAGTACGACATGTGCGGCGCGGCGGCGGTTTACGGCGTCATGCGCATGGTCGCGGAACTTCAGTTGCCCATCAACGTGATCGGCGTGCTGGCGGGCTGCGAAAACATGCCTGGCGGCCGCGCTTATCGTCCGGGTGATGTGCTGACCACCATGTCCGGCCAGACCGTTGAGGTGCTGAACACCGACGCCGAAGGCCGTCTGGTGCTGTGCGACGTGCTGACTTACGTTGAGCGTTTCGAACCTGAAGCGGTTATCGACGTGGCTACCCTGACCGGCGCCTGCGTGATCGCGCTGGGCCATCACATCACCGGCCTGATGTCGAACCACAACCCGCTGGCGCATGAGCTGATCGGCGCGTCCGAGCAGGCCGGCGACCGCGCGTGGCGTCTGCCGCTGGGGGACGAGTTCCAGGAACAGCTGGAGTCTAACTTCGCAGACATGGCGAACATCGGCGGTCGTCCTGGCGGAGCTATTACCGCGGGCTGCTTCCTGGCGCGCTTTACCCGCAAGTACAACTGGGCGCACCTGGACATCGCGGGGACCGCATGGCGCTCCGGTAAAGCCAAAGGCGCGACCGGACGTCCGGTGGCGCTGCTGTCGCAGTTCCTGCTCAATCGTGCGGGTTTTAACGGCGACGAGTGATGTAAAACGCCGGGTGGCGGCTACGCCTTACCCGGCCTCCACGCCACTCAACCGTAGGCCGGGTAAGCGAAGCGCCACCCGGCTTTGCATTTAAATCCACGACAAGAAGCCCCATATATGAAGAATGCAACGTTCTACCTTCTGGACAATGACACCCATCAGGATGGCCTCAGCGCCGTTGAACAGCTGGTGTGTGAAATTGCCGCAGAACGTTGGCGCGCAGGTAAACGCGTCCTGATTGCCTGTGAAGATGAGCAGCAGGCGATTCGCCTGGATGAAGCGCTATGGGCGCGCCCGCCGGAGAGTTTTGTTCCGCATAACCTGTCGGGCGAAGGTCCACGCGGCGGGGCACCGGTGGAGATTGCCTGGCCGCAAAAACGCAACAGCAGCGCGCGCGACATTCTCATTAGCCTGCGGACAGACTTTGCAGATTTTGCCACCGCTTTCACAGAAGTGGTAGACTTTGTCCCTTACGAAGAATCTTTGAAACAACTGGCGCGCGAACGCTACAAAGCGTACCGCCTGGCCGGTTTTAACCTGAATACGGCAACCTGGAAATAATGGAAAAGACATATAACCCACGCGATATCGAACAGCCGCTTTACGAGCACTGGGAACAGCAGGGCTATTTCAAGCCTAACGGCGACGAAAGCAAAGAGTCCTTCTGCATCATGATCCCGCCGCCGAACGTCACCGGCAGTTTGCATATGGGGCATGCTTTCCAGCAGACCATCATGGATACCATGATCCGCTACCAGCGCATGCAGGGCAAAAATACCCTGTGGCAGGCGGGGACTGACCACGCGGGTATCGCGACCCAGATGGTGGTTGAGCGTAAAATTGCCGCTGAAGAGGGTAAAACCCGCCACGACTACGGTCGCGACGCGTTCATCGACAAAATCTGGCAGTGGAAAGCGGAATCCGGCGGCACCATTACCCGTCAGATGCGCCGTCTCGGCAACTCCGTAGACTGGGAGCGCGAGCGCTTCACCATGGATGAAGGCCTGTCCAACGCCGTGAAAGAAGTCTTTGTGCGCCTGTACAAAGAAGACCTGATTTATCGTGGCAAGCGCCTGGTCAACTGGGACCCGAAACTGCGCACCGCCATCTCTGACCTGGAAGTGGAAAACCGCGAGTCTAAAGGCTCCATGTGGCACATCCGCTATCCGCTGGCCGACGGCGCAAAAACCGCCGACGGTAAAGATTACCTGGTGGTGGCGACCACCCGTCCGGAAACCCTGCTGGGCGATACCGGCGTGGCCGTTAACCCGGAAGATCCGCGTTATAAAGATCTGATCGGCAAATTCGTGGTGCTGCCGCTGGTGAACCGCCGTATTCCGATTGTGGGCGACGAACACGCCGACATGGAAAAAGGCACCGGCTGCGTGAAAATCACCCCGGCGCATGACTTCAACGACTATGAAGTCGGTCGTCGTCATCAACTTCCGATGATCAACATTCTGACCTTCGACGGCGATATCCGCGAAAGCGCAGAAGTGTATGACACCAAAGGCAACGAATCCGACGTTTATTCCAGCGACATCCCGGCTGAGTTCCAGAAGCTGGAGCGCTTTGCCGCGCGTAAAGCCATCGTAGCCGCCGTTGACGCACTCGGCCTGCTGGAAGAGATTAAACCTCACGATCTGACCGTGCCGTACGGCGACCGTGGCGGCGTGGTTATCGAGCCAATGCTGACCGACCAGTGGTACGTGCGTGCCGACGTGCTGGCGAAACCGGCTGTGGAAGCGGTTGAGAACGGCAGCATTCAGTTCGTGCCGAAGCAGTACGAAAACATGTACTTCTCCTGGATGCGCGATATTCAGGACTGGTGTATTTCCCGTCAGCTGTGGTGGGGTCACCGTATCCCGGCGTGGTACGACAACGAAGGCAATGTCTACGTTGGCCGCACCGAAGAGGAAGTGCGTCAGGAAAACAACCTGGGCGCTGACGTTGCCCTGCGCCAGGACGAAGACGTGCTGGATACCTGGTTCTCCTCCGCACTGTGGACCTTCTCTACCCTCGGCTGGCCGGAAAACACCGACGCGCTGCGTCAGTTCCATCCAACCAGCGTGATGGTATCCGGCTTCGACATCATCTTCTTCTGGATCGCCCGCATGATCATGATGACCATGCACTTCATCAAAGACGAAGACGGCAAGCCGCAGGTTCCGTTCCATACCGTCTACATGACCGGCCTGATCCGCGACGACGAAGGCCAGAAGATGTCCAAATCCAAGGGTAACGTTATCGACCCGCTGGATATGGTGGACGGTATCTCTCTGGAAGAGCTGCTGGAAAAACGTACCGGCAACATGATGCAGCCGCAGCTGGCGGAGAAAATCCGCAAGCGTACCGAGAAGCAGTTCCCGAACGGGATCGAATCTCACGGTACCGACGCCCTGCGCTTCACCCTGGCGGCGCTGGCCTCCACCGGTCGTGACATCAACTGGGATATGAAGCGTCTGGAAGGTTACCGTAACTTCTGTAACAAGCTGTGGAACGCCAGCCGCTTCGTGCTGATGAACACCGAAGATCAGGATTGCGGCTTTAACGGCGGCGAAATGACCCTGTCTCTGGCAGACCGCTGGATCCTGGCGGAATTTAACCAGACGGTGAAAGCGTTCCGCGACGCGCTGGACAGCTACCGCTTCGACATCGCGGCAGGCATCCTGTACGAATTCACCTGGAACCAGTTCTGTGACTGGTATCTGGAGCTGGCGAAGCCGGTCATGAACGGCGGTTCTGAAGCGGAACTGCGCGGCACGCGTAATACGCTGATTACCGTTCTGGAAGGTCTGCTGCGCCTTGCGCACCCGATCATTCCATTCATCACCGAAACAATCTGGCAGCGCGTGAAGGTGATTGCCGGTATTAATGCCGATACCATCATGCTCCAGCCGTTCCCGGCATTCGACGCCGCGAAAGTGGATGAAGCCGCATCTGCGGATACCGAGTGGCTGAAACAGGCGATCGTTGCGGTACGTAACATCCGCGCGGAAATGAACATCGCTCCGGGTAAACCACTGGAGCTGCTGCTGCGCGGTTGCAGCGAAGCTGCCGTTCGTCGCGTCACCGAGAACAACACCTTCCTGAAAACCATGGCGCGTCTGGAAAGCATCACCGTGCTGCCTGCCGATGACAAAGGTCCGGTTTCCGTGACCAAAATCATCGACGGCGCGGAGCTGCTGATCCCGATGGCGGGCCTGATCGACAAAGATGCGGAGCTGGCGCGTCTGGCGAAAGAAGTGGCGAAAGTCGACGTGGAAATTGGCAAAATCGAAAGCAAACTGGCGAACGAGGGCTTTGTGGCCCGCGCGCCGGAAGCGGTCATCGCCAAAGAGCGTGAGCGTCTGGTTGCCTTCGCCGATGCGAAGACCAAACTGATCGAGCAGCAGGCGGTTATCGCGGCGCTGTAATGCTTTTACCCCTTACGCTTCAGGGCGTAAGGGGTATCCTTCCTGAAAACTCCTCGCTTGCACTCCCCTTTCTGCGGTGCTATTAACAGCAGTTGTGTGTCAATTTTTGTCATGAGTAATGCTATGAGCGTGATTACCCCCGTCGCGACGACAATGCGTCGGATCACTGAGCAGGACAACCCGGCTATCGCCGCCGTTATCCGCACGGTTTCTGCCGAATATGGCCTGACCGCCGACAAAGGCTACACCGTGGCCGACCCAAATCTGGACGAACTTTTTCAGCTGTACAGCCAGCCGGGTCATGCCTACTGGGTCATCGAGCAGGACGGCCAGGTCGTGGGCGGCGGCGGCATTGCCCCACTGCTTTGCAGCGAGCCGGATATCTGTGAACTCCAGAAAATGTATTTCCTGCCAACGATACGCGGACAAGGCCTGGCGAAAAAGCTGGCGCTGGTCGCCCTGGAACATGCACGCTCACAGGGCTTTAAACGTTGCTACCTTGAAACCACCGCTTTCCTTAAAGAGGCCATTGGCCTGTATGAACATCTCGGCTTTGAGCATATCGATGCGCCACTGGGCTGCACGGGCCACGTGGACTGCGAAGTCAGGATGCTGAAAAGTCTGTAAGTTTTGTTCCTGCCGTCTTCTGTTAAGCGTCTGTAAACTGAATGCTCTACACTCACAGTTCACACCAAAACAGGGGAAATGCGATGTCGAAGATAAAAAGCTACGCCGCACCGCAGGCGGGTGCAGAACTTGAGCTGTACGAGTACGATGCGGGCGAACTAAAAGCGGAAGACGTCGAAGTACAGGTTGATTACTGCGGGATCTGCCACTCAGATCTCTCGATGATCGACAATGAATGGGGCTTCTCCAGCTATCCGCTGGTGGCCGGGCACGAAGTCATTGGCCGCGTCGTGGCGCTCGGCAGCGCCGCGCAGGACAAAGGGCTGAAAGTGGGCCAGCGCGTGGGTATCGGCTGGACGGCACGCAGCTGCGGCCACTGCGACGCCTGTATCAGCGGCAATCAGATCAACTGCCTTGAGGGCGCTACGCCGACCATCCTGAACAAGGGCGGTTTCGCCGATAAGCTGCGCGCCGACTGGCAATGGGTTATCCCGCTGCCGGACAGCATTGATATCGAATCCGCCGGTCCGCTGCTGTGTGGCGGTATCACCGTCTTTAAACCGCTGCTGATGCATCACGTCACCGCCACCAGCCGCGTGGGCGTGATCGGGATTGGCGGTCTGGGCCATATCGCCATCAAGCTGCTGCACGCGATGGGCTGTGAAGTGACGGCGTTCAGCTCTAACCCGGCGAAAGAGCAGGAAGTGCTGGCGATGGGTGCGGATAAAGTGGTGAACAGTCGCGATCCCCAGGCGCTCACCGCTCTGGCAGGCCAGTTTGACCTGATCATCAACACCGTCAACGTCGATCTCGACTGGCAGCCGTACTTTGAAGCCCTGGCCTACGGCGGTAACTTCCACACCGTGGGTGCGGTGATGAAGCCGCTGCCGGTTCCGGCGTTTACCCTGATCGGCGGCGATCGCAGCATATCCGGCTCTGCTACCGGCACACCATATGAGTTACGCAAGCTGATGAAGTTTGCCGGACGCACAAAAGTGGCGCCAACCACCGAGCTGTATCCGATGTCAAAAATCAACGAAGCGATCCAGCACGTGCGCGACGGCAAAGCCCGCTACCGCGTGGTGTTGAAAGCGGATTTCTGATGTGAGATTGCCGGGGAATGTGCGGCCTGATGCCCTCACCCCAACCCTCTCCCACAGGGAGAGGGCGCAAACACTAAAAACGGTAACGGTTGTTACCGTTTTGCATCTACCATGGTCTTAAACACTTCCGCCACCGCGACCGCCCCCGGATCCATCACCCCGTCCAGATTCTCTTTATTCACGTACGACGAGCGTCCCGCGCCGGCTTTCGCCATTTTCGCCGTTGCTTCAGCCCCTCGCTGCGCGGCCTGCGCTGCCGCCTGAATATTGCCTTTCTGTAACGCCTCCAGCGCCGGTTGCAGGGCATCGATCAGCGTACGATCGCCGAGATCTGCACCGCCATACTGCTTCATCTGCGCCAGTCCGCTCAGCAATGCTTCAGGTAGCGACTGTCCATCGTGAAGCTTTTGTCCTGCCGCAGTGAAGAAGATCGACATCAATACGCCGCTCGATCCGCCCATTACCGTTGCCAGCCGCTCGCCAACCAGCAGGAGTAATGTCGGCACGTCGTTAAGGGGCAGGTTGTTCTCCTCAAGTCGCTGCGCAATATCCCGCGCCCCTTGCGCAAAGGTGGAGCCCGTATCGCCATCGCCTACTTTGGCATCCAGCGCGTTAAGGCGATTTTCCAGCTGGATCAATGTTTTCGTTACCGAGGCGACGGCCTCGCTCACCTGCGGATTGTCCGACGGGGTATATTCCACGCGATCATGAAGGGCGCTATGGGGGACGGTACGCAGGGGCGCGAACGCGACGGGCTTCTGCCAGCCCAGCGTCTCGACCTCGGCGTGAATCGCCTTCTCGAAGAAATCGTTGAGCTTTAACAGCGTTAGCGAAAAGCCTTTCATATCCAGAGCACTCACCAGCGGCGCCGGGCCAATCAGATACGCAATGTTCTCTTTCAACGCCGAATGCGCCAGCTCTTTGGTGAGCAGAGCCATCTCCAGCGCTGACACGCCGCCGAGGTTGTTGATCAGCACCGCAAAGCGCCCGTCACCCGCCTGGGCTTTTAGCGGCATCACCAGCGTATCGATAATCGCCCTGCTGTTCTGCGTATCCACCACCGATGCCCCCGGCTCGCCGTGAATCCCCAGCCCCAGCTCCACGTGGCCTTGCCTGATGCGTCCTTCTTCATCATCGCTACCCGGCAGGTTACAGGTTTGCATCGCAACCCCCAGGCTCCAGAGGTTATCGCAGGCCTGTTGCGCAATATCCCGCACGTCGTTTAGCGATTTCCCCTGTTCTGCCGCATATCCCGCAATCTTATGCACCAGCGCCGTTCCCGCGATACCACGCGGCTGCTTGTTATCCGGTAGGGCGATATCATCCGCCACGATAACCATCTCGACCTTCAGGCCGTAGCGTTTGGCTTTTTCCGCCGCCAGGCCAAAGTTAAGCCGGTCACCGGTGTAGTTTTTCACAATCAGCAGGCAGCCACGATCGCCCGTCACCGCCACAATGGCATTGAGGACCGCATCGACGCTTGGGGAAGCGAACAGATCGCCACACACCGCTGCGGTAAGCATGCCTTTACCGACGAACCCGGCATGTGCTGGTTCATGGCCGGAGCCGCCACCGGAGATCACCGCCACGCGGCTTTTATCCCAGGCGCCGCGAGCCACCACGCGGATGGCCGGATCGATATCCAGTTTGACGAGATTACCGTGCGGCGCGGAGAGAAGTATGCCTTCAATGGCATCGTTGACAAGCTGTTTGCGGTCGTTAAAAAAGAATCTGGACATAGTTTCCCAAAATTTTGTTTACCGTATGCAAAAGCATAGTCCGCACTGGATAATGCGCCGCAAAGTGAGGAATTTACGCAGACATTTTGCCGTCAGGTTGCCTATACTCCACCCAGGACTACGAGAGGACGTGCATCATGAGTACACCATTGTTAATCGCCAGGACGCTGGAAAAAGAGCTGTTTTTACTGCCCGCGATGGCGAACCGTCATGGCCTGATCACCGGCGCGACCGGGACGGGAAAAACCGTCACCCTGCAAAAGCTGGCTGAGTCGTTGTCAGAGACTGGCGTGCCGGTTTTTATGGCTGACGTGAAGGGCGATTTAACCGGGGTGGCTCAGGAAGGTGCAGCGTCAGAAAAACTCCTCGAGCGCCTGAAAAATATCGGCATCACGGACTGGACGCCGCACGGTAATCCGGTGGTGGCCTGGGATATCTTCGGCGAAAAAGGCCATCCGGTGCGTGCCACCGTCTCCGACCTCGGCCCGCTGCTGCTGGCCCGTCTGCTTAACCTCAACGACGTGCAGTCCGGGGTACTGAACATTATCTTCCGTATCGCCGACGATCAGGGGCTACTGCTGCTCGACTTCAAAGATCTGCGCGCCATCACCCAGTACATTGGCGATAACGCCAAATCCTTCCAGAACCAGTACGGCAATATCAGCAGCGCCTCGGTGGGCGCCATTCAGCGTGGGCTCCTGACGCTGGAGCAACAGGGTGCCGAACACTTCTTCGGCGAGCCAATGCTGGATATCAAAGACTGGATGCGTACCGACAGCAGCGGCAAAGGCATCATCAACATTCTGAGCGCAGAGAAGCTCTACCAGATGCCGAAGCTTTACGCCGCCAGCCTGCTGTGGATGCTCTCTGAACTGTACGAACAACTGCCGGAAGCAGGCGATCTGGAAAAACCCAAACTGGTGTTCTTCTTTGACGAAGCGCACCTGTTGTTTAACGACGCGCCGCAGGTGCTGCTGGATAAAATTGAACAGGTTATCCGCCTGATCCGCTCCAAAGGCGTCGGGGTCTGGTTTGTGTCGCAAAACCCGTCGGATATTCCGGACAACGTACTGGGGCAGTTGGGTAACCGCGTGCAGCACGCCCTGCGCGCCTTTACGCCGAAAGATCAGAAAGCGGTGAAAGCCGCGGCGCAAACCATGCGCGCCAATCCGGCCTTTGATACCGAAACCGCCATTCAGGCGCTGGGTACCGGTGAAGCGCTGATTTCGTTCCTCGATGCAAAAGGCAGCCCGACAGTTGTCGAGCGTGCGATGGTGATTGCGCCCTGCTCGCGCATGGGGCCGGTAACGGACGATGAACGCAACGCCCTGATTAATCACTCCCCGGTGTACGGGAAGTATGAAGACGAGGTGGATCGCGAATCCGCGTTCGAGATGCTGCAAAAAGGGGTGCAGGCGACTGCCGAATCGCAGGATGCCCCTGCCGCAAAAGGGCAATCTGTTGCCGTGGACGACGGCATTCTCGGCGGGCTGAAAGATATTCTGTTCGGCAGCACCGGGCCACGCGGCGGCAAACGCGATGGTGTGGTTCAGACCATGGCAAAAAGCGCGACGCGTCAGATTACCAACCAGATAGTGCGCGGCATGCTGGGAAGTCTGCTAGGCGGCCGTCGCCGGTAGCGGGGGAACCCACGGGCGGCCAAGCGCCGACCCCTGCACGCCGTTCTCCTGTAGATAGCGGTCGATTTCCAGCATCCCCGTCCAGCGGTTCTCACACCAGAGCGGTGCCAGAAGCGTTGGGCGGCGGGCGCTGGCCGAGATGCGGTGGTAAACAATCTCCGGCGGCGTGTGGCGAATCATCTCCCCCGCCGTCACCGTATAGTCGTCGAGTTCGATACCACTTAACCGCCCCGCTTCCCATGCTTTCGCCATTATGCTGCCCTTCACGATATGCAGCGGATGCAGCTTAATGCCATCCACGCCGGTCTCGACGACTTTTTCCAGCGTTTCCAGCCCGTGCTGCAGCCCTTCTCCTGGCAAGCCGACAATCAGATGCGAGCAGACTTTTAATCCACGCTCACGGGCGAGACGCGTGGTGCGCTGGTAGCAGGCGAAATCATGCCCGCGATTGATACGGTGCAGGGTTTTGTCATGCGCGGTCTGCAAGCCCAGCTCCAGCCAGATCTCGTAGCCCTTCTCTTTGTACTCACTAAGTAAATCCAGCACGGCCTCCGGCACGCAGTCCGGACGCGTCCCCACGCACAGCCCGACAATGTTCGCTTGAGCAACCGCCTGCTGATACATCGAGCGCAGCACCTGCACCTCAGCCCACGTGCTGGTGTAGGCCTGGAAATAGGCCAGATACTGCTTCGCGCGATTCACCAGACTCGCCTGATGGGCGAGCTGTTCAGCGATAGATTTATGCTGCTGGGCCTCGTCAGCAAACGAGGCCACGTTACAGAAAGTGCAGCCTCCACGCCCGATGGTGCCATCGCGATTCGGGCAGCTAAAGCCGCCGTGCAGCGTCAGTTTGTGAACCTTTTGCCCATAGCGCTGCAAAAGATCCCCACCAAACATATTGACTAATTTCTGTAACTGCATAATCTGATAGACCGTCCCGAAGAAAGGGGACAAGCCTGCCATTTTTAGCCTCTGTCGGCGATGACCTGGATCAATCGCCCTGGACGGCCTTTATCTGTTTGAATAAATAATCACGATTACCGAGATTTCATTCACCCTGTACGTAATTACTTTTCCTTATGTTCTGGTGGTTTTTTTCATTTATAGCGCCAGGACTGAAAAACAGTGATTTTATGCGGGTTTGAATGCAACACCAGATTAATATTCTGCTATAAATCTGCATTTCAGCACGCTGCATCGATAATACCGCTTTCATATAGTGAGTCAGATCACACTCCCCTGCACCTCCCCGGTGCTTTAAGTGGTTGTAAAAATAGTTAAATACATATTAAAAACAAAAAGATAACTATGCTTTAGCACATTTTTGTATAAATAAGATTGCCATTTGACCTGTGTACCAATTCCCGATAAGTTGGAAATCCGCTGGAAGCTTTCTGGATGAGCGGCCTGCTCATCATATTTATGCAGTAATTGAGATTCCCTCTGAAGCAAGTCCTCAAACTTGTTTACCTGCGCGAAAGGATGAAAAAGAGGGCGAATGCGAGGTCCGCGTATGAAACGCTAACCCCGTCGCCATGCTCTTTCTGCGCCTGTGCGCCACGGTAAAGTTCAGTGGGAAGCCCGACGAGCCTGGGGAGGTTCACTGATATGTTGTACGATAAATCCCTTGAGAAGGATAACTGTGGTTTCGGCCTGATCGCCCACATAGAAGGCGAACCTAGCCACAAGGTAGTGCGTACTGCTATTCACGCACTGGCCCGTATGCAGCACCGTGGCGCCATCCTTGCCGATGGTAAAACCGGCGACGGTTGCGGCCTGCTGCTGCAAAAACCGGATCGTTTCTTCCGTATCGTAGCGGAAGAGCGCGGCTGGCGTTTAGCCAAAAACTACGCTGTCGGTATGCTGTTCCTGAATCAGGATCCTGAAAAAGCTGCCGCCTCACGCCGCATCGTTGAAGAAGAACTTCAGCGTGAAACCCTGTCGATCGTCGGCTGGCGCGATGTGCCAACCAACGAAGGGGTGCTCGGTGAAATCGCCCTCTCCTCGCTGCCTCGTATTGAACAGATTTTTGTCAATGCGCCTGCGGGCTGGCGTCCGCGTGATATGGAACGCCGTCTGTTTATCGCCCGCCGCCGCATTGAAAAACGTCTTCAGGATGATAAAGAGTTCTACGTCTGTAGCCTCTCTAACCTTGTGAACATCTATAAAGGTCTGTGTATGCCGGCTGACCTGCCGCGCTTCTACCTGGACCTGGCGGACCTGCGTCTGGAATCGGCCATTTGCCTGTTCCACCAGCGCTTCTCCACCAACACCGTTCCACGCTGGCCGCTGGCGCAGCCGTTCCGCTACCTGGCGCATAACGGCGAGATCAACACCATCACCGGCAACCGCCAGTGGGCCCGCGCCCGTACCTATAAATTCCAGACGCCGCTGATCCCGGACCTGCACGATGCCGCGCCGTTCGTGAACGAAACCGGCTCGGACTCCAGCTCCATGGATAACATGCTGGAACTGCTGCTGGCGGGCGGGATGGACATCGTGCGCGCCATGCGTCTGCTCGTGCCACCGGCCTGGCAGAACAACCCGGATATGGACCCTGAGCTGCGCGCGTTCTTCGACTTTAACTCCATGCACATGGAGCCGTGGGACGGCCCGGCGGGCATCGTTATGTCCGACGGTCGTTTTGCCGCCTGTAACCTGGACCGTAATGGTCTGCGTCCGGCGCGCTACGTTATTACCAAAGACAAGCTCATCACCTGTGCCTCTGAAGTCGGGATCTGGGATTACCAGCCAGACGAAGTGGTCGAGAAAGGCCGCGTCGGACCGGGCGAGCTGATGGTGATCGACACCCGCGGTGGGCGTATTCTGCATTCCGCCGAAACCGACAACGATCTGAAGAGCCGCCATCCGTACAAAGAGTGGATGGAGAAAAACGTGCGTCGTCTGGTGCCGTTTGAAGATCTGTCGGACGAAGAAGTGGGCAGCCGCGAGCTGGACGATGACACCCTCGCGAGCTTCCAGAAGCAGTTTAACTACAGCGCGGAAGAGCTGGACTCGGTTATCCGCGTGCTCGGTGAAAACGGCCAGGAAGCGGTCGGCTCAATGGGTGACGATACCCCGTTTGCCGTGCTCTCCAGCCAGCCACGCATTATTTATGACTACTTCCGTCAGCAGTTTGCGCAGGTCACTAACCCGCCAATCGATCCGCTGCGCGAAGCCCACGTCATGTCGCTGGCCACCAGCATCGGCCGTGAGATGAACGTCTTCTGTGAAGCTGAAGGCCAGGCGCACCGTCTGACCTTTAAATCACCGATCCTGCTGTACTCCGATTTCAAACAGCTCACCACCATGACCGAGGAGCACTATCGCGCCGACACGCTCGATATCACCTTCGACGTGACCGAAACGAGCCTCGAAGAGACGGTGAACGCGCTGTGCGATAAAGCCGAGCAAATGGTGCGTAACGGCACCGTTCTGCTGGTGCTGTCTGATCGCAACATCGCGAAAAACCGACTGCCGGTGCCTGCGCCAATGGCGGTGGGGGCTATCCAGACGCGTCTGGTCGACAAGAGCCTGCGCTGCGATGCCAACATCATTGTTGAAACCGCGAGCGCCCGCGATCCGCACCACTTTGCCGTGCTCTTAGGCTTCGGTGCGACGGCGATCTACCCGTACCTGGCCTACGAAACGCTGGCCCGCCTGGTGGATACCCGCGCGATCGACAAAGACTACCGCGCCGTGATGCTGAACTACCGTAACGGCATCAACAAAGGTCTGTACAAGATCATGTCCAAAATGGGCATCTCGACCATCGCCTCTTACCGCTGCTCGAAGCTGTTTGAAGCGGTCGGCCTGCATGACGAGGTCGCGAATCTCTGCTTCCAGGGCGTGGTCAGCCGTATCGGCGGCGCCGGTTTTGCTGACTTCCAGCAGGATCTGGTGAACCTGTCGAAGCGCGCCTGGCTGGCACGTAAGCCGCTGGAACAGGGCGGTCTGCTGAAATATGTCCACGGGGGTGAGTATCACGCTTATAACCCGGACGTGGTGCGCACGCTGCAACAGGCGGTGCAGAGCGGCGAGTACAGCGATTATCAGCAGTATGCAGAGCTGGTGAACAACCGTCCGGCAGCGACGCTGCGCGATCTCATTGCCCTCAATCCGGGTGATGAAGCGGTCAGCATTGACGAGGTTGAACCCGCGTCTGAGCTGTTCAAACGTTTCGACACCGCGGCGATGTCTATCGGCGCGCTGAGCCCGGAAGCGCACGAAGCGCTGGCGGAAGCCATGAACAGCATCGGCGGCAACTCCAACTCCGGGGAAGGCGGTGAAGATCCGGCCCGCTACGGCACCAATAAAGTGTCCCGTATTAAGCAGGTGGCGTCTGGTCGCTTTGGCGTAACGCCTGCGTACCTGGTTAACGCCGACGTGATTCAGATTAAAGTCGCGCAGGGTGCGAAACCGGGTGAAGGCGGTCAGCTGCCGGGTGATAAAGTCACCCCATACATCGCTAAGCTTCGCTATTCAGTGCCGGGCGTGACGCTGATCTCCCCGCCGCCGCACCACGATATCTACTCTATCGAGGATCTGGCGCAGCTGATTTTCGACCTGAAACAGGTCAACCCGAAAGCGATGATCTCCGTGAAGCTGGTTTCCGAACCGGGCGTTGGCACCATTGCCACCGGCGTGGCGAAAGCCTATGCGGATCTGATCACCATCGCCGGTTACGACGGCGGCACCGGCGCAAGCCCGCTCTCCTCCGTGAAATACGCGGGTTGTCCGTGGGAGCTCGGCCTGGTGGAAACCCAGCAGGCGCTGGTCGCTAACGGCCTGCGTCACAAGATCCGTTTGCAGGTGGACGGCGGACTGAAAACCGGCCTCGACATCATCAAAGCGGCGATTCTGGGAGCGGAAAGCTTCGGCTTTGGTACCGGCCCGATGGTTGCGCTCGGCTGTAAATACCTGCGTATTTGCCACCTGAACAACTGTGCAACGGGCGTTGCTACCCAGGACGAAAAGCTGCGTAAAAATCACTACCACGGCCTGCCGTTCAAAGTGACCAACTACTTTGACTTCATCGCCCGTGAAACCCGCGAGCTGATGGCGCAGCTGGGCGTGAAGCGTCTGGTAGACCTGATTGGCCGTACCGACCTGCTGAAAGAGCTTGAGGGCTTCACGGCCAAGCAGCAGAAGCTGGAGCTGTCTAAGCTGCTGGAAACCGCTCAGCCGCATCCTGGCAAAGCGGTTTACTGTACCGAGAACAACCCGCCGTTCGACAACGGCGTGCTGAACGCACAGCTGCTGCAACAGGCGAAGCCGTATGTGGATGAGAAGCAGAGCAAAACGTTCTGGTTTGATATCCGCAACACCGACCGTTCCGTGGGTGCGTCCCTCTCCGGTTACATCGCGCAAACGCACGGTGACCAGGGTCTGGCGTCGGATCCGATTACCGCGCACTTCAGCGGTACCGCGGGTCAGAGCTTCGGCGTGTGGAACGCAGGCGGAGTTGAGTTATACCTGACCGGCGATGCCAACGACTACGTCGGAAAAGGCATGGCGGGCGGTCTGCTGGCGGTGCGTCCTCCGGTTGGTTCAGCCTTCCGCAGCCATGAAGCGAGCATCATCGGCAATACCTGTCTGTACGGCGCAACCGGCGGTCGTCTGTTTGCCGCGGGCCGTGCGGGCGAACGTTTTGCGGTGCGTAACTCCGGCGCCATCACCGTGGTGGAAGGCATCGGCGATAACGGCTGTGAATACATGACGGGCGGAATTGTGTGCGTCCTGGGTAAAACCGGCGTGAACTTTGGCGCGGGCATGACGGGCGGTTTTGCCTACGTCCTGGATGAAGACGGTGAGTTCCGCAAACGTGTGAACCCGGAGCTGGTGGAAGTGCTGGACGTTGATACGCTGGCCATCCACGAAGAACACCTGCGCGGTTTAATTACCGAACACGTGCAGCATACCGGTTCTTCGCGCGGCGAAGAGATCCTGGCCAACTGGCCGGCGTTCTCTGCGAAATTCGCGCTGGTGAAGCCGAAGTCCAGCGATGTTAAAGCCCTGTTGGGTCACCGTAGTCGTAGCGCAGCAGAGCTGCGCGTGCAGGCGCAGTAAGGAATTCAGATGAGCCAGAACGTTTACCAGTTTATCGACCTTCAGCGTGTTGATCCGCCAAAGAAACCGCTGAAGATCCGTAAAATTGAATTTGTTGAAATCTATGAGCCGTTTTCAGAAGGCCAGGCCAAAGCACAGGCAGACCGCTGCCTGTCCTGCGGTAACCCTTACTGCGAATGGAAGTGTCCGGTCCATAACTACATCCCGAACTGGCTGAAGCTGGCCAACGAAGGGCGTATTTTTGAAGCCGCCGAGCTGTCTCATCAGACCAACACCCTGCCGGAAGTGTGCGGCCGCGTGTGCCCTCAGGATCGTCTGTGTGAAGGCTCCTGTACGCTGAACGACGAGTTTGGCGCGGTAACCATCGGCAACATCGAACGCTATATCAACGATAAAGCGTTCGAGATGGGCTGGCGCCCGGATATGACCGGTGTGCGTCAAACCGACAAGCGCGTAGCGATTATCGGCGCGGGCCCGGCAGGCCTGGCCTGTGCGGACGTGCTGACCCGTAACGGCGTGAAGGCGGTGGTCTTTGATCGCCACCCGGAGATTGGCGGCCTGCTGACCTTCGGTATCCCGGCCTTCAAGCTGGAGAAAGAGGTGATGACCCGCCGCCGCGAAATCTTCACCGGCATGGGCATTGAGTTCAAACTCAACACCGAAGTGGGCCGCGACGTGCAGCTCGACGACCTGCTGAAAGATTACGACGCCGTGTTCCTGGGCGTAGGCACTTATCAGTCCATGCGCGGTGGTCTGGAGAACGAAGATGCGCCAGGCGTGTACGACGCGCTGCCGTTCCTGATTGCGAATACCAAACAGCTAATGGGCTACGGCGAGACCGCCGATGAGCCGTTCGTCAGCATGGAAGGCAAACGCGTGGTGGTGCTGGGCGGCGGTGATACCGCAATGGACTGCGTGCGTACCTCCATTCGCCAGAATGCGGCGCATGTCATCTGTGCCTACCGCCGTGACGAAGAGAACATGCCGGGCTCTAAGCGCGAAGTGAAAAACGCACGTGAAGAGGGCGTCGAGTTCCAGTTCAACATCCAGCCTCTGGGTATTGAAGTGAATGCCAACGGTAAAGTGAGCGGCGTGAAGATGGCGCGCACGGAGATGGGTGCGCCAGATGCGAAAGGCCGTCGTCGCGCGGAGATCGTGGCCGGTTCTGAACACGTGATCCCGGCTGACGCCGTGGTGATGGCGTTTGGTTTCCGTCCTCACAGCATGGAGTGGCTGGCGAAGCACAGCGTAGAGCTGGACTCTCAGGGCCGCATCATTGCGCCAGAAGGCAGTGATAACGCGTTCCAGACCAGCAACCCGAAAATCTTCGCCGGTGGCGACATCGTTCGCGGCTCTGACCTGGTGGTCACGGCGATTGCCGAAGGCCGTAAAGCGGCTGACGGGATCATGAACTTCCTGGAAGTGTAAGCCCCTCTGACTCCCCGGCAGAAGCATAAAGCGGAACGCTGGGGAGCCTGTTTTCAGTAGCCTACCCTTAAGTTAATGGTACCTTTTTAAGCAAAAAAGCAGCGTAAATCCCGACGTAAACGTTTGCTTTCATGAAAAAAATGTATATTATGCGGCGGATTTTTTGGCCAAAATTCAAGGAGGCGTTGTGTCGCAAGATAACAATTATAGCCAGGGCCCCGTCCCTCTGGCGGCGCGGAAAGGCGTGGTTCCACTCACTTTTGTGATGTTAGGGTTAACGTTTTTTTCCGCCAGTATGTGGACCGGAGGCACGCTCGGTACCGGTCTTTCCTATAATGATTTCTTCCTTGCAGTTCTCTTCGGCAATCTCCTCCTCGGTATTTACACTGCTTTTCTTGGCTACATTGGCGCAAAAACCGGCCTCTCAACCCATCTTCTTGCGCGTTACTCTTTCGGTATAAAAGGTTCCTGGCTTCCCTCCATGCTTTTAGGCGGTACGCAGGTAGGATGGTTTGGCGTCGGCGTAGCGATGTTTGCCATCCCGGTGAGTAAAGCCACGGGCATCGACGTGAACATCCTGATTGCGGTTTCCGGCCTGTTGATGACGTTAACCATTTTTTTTGGCATCTCTGCACTGACGATTTTATCCATCATCGCCGTACCCGCTATCGTCATCCTGGGTAGCTACTCCGTCTGGCTGGCGGTGGACGGCGTGGGAGGATTGGACCACCTCAAATCCATTGTGCCGCAGACGCCGCTCAACTTTTCCAGCGCGCTGGCGCTGGTTGTAGGCTCGTTTATCAGCGCAGGCACGCTGACCGCCGACTTCGTCCGCTTTGGCCGCAATGCCAAAGGTGCCGTTCTGGTGGCGATGGTGGCATTTTTCCTTGGCAACTCGCTGATGTTTATCTTCGGTGCGGCAGGAGCTGCCGCCGTAGGACAGGCCGATATTTCTGACGTGATGATCGCCCAGGGACTGCTGCTGCCGGCCATTGTCGTTCTTGGCCTGAATATCTGGACCACCAATGACAACGCGTTGTACGCCTCTGGTCTGGGTTTCGCCAATATTACTGGCCTTTCCAGCCGTACGCTGTCGGTGGTTAATGGCATTATCGGTACGCTGTGCGCGCTGTGGCTATACAACAACTTCGTTGGCTGGCTGACCTTTTTGTCGGCAGCGATTCCGCCGGTTGGCGGGGTGATTATCGCCGACTACCTGATTAATCGCCGCCGCTATGCCAGCTTCGACCACGCAAAATTTGTGTCCGTAAACTGGATTGCCATTTTCTCGGTCGCCCTGGGTGTTGCTGCCGGGCACTACATTCCGGGAATTGTCCCCGTTAACGCAGTATTGGGTGGCGTCTTCAGCTATTTGGTGTTAAACCCATTCGCCAAACGTACCCTTGCTAATCCTTCGGAGGTTTCCCATGCAGAATAATTCCCTCACTATCCGTCAGGCCCGTTTGCAGGGGCAAGAGGGTTTATGGCAAATCACGATTGAGGACGGACGCTTCAGCCGTATCGATCCTCAGGAAACCGTCTCTGCGCCAGTCGGTCAGGTGCTGGACGCCGAATGCGGGCTGGTTATCCCTCCTTTCATCGAGCCGCATATCCATCTGGATACAACGCAAACGGCGGGTGAACCGAACTGGAACCAGTCCGGCACGCTTTTCGAGGGAATCGAGCGCTGGGCCGAACGCAAGGCGATGCTTACCCACGAAGACGTTAAAACTCGCGCGATGCAGACCCTGAAGTGGCAAATCGCCAACGGCATTCAGTACGTACGTACACACGTTGACGTCTCGGACCCCACCCTTACGGCACTGAAAGCCATGCTGGAGGTGAAGCAGGAAGTCGCCCCGTGGGTCGATATGCAAATTGTGGCATTCCCGCAGGAAGGCATTCTTTCTTATCCGAACGGTGAAGAACTGCTTGAGGAAGCCGTGCGTTTAGGGGCGGATGTCATCGGCGCAATCCCCCACTTTGAATTTACGCGTGAATATGGCGTTGAGTCGCTGCATAAAACGTTTTCCCTGGCCAGAAAGTACGACCGACTGATCGATGTCCACTGTGATGAAATTGATGATGAACAATCGCGCTTCGTTGAAACCGTTGCCGCACTGGCACATCGTGACGGAATGGGTTCACGCGTGACCGCCAGCCATACCACGGCGATGCACTCCTATAATGGCGCGTATACGTCCCGACTGTTCCGCCTGTTAAAAATGTCAGGCATTAACTTCGTGGCAAACCCGCTGGTTAACACGCATTTGCAGGGCCGTTTCGATACCTATCCCAAACGCCGAGGCATCACACGCGTCAAAGAAATGCTGGAAGCGGAGATCAACGTCTGCTTTGGTCATGACGACGTTTTCGATCCGTGGTATCCGCTGGGAACCGCGAATATGCTTCAGGTTCTGCATATGGGGCTGCACGTTTGCCAACTGATGGGTTACGGGCAAATAAATGATGGGCTTAACCTGATCACTACCCACAGCGCGAAAACGCTCGATTTGCAGGACTATGGCGTGCGCGTTGGGAATACAGCAAACCTGGTGATTCTCCCGGCAGAGAATGGGTTTGATGCAGTTCGTCGCCAGACGCCGGCACGATACTCTGTTCGCCACGGCAAGGTGATTGCCGAGACGGTGCCCAGCCAGACAACCTTGCACCTGACGCAGCCGGAAGCGGTGACGTTTAAGCGCCAGAATATCGAATAACATTGCCGGATGGCGGCTGCGCCTTATCCGGCCTACAAATTGCGTTATGCCCGCAGGCCTGATAAGCGAAGCGCCATCAGGCCTATAAACTACGTGCCCAGCAAGCGGGCGCGTACCTTCACCACGACTTTCTTTATCTCGCCTGGCTCAAGGATTGCGCATCCTGGCTTATGTGGCTCTCCCGGCATAAATACGGCGCACATCCCCGACCGGAGGGTGACACACTGTTCACCTGCAATCTCACTGCACAACTGATAATCTTCTTCAGGATGAAAATCTTCACGC
This sequence comes from Enterobacter cloacae complex sp. GYL001, assembly GCF_049237125.1. Lineage (NCBI taxonomy): Bacteria > Pseudomonadati > Pseudomonadota > Gammaproteobacteria > Enterobacterales > Enterobacteriaceae > Enterobacter > Enterobacter cloacae complex sp. GYL001. Next base: position 52,250 of record NZ_JBMKGW010000002.1, on the reverse strand, counting down.
TGGCGTGCCGAGCCCGTCACGCCAAAGAGGATGCGCTCTTCTCCCGTCAATAACACCTGGATATCAATATATTGCTCATGCAGTTCCGCTTTCTTCCGGTCTGGAAACTGCGTGGCAAACGTCATCACGTTCATGAAGATATCCTCACCGCGAAGCTCATAACGTCCTGCCGCTTTTTCCAGCGGACGGGCAGCCAGCGCGAGGGTTAGCGCCTCCAGAAGAACGGGATGCAACCCCGTGGAGGGAAGCGTCCGAATCTCACCAAAAAACATCATCTTTCTCCCTGAGCTAACAGCGCCGCGCCCAGTAAGCCCGCATCGTGTCGATAGTGCGCGGCGGTTAATTCAACGTGATAAACAGAAGGATGCTCCTCAAGATACGCGCGGACCCGCGCCAGATACCCTCCTGCCAGCCCGATGCTGCCTCCAATCACCACGCGCTGGCAGTCCATCACCGCTTTCGTGTCGGCAATAAGCCGCGCCATTACCTGTGCAGAACGTTGGACCAGTTCCGCCGCCTGTTTATTTCCCTCTGCCGCGCGCGCAAAAATCGTTTTTGCATCGCATCCTGCAAGCTCTCCCCTGGCTGCGGCGGCAATACCGCGACCAGACGCGATGGCTTCCACGCACCCCACGCGACCACAGCCGCATTGCGGGCCGTTTGGATCGGCGAGCGTATGCCCAAGATGCCCTGCCAGTCCGCCGCTTCCGGTCACGAGTTTCCCGTTACTGACTACGCCGCCCCCCACGCCCGTTGAAACAGTCAGGAATACCATGTCTTTAATTTCCTTCGCACTAACGTGATATTCCGCCCATGCCGCAGCCTGAGCATCATTGATCGCCAGGGTCGGCAAACCAGCAATGTCTTCGAGCGTCTGCACCAGCGGAAAATGGTGCAATCCTCCGAGATTTTGCGGGTTAATCGCCAGCAGATTGCCGTCCTGAATGATTCCGGTTGAGGCAATGGCCGCACGCGTTGCCTGGGTCTGTAACGGCTTGACCAGCTCAGCCAGCGCCTCACGCAGCGCGTCAGGCGTCTTACTGGCGGGCGTAGGGCATTCGCGTCGCGCGTGGATCTGTAAACCGTCATCCACCAGGGCGGCGGCAAGTTTAGTTCCACCTATGTCTATCGCCAGTGTCGTCATAGCACCGCCCCGCTCGGAAATGTTTTTATCCCGTTGTGACATACCTCATCCCTTACGAATGTGCCCGGTACAGGTCCGGGCAAGCGGATTAACTTTTGCTTTTCGCTAAAGCGCTTTTATCGCCGCCAAACGGGACGGCTCCGCTGAAAGGTTTACCGTCAATAGCGTCATGCGTACGCAGGGCTTCTGGCCTGATCCAGCGCTGAACGCGGGAGGGCATATCCAGACCAATAAGCAAGATCACCACAAACGTCAGGCCAAAAGAGAGCGATCCCAGGGCCGTGCCCAGCGCCATATCCTGCGACAGCAGCGCGCCAATCACCGGGGCAATCGCGCCGCCCAACGCGCCAACGTTGTAGGTAAAGCCCAGACCCGCCGCACGCTGGTCGGTATCGAAATAGCCACCGATGAGTTTGGGTAAGATCCCAGAGATCCCCTGCCCCAGCATCTGCTGGAAAAAGAGTAACAAGCCCAACACCCAGACATTGGCTCCGCCGATCGCAAAGACGGGAACAATCAGGAGCTGTGAGGCCAACAGGCTACAGACATAGGCCTTGCGGGTGCCAAGCCAGTCACCGAGAAAACCACCCACGCAGCAGCCTACTGCCGCGCCGAAGCCGCTAAAGAACAGCACCTTCGCCACCGTTGAGGGATCATAGGCCAGGTCGGTTTTCAGATAAGTGGGTAATAGCGCCTGAATCGGCCAGGAGTAGAGAAAGGCGAAGAGCACGACAACCATCAACGTGACGCCCGTCGGCCAGCGTTTACCGCTGCTTTGCACCATAAAGCTGATAAAGACGATGGCGCAAAGCAGGCCGAGAATAACGACCAGCCCCGCGTTGTTGAGTTCGCCTGTAAAACAGAACCACAGCGCCGTACCGGCAAACAGCGTCATCGCCATATTGATGACGCGGTATTTGCCGCGATACAGAATATCAACCATGGTGCGCACCGGGGCTTTGCCTTCGTGCTTCGCTTTCCAGTCCTCAGCTTCCGGAATATTTTTCCGCAGCCACAGGGCAAAGACGATGGGCAGAATGCCGATAAAGAACAGCGCCCGCCAGCCCCAGACGGGCACGACAAGGCTGTAGACCTGGGCCGCAACCACGGCGCCGACGGAGAAACCGGAAATCAGAAAACCACTCGCCTTGTTGCGCAGGTGCTTTGGCCAGCTTTCAATCACATAGGTTGCGCTGGAGCCATATTCCCCCGCCATCCCCATGCCTATCACCATGCGGGCGATAAACAGGGTGACGTAACCCGGCGCAAAACCGCAGGCCAGCGTACCGCAGGAAAAGAGCACGATGCTGGTGATCATCGCCAGCTTGCGGCCATAGCGGTCGCCCATGGCGCCCAGCAGCAGGCCGCCGAACCAGCGCGATATAAAGGCCGCCGAAATCAGGCTCGCCGCTTCCACTGTTGTCAGGGCAAACTCGCTTTTTATTTCTGTCAGGACTAAGGCTATCAATACAAAATCGAAGCCATCAAGCAGATATCCCAGCCAGGCGGCGGAGAAGGCGCGCCACTGAGGACGGGTAAGATGGCGGTACCACGGGATGCTTTGGGTAGACTTACTCATTTCACTCTCCCGACGATTTCTCTGTCGTTTTGCCGGATGGCGGCTGCGCCTTATCCGGCCTACGTAGCATGTTTTTGTAGGCCGGCTAAGACGAAGCGCCCCCGGCTATGCGTTAGCGTTTTTCCGCCATTAGCTGCTCCGCCAGCGCTTTCAGCGCTGGCACGAATTTTTCATCCACAGGGGCAAACGGCTTACGGCACAGCGGCACGGATACCACGTCCATATAGTGCAGAACCGTTTTCAGACCACGGAACACCCCGGCTTTAATCAGCAGATCGATCACCGTGTTGCATTCGCTTTGCAGGCGCTGTGCGGTGGCGTTATCCCCTTCACGAACCGCTTTAGCGATCGCCTGGTAGCGCCAGCCCATAATGTTGTAGGTGCTGCCGATCCCCCCGTCCGCGCCGGCCAGCAGGCCGGAGGCGAAGATCTCGTCATAACCGTTGTAGAGCACCAGATCCGGATGTTCACGACGGATCTGCTCCATCTGGAAGAGATCGCCGGAGGTTTGCTTCAGCGCGCCGACGCCGGGGAGCGTTACCAGCGTGTTGATCTGATCCAGGCTTAACTTCACGCCGCTTAACGCCGGAATGTTATAGACCACCATCGGCAGACCATCCGCCGAATCAATAATTGCACGGTAATGATCGCAATGTTCTTCAAAGCTAAAGGGATAGTAAAACGGTGTGACGGCGGATACAGCGTCAAAACCGACGCGGGCGGCGGCCATGGCTAACTGCTGGCTTTCCGCCGTGCTGACGCAGCCAACATGGGCGATGAGCGTGATTTTCCCCTTCGCCTCTTCCGCCACAATCTCCATCACCTGCTCTCGTTCCGAAAGGCTCTGTACAAAGGCCTCTCCCGTTGAACCGCCGACGTACAGCCCATCGATACCCTGTTCAATATTGAACCGCACCAGACGGCGCAGGCTTTCTTTATCCAGCATCTGCTCAGAGTTAAACGGGGTCAGGAGTGCGGCCATTACGCCGCGTAATTGCGTTGCCATAGTTACCTCAATCGATCGTGTGTTTGTTATAACGACATACCTTTATACCTGTTATACCAGATCAATTAAGCAGCAGTAGAATACTGAACGCTTATATTGCGATCTGCTTCACTAAAGGATCGTTATTTTTTGGCTTTTGAATGCTGGCCGAAAGCGTGCCAGGTGGCGGAGACGCTGTTAAGGTGAGTTTGCAACGCCCGATCCGCTTCATCGGGATCGCGGCGGCGGATCGCATCCACAATTGCGATATGCTGGCGATAGCTGACTTCATTATGCTGATAAAGCTCTGCGTCCGGCACTTTAGGACGCGCCGCAATTAACCAGTCAAGCAGCGCAACGTGGATCGCATTGAAGATCGGATTGCCGGGGATCTCCGCCAGCACGCGGTGAAAATCGACATCGGAACGAATAAATAGCGTGTTGTCATCCAGGGACTGGCTGTTGATCTCCAGGGCTTTTGTGAGCTGCGCAATCTGATCGTCAGTGGCATATTCTGCGGCATAACGAACAAGGCTGGATTCAAAGAACAGGCGAAGCTGCTCGAAATGGGCAATACCGCCGGGCTGGGTCAGAAAGTCTTTCGCCATTCCCGACAATTCACTGATGATGGTATCGGCAGACGGCATGGTTACGCGGGCACGTTCACCGTTGTTAATCTGCACCAGCCCTTTACGCTTTAGCGCCGCCAGCGCTTCGCGCACCGAGGGGCGACCCACGTTGAAGAACTCCATCAGTTCGCGCTCGGAGGGTAACTGCTCTCCCTGGGCAAATTCCTTCCGACGGATCATCTGCTCCAGCTCTTCTTCCACCATATCAGACAGTTTTTTGCGCGCCAGCGGCCGACGGCGCAGGCTGCGACCAATGGTTTCATCAGAGTTTTCAGCTTTAAGATCAGTCGGTTTCATTGCAGTCCGGTGCCATTGAAGGAAAACAGTTCATCATAACACAGGAAATTAGAGGGGGTGAAAAGGGACCGAAAGCAAAACAGGCCCGTCGGGCCTGTTTGTTTATTTCACAACGCGCAGTGCGGGACGACCACCGCGTGGTGGTGGCTCGTCATCCGGATCGGTGTCGTCATTATGATCGGGTTTATCGCCATCGATGACAGACATTACCGTGTCGCTTTCGCGTTCATCGGATGCCTCATCATCATTCAGGCTGGCAACCTCTTCATCATAAGCCGCTTCCGGCTCAAACATGGTGCCCGCACCGTTTTCACGGGCGTAGATAGCCAGCACAGCTGCCAGCGGCACGGAAACCTGACGCGGCACGCCGCCGAAGCGCGCATTAAAGCGCACTTCGTCGTTCGCCAGCTCCAGATTACCCACTGCGCGTGGCGCAATATTCAGTACAATCTGTCCGTCGCGCGCGTATTCCATTGGAACCAGCACGCCCGGCAACGTCACATCCACAACCAGGTGCGGCGTGAGCTGGTTATCCAGCAGCCATTCATAGAAGGCGCGCAGCAGATACGGACGGCGTGGTGAAAGTTGTGACATTTCCACAGTCATTAGCCTCGGCCGAGACGCATTTCACGTTCCGGTTCAGTTAAAGATGCCAGGAAAGAGTCGCGTTCAAAGACGCGAGTCATATAGCCTTTCAGCTCTTTCGCGCCAGGGCCGCTGAACTCTACGCCCAGGGTTGGCAGACGCCACAGCAACGGAGCCAGGTAGCAATCGACCAGGCTGAACTCATCGCTCAGGAAGAAAGGCTTCTGACCAAAGACTGGCGCGATTGCCAGCAGCTCTTCACGCAGCTGTTTACGTGCAGCATCCGCTTCAGAAGAGGAACCGTTGACGATAACGTTCATCAGCGAGTACCAGTCTTTCTCGATACGCTGCATGTACAGGCGGCTTTCACCACGCGCAACAGGATAAACAGGCATCAGCGGCGGATGCGGGAAACGCTCATCCAGGTATTCCATAATGATACGGGATTCCCACAGGGTCAGCTCGCGATCCACCAGCGTCGGTACGCTTTGGCTCGGGTTGAGATCGATCAGATCCTGAGGCGGGTTATCCTTTTCCACATGCTCGATCTCAAAACTGACACCCTTCTCGGCCAGCACGATACGAACCTGATGGCTATAAATGTCAGTAGGACCAGAAAACAGCGTCATTACCGAACGTTTGTTGGCAGCGACAGCCATGAAAACCTCCAGGTATATTCAGAATTTTTACTGCTACCAGCCCAACGGGGCCAGCCAGATGATGTATCGCCCATCCCAGAGAAGACACATTGTTCAAGAATCGAACAAAAATCGAGTATTCACCGATATTTGGGCAGAAAATTGGATGATAGTTTACCAGATTTTGATGGCTTTGTGGTGAGGGGATTCCGGAAATGTGGAAAAAGAGAAGATATATGAAATGTTACTGTGGATAACCTGCGCATTATCCATAAAAAAACCCGCCGAAGCGGGTTTTTCGCCAATCGTTCTGCGTAAGCAGAATGGATTAACGTTTGGAGAACTGTGGACGACGACGTGCTTTACGCAGACCCACTTTCTTACGTTCAACCTGACGAGCGTCACGAGTAACGAAGCCAGCTTTACGCAGTTCAGAACGCAGGGATTCGTCGTACTCCATCAGCGCGCGGGTGATACCGTGACGGATCGCACCTGCCTGACCGGAGATACCACCACCTTTAACGGTGATGTACAGATCCAGTTTTTCTACCATATCAACCAGTTCCAGCGGCTGGCGAACTACCATGCGGGCAGTTTCGCGACCGAAGTATTGTTCCAGAGAACGCTGGTTGATTACGATTTTACCACTGCCCGGTTTGATGAAAACGCGAGCTGCGGAACTTTTGCGGCGACCAGTGCCGTAGTATTGATTTTCAGCCATTGCCTATAATCCCGATTAGATGTCAAGAACTTGCGGTTGCTGTGCCGCGTGGTTGTGCTCGTTGCCTGCGTAAACTTTCAGTTTACGGAACATAGCACGACCCAGCGGGCCTTTTGGCAGCATGCCTTTAACCGCGATTTCAATCACACGCTCAGGACGGCGGGCAATCATCTCTTCAAAGGTCGCTTCTTTGATACCACCGATGTGGCCGGTGTGGTGGTAGTACATTTTGTCAGTACGCTTGTTGCCGGTAACAGCAACTTTGTCAGCGTTCAGAACGATGATGTAATCACCGGTATCAACGTGCGGAGTGTATTCCGCTTTATGCTTACCGCGCAGGCGACGAGCCAGTTCAGTAGCCAGACGGCCCAGAGTTTTACCGGTCGCGTCAACAACATACCAGTCGCGCTGTACGGTTTCTGGTTTAGCTGTAAAAGTTTTCATTAAAAGCTTACCCAAATAATAAGTTACACGTTGGTGAACACCCAAACGTTTAGTCAGTTGAGGTTCACACGACAAAGTCCGGCAAACCTACCCCTTCGAATAGCACATGCCGACACATAGAAAGTTTCGGGAAAAAAACCTTCTCGTAACGTGGGGTCGCAAGATTATAGAGAAGTTGAGGTCAAAGATCGACCCTTAAATGTGATTTGGAATGGGTTTTTCGGGGTCAGGTATTGTGCGGTCTGGTGCCCTCACCCCCAGCCCCTCTCCCACGGGGAGAGGGGAGCATTTATTATGGCATATGCTCACGCTTGAGGTACTCTTCGCTCTGCATCTCTTGCAGGCGCGACAGGCAGCGCTGGAACTCAAACTTCAGGCGCTCGCCCTGATAAACCTCATATAAAGGCACCTCGGCGCTGACCACCAGCTTAATGTGGCGCTCGTAAAACTCATCTACCAGCGCGATGAAGCGGCGCGCTTCGCTCTCCATGAGTGGGGTCATAACGGGCACATCCCACAACATAACGGTATGGAACAGACGCGAAAGCGCAATGTAGTCATGCTGGCTGCGGGCGTCCACGCAGAGCGTTGCAAACGAGACGGCCAGCGTCTGGTTTTCTACGCCAAGCGTCGGCAACGGACGATGATTAATCTCCAGCGCTGGCGCGTTATCCCGCGGCGCTCCCGCCAGCGCCAGCCACAGTTTATCCATCTCGCGGGCTGTGTCGGCGTTCAACGGCGAAAGCCACAGGTGTGCCTGCGTTAATGTGCGCAGTCGATAATCGACGCCGGCATCGACGTTCATGATGTCGCAGTGCTGTTTGATAGCATCAATGGCCGGCAGGAAACGCGCCCGCTGGAGACCATTGCGATAAAGCTCATCCGGCGGGATATTGGAGGTCGCCACCAGAGTGATCCCTCGCGCAAACAGCGCTTTCATGAGGCCCCCCAACAGCATGGCATCCGTAATATCGGAAACAAAGAACTCGTCGAAGCAGAGCACGTCCGTTTCCACCTTAAAGCGATCGGCCACAATGTCCAGCGGGTCGGTTTCGCCCTGGAGCGCCGTCAGCTCTTCATGGACCCGCAGCATAAAACGGTGAAAGTGCAGGCGCTGCTTACGCGTGCCGGGCAGGCTCTGGTAGAACATGTCCATCAGCCAGGTCTTACCCCGCCCAACGCCGCCCCACATATATAAGCCACGAACCGGTGCGTTTACCGTGGGCTCTTTTTTGCCCAGTAAACGGCCGAATGCCGCCTTCAGCCCACTGCTCTGCACCGCATCGGCGGGTTTCGCCAGAAGTTCCTGATAAATCGTGTCCAGGCGGTTAACCGCTTCATGCTGGACATCATCCGGCTGGTGTGTGCCCTCGCTCAGGGCCAGTTGGTAACGCGATGAAGGGGACAGGTTTTGCATGATGTTGTTGTTATTCCTTTAGTTAAACCTCACCAGCGCGCGTGGCTGATGAAAAAAAGGCCGTTCTACACTACGCGATGATACGTCAGGATTCCACTTCTGCGGAAATAGCGGTTATAGTGGCATAATCAGGCACAGGCAGGAGCCGAGCCAACACCCTACGGAACAACAAGACAACGGGAGAAGTTCATGACCTGGGAATATGCGCTAATCGGTTTAGTCGTCGGCATCATCATTGGTGCTGTGGCCATGCGTTTCGGTAACCGCAAATTGCGTCAGCAGCAGTCACTGCAATACGAACTGGAAAAGAACAAAGCCGAACTGGAAGAATATCGCGAAGAGCTGGTCAGCCACTTTGCCCGTAGCGCTGAGCTGCTGGACAACATGGCGACAGATTATCGCCAGCTCTACCAGCACATGGCGAAAAGCTCCAGCAGCCTGCTGCCGGAAATGACCGCGGAGACCAACCCCTTCCGCAATCGTCTGGCTGATTCTGAAGCCGGTAACGATCAGGCTCCGGTTCAGATGCCACGCGACTATTCAGACGGCGCGTCCGGCCTGCTGCGCGGTGGCGTAAAACGCGATTAATCGCACAACCTGAATAAATTTTACGGGCGCACCTTATGCGCCCGTCCTTTCTTCCCGTCCCCAGCTATTATTTAGTCAAACACCTCATTGTTCAGCGGTTGAAAATTCAATAACATCAAGATGTTTTTGGGGCCGTTCTTTTTCATTCCAGGATACGAGAGTCAGCATCAATGAAGAAAAAAAACCAGCTGTTGAGCGCCTTAGCGTTAAGTGTCGGGTTATCTCTCTCGGCGTCCTTCCCCGCCAGTGCGGCACTGCCTTCGCAGGTGCCTGGACAAGAAGCCATTCCCAGCCTTGCGCCGATGCTTGAAAAAGTCCTGCCTGCGGTAGTCAGCGTTCAGGTGGAAGGGACGGCACGCCAAAGCCAGCGTATTCCTGAAGAGCTGAAGAAATATTTTGGCGAAGACGCGCCGGATCAGCAGGCTCAGCCGTTTGAAGGCCTAGGCTCAGGGGTGATTATCGACGCGGCTAAGGGCTATATCCTGACCAATAACCACGTGATCAGCCAGGCCGATAAAATCAGCGTTCAGCTGAACGATGGTCGGGAGTTTGACGCCAAACTGATCGGCGGTGACGATCAGAGTGATATCGCCCTGCTACAGGTGCAAAACCCCAGCAACCTGACCCAGATCGCCATTGCAGATTCCGATAAGCTGCGCGTCGGTGATTTTGCCGTCGCGGTCGGTAACCCGTTCGGTTTAGGCCAGACCGCCACCTCCGGAATTGTCTCCGCCCTGGGGCGCAGCGGCCTGAATCTCGAAGGGCTGGAAAACTTCATCCAGACCGATGCCTCCATCAACCGGGGCAACTCCGGCGGTGCGCTGCTTAATCTGAACGGTGAGCTGATCGGCATCAACACCGCTATCCTCGCGCCAGGCGGCGGTAGCATCGGGATTGGTTTTGCCATTCCGAGTAACATGGCGAAAACCCTGTCTCAACAGCTGATTCAGTTTGGCGAGGTTAAGCGCGGTCTGCTGGGCATCAAAGGCATGGAGATGAGCGCCGATATCGCCAAAGCCTTTAAGCTCAACGTCCAGCGCGGGGCGTTTGTCAGCGAAGTGCTGCCCAACTCAGGCTCTGCAAAAGCGGGCGTGAAATCCGGCGATGTTATTGTCAGCCTGAACGATAAACCGCTGAGCAGCTTCGCTGAATTACGGTCACGCATTGCCACCACGGAGCCGGGCGCTAAAGTGAAGCTGGGCCTGATCCGCGAGGGCAAACCGCTTACCGTGGAAGTGACGCTGGATAAGAGCACCTCCTCTTCCGCCAGCGCAGAACAGATCTCCCCGGCTCTACAGGGCGCTACGCTGAGCGACGGTCAGCTTAAAAACGGCACGAAAGGCATTACCGTCACTACCGTTGAGAAGAGCAGCCCGGCCGCGCAGGCAGGTTTACATCAGGACGACGTGATCGTGGGCGTGAACCGCACTCGCGTGCAGTCTATTGCCGAAATGCGTAAGGTGCTGGAGAGTAAACCGGCGGTCATTGCCCTGCAAATTATCCGTGGCAACGACACCCTCTACATTTTACTGCGTTAACCATTTGCGACTCCGGACATCGCCGCTGCGTGTGATGTCCGGATAACTCATGTTATGCTGCAAACCGTTCCTATTTTAACGACACACGCATCATGCTTTTAAAGCTCTTTCGTTCAATTGTCATTGGTTTGATCGTTGCCGGTCTGCTGCTGGTGGCTATGCCATCTTTACGCCAGTTCAACAAACTGTCGGCTCCTCAGTTCGACAGCACGGATGAAACGCCTGCGACGTACAATCAGGCGGTACGCCGTGCTGCCCCCGCCGTGGTTAACGTCTATAACCGCGGGCTTAACAGTTCCGCTCATAACCAGCTGGAGATCCGCACGCTCGGTTCCGGTGTGATCATGGATGACCGGGGCTACATCATCACCAATAAACACGTCATTAACGATGCCGACCAGATTATCGTCGCCTTGCAGGATGGCCGCGTGTTTGAAGCCCTGCTGGTGGGGTCGGACAGCCTGACCGATCTGGCGGTGCTGAAGATCAACGCCACGGGCGGTCTGCCGACTATCCCGATTAATCGCAAACGCACGCCGCACATCGGCGATGTGGTGCTGGCGATCGGTAACCCGTACAACCTGGGCCAGACCATCACTCAGGGGATCATCAGCGCGACCGGTCGTATCGGCCTGAACCCGTCAGGGCGGCAGAACTTCCTGCAAACCGATGCCTCGATCAACCACGGTAACTCCGGCGGTGCGCTGGTGAACTCTCTGGGCGAACTGATGGGCATTAACACCCTCTCCTTCGACAAGAGCAACGACGGCGAAACGCCGGAAGGGATTGGCTTTGCCATTCCGTTCCAGCTGGCGACCAAGATCATGGACAAGCTGATCCGTGATGGCCGCGTGATCCGTGGCTACATCGGTATTGGCGGGCGTGAAATCGCGCCGATGCATACGCAGGGCGGTGGTATCGATCAGATCCAGGGGATTGTGGTCAACGAAGTGGCGCCTGGCGGCCCGGCGGCCAACGCAGGTATCCAGGTGAACGACGTTATCCTTTCCGTCAACGGTACGCCAGCGGTCTCTGCGCTGGAAACCATGGACCAGGTGGCTGAGATTCGCCCGGGCTCCATCATCCCTGTTGAAGTCATGCGTAATGACAAGAAGCTGACGATTCAGGTCACCATCCAGGAATACCCGGCCACTAACTGACGGGCATAAAAAAACGGAGCTTAACGCTCCGTTTTTTTTACCGGGATAAGATCACTTGTTAACGAACTCTTCGCCCAGCGTAATGTCTTTCTTCAGCGTATCCAGCATGCCTTCCATCGCGTTTTGCTCAAACGCGCTCAGCGTGCCGATAGACTTACGCTCTTCAACACCGTTTTTACCCAGCAGCAGCGGCTGAGAGAAGAAGCGCGCGTGTTCACCGTCGCCTTCAACATAGGCGCATTCAACAACGCCTTTTTCGCCCTGCAACGCGCGAACCAGAGACAGGCCGAAACGTGCCGCCGCCTGGCCCATAGACAGGGTTGCAGAACCGCCACCCGCCTTCGCTTCCACCACTTCGGTGCCTGCGTTCTGAATACGTTTGGTCAGGTCAGCCACTTCCTGCTCGGTGAAGCTCACGCCCGGGATCTGCGACAGCAGAGGCAGGATGGTCACGCCAGAATGACCGCCGATAACCGGCACTTCCACTTCCGTTGGCTGCTTGCCTTTCAGCTCAGCCACGAAGGTATTGGAGCGGATGATATCCAGCGTAGTTACGCCGAACAGTTTGTTCTTGTCGTAAACGCCCGCTTTCTTCAGCACTTCTGCTGCGATAGCAACGGTGGTGTTCACCGGGTTGGTGATGATCCCGATGCACGCTTTCGGGCAGGTTTCAGCAATCTGCTGAACCAGGTTTTTCACGATGCCCGCGTTGACGTTGAACAGGTCTGAACGATCCATACCCGGTTTACGCGCAACACCCGCGGAGATCAGCACCACGTCGGCACCCTGCAACGCAGGACGCGCATCTTCACCGGAGAAGCCTTTGATTTTCACAGCTGTCGGGATGTGGCTCAGGTCAACCGCCACACCTGGGGTTACCGGAGCAATATCGTACAGGGAGAGTTCTGAGCCTGAAGGCAGTTGGGTTTTCAGTAGTAGGGCAAGCGCCTGGCCGATACCACCAGCAGCGCCGAGGACTGCGACTTTCATCCTAAACTCCTTATTATGGTTAACTTAAGTATCTGTAACTCCGTTGCGGCGACCATAATTCAGCACGTCATTAATTACAATTTTCATCGCTAAAGAATTTGAGGTCGCACGTCTTTCGCCTTCACCTGAATACTATCGGGATGCAGGCAACAACGAATTAAGAGGGGGTTACAATACACCCTGCCACGCCACCAAAACAACATCATTTTGATAACATTTAATTTACTTTTAAGCTTATTTGCGCGGCGTGACCCAGGCATGTTTTCCGATAACGAAATCTGATAAAATCTCTCCCTTTCATAACATTATTTCAGCCTGGTGCCAGGTAGATAATTTGCATAAAAATTCATCCACATGCATAATAATGTTGTTTCTATCGTCATATTCCGGGTGACTTATGCGAAGCTCGTCTAAGCAAGAAGAATTAGTGAAGGCGTTTAAAGCGCTACTCAAAGAAGAGAAATTCAGTTCTCAGGGAGAAATTGTTCAGGCGTTGCAGGAACAAGGCTTCGACAACATCAACCAGTCGAAGGTCTCTCGCATGTTAACCAAGTTTGGTGCGGTGCGTACGCGCAACGCCAAAATGGAAATGGTTTATTGCCTGCCTGCTGAACTTGGCGTGCCAACGACCTCCAGCCCGCTGAAAAACCTGGTTCTGGACATCGACTATAACGATGCCGTGGTCGTGATCCACACCAGCCCGGGCGCAGCCCAGCTGATTGCCCGCCTGCTGGACTCGCTGGGTAAAGCAGAGGGGATCCTCGGGACCATCGCCGGCGATGACACCATTTTTACCACCCCGGCAAATGGTTTCTCGGTGAAAGACCTCTACGAAGCGATTCTGGTCCTGTTCGAACAGGAGCTGTAATTGTCTGCCCCGTAGCGCCTGGCTGCGGGGATCATTCTGCTTTTACCGCGTTTTACCCTGCTTTTCTCTGCCTGCTACTTTTGCAAATAGTGCTTTTTACCGCCTGTTAACATTCATTCAGTTAATGATCTGCCGCAAAATCGCACAAAAAATCAAATTACCATACCCATTTGATTTAAATAAGAAAAAACCACAAACCTCGCATTGTGACGCCCTTTTTTATGCATTCTCGTTATAAAAAATGAATTTTTTAACGCGTAATAACAGACGAAACCATTAGTCTGGTATTAATTTTTTGCGTGATTAGTGTATACTTGATTTTGTGATGAGGGTCACAGAACAAAGACCCCAGTAAAATAATTGACGAGGTAAATAATCATGAAAATTAAAACCACTGTAGCTGCCCTGAGCGTACTGTCAGTCCTGTCATTCGGTGCGTTTGCAGCCGACACCATCAATGCTGAACAGGCACAATCCCGTCAGGCTATCGGGACTGTTTCTGTTGGCGCCATCGGTACGTCTCCGATGGACATGCACGAAATGCTGAACAAAAAAGCGGAAGAACAGGGTGCGTCATCCTATCGCATCATCGAAGCGCGCAGTGGCGACCACTGGCACGCTACCGCAGAACTGTACAAATAAACCCTCGTCGTATCTCATCATACGACTTGCCCCTGACCTCCCGGTCAGGGGCTTTTTTATCACTGGCGCACGTTGAAACGCAGTTGCCCTTCCAGCTCCTCCTCCGCTTCATCAAACAATAAAATCAATGCACCAAAGCGTCTGCGTAGTTTTTCAGGCAGATGGGTAAATTCGATTTCCAGCGGTAACGGCAGACGATCGCCGGTAACCACATCCCACAGCATATCAAGATTGCTTACGCTGCCCCGCTCCAGGTCGAACGCCCGAATAAACTCGCGATAGAAGTCTTCCTGACTCTCAATTTCGTCAAAATCAAAGGTATAAATTTTCATTGCCAGCCACCCGGTACAGGCGGGCGGCAAATGCCGCCCTGTCTATTATAATCCCCCGATATGCAGGGTTTTGACTTCCAGAAACTCCTCCAGCCCCAGCACGGACCCTTCGCGGCCCAGCCCGGACTCTTTTACGCCCCCAAACGGACCCAGCTCGGTCGAGACCGCACATTCATTAATTCCGATCATGCCGCTCTCAATGGCCTGCGAGACGCGGAACACGCGCGAGAGATTCTGGGTATAAAAGTAGGCTGCCAGCCCGTAAGGCGTATTGTTAGCGCGCATAACCACTTCGTCTTCCGACGTGAAGCGGAAGCAGGCGGCAACGGGACCAAAGGTCTCCTCTTCTGCCAGCTTCATGCCTTCATGGCAGTCACCGAGTACGGTTGGCATCCAGAAGTTGCCGCCAAGTTCGTGCGGTTTACCCCCAGCCAGCACCGTGGCGCCCTTCGCTACCGCATCTTCGACGTGCTCACGGACTTTTTCGACAGCCGAAGGCTCAATCAGCGGGCCGACAACGACGCCCTCGTCCAGACCGTTCCCCACCTTCAGCGCCTTCACCGCATCGGCAAGTTGATTGACAAACTTGTCATAGACCGTCTCCTGAATATAGAAACGGTTTACGCTGACGCAGACCTGCCCAGCGTTACGGAACTTATTGGCGATCGCGCCTTTGACGGCGGCCTCAATATCCGCGTCCTCGAAAACGATATATGGCGCATTACCGCCCAGCTCCATCGATACCTTTTTCATGGTCTCTGCGGAATTGCGAACCAGCGTTTTCCCGACGGCGGTTGATCCGGTAAACGAGATTTTGCGCACGTCATGGCTGGCCATAATGGCGTCACTAATTTCTGAGGTGCTCCCCGCGACCGCATTCAGCACACCATCCGGCACACCGGCCTGCTTCGCCAGCGTCAGCAGCGCAAAGGCGCTCAGCGGCGTGTTGTTTGCAGGCTTGATGACGCCGGTACATCCTGCTGCCAGCGCCGGGCCGAGCTTACGGGTGAGCATGGCCATCGGGAAATTCCATGGCGTGATAGCAGCAACCACCCCGACAGGTTCACGAGTGGCCAGAATACGGGAGCCGGGTTTAACCGGAGGAATGATTTCACCGTTGGCGCGCTTGGCCTGCTCGGCAAACCACTGAATGAAGCTGGCAGCGTAGTCCACCTCACCTTCAGCCTCTTTCAGCGGCTTGCCCTGCTCGGTAGTCATCAGTCGCCCGAGCCAGCTTTTATTCTCGATAATCAGTTCATACCAGCGATAGAGGATCGTGGAGCGCTCTTTTGCCGTTTTTGCGCGCCATGCGGGAAAGGCCTTCGTCGCGGCCGCAATGGCCTCTTCGGTTTCGGCTTTCCCTGCTTTCGCCACTTTCGCGACCACCTCGCCCGTGGCCGGGTTTAGCACATCAAACGTGGTGTCGAGTGTTTTCCAGATACCGTTAACCAGATACCCGGTCTGAAAAAGGATACTGTCCTGAAGAGCCTGGGTTGTCATGTGTCCTCCCTTCCTGAATGTTTGAACCTGCAAGAATAAGTATAGCCACAAAAAAACCGACGCTTTTGGCGTCGGTTTTCTCTTCGTTAGCTGTCTGTCAGCGCATTCTGGTAGCGGTGCAGCATAAACACCAGCCGCTCTACCGGCTCGGTAACCTGCGGCGGCGCTTCCCAGATCCGCAGTTTCTCCTGGTAGATATCCAGTTCCTCCAGCAGTTGCTTAAAGTAGCGGCGACGTTTGTCATCACTGGATGCCGATATCACATGGTCCGCCGTTCGCCGTAGCTGGCGGTGGTAGGCGGACAAATCGTCGTTGATCGGCACTGGCGCGTTCCGCAGACGCTGGTGCGCGATAATCATGGTTAACGCCAGGCGGAAGCGGGCGACATCGCCCGGGAATTTATTCAGCAACAGGAACAGCTGTTGATAGAGCGCCGGCAGGTGGTTCTCCTTGCGCCGCGCGGTGTTGGTAGTCAATGACGATACGGCGGCCGACACAAACTGATTCAGCAGCACACGCCCTGTCCGCGCCTGAGAGTTATCCCGCACCAGCAGGATCACCATCATCGCCAGGAAACAGCCCACCAGCTGACCTAATGCGCTATCCAGGAACTGGCTGAAATGGAAGGTCATCGGGTTATCCAGCACGATGATGTTAATCGTGCTCGCCAGCGCACCCAACGATCCCAGACGGCGTTTTTGTACCTCAATCCCGATAAAGAACGCCATCACCGCCAGGCTGATGCAGAGCAAAAGCATGCTTTGCTGCGTCGAGGGAATAATCACCAGGAAGTAGAGCGCACCAATGGGTAACGCCGCAATGGTGCCGTACAGAAAATCGATCGCGACCATGCGCGGGTTGGGCAGACGCATCGCCAGCGCGGTGACGACGGCAATCATCACCATCGCGCCGCTGCCGGACGTCCAGCCGGTCCACAGCCAGAACAGCGTGCCGAGTATACAAGCCAGGGTGGTACGCCAGAAATTAACCATCGCATGGTGGCGCTCGGCGGACTCCGGTTTGATCACCACTTCGCCCTGCAATACCTCTTCTTCCGCCGCACTGATTTTGGTGTTGCTAATCACGCCGCGTTTCAGGAGCAGGTAGCGCGTTGCGGCGCCTACCCAGGTATAAATGGTGACTGGCGTATCCCGTTCTCCTGTCCAGGCAATCACACGACGCATGCGTTTAAGCTGTCGATGCACGTCCTGCACCGTCTCCACGGGCTCATCAAACAGTTCGCGGAAAGTATCCGTTACCACTTCGGGGCGGGTGTTCTGAATCAGGTAGGTTTCACACGCCTGGGTGATCAGCGTTAACGAGACGGTATTGATCGCTTTCAGACGACGATTGGCCCGCTCCCAGCGGGAAGACTCCATGTTGAGATTACTGCGCATCCCTTCCAGCGCCTGCGTGCGGCGCACCAGCGCGCTCCAGGCCTTGTCGACCTCTTCGCTGTCGCCGTGCTTAATGCACAGCTGCATAAGCTGGTACTGAGCAACAATCAGCGCGTCCAGCTCACGATCGACTTCCTGCTTGATGGATCGCGGAGAGAAGAGCAGATCTGCGACAATCGCGCAGACGATACCAATGACAATCTCGCTACAACGTTCGACGGCGAACTGCGGAGCAAGCAGCGGTTCACTCTGAATGGTGATGATAATAATCAGCGCGGTATATCCCGCCAGGCCCCAGGCGTACGAGTTCTCCACCTTCACCAGCGAAGAGACCCAGGTGCAAAAACCCGCCCAGATACAGCACACAATCAGCATCAGCAGCGGCGTACGGATCATCAGGATGATAATGGTCAGAGCGGCGATACAGCCGATAAAGGTGCCGATAATACGCAGCATCCCGCGATAGCGAATTGCCCCGGAGTAAGGTTCGCCACCCGCCGCGAAGGCAGGACCGGCGGCGACGATCGCGGCGGTCAGAACGGCCCAGCGCGGTGTTTCAAGCTGGAAATGGAAGCCAACAAACAGCGCCAGCACAATGGCGCATGCCAGCTTCACGGCGAAGCGGATGTGCTGGCTGGCGATGGAAAAAATGCCCATAGCGATCAACCAAACTCGCGCAGGCGATGGGCGATTTGACGGAAGATAGAATCCTGGCTGGCATCACGGTCTTTTTCACCCGTGATCACCACCGTCGCGGTGGTGCCTGCGGGCCAGAGGTTGCTCTGCTGCTCATCCAGACGAATGCGTACCGGTACGCGCTGCGCCAGGCGAACCCACTCGAGGTTAGAATCGACGGTCGCCATCCCTTTTGTATCATTGGTACTGCTGGAGTTGGTCACCCCCGCGGCCACGCTGTCCACGGTTCCCTTCAGGACCCGGTTGCTGCCGAGCGGCGTGATTTCGGCGCGATAGCCCGGACGCACGCCTTCCAGCTTGGTCTCTTCCATATAGGCGAGGACGTAGAAGGAGTTCTGTTTCACCAGCGCCACGGCAGTTGAGCCGCGCGTGATAAACTCACCCGCATAGACGTTGAGGTTGGTCACCCAGCCATCGGACGGCGCGCGGATAACGGTACGTTCCAGATCGAGCTTCGCCAGATCGCGCGTCGCCTGCGCTTTTGCCAGCTGATGCAGCACGGTTTGCAGCACGTTATTAGACTGGTCAATCTCTTCCCGGGACATAGCCTGGATGCCCAGCTTGTTACGGCGACCTGCTTCACGGCGTTTTTCAGCGGCCAGCGCGTTGTAATACGCCACGTCGGCTTCCGCTTCTTCCAGCGCTTTTTGATAGCGCGGCTGGTCGATGGTGAACAGCACCTGATCTTTTTTCACCAGTTGGTTATCGTGGACGTTGACCGCCGTAATGAGACCGGCGACATCGGGCGCTATCGCGACCACCTCCGCGCTGAAACGCGCATCGCGCGTCCACGGGGATTCGGTGTAATAAACCCAGGCGCGAAAAATAGCGATGAACGCCAGGATGACCAGCGCCATAGTGATGGCAGTGCGGGAGATTTTTCTTGTTAGCGTTTTCACATCAACCTCAGACAAACATGCGCGATATTAAATAGAACAGGCAGCAATACAGCGCGGTATTGAACAATGCAGGATGCCAGACGAAATCATAAATCCCGGTAGGGACCAGCACCTTGCGCACCAGCCAGAAGATCGCCAGTGATAAAAGAAGCTCGAAAAATATCGGTGGGAACGACAAACCGAACACCACGATAACGGGAAACAGACTCATGTTGACCTTGATTAAAGAGAGTGCAGGTTACTGGATTTTTAAGCTCGCGCCGCCGCAGGAGAGCAAGAATTGCCGGGCGAGAGTGGCGCAGCCGTTATGTAATTAATAATATATTAACGTAACTGTTATGCTGTTATCTATCATATGTGATCTAAATCACTTTTAAGCCAGAGTGAATAATGGAACGTCTAAAACGCATGTCCGTCTTTGCGAAAGTGGTTGAGCAAGGCTCTTTTACCGCCGCAGCACGTCAGCTACAAATGAGCGTCTCATCCATTAGCCAGACAGTGTCAAAACTGGAAGATGAGCTCCAGGTGAAGCTGCTCAACCGCAGCACCCGCAGCATTGGGCTGACGGAAGCGGGTAAAATTTACTATCAGGGCTGCCGTCGAATGCTGCATGAGGTGCAGGATGTTCACGAGCAGCTCTATGCCTTTAACAACACGCCTATCGGCACGCTGCGTATCGGTTGTTCTTCAACTATGGCACAAAATGTTCTCGCTGCCATGACGGCGGAAATGCTTAAAGAGTATCCCGGTTTAACCGTTAATCTGGTAACGGGCATTCCGGCACCGGACCTGATTGCCGATGGGTTAGACGTGGTGATCCGCGTTGGCGCGTTGCAGGACTCGAGCCTGTTCTCGCGTCGACTGGGCAGCATGCCGATGGTGGTCTGCGCTTCGAAAAGCTATCTGGCACAGTATGGCGTGCCGGAAAAACCTGCCGACCTGAGCAACCACTCGTGGCTGGAATACAGCGTTCGGCCAGATAACGAATTTGAACTGATCGCGCCGGAAGGGCTTTCCACTAAACTGCTGCCTGAAGGCCGCTTCGTCACCAACGATCCGATGACCATCTCACGCTGGCTGGTGGCCGGGGCCGGGATCGCCTACGTACCGCTGATGTGGGTGATCAACGAGATCAACAGCGGCGTGCTGGAGATCCTCTTTCCGCGCTACCAGTCCGATCCGCGTCCGGTGTACGCGCTCTATACCGAAAAGGATAAGCTGCCGCTGAAGGTGCAGGTCTGTATTAACTATCTGACGGACTATTTTGTGGAAGTGGCGGAGCTGTTTCAGGGCATGCGAGGTAGAAGGAAAGAGTAGGCTTTTCCCCTCTCCCCGTTGGGGAGAGGGTTAGAGTGCGGGGGAAAATTTACGCCGTGCCGCCCACCGTCAGATTATCCACTTTCAGCGTAGGCTGACCGACGCCCACAGGCAGGCTCTGGCCCTCTTTGCCGCAAACGCCCACGCCGTTATCCAGTTTCAGGTCGTTACCGACCATGGAAATCTGCTGCATGGCCTCAATGCCGGAGCCAATCAGGGTTGCGCCCTTCACCGCTTTGGTCACTTTGCCCTTCTCAATCAGATACGCCTCTGAGGTAGAGAAGACAAATTTGCCGGAGGTGATATCCACCTGTCCGCCACCAAAGTTTGGCGCGAAGATACCGTAATCAACGGATTCGATAATCTCCTGCGGCGTGGACTGGCCCGGCAGCATGTAAGTATTGGTCATGCGCGGCATCGGCAGATGTGCGTAGGATTCACGACGGCCGTTACCCGTCGGCGCAACGCCCATCAGGCGCGCGTTAAGCTTGTCCTGCATGTAGCCTTTCAGTACGCCGTTTTCGATCAGCACGTTGTACTGACCCGGCGTACCTTCATCGTCGATAGAAATCGAGCCGCGACGGTCGAGCATGGTGCCATCATCCACCACGGTGCACAGCTCTGAGGAGACAAGCTGCCCCATCTGACCGCTGAATACGGACGTCCCGCGACGGTTGAAATCACCTTCCAGGCCGTGACCGACCGCTTCGTGCAGCAGCACTCCCGGCCAGCCTGCGCCCAGTACCACCGGCAACGTACCGGCGGGTGCAGCCACGGCAGACAGGTTGACCAGCGCCATGCGCACGGCTTCTTTTGCCCATGCATCCGCGCGGGCTTCGCCGTCAACATCACCCAGGAACCAGTCATAACCAAAACGACCGCCGCCACCGCTGGAGCCGCGCTCGCGCTTGCCGTCGTCTTCAACCTGCACGCTGATAGAGAGACGCACCAGCGGGCGAACGTCAGCGGCCAGGGTACCGTCTGTCGCCGCCACCAGGATCAGTTCATAAACACCGGTCAGGCTGGCAGAGACTTCCTGCACGCGTTTATCCGCCGCGCGAGCCACTTTGTCCACGCGACGCAGGATGTCCAGCTTCTCCTCGCGGCTCATGCTTTGCAGCGGGTCGATGCTGGTATAGAGCGCAGCGTGCTGCACTTCACCCAGCGTTTTCACCCGTCCGTCGCCTGTATCGCGCACAATGGTTCGCGCCGCCTGCGCGCTCTGCTCCAGCGCGGCCAGGCTTATCTGGTCTGCATAGGCAAAACCGGTTTTTTCGCCGCTGACGGCGCGCACGCCGACGCCCTGGTCAATGTTATAAGAGCCATCTTTAATGATGCTGTCTTCTAAAACCCAGGATTCGTGATAGCTCGACTGGAAATAGAGATCGCCGTAGTCGAGGCGGCGTTCGGTCAGTTGACCAAGAATGGAGAACAGGTCCTGATGGCTCAGGCCGTTCGCTGCGAGCAAATGTTCACTTACCAGGTTCAGACTCATCTATTGCTACTCGTTCGTTGCCGCCCGTGGCGGTATAAAGATCGTATTTATTGAGAGTGAGGCAATTACCTGCCCACGTCAAATCATTGCTGTGCTTCTTTGCGCGGCTGGCGCAGCACCTCATTAATCTGTGGTTTATCAACCGGCCCGGTAATGCGATAGCGCAGAATCGAGACTTTGCTCCAGAGCGGCCCCAGCACTTTACTGGCCGCAAACACCGCCGCCCCGACAATAGGATTGACCACAAAGGCTGCCGCAACGCCCACGCTTGCGGAAATCTCCGGCGCCACCACGGCTTCCATATCCAGCTCGCGGCGCACGAGATCCACTGACCCTTTCATCGCGATATCCGCTTCCAGGCCGTCCACCAGCGTATCGTCGGTGTGCAGAACGCCGTCTTTGATCCACGCCGTGCTGCGAATGGAATCGTAGTAGAAACCTTCGCTGAAGGTGTCGCTAAAGTCGAAGCGCAGCTTGCGCAGCAGCGCGTCAAAACTCAGCAGACGCAGGATCTGCCCGGCGCGCCCCGTGCTCACATCGGCAATCTCCCCCTTACCGAAGTGGGTTTTCAGGATGCCGTTAAGCGAAGCTTCATCGGGTGTCCACGGCGCAGCGCGCCAGTGCAGATCGTAATTCACATCGAAGGACGATCCGCGCAGCGGCGTGCTGATGCCGAAGAAGTTAGCCGCGGCGTCCAGCTTGTTGCCTTTAATATCGCCCTTCAGCGAGGTGCGCTGTTCACCCGGTTTGTTCACCCATTCGCCAGCGGCAGTCATGCGGCCAAAGCCGGTATCCACCAGCCCGCCAGTGAGGCTCAGCGTATTGCCCTGAATAGCAAAATCACCGTCGATACGGCCATATTTTTGCCCCCACAGCCAGCACTCCGCACAGCGCAGCTGGAGATCGGGCCAGCCGCTGAAATCCACGCGCGACGTTCCACTGCCACTGACAGGAGAAGCGCTTGTCGACTCTGCTTTAGACGCCGTAAAGGTCGGATTGTAATAAAGATAACGGATAGCCGCCTGCCATGGCGCGTGATCGCGCATGGTCAACGAACCGTTGATCTCACGCCCCTGCGCCTCGACCTTTGAGCCGTTTACCGTCGGCCGGGAGACAATACTCAGGTTGTTCCACTGCTGCCCGCCCAGCGTCAGCGCAGGCGTGCGCAAGGTAATGGACTGCGGGAACTGCGCCGTTTGGTCGACGTTTTGCCCGACACCTTTCTGGAACAGTGCCAGCCACTCTGCGCCATCCATCGGCGGGAGATTCAGTTCAACGCCCGCCTGCTCCGGCAGCGGCGGCGTGGTACGGCTGTCCGTCGTCCAGATCGCCCTGTCCAGCGTCAGCTTGCGGTTAAGCAGCCAGCGGCTATTGAAGTGGTTTGTGCCGCCAGCATTTCCGGTTAAATCGAAGCTGTTAAGGTTGCCCGCAACCTTAACGTTGACGGGCAATGCTTCACCGCTTTTCTTATTCAGCGGCGCGGGAAGCTGGCTGCTGAGGTTTTTCAGATCGCCCGTAATGTCGACGTTATAGCGCGCACCGGCATGATAAGGCAGGTCGATGGCGACCTTGCTATTCCATGACACCGCGCCGTCCACCGCATTCTCAATCGGCTTCGGCAGAACATCCATGCGTGACGGCTGCCAGTTCGCGTCCATATTGACCGCCACCTGGTAGGCTTTATCGCCCTCGGTGGTGGAGAAATCGATATTGACGGGTTGATTGAACCAGGTCGCTTTCAGCGGCTCACTTTTCAGCGTGCCGTTAACAAAGCTGAACTGACCGCTGAGGTTTTTCAGCGTGCTGTCCAGCGGCTTGATATAGAGGCTGTTGTTATTAAGGCTAACGTCGCCTTTGGCGGTGGTCATTTCACCGTCCAGCGGGATATCCAGATGTAAGCGAGCATTCACATCGCCATCTAACTGCAACTGCTGAAGGGTGGCTGCCAGGGAGTCATTCAGCGGCGTATCTTCAAAGTACGGGCCAACCGCTTTGCCCGGCCCCTTAATATCCGCATCAATCAGCAGTTTCTCTTTGGAGTAATCCGGGATGTTTGCCGTCAGGTTGCTTGCCGTTACGCCGCCCAGCGCAACGTTGTCCGTCTTCATCCACAGGCCGTCATTGAGGAAGTTGAGTTCAATATCCAGATTCTTCAGCGCCGGCCAGTCCGGCTGGAAGGCATAGGTGGCGTTGCGTAGCGGCACCAGAACCTGGAACTGGCCTTCGTTGTGCTTATACGGGAACAGGTGCGGGTTGCCGCCGTAGACCAGCGTGGCGTTATCCGCCTGGCCGCCCTGAATGGCGCCGCTGAGATAGTCCACCAGCGCTTTCCCCATCAGGTTTTCCGGGAAGTAGCGCCACGCCTGTGAACCGTCATCCGTGCTGATGCCCGCCAGAATACCCAGCCACGGCTCATCGCCTTCAGGCTGTAGATAACGGAAATTACCGCGCGCATGTACCGCTTTGGCTTTCACATTGATATCGCGGCCATCGAGCTGAAAACCTTTGTCATTCTTCAGCCAGTTGAGGGTGGCATTTCCTTTTTCGATCTCCAGTGGCGCACGGAAGACCGTTTCGTACGGCATTTTTGCTTGCTGCATTTCTGCCGTCAGCCTGCCGTTTTCCACGCTTCCTTCCAGTTTACCGCTGAAGTGCTCGGCACCCGGCAGCAGTTTCCACTGTTTCCAGGCGAGATTTTTCCATGCCGCCTGAAAACGCGTCTTTTCCGTCGCCTGGAGCGGAATATCCAGCGCCAGCCGGTTTATCTGCCCGCTCGGCTGCGTCGCCAGCCAGATTTCGCCCAGCTCCGGGGAGAGTTTTGCGGCCATTGAACGCAGCCCTTCGATCGCCGTCAGATCCAGGTTACTGGCGCGGATACGCAACTCGTCGCTGCGTTTACCGTTTATCCCGCCGACGTCCTGCTCCGGCATCCACGCCAGCGTCAGCGCGCCGCGCGGCCAGGGTTTGTTATCCATGGAGATGCGCGTATCCGGAATAGCGAACTGCCAGCCGCCTTTATCCTCCGTCACGTGTGCGGTGAGGTTATCGACGGAAAGTTGATGCTGATGGTTTTCCCCTTTCCAGCTCGCGCCCCCCTGCTTAAGCCAGATATCGCCACTGGCGAACGCCCCGTTCGTCAGGGTCATCCAGCCTTCCAGGCTGAAGCGCGCGGTCTCCAGCTGCATGTTCTGCTGTAACCACTCACCGAGCCACGGCTTCACGTCCACGTCGTCCGCCTGTAGCCACACCCTGCCGTTGTTCAGCAGGCCATTGTCGTCACGCAGATCCATCCGCACCTGCATAACGCCGTGCTGCCCGTTCAGGCTGGAGAGATTCACCTGCCCCTCGGCGCGGTGGCGATCTTTCCCGTTTAACCAGGTCAGCTGTGGGATCGCCAGCTCAGCGCGCTGCCCGGAAAGGGTAATAAAGCTCACTTCGCTGTCGCGCAGATCGAAATGATCGAACTGCCGCAGGAACAGATCGCTGATACGGCTGGTTTCCAGCCCCCGATCGCTGTCGCCGCTTCGCAGCGGCGTGTTAGTCATCAGCTGAAGTTGCCAGAAGGTGAGATCGCGAAACTGCCAGCGCAGATGCAGCAGGCTTTGCCAGATATCCAGCGCCAGGGTGACGCGTTTGATTTTGAGGTGGCCGCCATCTTTCAGGCCGGCGCTGATATCCCGGGCATCTAGCGTCGGGCCAAAGTTCTGCCAGCTTGCCTCGATATGACTCACGTCCACCGGCAGGCCGGTGGCGGATTCGATTTTTGCCAGGATCTGCGGACGCCAGCTGTCCAGATGCGGCAAGGCGAGACGCAGCCCGCTCACGAGCAACGCGACAATCACGACCAGCGTTGCCCCTGTAAGCAGTAAAATCCCCGGCAATCGCCTCACGCGTCTCTCCTTGTCAGCCTTAAATCTCGCAGCGAACTGCGTTTACATCATGACGACGTCAAACTGCTCCTGGTTATAGAGCGGCTCAATTTGCACTTTTACCTGTTTGCCGACAAAGATTTCCACTTCTGCCAGCGCGTGCGACTCTTCCCCTTTCAGGGCCTCCGCCACCGCAGGGGAAGCATAGACCAGAAAACGGTCTGAGTCGTAGGCATGATGGACACGGACAATCTCACGCATGATCTCGTAGCAGACCGTCTCCACCGTCTTTACCGTTCCGCGTCCATGGCAGGTTGGACACTCATTACACAGGACATGTTCCACGCTTTCGCGGGTCCGTTTCCGGGTCATTTCCACAAGACCGAGCTGCGAGAAGCCATTGATGCTGGTTTTCACGCGATCTTTACTCAGCGCCTGCTCCAGAGAGTGCAGCACGCGACGGCGGTGATCTTCATTGTTCATATCGATAAAGTCGATGATGATAATGCCGCCCAGATTACGCAGACGAAGCTGACGCGCGATGGCCTGCGTCGCTTCTATGTTGGTGTTGAAGATGGTGTCATCGAGGTTGCGATGGCCGACAAACGCGCCGGTGTTGATGTCGACGGTGGTCATCGCTTCGGTTTGATCGATGATCAGATAGCCACCCGATTTCAGCTCAACCTTACGCTCCAGCGCACGCTGGATTTCGTTTTCAACGTCATAGAGGTCAAATATTGGCTGGCGTCCGGTGTAATGCTCCAGCAGACCCGGCATTTCCGGGATGTACTCGGCGGTGAACTCCAGTAAGGCTTCGTACGTCAGACGGGAATCCACGCGGATGCGGTCAAGCTGGGCGTCGGCGAAATCGCGTAATACGCGCTGAGCGAGCGCCAGCTCACCGTACAGCCGGTAGCGGGTCTGGTTGCGTTTTTTACGCTCCATCACTTTGGTCCAGACGCGCTTCAGGTAGGCCGCATCCGAGGCCAGATCTTCTTCGCTGATCCCTTCCGCCGCGGTACGGATAATAAACCCGCCCTGCTCGTCGCAGTAGGCGCTGACCACCTTTTTCAGGCGCTCACGCTCGCTTTCGCTCTCAATACGCTGTGACACGCCGACGTGCGACGCCCCCGGCATAAAGACCAGATAGCGTGAAGGCAGGGTGATGTCGGTGGTCAGACGCGCGCCTTTGGTGCCCAGCGGATCTTTTACCACCTGCACCATCAGATCCTGGCCCTGACGCACCAGCTCAGAGATGTCGCGCACGGCAAACTGCTTTTGCTCTTCGCCTGCCACGCATTCGGTGTGCGGCATGATATCGGAGGCATGTAAAAACGCCGCCTTATCGAGCCCAATATCTACAAAAGCCGCCTGCATACCCGGCAGGACACGACTGACACGACCTTTGTAGATATTGCCTACGATTCCGCGTCGCGCTTCACGCTCAATATGAATTTCCTGGAGAATGCCACCATCAATGTAGGCCACACGGGTTTCCGATGGCGTTACGTTTACCAACAATTCAGCCGTCATAATTATCCCTTCCCTCACGCAGTGAGTTAAAATTGCTCAGCAACTCATACGTTTCCACCAGCGGTAAGCCGACTACGGCGTGATAGCTGCCATTTATCTTCCTGACAAAACAGCCACCCAACCCTTGAATACCGTATGCACCTGCTTTATCCATAGGTTCACCGCTGGCGATATAGCCGGCGATCTCCTCGTCGGTGAGGACTCTGAACGTCACTTCCGTTACCACAAGGCAATCCAGAACGTACTGGCTATCTGCCAGCGCTACCGCCGTCATCACCTGATGGGTTTGTCCGGACATGCTACGCAGCATCCGCGCCGCATGGTCTGCGTCGCGGGGTTTCTCAAGCACCTCACCATTGAGAATGACGATGGTATCCGCACCCAGCACCGGTAAGTCACGCGGCACGCATGCCACGCCCGCCTGCGCTTTTTCACGCGCCAGACGAGAGACATACTGCTGAGCGCTTTCACCCTCAGCACGTTTTTCTTCGATACCGGTAACGATGCGTTCGAAGGAGACACCCAACTGCGCGAGCAGTTCCTGGCGACGCGGAGAACCGGAGGCAAGATACAAAGACGTCATAGAAACCTTTTATTGCACGGCAAACTGCTGGCGAATTTTACGCATCAGCAGGAACAGCCACGGCCAGAGCACACCGTTTACTACACTACTCCAGAACACTTCCGGTCGGAAAGAGACGTTGATCACTAAAAACTCTGCCCAGAAAACAACGATATCCGCAGCGAGCGACAACAACATCACCACCAGCGCCTGTTGCCAGAGCGCAAGGTTACGAAAGAGCTGGAATTTGAGTGCGACGAGATACGCAATAATGCTCATGGATAAGGCGCGGACGCCAAGCGTAGAGCCACTGATAAGATCCAGTATGGCACCCATCACAAAACCTGTGCCGACATTTACGCGGTGCGGCAGGGCAAGGATCCAGTAGAGCAAAATGAGCAACACCCAGTTTGGCCGGAAAACAAGAATGTCGTCCGGCCAGGGCATAATTTGCAGCAACAGTGCTACGAGGAATGAGAGCCAGATTACCCAGCGCCCCTGGCTACGATAACTGGCCACTACTGCCCTCCACCCGAGACTTGCGGCGGTGGGGGCGCATCCGGCAGCGGCTGCGTTAACCCCGTCGCCGGAGCCGGTACGGGTGCAGGTGGTCCCATCGCATCCGGCGCAGGCAGCACCTGCGGCATCATCTGCATCAGGCGTTCGTTGGCCACGCGATGCACATCTTCCGGGGTCATCGGGTTAGCGCCGTTACGATCGGCGCCCCACAGCAGCAACAGGTAGCGCAAACGCTGCAAGCCGGCCGTTGGACGCGCCTGAATCACGGTGTAGGCACGCTGAGTGTCGAGCTTCACGGAAGAGACAACCGCAACCGGGTAGCCCTCAGGGAAACGACCGCCCAGACCGGACGTCACCAGCACGTCGCCCACGCGGATATCCGTGTTGGCAGGCAGGTGTTCCAGTTGCAGATCGTCCGTGCAGCCATTACCGGCGGCAATCACGCGAATATCGTTACGCAGCACCTGAATCGGCAGTGCATGGGTGGCATCGCAAATCAGCAACACGCGGCTGGTCAGTTTGGCAACCGCCACAACCTGGCCCACGACGCCCTTATCGCTGATGACAGGCTGACCTTCGTATACGCCGTTCACGCTGCCTTTATCAATCACCACCTGATCGCTGTACGGATCGTTTACGGTGGAGATCACCTGGGTGACCATTTTCTGTTCATCCTGGCGCAGCGGCGAGCCAAGCAGTTCGCGCAGACGGGCGTTTTCCTGCTTATATTGCCCCAGCATCAGCAGCTCGCTATTTTTCAGCAGCAGTTCCTGGCGTAACGCACGGTTTTCGAGTTCGAGCTGGTCACGCGATGAGAGCGTTTGCGACACGGAGTCGAGCAGTTCACGGGGACCATTTGAAATAAAGTAGAAAGGACTGACGGCGGTATCCATGTACGTTCGGATCTGGCTGAACGTACCGAGGCGGCTATCGGCAATAATGACCCCGAGCGCAACCAGAACCGCCAGGATCAGGCGAAACTGTAGCGACGGGCCACGGCTAAAAATTGGCTTCATAGGCTATGCGTATTCTCGCGTCAGAGAGAAAGGGTAGCGAATTGCTACCCTCTCACACCCGACTACTCTTCGCTAAACAAGTCGCCGCCGTGCATGTCGATCATTTCCAGCGCCTTGCCACCACCACGGGCGACGCAAGTCAGTGGATCTTCTGCAACTACGACAGGAATACCTGTCTCTTCCATTAACAGGCGGTCGAGGTTACGCAGCAGCGCACCACCACCGGTCAGAACCATACCGCGCTCGGAGATATCGGAAGCCAGCTCTGGCGGGCACTGTTCCAGCGCAACCATCACCGCGCTCACGATGCCGGTCAGCGGCTCCTGCAACGCTTCCAGGATTTCGTTGGAGTTCAGGGTGAATCCGCGTGGCACGCCTTCAGCCAGGTTACGACCGCGAACTTCGATCTCGCGTACTTCATCACCCGGATAGGCAGAACCGATTTCATGCTTGATGCGCTCTGCGGTTGCTTCACCGATCAGAGAGCCGTAGTTACGGCGAACGTAATTGATGATGGCTTCGTCGAAACGGTCGCCGCCGATACGCACGGAAGAGGAGTACACCACACCGTTCAGGGAGATAACGGCCACTTCAGTGGTACCGCCACCGATATCCACCACCATAGAACCGGTAGCCTCAGAAACCGGCAGACCCGCACCAATTGCCGCAGCCATCGGTTCTTCAATCAGGAACACTTCACGCGCACCGGCACCCTGAGCGGATTCACGGATCGCACGGCGTTCAACCTGGGTTGCGCCAACCGGCACACACACCAGCACGCGCGGGCTTGGGCGCATGAAGCTGTTGCTGTGAACCTGCTTGATGAAGTGCTGAAGCATTTTTTCGGTCACGAAGAAGTCAGCAATAACGCCGTCTTTCATAGGGCGGATCGCGGCGATGTTGCCCGGCGTACGGCCCAGCATCTGCTTCGCATCATGACCTACTGCGGCCACGCTTTTTGGCGAGCCGGCACGATCCTGACGAATGGCCACAACGGAAGGCTCATTCAATACGATGCCTTGTCCTTTTACATAAATAAGGGTATTCGCGGTACCCAGGTCAATGGACAGGTCATTGGAAAACATGCCACGAAATTTTTTCAACATACTAAGGGATAATCCTGAAAGCTGGGGCGGAAAACAAAATCCGCTTACTTTACCAACCACACGCAGCAGCGACAAGGCGCAAAAATCGTCTGCTACGGTGAAAATTAGTGCAGCACGTTTCCTTTGTTACAAATTCATCCCCTGAATCCCTCAGGGCTGAGTAAACAGCAGCGTCCCTCACTTTCACTTGTAACCCACTAAAGGTCGTTCACTGGCTTTTATGCTCGTCTTACTCAAAGCTACAGGCGCGATATTCTACGTGAAAACAAAGTAAACGGCAGGTCAAACAGAGTATCTTTGCAAATATTTTTTCACATTGGTGTCAAGCGGCTGAGAGGCGGCAAAAAAATCCCCCTGACCGCCCGTCACGCCGCGCTCTGTCAACATCTGCCATTCACTTCGTGAACGTACGCCTGCGGCAAATACTTGCGTTTGCGTTCCTTTGCACGCTTCCACCAGGCTTTGTACCAGCAGCTGGTTTTCCGTGCGTTTTTCAATATTCCTTACCAGACCCGGATGCAGCTTCAATAATTCAACATCCAGCTCTTTGATCCAGCGGGTGCTCACCAGCGTCAGACCCGCCTGGGTTACCGCCACGCGAGCCCCAAGCGCATTGATTAAACGCACCACCGGGCGCAACCGGCTGATGTGTTGACCTACATCTGCCTCTGCAAGTTCAAAAATAATGCGTTTGCGTTGCGATTTTTCGCATTGCATTAACGTGTCACGTAACCAGCGCTGGAAACGCGGACGGATCAGCGATTCGACGGTCACCTGTAAAGCCAGATTTTCTTCAGGCCAGTACGATAAAAACGGAATGAGACGGGTGATTTGCTGACGGTCATACTCTTCGGACAATCCGAATTGCAACACCATGGGCAGATATTCCGCGGAGATAACCTCTTCAGTGCCATCAAAAATACGGCACATCAGCTCACGATGATGAACATGACCATTCTTCATGACCGCCGGTTTTTGATAGATGCGCGGTCCGCCCCGGCTCAGCATCTGTTCAATCAGGGTTCGCCAGCGCACGTTGCCACGCCCTTTCTCCGGCAGCGTATCATCATAGACTGCCCAGCCGTTCGCCCCCTGCAATACGGCGTTACGCGTGGCCGCTTCCGCATGTTCCATCACCTGCTCCGTCGACTGACCGCCGCGCCAGGCACAGATGCCCATATGCACCATATCGTCTCTGTCGAGCATTTTGCTCTGGGGCAGCGCATCGACGGCTTTCAGCAGCTGGCTGGCGATACTCTCGGACTCTTTTAAGGTGCGATGCGGCAGCAAGACGGCAAAATCGCTGCGGTGGTAGCGTGCCAGTAACGCGCCGGGGTAGCGCATAATAAAGGTGGACAGCAGGTTAATCAGCGTAAAGAGGTTCTCTTCCGCCACGCGCTGACCCCAGGTATCACGGAGCAGATCGAAGTCGGGCAGGCGAATCATCATTACCACGCCATGCGTACCCACCTTTTCGGGGTCATCAAGAAGCGTAGCCAGCTGATTATCAAAGAAGAGACGGTTGTTGAGGCCCGTTTTGTTATCCTGCGCGGCGTAAGAGCGAATCAACGTGTCCATACGGCTACGCTGATCGCTGGCAAACTGGATTTCGGAGAGCAACACGTCCAGGGCGCTACTGGTGCGTGATGGCCATTCATAAACCGATCCCCGCACCTGTGGACCCCGTTCGCCATTCAGTATCCGCACGGAGCGTGTTTCCAGCAGCTCCTGGCCGGAAAGTTGACGACGCTGCCAGCGAACGGCGAGGAAAATCAGCAGTACGATAAAGGCAACGGCGATGGTTAAGGGCGCGGTGGTCATAAGCGAGCGTAAATAGTTGCTCATCGGATCCTGGTACATTAGATGAATTGTCATACCCGGATGTTTAAGTGAATTAACCGTGACGTCCCGATACTGATCTACCGTGCCGGCAGGACGATAGCTGCCCTGGCGGGTATGGCTGAAAACGGTCTGCTTCCCCTGTTTAATGTCGATCTGCACGATATCCACAGGCACCATTAACTCATCCAGCTCACGCGAAAGCGCCGGGAAGGAGGTTGCAATCAGGCGAGTGTCGATAACCGATGCAACCGATTCAACCCGGTTAACCAGCTTATCCTGGATGGCATTGTAAAAGCTCAGCGAGCAGCCGATTAGCGTGACAAATATGGTCAGCCCCGTCAGCAAGGTGATAAAAGCTGAGAACTTCGTCGTTAATCGCATCCTTGAGATTACTCCGTGGGTTGAAGGGGGGTGCAAGTGAGCACTAACTTGCATTTCAAATGCGGCATACTACCAAACCTGGCGTATCTGGCAATTTATTGCGTTAAATCGGCACTGCGTTTCATTGAGCGAGTATAGTCATCAGAACATATTTTCCCATCATCAAACCTAGTGAGGACCCAGTATGCAGGCTTTGATCTTAGAACAGCAGGACGGCAAAACCGTTGCCTCAGTGCAAGCCATCGAGGAGAGCCGCCTGCCGGAGGGCGACGTGACCGTAGATATCGACTGGTCCAGCCTGAACTATAAGGATGCGCTGGCCATTACGGGAAAAGGTAAAATCATCCGAAATTTCCCGATGGTGCCAGGAATCGACTTTGCAGGCCGCGTACATACCAGTGAAGATCCACGTTTTCACGCCGGACAGCAGGTGCTGCTCACCGGCTGGGGCGTAGGTGAAAACCACTGGGGCGGACTGGCAGCGCAGGCGCGCGTAAAAGGTGACTGGCTGGTCCCGATGCCGAAAGGCCTGGACGGTCGTAAGGCGATGATCATCGGCACGGCAGGTTTCACCGCCATGCTGTGCGTGATGGCGCTGGAAGAGGCCGGGATCCGCCCTGACTCTGGCGAAATTGTCGTCACCGGCGCCAGCGGCGGCGTGGGCAGCACGGCCGTCACGCTGCTGCACAAGTTGGGGTATCAGGTCGCTGCCGTCTCAGGCCGCGAAAGTACGCATGATTATCTACGTCAATTGGGCGCAAGCCGCATTCTGAGCCGCGACGAATTTGCCGAAACCCGCCCGCTGGAAAAACAGGTCTGGGCTGGCGCAGTAGATACCGTCGGCGACAAAGTGCTGGCGAAGGTGCTGGCGCAAATGAATTACGGCGGCTGCGTGGCGGCCTGTGGTCTGGCGGGCGGTTTTGCCCTGCCGACGACGGTGATGCCATTTATTCTGCGTAACGTGCGTCTTCAGGGTGTCGATTCGGTCATGACCCCAGCCGAGCGGCGAGCTGAGGCCTGGGAACGTCTGGTGCAGGATCTGCCAGCCTCATTCTTTGACCAGAGCGCCACTGAGATTACCCTGAGCCAGGCGCCAGAGTTCGCCAGTAAAATCATGGACAACCAGTTCCACGGTCGTGCGCTGGTTAAAATCGCCTAATCTTCAAATTTTCGTGACATATTCGCGCTAACCCTCCTCCTCCGTCATGCTTAGAAAAACGCCTGACGGAGGATGCCATGAAAACCCGAAAACTGACGGAAGCCGACGTAACGTCTGAATCTGTCTTTATGCTACAGCGCCGCCAGATCCTGAAAATGCTTGGCATCAGCGCCACCGCCCTGACGCTCACCCCTGCGGCCCATGCCGATCTGCTCGACTGGTTTAAGGGCAACGATCGCCCGAAAGCCCCCTCCGGCGCACCGCTTAACTTCACCAAACCGGCGCAGTGGCAGAATAAACTGGCGCTGACGCCGGAAGATAAAGTCACCGGCTATAACAACTTCTATGAGTTTGGTCTCGATAAGGCCGATCCTGCCGCCAACGCCGGGAGCATGAAAACCGATCCCTGGACGCTGAAGATAGATGGCGAGGTGGCAAAACCGCTGACGCTGGATCATCATGACCTCACCACCCGCTTCCCACTTGAAGAGCGCATTTACCGTATGCGCTGTGTGGAAGCCTGGTCGATGGTGGTGCCGTGGGTAGGTTTCCCTTTGCATAAACTGCTGGCGCTGGTTGAGCCCACCAGCAACGCGAAGTATGTTTCCTTCCAGACGCGCTACGCCCCGGACGAGATGCCAGGCCAGAAGGATCGGTTTATCGGCGGCGGGCTGGAGTATCCCTACGTTGAAGGTTTACGTCTCGACGAAGCCATGCATCCGCTTACGCTGCTCACCGTCGGGGTTTATGGCAAAGCGCTACCGCCGCAAAACGGGGCGCCCATTCGCCTGACCGTACCGTGGAAATACGGTTTCAAGGGCATCAAATCGATCGTCAGCATTAAGCTCACCCGTGAACGCCCCCCCACCACCTGGAACCTGGCAGCGCCTGACGAGTATGGTTTTTTTGCCAACGTTAACCCGCACGTTGACCATCCGCGCTGGTCGCAGGCAACGGAACGTTTTATCGGCTCCGGCGGCGCGCTGGATGTTAAACGCCAGCCAACGCTGCTGTTTAACGGCTATGCGGATGAGGTGGCATCCCTCTACCGTGGGCTGAATTTACGGGAGAACTTCTAAGTGCGTTTAACGGCAAAGCAGATAACCTGGCTGAAGGTACTCCTGCATTTAGCCGGATTGCTCCCCTTTATCTGGCTCTTCTGGGCAGCCAGCCAGGGACAGTTCAGTGCCGATCCGGCGAAAGATATTCAGCATTTTACGGGTCGGATGGCTCTGAAATTTTTGCTGGCGACCTTGCTCGTCTCACCGCTGGCGCGCTACGCTAAACAGCCATTATTGATACGCACCCGTCGGCTTTTAGGGCTATGGTGTTTTGCCTGGGCGACGCTGCATCTCACCAGCTACGCCCTGCTGGAACTGGGCATTAACAACCTGGCACTCCTTGGCAGCGAACTGGTGACGCGTCCCTATCTGACGCTGGGTATCGTAAGCTGGCTGGTTTTACTGGCGCTGACGCTGACATCCACGCAGTATGCGCAGCGAAAACTGGGTCGACGCTGGCAACTGCTTCACAACTTCGTCTATCTTGTCGCGATCCTCGCCCCGATTCATTACCTGTGGTCGGTGAAGATTTTATCCCCTCAGCCGGTCATCTACGCCCTGTTGGCCCTGGCCCTTTTAGCGTGGCGTTACAAGAAGTTCCGCCAGTGGTTGCGATAGTTCACGAAACTGTGCGTTTTCCCGCAGATTATTTATCAACCGCGAATCTTTTTCGGATAGCGGTTGATAATCTTCCCTGATAAGACCAGTATTTAGCTGCCAAATGCTACGAAATCGTTATAATGTGCGACTTCGGTTTTCCGGACAGGGGTTTTAGGCCTCTGAAAGGGTGACAATTGCGCTTTGAGGGTATATGTTGTTTTTTACCCGAAAATCGCAGGAGATAGCGGCGCAATGGCTGACAAATTCCAAATTTTAGTATTGAACGGTCCGAACCTGAACATGCTCGGCACCCGTGAGCCAGAGAAGTACGGCACGCTGACATTGAGCGAAATTGTTAACCGTCTGAGTACGGAAGCAGCCTCGCTGAATGTGGATTTGGACCATTTTCAGTCAAACGCGGAGTACGCAATCATCGACCGTATTCATCAGGCTAAAGACACTGTGGACTATATCCTGATCAATCCGGCCGCGTTTACGCACACCAGTGTTGCTATACGCGACGCACTGCTCGCGGTGAGTATCCCGTTTATCGAGATCCACCTGAGTAACGTGCACGCCCGAGAGCCGTTCCGCCATCATTCCTACCTGTCAGATATCGCCGCTGGCGTGATTTGTGGGCTGGGTGCAGACGGCTATTCATACGCTTTACAGACAGCGGTAAAACGCTTGTCACAATCACACTAAACAAGAGTACGGAACCCACTCATGGATATTCGTAAGATTAAAAAACTGATCGAGCTGGTTGAAGAATCAGGCATCTCCGAACTGGAAATTTCTGAAGGCGAAGAGTCTGTACGCATCAGCCGTGCAGCCCCGGCCGCTAGCTTCCCGGTAATGCAGCAAGCTTACGCTGCGCCAGTGCAGCAGCCTGCGCTCTCCGCAGCCGTTGCACCAGTGGCAGCAGAAGCGGCACCTGCGGCTGCAACAGAAATCAGTGGTCACATCGTACGTTCCCCAATGGTTGGTACTTTCTACCGCACCCCGAGCCCGGACGCGAAGGCGTTCATCGAAGTGGGTCAGAAAGTCAACGTAGGCGATACCCTGTGCATCGTTGAAGCCATGAAAATGATGAACCAGATCGAAGCAGACAAATCAGGTACTGTGAAAGCGATCCTGGTCGAAAGTGGTCAGCCGGTAGAATTTGACGAGCCGCTGGTCGTCATCGAGTAACGAGGCGAACATGCTGGATAAAATTGTTATCGCCAACCGTGGCGAGATTGCACTGCGTATTCTTCGTGCCTGTAAAGAACTGGGCATCAAGACCGTGGCCGTGCACTCAAGCGCGGATCGCGATTTAAAACACGTATTGCTGGCGGATGAGACGGTCTGTATCGGTCCGGCTCCGTCCGTAAAAAGCTATCTGAACATCCCGGCTATCATTAGCGCCGCCGAAATCACTGGCGCGGTCGCGATTCACCCGGGTTATGGTTTCCTCTCTGAGAACGCCAACTTTGCTGAGCAGGTTGAACGCTCTGGCTTTATCTTCATTGGCCCGAAAGCCGACACCATTCGCCTGATGGGTGACAAAGTGTCTGCCATCACCGCGATGAAAAAAGCCGGCGTGCCAACCGTACCGGGCTCTGACGGCCCGCTGACCGACGATATGGATGCTAACCGCGCCCATGCTAAACGCATTGGCTACCCGGTGATCATCAAAGCGTCCGGCGGCGGCGGCGGTCGCGGTATGCGCGTTGTACGCAGCGATGCTGAACTGGCGCAGTCCATCTCCATGACCAAAGCGGAAGCGAAAGCGGCTTTCAGCAATGACATGGTGTACATGGAAAAATACCTGGAAAACCCACGCCACATCGAAATTCAGGTGCTGGCTGACGGTCAGGGTAACGCAATCTATCTGGCAGAACGTGACTGCTCCATGCAGCGTCGTCACCAGAAAGTGGTCGAAGAAGCGCCAGCGCCGGGCATTACGCCTGAACTGCGTCGCTACATCGGCGAGCGTTGCGCTAAAGCGTGTGTCGATATCGGCTATCGCGGGGCGGGTACCTTTGAGTTCCTGTTCGAAAACGGCGAGTTCTACTTCATCGAGATGAACACCCGTATTCAGGTTGAACACCCGGTTACCGAAATGATCACCGGCGTTGACCTGATCAAAGAACAGCTGCGTATCGCAGCCGGTCAGCCGCTGTCCATCAAACAGGAAGAAGTTGTGGTTAAAGGCCATGCGGTAGAGTGCCGTATCAACGCCGAAGACCCGAATACCTTCCTGCCAAGCCCGGGTAAAATCACGCGTTTCCACGCGCCGGGTGGCTTTGGTGTGCGCTGGGAGTCCCATATCTACGCCGGTTACACCGTACCGCCGTATTATGACTCAATGATCGGTAAGCTGATCTGCTACGGCGAAAACCGTGACGTGGCCATTGCCCGCATGAAGAACGCCCTTCAGGAGCTGATCATCGACGGGATCAAAACCAACGTTGATCTCCAGATGCGCATTATGAGCGACGAGCACTTCCAGAATGGTGGGACTAACATCCACTACCTGGAGAAAAAACTCGGTCTAAACGAGAAGTAAGAGACCAGTGTTGCTAAAAGGCCGGATTATCCGGCCTTTTTTATTTCTGGGGATCGCTAAGCCCCATCATGTACAATCCCCGCTTTCTTCATCCACAAGGGACAAAAAATGGACAAACGTTTTGTTCAGGCCCATAAAGAAGCGCGCTGGGCGCTGTGGCTGACCCTTCTCTATCTCGCCGCGTGGTTAGTAACTGCTTACTTACCTGATTCGGCGATTGGCATTACCGGCCTCCCGCACTGGTTTGAAATGGCCTGCCTGCTGCTGCCGCTGGTGTTTATCCTGCTGTGCTGGGCGATGGTGAAATTCATCTATCGCGATATATCACTGGAGGACGATGATGCAGCTTGAAGTCATTCTGCCCCTTATC
Source organism: Enterobacter cloacae complex sp. GYL001 (assembly GCF_049237125.1). Lineage (NCBI taxonomy): Bacteria > Pseudomonadati > Pseudomonadota > Gammaproteobacteria > Enterobacterales > Enterobacteriaceae > Enterobacter > Enterobacter cloacae complex sp. GYL001. The sequence continues at coordinate 13,820 of NZ_JBMKGW010000002.1, read as the reverse complement.
GCTTACCTGTTCCTGGTGTTTGGCCTGTCGGTTTATGCGATGCGTAAACGTTCGACCGGCACCTTTCTGAACGAGTATTTCCTCGGGAGCCGCTCTATGGGTGGCGTCGTGCTGGCCATGACGCTGACCGCCACGTACATCAGCGCCAGTTCGTTTATTGGTGGCCCCGGCGCCGCTTATAAGTACGGGCTGGGTTGGGTACTGCTGGCAATGATCCAGCTGCCTGCCATCTGGCTCTCTCTGGGCATACTGGGTAAAAAGTTTGCCATTCTGGCCCGTCGCTACAATGCCGTAACGCTGAACGATATGCTGTTTGCCCGCTATCAGAGTCGCTTGCTGGTATGGCTGGCAAGCCTGAGTCTGCTGGTGGCGTTTATTGGCGCAATGACGGTGCAGTTTATCGGCGGCGCACGTCTGCTGGAGACGGCAGCCGGTATCCCCTATGAAACAGGTCTGGTCATTTTCGGTGTGAGTATCGCGCTGTATACCGCGTTTGGCGGGTTCCGCGCCAGCGTACTCAACGACACAATGCAGGGGATGGTGATGCTCATTGGCACCCTCGTTCTGCTGGTAGGTATCGTGCATGCCGCAGGAGGCCTGAGCCATGCGGTTGAAACCCTGGAAGCGATCGATCCGAAACTGGTCTCACCGCAGGGGGCGGATGACATCCTCTCTCCAACCTTTATGACCTCGTTCTGGGTACTGGTGTGCTTTGGCGTGATTGGCCTGCCCCATACTGCCGTGCGCTGCATCTCATATAAAGACAGCAAAGCGGTGCACCGCGGGATCATTATCGGGACAATTGTGGTGGCGATCCTGATGTTCGGTATGCATCTGGCGGGCGCGCTGGGACGCGCGGTGATCCCTGACCTTACCGTACCGGATCTGGTCATTCCGACCCTGATGGTGAAAGTGCTTCCGCCGTTTGCCGCCGGGATTTTCCTCGCCGCACCCATGGCGGCCATTATGTCGACCATCAACGCTCAGTTGCTGCAAAGTTCCGCTACGATCATTAAAGATCTCTATCTGAATTTGCGTCCTGAACAGGTCGAAAATGAGCGACGCCTCAAGCGCATGTCGGCGGTGATTACCCTGGTGCTGGGGGCGTTGCTGCTGCTGGCCGCGTGGCGTCCACCGGAGATGATCATCTGGTTGAACCTGCTCGCCTTTGGTGGGCTGGAGGCCGTTTTCCTGTGGCCGCTGGTGCTGGGGCTCTACTGGGAACGCGCGAATGCCGCGGGTGCATTAAGCGGCATGATTGTCGGGGGCGTCCTGTATGCCGTTCTCGCCACGTTTAAAATTCAGTATCTGGGCTTCCATCCGATCGTGCCTTCGTTACTGGTAAGTTTACTGGCGTTTGTGGTGGGAAACCGTTTTGGTCGACCGGTGCCACAAACTGCCCTGATTTCTACTGATAAATAAAGAGTTTTGCCATGCCGTGGATCCAATTAAAACTGAACACAACCGGCGCGAACGCCGAAGAACTGAGTGATGCGCTGATGGAGGCCGGTTCGGTCTCTATCACCTTCCAGGACACGCATGACACGCCGGTCTTTGAGCCGCTGCCAGGCGAAACGCGCCTGTGGGGTGATACGGACGTTATCGGCCTGTTCGATGCAGAAACCGACATGAAAGAGGTCGTGGCGATTCTGGAAAACCATCCGCTGCTGGGCGTGGGTTTCGCGCATAAAATTGAACAGCTGGAAGACAAAGACTGGGAACGCGAGTGGATGGACAACTTCCATCCGATGCAGTTTGGTCAGCGTCTGTGGATCTGCCCAAGCTGGCGTGAAGTTCCCGATAAAAACGCCGTCAACGTGATGCTGGATCCGGGTCTGGCGTTCGGCACCGGCACCCACCCGACAACCTCCCTGTGCCTGCAATGGCTGGATGGCCTGGATCTGGAAGGCAAAACCGTGATCGACTTCGGTTGCGGATCCGGGATCCTTGCTATCGCGGCGCTGAAACTGGGCGCGGCAAAAGCCATCGGGATCGACATCGATCCGCAGGCGATTCAGGCCAGCCGTGATAACGCCGAGCGTAATGGCGTTTCCGATCGCCTTGAACTGTATCTGCCCGATGCACAGCCAGAGGCGATGAAAGCCGATGTTGTGGTCGCGAATATCCTGGCTGGCCCGTTACGCGAGCTGGCGCCGTTAATCAGCGTGCTGCCGGTTGAAGGCGGTCTGCTGGGCCTGTCCGGTATCCTTGCCAGCCAGGCAGACAGCGTCTGTGAAGCCTACGCCGATCTCTTCGCGCTCGACCCGGTGGTCGAGAAAGAAGAGTGGTGTCGCATCACCGGCCGTAAAAAATAAGCGTTTGGCGTGGTCGTCTGACCACGCCTTTTCCCTTCGGTTTTTTCTCCCGCCTTCTTCCTTTCTTCGATAAAATAACCGCACAAATCATAATGTTAATCATTGATTTGGATAATAAAATTCACAGGAAGAATATGATGAAACACATTTCAGGCAAGGCAGCGCTGCTGGCGCTGAGCATAATTTCGGCTACGGCTTACGCATCACACTGGAGTTATCAGGGAGAAGGCGCACCGGAACACTGGGGCGAACTGGACGAGGCGTACAAGACGTGTAAAAGCGGAATGTATCAGTCGCCGGTCAACATAGATAACACGGTCTAAGCCCACATCTCTCCGCTGGAAACGCACTATATCGACGGCCCGGTCATTCTGACAAACAACGGCCATACTATCCAGGCAAGTGAAAATGCCGATACACGCGACAGCATCACGCTTGATAAACAGCGCTGGACGTTACAGCAGTTCCATTTCCATGCGCCATCCGAAAACACGGTGCACGGTAAAAAATACGCAATGGAAATGCATCTGGTCCATAAAAACGCTGACGGCGAACTGACGGTCGTTGCCGTTATGTTCGATCAGGGCGCGGCAAACACTGAACTGGATAAACTCTGGGGCGTGATGCCCGGACAGGTTGACCAGAACGTCACGATTAAGCCAACCCTCGATATGAATAAATTACTGCCCACGGATAAAACCTACTGGCGTTTTAGCGGCTCTCTGACCACGCCACCGTGTTCAGAAGGGGTGACATGGCTGGTGCTCAAGCACCCGCTGACCGTCTCTGCTGAACAGCTGCAAAAATTCACTCACACCATGCACCATGAAAACAGCCGCCCGGTTCAACCGCTTCATGGCCGTCTGGTTGTTGAATAAGTCGATTTTTTTACGCTGATATCCTGTGCTGAAATGCGACGCAGATCGCAAAGAAGCGCCATAATCTGCTGCTTATAGCAGCAGATTATCCCGGACAATTGATTCATTTATTCAGAAATGATGAGAAGTTACGGGAAATTGTAAGCGCCCACAAAATGTTCATTTATTCATAACACAATGATTTAAATAGCGAATAATCTTATCCAAAAAGAATGACTGGCGATTCCTTGATCTACAACAGAGGATTGTTCAAAGTTTGGCCTTTCATCTCGTGCAAAAAATGCGTAATATACGCCGCCTTGCAGTCACAGTATGGTCATTTCTTAACTCATGCGCATCGGACACCACCAGCTCAGAAATCGCCTGATCGCAGCCCCAATGGCAGGTATTACCGACCGGCCGTTCAGGACGCTGTGTTATGAGATGGGAGCAGGCCTGACCGTTTCCGAGATGATGTCGTCTAACCCGCAGGTTTGGGAAAGCGATAAGTCCCGCCTACGGATGGTGCACATTGATGAACCAGGTATCCGCACCGTGCAAATTGCCGGAAGCGTGCCTGAAGAGATGGCAGATGCCGCGCGTATTAACGTGGAAAGTGGCGCCCAGATTATTGATATCAATATGGGTTGCCCGGCCAAAAAGGTGAATCGCAAGCTTGCAGGTTCAGCCCTTCTGCAATACCCCGACCAGGTGAAGTCAATCCTGACGGCGGTTGTCAGCGCAGTGGACGTTCCTGTTACGTTGAAGATTCGCACGGGTTGGTCGCCGGAACACCGTAACTGCGTAGAGATTGCCCAACTGGCCGAAGACTGTGGCATTCAGGCCCTGACCATTCATGGACGCACTCGCGCCTGTTTGTTCAACGGTGAAGCTGAATACGACAGCATTCGGGCAGTTAAGCAGAAAGTTTCCATTCCGGTTATCGCGAATGGCGACATTACTGACCCGCTTAAAGCCAGAGCTGTGCTCGACTATACGGGAGCTGATGCTCTGATGATAGGACGTGCCGCTCAGGGAAGACCCTGGATCTTTCGGGAAATCCAGCATTATCTGGACACTGGGGAGCTGCTTGCCCCACTGCCTCTGGCAGAGGTCAAGCGCTTGCTTTGTTCGCATGTTCGGGAACTGCATGACCACTACGGCCAGGCAAAAGGGTACCGAATTGCGCGTAAACACGTCTCCTGGTATCTCCAGGAGCACGCTCCAAATGACCAGTTTCGGCGCACATTCAACGCCATTGAGGATGCCAGCGAACAGCTGGAGGCGTTGGAGGCATACTTCGAAAATCTTGCGTAATGAAATAAAGAGCTGACAGAACTATGTTCGAACAACGCGTAAATTCTGACGTACTGACCGTTTCTACCGTTAACTCTCAGGATCAGGTGACTCAAAAGCCCCTGCGTGACTCGGTTAAACAGGCACTGAAGAACTATTTTGCTCAACTGAACGGTCAGGATGTTAATGACCTGTATGAGCTGGTACTGGCTGAAGTTGAACAGCCACTGTTGGACATGGTGATGCAATACACCCGTGGTAATCAAACCCGCGCTGCCCTGATGATGGGCATCAACCGTGGTACCCTGCGTAAGAAACTGAAAAAATACGGCATGAACTAATTTCGATTAGCTAACTGCTTGTTTAAAAAGGCGCTCTTCGGCATGGGGAAGCGCCTTTTTTATCGTCCGGCCGGGCAACCGTCAACGCTTTGTAAACCTTCTCTTTCCCCACTTTTCAATGCCCGCTTTTCGTGTATATTTCCACCAACTTACAGGCTCTCTTTTCGCGGAATGACACATGATTCGTAAATACTGGTGGCTGGTCGTTTTTGCTGTCTCTGTTTTCATTTTCGATGCGCTGCTGATGCAGTGGATTGAACTGATGAGCACCGAACCCGATAAATGTCGCAATATGAATTCCGTGAACCCGCTTAAACTGGTCAACTGCTCAGAGCTGGACTAACCGCTTCCATCCTGTAAACCCCCTGTTATCACTCCATAAAAACAGGGATTTAAATCACTTTTCGTCATTTCCTGACGATGATAATGTCTGTGCCCTTTCCAACCGCTCTTGCTTAACGTCTCACAACGAGTGAACAGACCATGCTGGTTAGCCAATACAACCAAATCCTCGTAGTCATCTCCTTTGTTGTTGCCATTCTTGCCGCCTATACCGCGCTGAATATGGCTGCGCGCGTTGCCGGAAGCCAGGGCGTCGCTGCACGCGTCTGGCTGGCAGGTGGCGGTGTTTCGATGGGGATTGGCGTGTGGGCGATGCATTTCATCGGTATGCTGGCGATGGATCTTTCCATGAGCATGAGTTACAACGCGGTCCTGACCGTGCTTTCGATGGTTATCGCCATCAGCTCGTCAATGTTTGCCCTGTGGCTCGTTAGCGGCGAGCAGCTACGTTTGCGCCGGCTGCTGCCTGGCGCCGTCGTGATGGGAACGGGCATTGTTGCCATGCACTACACTGGTATGGCAGCCCTGGAGGTCACACCGGGTATTGTCTGGGATAAAAAGTGGGTGGCTATCTCCGTGGTCATTGCCCTTGCCGCTTCACTGGCCGCTCTTTGGCTGACGTTCCGTTTACGTCAGGAAGCCGCACGAATGGCGTTGATGCGGCTGGGGGCGGCGATCACCATGGGCATCGCTATCGCTGGCATGCATTACGCCGGCATGGAAGCAGCACAATTTCCAATGTCGACGATGGTCCACCATCATGGCATTAACGGGAGCTGGCTGGCGATACTGGTTAGCGTGGTCGCGCTCGCTATTCTGGGGATTACGCTGCTGGTGTCGATGTTCGATGCCCGCCTTCAGGCTCGTACCTCGCTGCTGGCCTCATCACTGGCAGAAGCGAACCGTGAACTCGCACAGCTGGCGTTGCATGATACGCTGACGCGATTACCCAATCGTATTCTGCTTGAGGATCGCCTCGATCAGGCCATCAGCAAGGCCGATCGCGAAGGAAGCCCTTTCGCGCTGATGTTTATGGATCTCGACGGCTTTAAAACCGTCAACGATGCCTATGGTCATGATGTCGGTGACAAGCTTCTGGTAGCGGTGACTCAGCGTTTGCTGTTGCAGTTGAAAGGCCAGTACACGCTGGCGCGTATCGGTGGGGATGAATTCGTCCTGCTGGCCGAAACCGCCACTCCGGATGATGCTGCCTCACTGGCAAATTCACTGGTGCGCGTCATTGATAGCCCGTTCCATCTCGATCCTTATGAACTGATGGTCACCCTGAGCATTGGCATTGCGCTCTATCCACACGATGGCAAAACCGATCGTGAACTGATGTTTAACGCTGATGCTGCGATGTACCACACGAAACATATGGGTCGTAACGGCTATCACTTCTTCCAGCCGTCAATGAATACGCTGGCGCAGACGCATCTTCAGCTGATGAATGATCTGTGGCAAGCCATCGACCGTAATGAGTTACGCCTGCTTTATCAACCTAAATTTCACGCCCCTGCCGGGCCAGTCCTCGGATTCGAAGCGCTGTTACGCTGGCAGCATCCCAAACAGGGGTTACTCCCACCCGATCTTTTTCTACCGCTGGCAGAGAAAACGGGGCTGATTATTCCGATTGGAAACTGGGTAATCGACGAGGCCTGCCGCCAGCTGCGTGAATGGCATCTTCAGGGCCACACGGACTGGTCAATGGCGGTGAATCTTTCTACATTGCAGTTCGAACAGCCGTCGCTTGTTAAAACGGTTCTCGATTGTCTGACGCGCCATAGCGTACCGCCCGGCATGTTGATCCTGGAGGTGACCGAAACCACGGCAATGAACAATCCGGACGAAAGCGTGCGTGTCCTGACAGCGCTGACGGATGCGGGAGTAAAAGCCTCGATAGACGATTTTGGCACCGGTTACTCAAGCCTTCTGTATCTTAAGCGACTCCCCGCCTGCGAGTTGAAAATCGATCGTGCTTTTGTGAAAGAGTTAAGTGGTGAGAGCGAAGATGCGACGATTGTCTCGGCGATTGTCGCCCTGGCAAAAACGCTGAATCTGAAGGTCGTGGCGGAAGGGGTCGAAACCGCAGCGCAGCAAACCTTTCTGACAGAACTGGGATGCAATACGCTACAGGGTTACCTGCTGGGCAAACCGATTACCGCGCAAGCTATTATGGAACAGTGCCAGCACGGGGAGATGTCGCCACCCCGGACGCGGTCATGAGGCTGTATCGTAAACCACTGGCGCCACTCGGGTGATATTTAGTGTCGCCAGAATATTATCCACCAGCGCCGGTGCTTGTTTGTACAGATTAAAATTGTTGCTATCCATTAACCAGTTTTTAATGACACCGCTAAAAAAGGCGTGGAAAACAATCAGCGCCAGTTCAATATTGGTTTGCGAAGAGATAACGTTACGAGCAATGCATCGCTTTAGCGTCTTGCGAAGATAATCATCGTTTAAACCGATCCGCTTTCGTATTTCACATTCTGAAATCACATCGTCATGAAATTCACACTTATGATACAAAATTTGTAAAAGCGCATATTGCCGCGGCTCGCTCGCAATATATTGCAGTGCGACAATAAATTGTTCACGAAGCATTAACAAAGGGTCGTCATTTTCGGAAAGTATTAACCTGTCACGAATCATCTCACGCATCGGCAATTGCTGATCCCATATTGCATTAAATATTTCCGCTTTACTCGAGAAATGCCAGTAAACCGCCCCGCGAGTGAGTTGAGCAGCATCGGCGATGTCGGTAAGCGTGGTGCTGGACACGCCACGCGTCGCGAATAGCCCGATAGCGGCTTCAATCAGCTGCTGGCGGGTCTTTTGAGCCTCTTCTTTCTTTTTGCGCGCCATAACCTGCTACTCATTACTCATAAGATTGATACGTTATCAAAGGATATTGCCGTGGTCGTGTAGTCAAAGTATTAACCAAAACCCGTGTTAATTTTGCACAAAAAAAGTCAATTCATTTAATTTATAATTCACGTGAATAAATCGAATACATAAAATTCATAAAATATATGAATAGCATTCACCGAAAACATTTCGTTGATTATCCTGACAGAAAAAGAATACCGAATGCACTGTGTCAGATTCCGATTTTTACTTTTAAAAGCTCCATCAGCACTTATAAATTAAAAAACATTAAACACCCTCATTATTATACGCGGCTACATTTCTATTTTTTGCCTCACACCCTTTCACCGATTCATGGCATATATCGGCTCAAGGGTAGTTTAAGGAACAGTAATGACGAATCACTTCAGATGCTTACCCTTATCCGGTTTCATTGTCTGTGCCGCGCTGCTCACCGGGTGCGATGGGCAAGAAAACCCACAGCAGCATGCGCAAGCTCCTCAGGTCAGTGTTCATATTGTTAAAAGCGCGCCACTGGCCGTAACGACAGAATTGCCCGGCAGAACTGACGCGTATCGTGTTGCGGAGGTTCGTCCTCAGGTAAGTGGTATCATTCTGCACCGTAATTTTACCGAAGGCAGCGACGTTAAAGCGGGTGAATCCCTTTATCAAATCGATCCGGCCACCTATCAGGCAGCCTACGACAATGCGAAAGGTGAACTGGTAAAAGCACAGGCGGCGGCGAATATCGCCCATCTGACGGTGAAACGTTACGTTCCGCTGGTTGGTACGCAATATGTGAGCAAGCAGGAGTACGATCAGGCGGTGGGAACTGCCCAGCAGGCGGATGCGAGCGTGGTTGCCGCGAAGGCTGGCGTTGAAAGCGCGCGGATCAACCTGGCCTATACGAAAGTCACATCCCCAATCAACGGGCGTATAGGTAAATCCAGCGTCACCGAAGGGGCGTTAGTCACTAATGGCCAGGCAACTGCACTGGCGACGGTTCAGCAACTCGATCCCATTTATGTCGATGTGACGCAATCCAGCAGCGATTTTATGCGCCTGAAGCAGCAGACGAGCCTGCAAAAGGGAGACACCAGCAGCGTCGAGTTGCTGATGGAAAATGGCCAGCCTTATCCGCTGAAAGGAACGCTCCAGTTCTCTGATGTCACGGTAGATGAAAGTACCGGCTCAATCACCCTTCGCGCCCTCTTCCCTAACCCACAGCATATGCTGTTACCGGGTATGTTTGTCCGTGCGCGCATCGATGAAGGTACGCAACCTGATGCCATACTGGTTCCCCAGCAGGGAGTAACCCGTACACCACGCGGAGATGCCACCGTGCTTGTGGTAAATGAGAAAAACCAGGTGGAATCACGCACTGTCGTTGCACCGCAGGCGATTGGCGATCGCTGGCTGATCACGGAAGGCCTCAAAAACGGCGACCGCGTCATTATCAGCGGCCTGCAAAAAGTTCGCCCTGGCGTCACCGTCGTGGCTATTCCTGATACCGCAGCGACTCCAGCCAGTTAAGGAATAACGACATGGCTAATTTCTTTATTCAACGGCCTGTTTTCGCCTGGGTACTCGCCATCATTCTGATGATTGCGGGCGGGCTGGCCATTTTAAAACTACCGGTCGCGCAATATCCGACCATTGCGCCGCCGGCGGTTGCGGTGACAGCAACCTACCCGGGCGCTGATGCCCAGACGGTACAGGACACCGTCACTCAGGTTATCGAACAGAACATGAACGGTATCGATAATTTGATGTACATGTCGTCCACCAGTGATTCCGCTGGTAACGTCACCATTACGCTGACGTTCGAGTCGGGTACAGATCCTGATATTGCGCAGGTGCAGGTTCAGAACAAACTCCAGCTCGCCATGCCGCTGCTGCCACAAGAAGTGCAGCAGCAGGGGATCGGCGTGGAGAAATCCAGCAGCAGCTTCCTGCTGGTTGCAGGCTTTGTGTCGGACAATAAAAACCTCACGCAGGATGATATCTCCGACTATGTCGCTTCTAATGTAAAAGATGCGATCAGCCGTACTTCCGGCGTCGGTGACGTGCAGCTGTTCGGTGCCCAGTATGCAATGCGCATCTGGCTGGACAGCAACGCGATGAACAAATATCAGCTCACGCCGCTGGATATCATTAACCAGCTAAAAACGCAGAACGACCAGATTGCTGCGGGCCAGTTGGGCGGAACACCGTCCGTACCTGGGCAGCAACTGAACGCCTCAATTATTGCTCAAACGCGTCTGAAATCGCCGGAGGAGTTTGGTCGTGTGACTCTGAAGGTGAACCAGGACGGTTCAATGGTCCACCTGAAAGATGTGGCCCGCATTGAGCTGGGTGGCGAAAACTACAACATGGTCACCAAAATCAATGGCCAGGCAGCAACGGGGCTGGGGATCAAGCTGGCGACTGGCGCAAACGCGCTGGATACCGCTGCCGCCATCAAGAGTAAACTGGCGCAGTTGCAGCCCTTCTTCCCTCAGGGCCTGAAAGTCGTGTATCCGTACGACACCACACCTTTCGTGAAGATCTCAATCCATGAAGTGGTGAAGACGCTGTTTGAAGCGATTGTTCTCGTGTTCCTGGTGATGTACTTGTTCCTGCAAAACCTGCGGGCAACACTTATTCCGACTATCGCCGTGCCCGTGGTGTTACTGGGCACCTTTGCGGTACTGGCTGCGTTCGGGTTCTCCATTAACACCCTGACGATGTTCGGGATGGTATTGGCGATAGGTCTGCTCGTCGATGACGCCATCGTGGTGGTCGAGAACGTAGAACGCGTCATGGTTGAGGACAAGCTGCCGCCAAAAGAGGCGACGCAGAAGTCGATGGGGCAAATCCAGGGCGCCCTGGTGGGCATTGCCATGGTGCTTTCGGCGGTATTTATTCCGATGGCATTTTTTGGTGGTTCAACCGGGGCTATCTATCGCCAGTTCTCGCTGACCATTGTCTCCGCGATGGCCTTGTCGGTACTGGTGGCGTTGATATTAACGCCTGCTCTTTGTGCAACGCTGCTCAAACCGGTTTCCAGCGAACATCATGAAAAGAAAGGTGGTTTCTTCGGCTGGTTTAACGCGCTCTTTGATAAAAGTGTGGAGCATTACAGCAACAGCGTGAGCGGCATTTTACGTAAAACCGGCCGCTATCTGCTGGTTTACGTCATCATCGTCGGCGGCATGGCAGTTCTGTTCCTGCGCCTGCCTTCCTCCTTCCTGCCGGAAGAGGATCAGGGGGTGTTTATGACGATGGTTCAGTTGCCGGCAGGGGCGACGCAGATGCGTACCCAGCAGGTACTGGATCAGGTTCAGGATTATTACCTGACGAAAGAGAAAGCGAACGTTGAATCGGTCTTTACCGTAAACGGTTTTAGCTTTAGCGGACAGGGGCAGAACTCCGGTATCGCTTTCGTCAGCCTGAAGCCATGGGAAGAACGCCCGGGCAAGGAAAACGGCGTTGAGGCGATTGTCAGCCGCGCGACGAAAGCGTTCAGCCAGATCAAAGACGGTCTTGTATTTCCGTTTAACCTGCCTGCCATTATTGAACTGGGTACCGCAACAGGCTTTGACTTTGAATTGATTGACCAGGCAAACCTGGGGCATACGCAGTTAACCCAGGCGCGTAACCAGCTGCTGGGCATGGTGAGAGAACATCCTGACTTACTGGTTCGCGTGCGTCCTAATGGACTGGAAGATACGCCACAGTTCAAGCTGGACGTCGATCAGGAGAAGGCACAGGCGCTGGGTGTGAGCGTGTCTGACGTCAATCAGACGATTTCAACAGCACTGGGTGGCACCTATGTGAACGACTTTATCGATCACGGACGGGTGAAAAAAGTTTATGTCCAGGCTGATGCTCGCTTCCGTATGCTACCCGGAGACATTAACGGCCTGTATGTGCGTAGCGCTAACGGCAAAATGGTGCCTTTCTCTGCCTTTAGCAGCTCTCACTGGGTGTACGGTTCACCGCGTCTGGAACGTTACAATGGGATGCCATCAATGGAGATCCTCGGTGAGTCTGCCCCTGGCAAAAGTACCGGTGAGGCAATGGCGTTGATGGAAAGCCTTGCGTCAAAACTGCCTTCCGGCATCGGCTACGACTGGACGGGGATGTCTTATCAGGAACGACTTTCCGGGAATCAGGCTCCGGCGCTGTACGCCATCTCACTGATTGTGGTGTTCCTGTGTCTGGCGGCCCTCTATGAAAGTTGGTCAATTCCCTTCTCGGTCATGCTGGTTGTGCCGCTGGGGGTGATCGGCGCGCTTCTGGCTGCATCAATGCGAGGGCTGAACAATGACGTTTACTTCCAGGTTGGTCTGCTTACGACAATTGGTTTATCAGCCAAGAACGCCATACTGATCGTTGAGTTCGCCAAGGATCTCATGGATAAAGAAGGCAAAGGGATTATCGAAGCCACGCTTGAAGCCTCGCGTATGCGTCTGCGTCCTATCCTGATGACTTCCCTGGCATTCATCCTTGGTGTTATGCCTCTGGTCATCAGCAGCGGTGCTGGTAGTGGGGCACAAAATGCGGTCGGGACGGGCGTGATGGGCGGGATGCTGTCAGCCACCCTGTTGGCCATTTTCTTTGTTCCTGTTTTCTTTGTGGTTGTCCGGAGACGGTTTACAAAGCACAAGGATTAATGAAAACCATAAAGGCACCTCTGGTGCCTTTTTTATTTCCTAAAACAATGTAAAAACACTTCCCCTCTTCACATTTCCTCCATTAATAATCAGTGCCCGCGCTTTTTTCTTCATAATTTTTACAATCCACACAAATTGAGATTATTCCCCGTGCTGCATGGTATTAGTGCGGTGGTAAAATAAGCATCAGTTCGTTAATTGCTGTATCGGCTCTTTAGCGAATAAGCGATCATATTGAGGTAACATCATGAAAAGATTCCTTTCCGTTGCACTTCTCGCTGCGCTGCTTGCTGGTTGCGCGCACGACTCTCCATGTGTACCGGTATACGACGATCAGGGGCGACTGGTTCACACCAATACCTGTATGAAGGGCACTACCCAGGATAACTGGGAAACAGCAGGTGCGATTGCTGGTGGCGCCGCGGCAATCGCTGGCCTGACACTCGGTATTGTCGCCCTGACTAAATAAGGATTCTAAAAGCGCGGCCATCGCCGCGCTTTTATTTTTCCCTGATATAAGGAACGTATATTCCTCATCACGAATAGCATCAGATATTAATTAAATTCAATACGCTACCTTACTCCCCGCTATACCCCATACCTGTACATAACATTTAATTGATTTAACGCTGCTGCGAGCCAGCATAATGCATTCCACAACTTCAGTTTCAGTAGGGTAAAACGCTTTAATACGTCCGTAAGGTATTAATGGCGACAGCAGGAATATCGAATGAGGGAATTGGTTTGGCTGGAGCGATAACGCAAAAAGGCCATCCTTTCGGATGGCCTCTTCACTTGTTTGATGTCTGGCAGTTCCCTACTCTCACATGGGGAGACCCCACACTACCATCGGCGCTACGGCGTTTCACTTCTGAGTTCGGCATGGGGTCAGGTGGGACCACCGCGCTAAAGCCGCCAGACAAATTCGTTTACTTCTTGCCGAACTTTAACCTAAGTATAAAGTGGTGCTGATACCCAGAGTCGAACTGGGGACCTCACCCTTACCAAGGGTGCGCTCTACCAACTGAGCCATATCAGCACGCTAAATTTGATGCCTGGCAGTTCCCTACTCTCACATGGGGAGACCCCACACTACCATCGGCGCTACGGCGTTTCACTTCTGAGTTCGGCATGGGGTCA